>WRMC01000006.1 GCA_009777335.1 Treponema sp. | reverse complement strand
TGGATCGGGAAAAAGGAAGTAAGGGGGGGGGGGAGGGGTTTAGCGGAGGGGGGGTGGGGGGGGGGGTAATGAAGAAATTCATACATACCTCTTTATTAAAGTTTTTTATCCATTACACAAATGGACAATAAAACTATAGCCTCAAATAGGGACTCATTTCAAGGGCCTTCCTCCTTGCCCTTAGCTTCTTCTCCTGGGCTATCTCTTCCCGCATCTTTGCCCGGGCCTCATGGGCTATAACATTGAAGAGTTTTAGTTCCCGTTCGGAATCCAGGTGGACCGCGGTGACAGAGCCCTTCCTGTCCAGGGCATTGAAGGCCAGTTGTATGGACATCCGGAGCCATCTTTTGACCCGGGCGCTCAGGGTGCTATTCATCCTGACTGCCCAGGCCTCTTGATAAAATATAGTCGATTCTCCTTTACCTTTTTCTTCCTTGAAGGGGCTATTGGGCCCATGGAGGAGTTCATCCAGCCTATGGTCCTGGACCGCCGGGCCTTTGGCCCTCCCGGTTTTGGCAAAATGGGCAAAATCCCTCTGGTTCATCTCCATTAAATAGGCATATACCTGTCTTTGTGGTCCCCTTTCCAGGGCCCGCTCCAGGTAGGGGAGCTTGGTGGGGCCATTTCTATGGGAAAAACCTATCTGGCTTAGCTCCTTTTGATAGATCACATAGATCTTCCCTATCTTAAGCCACTTGTAGACACAGCTCCGGTCCCTCCCCAGGGCCAGAGCCAGGGCCTCCATATAAGCGCTCAGGTTCTTATACCCCAGGGCCTTATACAGCTTCTCGGTCTTCACCCTATAGAGGGCCAGCCCCAAAGCCAGAATAGACTGGTCCACATCACCCACGGTCCGAAGGATGCCCCAATGGAGGAGATCCGGTTCGGAGGATGATACGAAGGAGAGGGTGTTACTAAGGATATCAATATTGATGGTTTCCATGGGTTAAGTATAGTATGAAAACGTATGTTTGTCTCTATGTGAAGACTAAAATGTGAAGTGATCATGTACGATTCAAGATAATGTAGAACATATCTATCTATATAGCTGGTTAGCAAACAAACTCTGATGGCTTTACTACGAAGACTAATCTAATCTAAGACCTACCCAGCAATTCCAGCTCAGGCTGGACAGGAACCTTCATCCCTGCCGAGCTCCGCTGGCGGTCTGACCCTAAAATATTTAACTCCTAAGCTCGCTTTTCCTGCCCGCCAGAGGCTCGTCATGGACGAAGTTCCTGCTCCAGCTGGGACAGCAATGCGTGGCTAGCTCAAGAAGAGCATTTTCATAAGAAACCCTTTGCATAGATGAGCCTCTGTACCTTAGTAATCATCCATATCATGGGTGGGGGGGGAAGAAGACGGGAGGAGATCCTGGGCTGGGTGAAATAGGGCCCTGCCAACGGTGATCATTTACCGAGCGGTGCGATATTACACCTGTCACGTAATCATTCTACAGCTGCTTTCCCCCACTCACTTTTATATGGACAATGATGGTACGACATAGGCTAAATTATTTAGGTGGTTCTCGATGATCATCTTCTATCGAACCACCCGTATCTTTCAACGCTGGTGCTGCAAAAATTCCCGGCGGCGATTTCGGTTGACCACGCAACTTTGTTTTAAGTAAAACCATACTAATCCCTAAGCTTCGATAGTTTCATAAATTGCGTGGTCAAGCCGCTTGAGCCGCTGGGGATTGTTTGCTGACCAGCGAGAGGGGACTTGGTGGGTGTTTGATCGATTGTGCATGTTTTTGTCCAGCGGTGAACTGAGCGGTAGGTCTTAATAATAGCCCTGTTGGTGCAATTATCTTACCATCCTGCACTGGATACACTCAGTTAACCAATATCATCATTATCAATATCACTCTCCTCTATACCCCGGTATCAGCGCCCTAATCGACTCATCATACATCGCATAGGCATGTATGGCGGGGCGGTAGAAGCGGCCTTCGTAGGTCATGTTGACCATGAAGCTGATGGTAACTTCGGCGCCCCGGTTGAGGTTGAAGTAGGTCATCACCCGGTCGTCCCGGATGTCCTGGTAGCGGTAGTTGGCGGTGGGACGGGTTCCCTCATCGGCCAGCCGGGTGTTGATGATTTCCCAGGAGGCAGGGACGGGGACCACTAGGGCTATCTCTTCTACCAGATTTCCGTGGGTGTTCCCCACGGTGATCCTCACTTCCATGTCCTGGCCGGGCACGAGGGCGGCAGGGTCTAAGGCCTGGCCGGCCATGGTCCGGTACTCCACCTTCAGGGCCAGGCCCTCCGAAAGGGCTGGCTCGCTTCCCTCTTCGGGGAGGCCCCGGGAGACAAGCTTCACATAGACGGGAATAGATGAACGGTTGGTAAAGCGGTAGGGGCTCGAAAGGCCCGCCGCATCCCCAAAGGCTTCTTCCGAAGAGGGGCTGTTAAAGCTCTTGGTGCCGCTTCGGCCGCCTACACTATAATCCACATTCAAGGTGCCGCTGCCCGCATTGTTTTGCACGAAGGGGGCGATGGCAATCAGGGCATAGGCGGTCTCCTGGGTAGAAAGCCAGTTGTTCTCCGAGAGGGCCGATGCGATGGACTCAAAGAGGCTCCGGGTGCGGTTGATTTCCTCGGGGGTGAATCCCTGGCCCGAGCGGTCGGCCCCCATGAGGACCAGGGTTTCCAGGATCATGGCCCGGTCCCTGAGGGTGGAACCAAAGGTGGCAGAAAGTTCCCTATAGTTCCCCTGGGGCAGGTCCAGGGCCCTAGCCATGGTTCGGGCTATGTCCCGCTGGCCCGCATACCAGTAGGCGGTGGCTAGACGCCACTGGGCCTGGAGGGGTACCTGCCCGGGCTGGACCATGTGGGACCTTAAGCGGTTCATGGCCCCCAGGTCCGGGTCCCCGGCGAGGGCTATCGTAAAGAGCCTATAGGCCTGTTCGGTATAACTAAAGGAGGTGTTCCTGGCCTGCCAGACCGCGGCCCTATCCCTCTGATAATGGATCCAATCCTGGATTACCGAGTCCCGGACCGGATAGCCCAGGCGCCGGGCCTCCAGGAGGAAGTGGCCCACATAGGAACTTCCCCAGTCATGGGGGATCGATTCCCCGGACCAGTAGGCAAAGCCCCCGGAAGAGACCTGGTAGCCGTAGAGCTTCTCTATCCCATCGGTGACATTGGTGCGGATCTGGGCCCTCCGTTCGGGGCTTAGGTCCATGACCATGTCCAGGTAAAGCTGGGGGAAGAGTCCCGAGGTGACCTGCTCCAGACAGCCATGGGGATAGCGGATAAGGAAGTCCAGCCGGGACTCGAGGTTAATCGGAGGCAGCCGGGAGAACTCGGCGCTGAGGCTGTTGGTCCCTTCCCGGCCGGGGAAGTTGATGATCCCCTCCCAGGTCTCTCCGGGGTTGAGGAAGACATACTCAGAAAGGGTCACGGGGATTTCGGTGGACCGGACTTCCAGCTCGGTCACATGAGTGGCGGTCTTAAGCCCCGCCGAACTGGCCTGGGCCCTCACTTCCATGGCCCCCGGGTTTGCCGGGGCCCGGACCCTAAAGCGGATCATCTGCTCCCCTGCCCCTTCAAAGTTAATATCCTGGACGCTGCTTCCTATAACTTCCGCCCCTTCCAGGGCCAGCTGGACCCGGACGCTGCGCCTCCCCTCCACATGGGAGTTCACAAAGACCGGAACCTCCACTTCGTCATTGGGAGAAAGGACCCGGGGAAGGGTGGCAAAGACCATGAGGTCCGAGGTGACCCTCACGGAAGTTTCGGCGGTGCCATAAGCCCGCTGGGAGCCCATGGCCCGGGATTCATCACTGGAGGATGCGGCGAGGACCATGATCCGCAGAGCTCCCACATAGGGGGGAAGGTCAAAGGTTTCGGTCTTCTCCTGGTTGGGCCCTATCTCGAAGGGGCCAAAGAAGCGCACCACGGGTCTAAAGCGCTGGGTCTCCTTCATGCTATCCAGGGGGATATCGTCGCTCCCCCCTATGGCCAGGAGGGTTTCGAGCCTCCCCGAATAGGCACCGATAACTTCGGAAAAGAGATCCCAGGTTCTTAAAAATGAGGCTTCCCGGGCAAAGAAGGTGCTCCGGGGGTTGGGGAGGGTGTGGCGGGTAAGGCCCAAAAGGCCCTCGTCCACCACCGCCACCGTATAGGCCATGGGCCTTCCGTTCTGCTCCCTCACCGTAAAGGAGACCGTCGACTCGGCCTCCCAGACCTCGGGGGCCCGGATGAGGGGGCTCAAGACCGTCATGGGGTCCTGGATCATCACCGGTACGATGCCATAGAGCCGGATGGGAAGATCATTTTGAGTTTGAAGATGGGGCTGGAAGAGGCTCACATGGACATAGACATTGGGGACCATGGAGGGCTCGGCGGCAAATTCAAAGATGGTCTGCCCCTCCTGGCACTGGATCCACTCGCTGCGGATGATCTCGCCCCCCTTCTCTATGCTTACCAGGGCCTGGGCCTCCCTGTTGGAGGGGAAGCTCACTTCTATCCTTTCCCCGGTGCTGTAGCTGTTCTGGGAGGTGGTGAGGGAGAGCATGGCACCCGCCCCGCCCTCCTGGGGTCTCCCTGCCCAGCCCGGCCAGTCTATGTAGACTATCTGGGCTGCCGCATGGCCCCCGTTGCGGTCCTGGACGATGATCATGTAGCGGCCCCAGTCGGGGTAGTTGATCCTAAAGTTCCAGGAGGCCCGGCCGTTGACGGCGGTCACCGAGGACCGGCTTATGGGGTTCCGGGAAAGCGTGCTGGCGATATCGGCGGCCTCGCCGGAGCCCATCTCCCACCACCAGCGCCAGGATAATTTATAGATGGCCGCGCTCAGTTCCAGGTTCCCCTGGACCAGGGCCCCCTCTTCGTCGACCACCACGATCTCGGCGGTGTGGTCTATGTCGGTCAGGAGCATGCCCCGGGCGGCATCCCCCCGGGGGAGCCTGATGCCGGTGTAGCGGCTGTAGGGGGAATAATCGATGCTGATCTGTTCGGAGGAAAAGACCCCCGAGGGTTCAAAGACCCGGGTCAGGAACTGGACGCTCACCCGGCCGGGGACATTGTTCCCGGGGTTTAATCGCATGGGAAAGACCGCCCGGCCGCTTTGGTCCAGGGTTCCCTCCCAGACATTCTGCCGTTCCGTAGAGACGGTCCGGGAAAAATCTCTAAAGGAAAAATCGGGGAAGTCGGCAAAGCTGGTTTCCACGTCCCTAAAGCTCACCGAGATATCGGCCCGGAGGCCCGGGGCGGGGGCCCCAAAGAGCCATTCCGATTCGAGGCTTACTTCCTGGGTGCCGCTCCTAATAAAGCCCGCATCCCCAAAGTCCAGGTCCATCTTGAGGCGGTTGGGCATCACCGTTTCGACTTTGAGGCTGCGGCTAAAGACGCTGCCCCCCACCCGGACCCGGGCCAGGTAATCGCCGGTGGGTGCATCGGGGGCGGTGGAGACGCTGATGGGATAAAAGCCGTCCACCGAGGAACTGTAGCTGCGGCTGATCACTTCCCGGCCTCTGGGGTCGATGAGCTCGAAGTTGACCGGGTGGTTGGCCGGCAGGGTCCCCTGGGGATCCGAGAGGAGGAAGGTGAGGAAGATATCATCCCCGGGCCGCCAGACCCCCCGCTCCCCGTAGATGAGCCCCCGGAGCCCCGAGGTGGGGGAGCCCCCGGACACATCGAAGTGGCTTACCGTCAGGGCCAAAGAATCGTTAATGCGCAGGTAGGCCCGGCCCAGATTATTCTGGGCGATGATAAAGAGCCGGGACCCGCTCCTCATTTCGGCGGTCAAGGAGGCGGGGATCCGGGCCATGCCGTCGGCCCAGGTCCTGCCCTGATAGAGGAGGCGGCCCTGGAAATTGTAGACAAAGAATTCCGTATTGGGCGAAGGCTGGGCACTAATGAGGTTGGTGGTGACCACAGCCCAGTCCCCCTCCAGGGTCCTTCGGGCCAATAGCCCCAGGTTGGAGATATGGACATTCCGCCCTATGACGGCGTTCCGGTTGTAGTTGGGGTGATAGAAAGCAGGGTGGCAGGGGTCACTGCGGCGGCTGTTCCACTCGCTCCAGTTAAAGTTGGGGCTGGAGGACCATTGGTTCCAGAAGCTCTGCTCCCCGGCGGTAAAGTAGGGGGGCAGGGTATCGTCGGGGAACTCCCGGTTGGAAAAGTCCCCATGGCCCACGGTGCACTCATAGTGGACATGGCGGGGCCTAAAGCTCACCCGGATTCTGAACATGCCCCCCGGGTGGGCCCGGCTGAGTTCGCTTAGGTCCAGGCCCCGGCGGACCCAGCGGTTCTGGTCCATGGGATCCCAGGGGAAGTCTATGGCCGCCGACCAGACGGGCTCCCCTACCCGGTCCAGTTCCCGTTCTCCCGACATGGCATTAATCTGAAGGAACTGGAACATATTGTCCCCGTAGATATGAAAGGCCTCGACGATGACCCCCGAGACATTCCGGGTTTCCAGGACCAGGTTGGTCCCCTGGCTGGAGGGTAGGATGGTCCCGCTCCCGGGAAAGCGGATCTCCGGCAGCTCCCAGCGATCCGAGACGGTAAACTGAACCGGAATAGCCAGGCGGTTCCCGTGGACATCCTCCAGGTCCTGGATGACCAGTTCGGTCCCGGGACTAAAGCCCCCGGCGTTGTCTCCGTAGATGCGAATGATGTTTCCCTCCAGGGTGTAGCGCACATCGCTTCTCCCCGAAAGGGTGATAAAACCCCGCAGGTCCGTATGGGCGGGGATGGGGGAAGAGAAGGATACTTCGATGATCCCATTCTCGTGGTTAAGTCCCAGAAGTTCAAAGTGTTCGGCCCCCGGGATCATGACGGTGGTAAAGCCCCGCTCAGAGATCCCTAAGGCCCGGCCGTTCCAGTTAAGTTCGGCGGTGCGGCTTACCTGGCCCCGCTGGATTCCTTCAAAGTAAAAGCGGTGGGTCCCGTTTTCGTGGGTCCACCGGGGGCTCCCCAGCTCCCGGGAGCTAAGGACCGAGGCGATCCGGGTAAGATCCGCATCGCTGTCCAAAAGCAGGACCCCCGAGAGGGTAATCTCATCCTCGGGGCCAATGCGGATGGGGTCCAGGTGGATTGCAAACAAGGGAGGGGCGCTCATGAACTCAAAACTAAAGGAGGGGACTTCGGGAAGGTTGACCCGGGCCCTATAGCGCTGGTTGGGCCGCAGGGGCTCCTGGGGGGTAAAGACCAGGGTGTAATCGTTCTGCCAGGAGAGGGTCCCCGGGGCCGCCGGCCGGAGGCTGAAGGCATTGGCGGGAAGCTCTATGCTGCTGTCCTGGGGCTGGGTAAATTCGATCCGGATGGGCTCGGTGCGGCCCAGGATTCCGGCCGAGTGGGCGGCCACATGGGCTGGGTCGGGCCCGGCGGAGGAGCCGCAGGAAAGGAAAAAGAAAGCCGCCAGGAATAATAGCCCCAGGGGGCCGAAAAATCTATTATTGTTCCCCTTCATGTGATTCCTCCAAGGAAAATTGTCTACGATAAGTATATGCTTATAAACGGCCCTTGGCTATAAAAAATTTGAGCCATATAATGGTTAAACGAAGCAAGCCGGTTGCTTGCTTCCTTTAACTTGCACTTTTCAATACTAAAGCATTGAAAAGTGCATTTTTTAGCGGAAGTTAAATGGAAACTGATTTTCCATTTAACAATGAACAAAAAAAAGGAAGGTGAGCATGTACCAGCCCCTGGAAGACCAGTTGAAGAAGAGCCGTATGATCCGGCGGCCCATGGAAGCGGATCCTAAGGGGGGGGCCTTTCCGCGGTGGGCCGCCAAGCCGGTAAAGAAGGTCCGGGACATGGAGATCCAAAAGCAGTTCCCCTTCCTCCACAATAACGGCCCCGGTACCTTGCACCTGGACCTGGCCCACAGCCATAGCGGCAAGGGGAGCATCAGGCTCGATACCCCTACCTCCACGGGGGTGAAAAAACCCACCAACCGGGCCTATGCCCAGCCGGGCTTCTTTTATCCCCTGGAGGGGGAGGATCTGCGGGAGTATAACCGCCTTTCATTCTGGACCTACGTGGACTCCCCGGGCTTTGCATCGAACTTTGTCATCATCTCATTCCATAACGAGGGGGAGAAAATCATGCCCGCCCCGGGGCGCTTCGATGGCTTCCACCACGCCGATGTGGTTCCCGGTCAGTGGACCCAGGTGATCTGGGAGTTCCCCGACATCTATAGGGACAAGGCCACGGGCTTTAACTTCTACACCCTTATCCACGGCTCCCTGATGAATGCCAGCGAAGAGATGTCCATATACATCGACGATTTTAAGCTGGAAGTGGTGGAGCCGGAAAAAACCAAGGGCTGGGATCTTAACCGGGATTCCATCGCCTACTGTCACAGCGGCTATCTGGCGGAGGCCAAAAAAGAGGCCCTGGTGCAGAACCTTAGGGAAGACAGCTTTAGCCTCGCCGATGCGGGGGGGAAGACGGTCTTTAGCGGAAAGGCAGAAGCCCTGGACCAGGGCTTTAAGAAGCTGGACTTTTCGGAGTTTAAGACTCCGGGCTTTTATACAATCCAAGCGGGGCCCCTCTCTTCGGGGTTCTTTGCCATTGGGAACGATGCCTACCTGGGGGCCGCCTGGAAGACCCTCAACTTTTTCTTTGCCGAGCGCTGCGGCTTTGAGGTGCCGGGGCTCCACATCGAATGTCACCTGGACACCTATAGCCAGCACCCCGACGGCCGGACCCTTCCCATCCATGGGGGCTGGCACGATGCGGCGGATCTTTCCCAGGCCATAGACAAGACCTGCGACATCATCGTGGCCATGCTCGACCTGGGGGATGCCACCAAAGAGAGCGAGCCGGAACTTTCGGAACGGGTCCTGGAAGAGGCCCGCTGGGGTCTTAACTGGGCCATGCGGACCCGCTTTGGGGACGGCTACCGCCACACCCACCTGACCAAGAGCTTATGGACCAAGAACTTTCGGGGGGACAAGGATGACATGACCGGGGAGGCCCTCAAAACGGCGATTCATAATTACACCGCCTCCTACACCTGTGCTTATGGGGCCAAGTTTTATGAATGGGACAAGATGTTCTACGACTGGTGCATCAAGTGCGCCATAGAAGATTTTTACTTTGGGGAAGAGACCCTGGAGTCTTCCACCGACAACAGCCTCATGTCCGAGCGGATAGCCCTGGGCTGTGCCGCCGCCGCCATGCTCTACCGGGTTACCGGGGAGGAGCGCTTCCTCAAGGCCGCCGCCCACCGGGCCCGGCAGCTCTCCCAGTGCCAGCAGCTGGAGCGGCGGCAGGATTTTAGCATCCCCCTCCACGGCTATTTTTTCGAGGACCGGAAGAAGACCCGGCCCATCAGCTTTTACCACCGGAGCTACGAGCACTTCTTTATGGAAGGTTTCATCCTCCTTCTTACCGATGCTCCCCAGCACGAAGAAGCCCCCCTCTGGCGGCAATGCGTGGACGCCTACCGGGACTTTATCACCGAGACCGCCCATGTGATGGCCCCCTACGATATCCTCCCCTCGGGGGTCTACGAGATAGACAACACCGAGTTTGCCAACCTCTCCCACGAGGGGAACAGGGCCATAGGGAGCCCCACCCTGGAGGAATACAACCGGCAGCTTCACCAGGGGATTAAGCTGAGCGAGACCCACTTCCTCCGCCGCTTTCCGGTCTGCTACCAGTTTAGGGGCTTCCATACCACCCTATTGAGCAAGGCCAAGAATGTCTTCATCCTGGCGGAGTACTACAAGGACCGCTCCCTCTACGATCTGGCGGTCCGGCAGCTGGAATACACCCTGGGGATGAACCCCTTTGCCTACAGCACCATGTACGGTGAAGGCTACGATTACCCGCCCCTCTACGGGGGCCTGGCGGGGATGCCCGTGGGTTCGGTCCCCGTGGGTTTCCAGACCTTCGAGGACGAGGATGAGCCCTATATGCCCATGCAGAATAATTGCACCTATAAGGAAATCTGGGTCTGCAGCACCGCCCGGCTCATGTGGAGCATCGCCAAGACCTATAGGGGCATCCATGGCTAGGGGGGAAAGACCGAGCCTCCTCATCCTCAAAACCATGCTCCCCGAGTACCGGAGGGAGCTTGAAGCCCTGGCTCCGGATTTCGAGATCATGTATGGCGAAAACTCCCCCCCCAAGGAGGAGGAGCTCCAGAGGGCCCATATCATCTGGGGGAACCCCCGGCCCCAGGAGCTTGCCCTATGCAAGAACCTGGCCTGGCTCCAGCTAGGGACCGCCGGTTATGACCCCTATATAGTCCCGGGGCTTCTGCCCCAGGGGGCCCAGCTCTGTTCCGCCTCGGGGGCCTTTGGGGGGGTCATCTCTGAATACCTGGTGGGGATGAGCTTTACCCTCATGAAGAGGCTCCACCACTACCGGGACCAGCAGGCCCAGCGGGTCTGGGAGAACGCGGGTCCCGTGGGGATCATCGCCGGGGCTTCGGTCCTGGTGGTGGGCCTGGGGGACATAGGGGGCCAGTATGGCCAGAAGATGGCCGTCCTGGGAGCCCAGGTCTGGGGGATTAAACGGACCCAGGGGGAAAAGCCCGGCTACCTCAAGGCCCTTTTGGGTTTGGAGGATCTGGACGAGATCCTTCCCCGGATGGATATCACCGCCCTCTGCCTTCCCAATAATGCCCAGTCGGCGGGCCTCTTTGACCGCCGGCGGATTGGCCTCATGAAAAAGGGGAGCCTCCTGCTCAACGTGGGCCGGGGGACGGCGGTGGACACCGAGGCCCTCTGCGAAGCCCTGGAAGGGGGTCATCTGGGGGGGGCCGGTTTGTATGTGACGGACCCGGAGCCCCTGCCGCCGGAACACCGCCTTTGGGGTATTAAAAACGCCCTCATCACCCCCCATAGGGCGGGGGGCGAGGAGTTCGGGGCCGTCTACGGGGCCATCATGGGGGTATGGTTCGAGAACCTTAAACGGTGGAGGGCCTCCCAGCCCCTCCTCAGCCAGGTTGCGGGGCCCTAGAGGGAAGAGCCTCTATAAAGAAGAGGTGGGTATTTTAGCGGCCACAGCGCTGCGTATGTTCCCCGGTTCCTGGAGGGTACAGCCCACATAGAGGAAGCCCTCCTCTTCGCAGGCCGTGGGGTAAAACCAGATGGAACCCCGGCCCAGGTCGGCCGAATCATCTTCGAAGATCTTGTAGACCCGGCTGTACTGCCCTTCCCCCGGATCCGAGACGGCCATGACCAGGAGGGTCCGGATAAAGTAGCCCCGGTCGGCATTATAGATAAGGTAGTTCCTTCCATCCTTGAGCTTCCCCGCAAAGAGCTTGGAGTTCCCCACCGTCATGGGGTTAATATAGGGCCCCTTCCAGGTCTCGGCGTAGTCATTGCTTTGAAAGACATAGGAAGGCCCCTCGTCGTTCCGGACATAGGCGGTAATCTGGGGGCCCTTGAGGCTGAAGGTGGTTTCGGGACAGCGGATCCTCACTGCCTGGGGATGGAGGGGGTCGTAGAAGAAGCGGCAGCGCCAGGGTTTGGCGATATCATCCCCCTGGCTGATCAGGGCCGCCGGAAAGGCAGGGGTCTCCTGCTTCATGGGCATCCAGGCCGGGGACAGGTAGTTGCCGTTGTCCATTAGCTGGGGGACCGTGTTGCAGATAAAGCCCTCCCCTATCCGGGCTGTAAAGGTCCAGTCATTATCGCCGGCCCCCCGGGTAAAAAGATGGAGCCCCGTGGTCATGTTTTTCCCCGCCATCTCGGTGACCGTGGCGTGGAGGACCCCCCGGCGGGGAAAAAGGTTCACCGGCACAAAGTGCTCCTCCGATGAATCTATCCTTCCCGCCACCGTATAGGGTTCTGACCAGCTGTTTCCCCCGTCGGCGGAGCTTCTTCCCCGGATCAGCGAAGAGCCCCAGATCTCCGCATCGGTGGAGTTATACCAGGCCAGATAAATCCGGCCTTCAAAGGCGGCGATGGACACATCATGGAGGAAGGGAAGGATGTCCACCCGGCCGTCGTGGGCCAGGATGTGGCCCATCCCCTGGGGGAAGGGCATTTCGTTTTCTGAGGGGTAAGGGAGGCGGGGATTCCAAAGGGGATAGGTTTCGTAGTTTGACATGGGGGCCCTCCTAGTAGGGGGTGAAGGAGGGAAAGGGTCTCCCCTGGCCTATGGATTCCCATATGGCCTTATAGGTGTCCCGGGCATTCTGGGCCCAGTTCTTGGTGATATCCCTGGCCGTTTCAGTGTCCTCTACGATGATGGAGACCTTCATTAGAATCTTGGCCCCCTCCCGGATGGAAAGAAAAACCGGCACGATGGCATTGGCCGACTCGGTGTACTGGGCCGGGTAGTCCTCTTCGATGCGGAAGATCCGGGAAAACTCTGCCCCCTTTTCGTCCAGCTCTTTGAGCTTCCCCTGGTCGGCCTCCGAGAGGCCCTGGGCCAAGGCATTCTTACCCTGGTCGGTTATCTCGTAGCAGATACCGTTAGACGAAATGGCCTGGACCAGGTGCCCGGCCTCGTTAAGGTTGGCCAGGGACCAGCTCAGGTCAAAGCCCTGGAAGATCCCGCTTTCGAAGAGGAAGCGGGTAAGCTGGGCCGGGGTGGCCCCCGAAAGCTTTTCCGCCGCATAGAGCACATAGACATCATGTTCCTTTAATTCCATCCTTAGCCTCCTTTTACAATTCGCCGATAAAGGGGATCTTGCCTTCCAGGTAGTCCGCCGCCAGATCGAGGGCCCCGTCGGCCGCATCACCCTGGGGGAACACCACCTGGCACTGGGGGTAGGCTTTTAGGAAAAGATCCCTATAGGTCTCATAAAAAAAATGGTTCTCCACGAAGACGGAGCCCCAGACCCCGGACTTAAATGAGGGGTCCTGGTCCAGGGAAAGCTTATGCACACAGGAGAGTGCCAGGTCGAAGAGCTCCCGGGCCCCCTGTTGGATTATCTCCAGGGCCCCCTGGTCCCCTTCCTTGGCGGCTTCGTACACCAGGACCGCCAGTTCTGTTTCCACTGGGCTCTGCTTGTAGCGGGCCGCCGTCTGGGAAAGCTTATTTGCGTCCAGGCCCCCAAAAAAGGAATCGAGTTTATCGGTTAAGGCTGAGGGGGGGACCATCCCATCTATCCAGCGGGAGGCATGGCGCATGGCCATGAGGGCCATCCAGCGGCTGGAGCCCTCATCCCCAAAGATGCTGGTGGGGTGGCCCCCGGAGCGGGTGATGCGGCCCTGGCTATTGCGCCCCACGGCGATAGACCCGGTGCCGCTGATGGAGAGGACCCCCTGGCCCTGGGTAGCGGCATAGAGGGCCGCCATGGCATCGTTCATGCAGAAGAGGGGGCACGACAGCCCCAGGACCCCATAGAGGGCCTGGACGGCGGCCCGGTCCTGTTCAGAATCTATCCCCGCCGCAGCGGCCACCAGGCAGCGGCAGTCCCCGGGGGCAGCCCCAAAGGAAGAGAGGAGCTCTGTCACCATGGTCTTGATGGCCTCCCCAGCCTTTTCGGTCCCTATGATCCGGTGGTTGGCGGTGGGGCCTTTGACCTGGCCCAGGATCTGCCCATCGAGGCTTCGGGCTTTGATTAGGTATTTGGTGGAACCGCTGTCAATGCCTATGACATAATCCATGGGAGTCCTTTGCTTCCACCCCTCCGCCACGATACATGGCTTTGTGGACAGACAGTGCCCTTTAGGCTACTATACTGAAAATCCTTTGTCCATATAAAGAGGAAGTATTATGGAAGCTACCATGTACGATTATTACCTGAGCCAGGGGGAATACCTGGAGCGGATCCTTCAAACCCGGGAGGCTTGCCTGGGGCCCTTCGCCGATTTATACACCAAACATAAACCGGATCGGATCTACCTTATAGGGAGCGGCACCAGCTACCATGCCTGTAATTCTGCCCGGGACTTTATCGAAGCCCTCTTGCACATCGAAGTAAGCGTCCTGGCCCCCAGCATGTGCGGCCGGCTCTATGGAGAGAGGCCCCTGGCCCTGGCGGTAAGCCAGGGAGGCCGGTCCACCAACACCCTGGCCCTTATCTCCCGCCTCCAGGGCCAGGGCATTCCGGCGGCTACCCTTAGCTATAGCCTCGAGACCCCGGTGGCCCAGGCAGGGGACTGCCCCCTGGTCCTGGACGTGGACAACGAAACCGCGGGGCCCAAAACCAGGGGCTATACCGGCACGGTCCTGGCCCTCTACCTGGCGGCCCTGGGGGCGGCCCGAAAGAGCGGCACCCTGGACGAAGGGGCCCTGGCATCCCAGTTGGGGGGCCTTAAGGAGTCCATAAGCTACATGAAAGAAAACCAGGAGAGCTGCGCAGCTTTTTTCCTGGGTCATAGGGAGGCCCTGAAGGAGGCCAATCACTATATCTTTACCGGCAAGGGCCCCGCCTCTGCCGCCGGTTCAGAGTCGGCCCTAAAGGAGCTGGAGACCCTCTGCTACCCCGCCTCTGCCTACGATTTTGAGGAGTTCCTCCACGGCCCGGTCTGCTGTCTCGATCCGGGGACCGCCCTTTTCATCTATTTATCCCATGACGAAGATTCAGAAAGGATGATCCGCCTTTCCCGCATAGCCGGGGGGGCCACGAAAAATGTCTATCTTATATCCTATGATGATTCCCTTAAGGGGGATAAGATCCTCAACCTGAAGGCCCAAGACCCCTACTACCATGCCCCCTTTTCGGCGGTCCTGCCGGGGCAGTACCTTTCAGCCACCCTGCCTGAGGCCTTTGGCAGGGCCCGGCATAGTGCGGTGAAGGACATCTTTGCTGACATGGATACCAAGGTCCCGGTCTAGGCCCTAGCGTATAAGCCGGAGGAAGAGGGCCGCCAGGGTGGCCGTAAAGGCGGCGGTGGTCAGGATATAGACCCAGAGCGGCAGGGGCCCGTGGGTATACTGGTGGGCCTGCCTGCTTTTTCGGGGGGTCCTTGCTGGCCGGCCCTGTTTTTGCGGCTCATCCTCCCCCAGCCCCGAGATCCGGTGACCGCAGGTGGGGCAGCCCTCTATAAAGAGCTGTTCTTCCCCCACAAACTCGCAGAAGGGACAGCGGATATTGGAAAAGGAGCTTTTACATTTTGGGCAGGTCTTGGCGTCCCTGGGGACATCGGCGCCGCAGTTTTCGCATAAAAATTTGTAGGAGCGGCCTTCTTTTCCGGGGCTCTTTTTGGATAAACCAAACACATCCCCCCCTTAAAGGAGCCTAGGCGGTGACGGCGGCGGGACAGGCCTCGGCTTGGGCACAGCTTCCGCAGGCCTCGGCCTTAGGGCCCTCGGACTTGGATGCTTCGGCCTTGGAGGAGCCGCCGGATTTATCGTTCACATAAAAACCGCCCCCCCTAAAGATGAGCCCTCCGCCCCCGTTAATAAGGCGGCGCAGTTCCTTGTGGCACTTGGGGCATTCTGTTAGGGGATCATCCTTCATGCTCTGAAAGGCATCAAAGGTGTGCTTGCAACTCTTACATTCGTATCCGTAGGTGGGCATAATCCTCTCTCTCTTTCATGTAGGTGCTAATCTTACTGTAACGAAAAGAGGAAAAAAAGTAAAGCTATATGGTCCAGGTCCAGGGCTGGGGTTCGCAGAATGAGGGAATCCCCCTCTTGGCGGGGAAGGTTGCTAAAGAGGAGGGCCCCCGCCTCCTGGATGGGCAAAACCGGGGTATCAGCACCCTGGAGGGACATGGCAGAGAGGAGGAAGAACCGGGCGGTAGAAAAAAGGGCCAAGAGGGAGCCCGCCTGGCTGGGGGAATCGGCCTTAATCATGAGGACCATTTCGTATTCATAGGGGGAAGGGGAATCGAGGCCAAAATAGAACTCCTGGGCCGGGATCTGGAGGGGAAGCCCCAGGAAGGCCATGAAGGAATCGAGGGTAGAAAGGGGATTCCCCAGCCAGCCTGCCAGGGCCAGGGGGCGGCGGAAGTCCTCGAAGCCCTGGGGGACTAGAGTCTCCTCCCCGGCGGCGGAAGATACAGAGAGGGGGTCTCCATCGCTTACCATGGCCAGATGGGGCCCCAGGGCCACCCCCAGGTTGGCCGAGGCCGAGTGCCAGTAGCGGCCCCCGGCGGCGGACCGTATGCGGCTCCAGTCGCCGCTTAAGCCCATGGAGAACCGGGCCCCCCCGCTGGGGTAATTACCCTGCCCTGCCAGGTAGAAGCTCTGCTCCCCCCCGGGGGGGTAGAAGCCAGCCATGACCGCCGTGGTCCGGTCCAGGATCTGGGCCGCATCCCGGGAGTTAAGGCCCCCCAGGGAGAGGATCTCCAAGACGGGCCGGGCGGCTTGGGTATCTGCCCAGAGGTATACATTGGCCCCTGGGGGGAGGAGGGAGAAATCCGGAGCCCCATCAGGAAGATGCAGGGAGCCCCGGGGGGTGGTGGCGCAGGATGCGGCGAGGAGGAGGAGCGTCAGGGCTCCCCAGATCCTAGGCCTTTTCAATCTTCACCCTCCATGCTCCCCCTTCCAGGTCCCTCATGTCCTCGGCCTGGGCCCAGGTACTTTCTATAGAGAGGGTTTCATCTGCCACATAGTCCTTAAAGGCCTCCCAAGCGGCCCGTAAGCTATCGGGGCCCTGGAGCTTAAGGATGATCCTATCGGTAACCTCCAGGCCCAGGTCCTTGCGGAGGTTCTGAACCCCCCGGACCAGGTCGCGGACCTCCCCTTCCATGAGGAGTTCGGGGCTAATTTCCGTGTCGAGCCCCACCGTCAGGGTCCCCTCGTTGAGGATCTTGAGGTTTGCCTTCTCTATGCGCCGGATGTCCAGCTTTTCCAGGGTGATTTCCAGGGGCCCCGAAGCCCCCTCCAGGTTAATTGAAAGGCTGGCTCCAGCGAGGATCTCCTTGATCTCAGCCTGGCTGAGGGCGGCGATTTTATCGGCCCCCTCCTTCATGTTCTTTCCCAGTTCCTTGCCCAGGACCCTAAAGTTGGCCTTGGCCTCATACTCCACCAGGTCCTCTTCGTTTTCCCGGAAGATGACCTTCTTTACGTTCAGTTCTTCCCGGATGATGTCTTCCATCTCGGTGAGGATCCTTCGCTCCTCCCCTTGGGGGCTCACGAGGCTAAGACTTTCCAGGGGCTGGCGGCCCTTGACGTTGTACTGGGAGCGGAGGGCCCGCCCCATGGAGACCGCCTTCTGCACCGTGGCCATCCGGAACTCCAGGTCCTGGTTTCGCCTCTGGGCCCTTACCTGGGGATAATCCAAGAGATGGACCGATTCGCTCTCGTCCTCCCTGCGGAGGTTTCCCCAGATGGCCTCGGTGGTGAAGGGCATGAAGGGGGCCGCCACGATGATAAGGGTCTTCAGCACATCGTAGAGGGTGTCGTAGGCCTCGGCCTTGTCCCGGTCGGAGCTGCCCTCGGGCCCCAGGGCCTTCCAGAAGCGGCGGCGGGACCGGCGGATGTACCAGTTATTGAGGAGGTCGATGAACTCCACGATGGGGTCCACCGCTTTTGCCAGATCGTAGCTGTCCAGGGCGGTACTGCAGCGTTCCACCAGGGCCTCGGCCAGGGAGAGGATCCACTGGTCCAGGGGGTTCGATGGGTCCTCCGGAGCCTTGGGCTCTATGCCGTCTATGTTGGCGTAGGTGACATAAAAACTGTAGGCATTCCAGAGGGGAAGGAGGATGCTCTTTAAGACTTCCTTCACCCCCTCATCGTTGTAGCGAAGATCGTCGGCCTTAAGGAGGGGCGAGTGGACCAGGAAGAGCCGGACCGCATCGGCCCCATAGGTGTTTATCACATCCACCGGGTCGGTGTAGTTTTTTAAGCTTTTGCTCATCTTCCGGCCGTCGGAGGCCAGGACTATACCGCTGACTATGCAGTTCTTAAAGGCCGGCTTTTTAAAGAG
Organism: Treponema sp.; assembly: GCA_009777335.1. GTDB lineage: Bacteria > Spirochaetota > Spirochaetia > Treponematales > Breznakiellaceae > WRKT01. Next base: position 105,724 of record WRMC01000006.1, on the reverse strand, counting down.
GGCCGTGGAGAGGACCATGAGGGTGTAGAACCAACCCCGGGTCTGATCCAGGCTCTCGCTGATAAAATCGGCGGGAAAATGATCCTCGAAGTATTCTTTGTTCTCGAAGGGATAATGATTCTGGGCATAGGTCATGGCCCCCGATTCGAACCAGCAGTCCAGGACCTCGCCGATCCGGACCATGGTGCCCCCGCAGCTCCCCCCGGTCTTGGCACAGAGGATAGTTATCTTGTCCACGAAGTGCTTGTGGAGGTCATGGGGGTAGACCCCCGACAGTTCCTTGAGTTCATCCCGGCTGCCTATGCAGATCTTTTTTCCGCAGTCCGGGCAGACCCAGATGGGCAGAGGGTTCCCCCAGTAACGGTTCCGGCTGATGGCCCAGTCCCGGGCCCCCTGGAGCCACTTGCCAAAGCGGCCGGTCTTGATGTGGCCCGGCACCCAGTGGATCTGATCGTTGGCATCCAGCAGATCCTGCTTTATCTCCTCCACCCGGACAAACCAGGAGTTCACCGCCCGGTAGATCAGGGGGCTCTCGCATCGCCAGCAATGGGGATAGGCGTGGAGGATCTGGTCCCGCTTTACCAGGCTCCCCTGGGCCCTGAGGTGATCCATGATGGCCCGGTCTGCGTCCTTGACGAAGAGACCCTGGAAGTCCCCTACCTCGGCGGTAAAGCGGCATTCGCTGTCCACGGGGCAGATGGTCGGAACCCCGGTCCCCTTAAGAACCCGGGCATCATCCTCCCCAAAGCCGGGAGCGATGTGAACTATCCCCGTGCCGTTCTCGGTGGAGACATAATCTCCCATAAAGGTCCGAAAGGCCCCCTCACTGCGGTGCTGGGCAAAGTAAGGGAAGAGGGGCTCGTAGGCTATGCCGGCCAGATCCTTCCCCTGGGCCTTCCAGAGGATTTCATAGTCACTTTCATCTTTATAGTAGCTTCCTATGAGGCTTTCGCAGAGGATGTAGTGTTCCCCCTGGGGGCTCTTCTTGTCCAGTAAGAGGACGTAATCGAGATCGGGCCCCAGGGCCAGCCCCAAATTGGAGGGGAGGGTCCAGGGGGTGGTGGTCCAGGCCAGGAAGTAGGTGGAGGGGGGGCAGGCCTGGTTTCCCAGTAGGGCCCCTTCGGCCACCTTAAAGCGGACCGTTATTGAGGGGTCGTGGACATCCTTATAGCCCCCCAGGTTGAGTTCGTGGTTAGAAAGAACCGTGGCGCAGCGGGGACAGTAGGGAAGCACATAGTAGCCCTCGTAGATAAGATCCTTTTCCCAGAGGGTCTTTACCACCCACCAGATGCTCTCCATGTAATCATTTTCCATGGTCTTATAATCGTTGTCGAAGTCCACCCAGCGGCCCAGGCGGGTGATGGTCTGCCGCCATTCGTCCACGTAGCGGAGCACCGAGGCCCGGCAGGCCTCGTTAAATTCGGCGATGCCGTAGGCTTCAATTTCGGTTTTGGAATTAAGGTTGAGTTCCTGTTCGATGAGGTTTTCGATGGGGAGGCCGTGGCAGTCCCAGCCAAAGCGGCGTTCAACCTTTTTCCCCCTCATGGTCTGGTAGCGGGGGATGATGTCCTTCACGGTGCTGGGGATAAAATGACCAAAATGGGGCAGCCCCGTGGCAAAGGGGGGGCCGTCGTAGAAGACAAACTCCTCCTTCCCCTCCCGCATGGCGATGGATTTTTTAAAGGTCTGATTTTTTTCCCAGAAGGCCAGGACCTCTTCTTCCAGTTTGGGAAAGCTCACCTTGGGATCTACACTCTTGTACACCTGTTCCTCCAAAGCCCTAGTTTACCAGATACGGTCTTCAATAAAAAGGCAGAGGGCATGGTAGACCGGAAGATGGAGCTCCTGAATCTCGTAAGTTTCTGTACGGGGCACATTGATGCAGACATCCGAGAGGCCCTTGAGCTTTCCCCCCCCAAGGCCCGTCATCCCCAAAACGCTGAGTCCCTGGGCCCGGGCCACCAGGGCGGCGGCGCAGACGTTTGTCGCATTCCCCGAGGTGGAGATCCCCCAGAAGAGGTCCCCCCTCTGACCGTAGACATGGCACTGCTGGGCAAAGGCCAGGTGGGGGTCCACGTCGTTCCCAAAGGCCGTAGTAAGGGCCGGATGCTGGGCCAGGGAGAGGGCCCTGACCCCCCCCTGGAGCCGGGAGGCAATTTGGGCGCCCTCGGGATCCAGCCGGGTTAATTCGGCCGCGACCTCCGGGTCTATGGGCCGCTTCTTGCAGAAGCTTTTTACCAGTTCCCCGCAGATATGATCCGCGTCGGCGGCACTGCCCCCGTTTCCGCAGATGAGGATGCTCCTCCCCTCCTGGGCGGTCTTTAAAAGCAGCTCCGCCGCACCGGTGATTGCTTCGGCACAGGAAGAGAGGTCGGGGTATCGTTCCAACAGGTTTGTAAAGATGGGGTGCATGAGAGGAATGTAGCTTATTATAGAAAACAAAACTAGGGGGAGCTTAGCGCCAGGGCCGTCCGGGCTGGAGGTTCCAGCGCTGGGTCACATAGAGGGAAAAGGCATCGGCTTCCCGGGCGAAGGTCTCGGCCAGGTCGGGCCAAAAGGGGCGGCCCTCGAGGGTGCGGGTTTCCCGGGCCGGCAGGATGGACCTTAAGCCTGCCGTGGGGGCGGCCATCTGGTTGGGCAGGTGCTCCCCAAAGTACCAGGGAATATTGGCCGGGGGGAACTGGAGGATATGGCCCATGAACTCGTTCACCACCAGGTATTCGTCGGTGATATCGTAGGCGCTTAAATTCAACCAGCCCAGAAAGAAGGTCCGGGCATAATCGGGCAGGGCCTCCCAGCGGCGCTGGGAAAAATTCCTAAAATCCTGGTCTATGAAAAAGAGGCCGTGGAAGACCTCGTGGGCCATGAAGCGGGGCCTTAAGCTCTGGTGGCTCCCCTCCCGGGAGATGGACAGGACCGCCCCACGGCCGGCGGTAATGCCCCGCTGGGCGTCCCAGCGCAGGACCCCCGCGGAGTAGAGGATGTACTCCAGCTCCCACTCTTCTTCCAAAAGGGGAAAATCGTTCAGCCGGGCGGTCTGGAAAAAATTCGCCAGATCCTCGGCCCTATAGTTATGGGCGTTCCAGCCGTGGAGATGGGCGATCTCGTGATCATGGGCCAGCCGTCCCCTAAAGCCCGACTTTTCCACGAAAAAAGCCAGGCGCTTAAAGAGCTTCGCCTGGATCTCAAAATCCGCCGTGTCGAAGATGAGGATCTCCGGGTAGCGGTCCCAGGAAAAAACCTCGAAGCGCCGGTCCCGCCAGCTGCTTTGGGGCCAGGAGAGGATCTGCCCCGGGTCGGCCAGGATGGGGGGATAGTCTTGGGTAAAAAGCTCCCCCCCGGGAAGGAGGAAGAGGAGCAGGATGAAGCCAAGAAAGAGGGACCTCATAGGGCCACGATTCCCTTGGCGATGAGCTGGGCCAGGTGGAACTTCCGCTCCATGGTCATCTCCGGGTCGGAGGATAAAAAGGTTTCCAGCGAAGCCGGGAAGGCATTGGGCAGGGACTTGAGGGCCAGAACCTGGGAATAATAGGCCCGATGGGAGGGCTCAAAATGCTTATTGATGCAAAAGAGGGTGAGGCAGGCGCTCTTGATAAAGCCCGCCGCGGAGGTCAAATAGAAGAACTGATCCTCCTGCATAAAGGCCGCCCCCAGGTCACTGAGGAAGTGTTCCATCTTGGATTCAGTGGCATTCCTCATGTTGAACCAGAACTCTTCCCCCAGGTTTTTTAAGCGCCCCCGGATGCCCTTGATCCAGTCACTTTGGGAGTAAATGATCTCCCCCTGGGAGAGACGGTAAAAGCCATAGGTCCCCGAGTCCTTTATAAGCCAGAGGGAATAGAGCTTGGTGTCGGCGATGGAGACCAGTTCTTCCACCATGGCAATGGACTTATACTCCAGGCGGATGGGAATGTCTCCCACCAGGAAGCGATCCTTGGCGCCGCCGCCGGAACTCTCGAAGGCCCCCAGGTCGTTGCCGTATAATTTCTGCCTGTCCTCGGGGCCGGGAATCTGATCTTTATAGAACACATCCAGGATGACCGCAAAATAGGGATCCAGGGTATCCGGCAGGGCCGCCTCGTTGATGGAGATACATTCCACCTGGGGCCACTTTGAAATAATTGATGCGAAGCGATCCACCAGCAGCTTAGTCTTATACTTCATAGCCCTTCCTTATAAAATGATTATCGGATTACACACTACTACTATAATAGGGAGAAGCCGCCTTGGGTAGCCTTGGAATAAAGCCGGATGGGGCCCTTTTTCTTTTTTTGGTCCCCCAGGAAGAAACAATCAAGGCCCTGGAGGATTACAGACGAAGCCTCTTTTCCCAGGCCCTCTTGGGGGCCCGCTCCCTTCCCCCCGGAGCCATCCTGGCCCAGCTGGGTGAAGCCCTGGGGCCCGGGGACTTGAAGGCCCTGGCACAGAAGATCCGGGAAGCTACCATAATGAATGAAGGATGGATAGGGAGCGGGGTCTTGGTCCGCTGCCCCCTGGGCCTGAAGCTGCCCTCCCCCGCCTGGGAGGGTCTCTCCCTCTTTGGTCCAGCCTTAAACCTGGACCTTCGCATAAAGGAGATCTGCGGAAGTCCCGTTTTATTAGAGTACCCTCCCCTCCTCTCTGCGGCTATTCTGTGCCCCGATGAAGCTAATCCCCCCCCAGGCAGCCCAGAGACCCCGGTCTTCGCCTTTAGGACCGCCGCCCTGACCCTTCTTCGGATTCACCCCCTGGGAAAGGGGCGGAGCTATTCCTTTGAATGGCAGATGGATAGGCTTTATTTTATGCCCCCCTATCGCCGGCCCAAACATAAGGCTCTGGGAGCCTAGAGCTTTTCTTTAACCTTTTCGAGGAATTCCCAGGAGTTAAGAACCTTCTCTGGCCGGGGATTCGAGAGGTTCGCCAGATCCCCCGTCATGTTCCCCTCCTCTATGGTAGAAAGTGAAGCATCCCTTAGGGTCCGGGCGAAGGCAACAAGATCGGGGGTCCCGTCCAGTTCGCCCCGCTTGGCCAGAGCCCCGGTCCAGGCGAAGATGAGGGCCACCGGGTTGGTGCTGGTCTTTTCGCCCTTTTGCCAGCGGTAGTAGTGCTGTTGAACCGTCCCATGGGCCGCCTCGTACTCAAAGACCCCCTGGGGGGACACGAGGACACTGGTCATCATGGCCAGGCTGCCGGCGGCGCTGGCGATCATGTCGCTCATTACGTCCCCGTCGTAGTTCTTGCAGGCCCAGAGGAAGCCCCCCTGGTGCTTCATCACCCGGGCCACCGCATCATCGATGAGGGTGTAATAGTAACTGAGGCCCGCCTCGTCGCATCTTTCTTTAAACTCTTGCTGATAGACCTCTTCGAAGAGATCCTTAAAACGGCCGTCGTAGGTCTGGGAAATCGTATCCTTGGCGGCAAACCAGATGGGAAGCTTTTCATCCAGGGCATAAAGAAAGCAGGCCCGGGCAAAATTCCGGATCGAATCATCCAGGTTGTGGATCCCCATGACTATCCCCGGCTCCTTCATGTCGGCGACCATGCGCCGCTCTTCCCGGCCCTGAAGATCCCTATAGACCAGCTCCACCGTCCCCGGGCCGGGAATGATCATCTCGGCCCCCCTATAGATGTCCCCGTAGGCGTGGCGGCCTATGACTATGGGCTCCTTCCAGGTAGAGACCGTAGGTCTTATCCGGGACACATTAATGGGCCGGCGAAAGACCGTCCCGTCCAGGGCCGCCCTGATGGTGGCATTGGGGCTGGGGTGCAGCTTGCTCAGCTTGTACTCCCTCTGCCTGGCGGTATTGCTGGTGATGGTAGCACACTTTACCCCCACCCCCAGCCGGGCTATGGCCTGGGCGGCATCGTGGGTCACCTGATCCCCGGTGGCTTCCCGGTTCTCTATCCCCAGATCGAAGTACTCGGTTTTTAGATCCACCCGGGGAAGGATGAGCATCTCTTTAATAAGACCCCAAAGGATCCGGGTCATCTCATCCCCATCCAGCTCCGCGATGGGGGTCTTCATTATTATTTTATTAGGCATGATGTCTCCTGTGAGTAGTATAGCAGGATTATAATGATTGATACATTAAATTCGAAGACCTCATTATCCCTTCACCGCTGGACAAAAACATGCCCCTAGCGACTCCTGTGGCAGGAAAGCCTTATACCTAACCAACTATACATAGCATTTTTTTCCTGCCAATGTCGTCGCCAGGAGCATTTTTTGCTCCAGCTGAGCAAGCAATGCTCGGGCAGATCGAGAAGAGCCTATCATAATCCATCCTACAAGTATGATGGGGGAAGATAAATTTTGAATGATGCACGACAAAGGTGTCAAACTATACCATGCAGGTGATTTTCGATGATCATCTTCTATCGAACCACGCGTATCTTTCAACGCTGGTGCTGCAAAAATTCCTGGCGGCGATTTCTGCAGCACAAATAAGCTATATATTTATTATTTAGATGAAGGAGTTCGCTGCAGCTGGAGCCGACAGGAACCCCCACCGAACGAGTGTATACGAGTGAGGTTCCCTTCTGGCGATTGTTTGCTGACCAGCGAGAGGGGACTTGGTGGGTGTTCAGTAAATTAGGCATGTATTTAACCAGCAGTGAAGGGATAATGAGGTCAGCTTCCGGAAGCAGTATCGATTTATTTACCAGATTTCTGGTTTGTCTGTGCATCTTTTTCATTCTGTGGGGCTTCAAAATCGCCGGAGTTTACTTTTGCCTCAAATTCTTCGATATGGTTTTTTACAATCTGTTCTATGCCGGTTAACACAGACCGGTGAAGGTCCTTAACTGCTTCCGATGGATAACAGGCTTTGGAAAAAAGTTCTGGCGGGTCTATTTGTAAGGCATGGGCAATCCGTTCCAGGACATCCACAGAGGGGAATTTCTTTTCCAGTTCAATCATGGCGACATAAGCTGTAGCAATGTTAGCGGCTTCGGCCAGTTTTGCCTGTGAAAGGCCTAGTATATATCTGCGTTTCTTAATATTCAGAGCTAAAATTTGCCGTAAACTTGACTTCACTACGATATACCACCAGTTAATAAATTCAATTTTATTCACTACAATACCCTTGACAATTATCCACTGGTGAAGTACACTCACCCACAGATTATTACCTGTATAATGAAATACTGCCAGGTATTTTCCTTAAAAAATGTCTATTTTCTGCGTAAAAAGGAGTTATTATGAAAAATGTGTTAAAAAAATTGAAGTTTTTTGGCTTTATCACCCTCATCAGTGCAATAGTCTTGTCTTTGGCTGCCTGCTCTAGCCCTACGGGAGGTGACAACAACGACAATAATAATGGCGAGCCTAATAACCTCGGCATTACCTGGACAGGCATAGCAGGCGGCACTGGAACCGGCCCAAATCCACCCACCCCCGGAGCCAGCGAATTTGGTACTAATCAAATCCAAGGAATCGCTTATGGCGGCGGCAGGTATGTTGCTGTAGGTTATCAGGGCAGAATGGCGTATTCTACAGATGGTCTAAGCTGGACAGGCATAGCAGGCGGCTCTCAAAACATCGCGGCACCAGCTAACCCCGGTGATAGTGAATTTGGTACTAATGAAATCTGGGGAATCGCATATGGCGATAATAAGTTTGTTGCTGTGGGTGAAAGTGGCAGAATTGCGTATTCTGCAGATGGCACAAGCTGGACAGGCATAGCAGGAGGTACTGGAGACGGTACTAGCGATTTTGGTTTAGGTCGAATCCTGGGAATCACCTATGGCGGCAACAAGTTTGTTGGTGTAGGCGCTGGAGGCAGAATGGTGTATTCGACCGATGGCACAAGCTGGACAAGCATAGCAGGCGGCACCGGAGCCACCGCAGAACCAACTGACCCCGGAGATAGTGGATTTGGACAAAATCAAATCAATGGCATCGCTTATGGTGGCGGCAGGTTTGTTGCTGTAGGTGGTAATGGCAGAATGGCGTATTCTACAGATGGCATAAGCTGGACAGGCATAGCAGGCGGCGATGGAACCGGCGCAAATCCAGGTACCCCCGGAGCTAGCGGATTTGGTACTAATAGTATCCAGAATATCGCCTATGGCAGCGGCAGGTTTGTAGCTGTAGGCCAAAACGGCAGAATGGCCTATTCGCCGGGGAATTAAGGTTTTACGGGCATAAAAAGGTACATAGTACTGTATAATAAGGTCTCACACAGGCGTACCCCAATAGCGCAGGAAACTATGCCGCGGGAAACGCCTGTGGCAAATTTTGGGGCAAAACATGGTTATGCTTTATTTTAAAAGATCATATATCATCATTGCTTCTTCTACATTAAAACCTTGAATCATTCCAGCTTCTCGTATAGGGGCTATAATACGGGCAATAACTCTAACCTGGTTATTCAAAACGATAACCATGAGTTCTCCGATATTCCTCATGGTATAGTTAAAAAACATCACCCCACCCTCGGGAGTAAGGGTAAATGATATGAGGGGTTCTCCAGAAAATATGTGAGTTTCCATGTTGACTTCTTGTATCAAATTTCTGTCCAGTCTAATTCCCGTTCTAATAGCTACAAAGTCAGGGTTCCCATGTTCGTTGGTCCTCTGTTGACCCATCTCAAATACAGGGAGAATAATAACTTCTGAAGAAACCAAATTGGGATGTAATAATTCACCTCTTTCATTAAATGTCGATCTGGGATTTTGGTTATAGTAATTATTAAAAACGAGGGTCTCCTCTTCATCAATGACATGAAAATAAAGAACCCCAGATTCTGCATGCTGTGCAGGGATACCTACTATGGGTATAAAGAAGATAATGAAAAAAACAATGAAGGTTTTAATATATAACTCCAATATAATTTTCCTTGAATTATATTAAATAATCTAGAGGTAGGTGTGATCTCGCCACAGCCTCCTTAATCCAAGACCTCCATACTCCCTCACCGCTGGACAAAAACATGCCCCTAGCGGCTCCGGTGGCAGGGAAAGCCCTTAACCTAAGTTCCAGTATTTAACACCATTCTCCTGCCAATGTCGCCGCCAGGAGCATTTTTTGCTCCAGCTGAGCAAGCAATGAGCGGTTGGATTGAGAAGAGCCTTTACATAATCAATCCTCCAAGTTAAATGGGGGAAGAAAAATTTTGAATGATGCATAACAAGGGTGTCAGTCACTTTGCGCTGGGCTCTATAAGGCTCCAGTGAAGTGATCATCATCCTGGGCTATCACCATACGCAGTAATCATCTCTTACCCATAAGTGTTGAGTAAATTTGCTTTATCACCAGGCAATTTGGTTTTATCTCGCCACATGAAGGGATAAACACTAGGAGGGGTGGGGGCTGCTTGGGGCTAGGTAATATCGGCGCATACATGCGCAGAATTCCCCGTCGTAGGAGACCTCGAGTAGAGCAGAATAGGATAATGAAGGGATCTCCGGCATCCAGTATGTGCGAGGGAAGCTGAACGCAATGATAGAAGACAAGAAACTGGGTGCCGGGGGCTCCGTAGGCGGGTTCATCTCAATTCCTAGACCTGAGCGGCACCCACCCCTCTTGGGGTTATATATAGTATGTGGCGAGATCAAACCTACCTATAATATTGCAATTCATCACCTATACTCGTAACCGCACCATGCCCGGGGTAGACCTTGGTCCCCTTGTCCATGCTAAGGAGCCTCGCGAGACTTTGGTGCAGCTGCTCTTCGTTGCCTCCAGGGAGGTCGGTGCGGCCCCGGCCCATGCGGAAAAGGGTATCGCCGCTAAAGAGGAGGCCGCCCTCTCTGTCATAAAAACAGACGCTTCCGGGGGTATGGCCGGGGACATGGAGGATCTGAAAGGGTCCGGCCTGGCTGCCCTCCTCAAAGATGAGGTCCGCCTCGGGGAGGGGTTTCCAGAGGGGGTCCAGATAGGCGCTGCTCCCGGTGGCGGCCCTGACGCTTTCCTGGTGGGCCCCATAGGCATCCTTACCCAGGTACTGAACATCCAGCCGGTGTATGCCCACCTGGGGCGGCGTATCCAGGAATTTGTTGTAATGCTCGATCAGATCCGGCAGGGCAAAGAGGTGGTCAAAATGTCCATGGCTCAGGAATATATAGCGGGGTATCCAGCCAAGCTCATCTAAACGCTTAATGAGTAAGGGGGCCTCATCACCGGGATCAATAACAACACAAGGCTGTTCGCCTGAGGGGCCCTTCTCTGTGTCCTGGGTCTCTTCCAAGGGGTAGAACCAGCAATTGGTCTGGACGAGCCCCACCACCATCCCTTCGATTTTTTTATCTGTTTTTGCTTTCATGAGGAAACCCTTGCTAAGTCACGGCGGGTACGGCGGGTAAAACATTTTAATGTGCTTTAGCAAGTTTCTCCGAAACCAAACCGCTAATAATTTCTTCTGGCTTTTTATTTAAAGCCCTTGATTCTTTTGCAAGGTATTCAGCTGTAGCACCGTCTATTCGCACCATGGGAATACGGATGCGAGCTTTTGACCGGTCAACCTTGGGGGGATTATTAGTGTAATGCTCATCAAGAGCATATGCTTCTTCTTCTGTCATCCTTTCCAACCTTTACTCCTTCTGTTAAGGCTCTAATAAATGAAAAAATATGCTTCTACACCTCATTACATGGAATATGCAAACCCGATCCTCGTATTCATTATACATTATTTCTAGTAAATTACCATTCAAGTCAAATCCAAGTCTAAGGAAACGGTTGGTTAAGCCGCCTTCTTCAATCGGGCCGTCATAATGTGGGTTCAAAAATGCATGACGGATGTTCTCTTCGCTAATATTCCGGATAAATGCCGATTGCTTAAACTCGATGAGCACATCCTCACATTGGTACAAATACCCTAAAATGTTTTGCTAAAATTAGCATTTGTGTACCAATTTATGGCGAATTGGTACAAATACCCTAAAATGTGTAAACCAAATTGGTATTTACGTACCAATTTGCAATTTCCCATTTTGACCGAAGAATACTAAAGGTATTGACAATTTTTGTTATTTTTTATATATTAGATATATGAGAGGAGAAACATTTTGGGCCCGGGCGAGGCCCCTTATCCATGCTCAAAACATGAGCCTCAAAGATTATGCTAACTATCTGAATATAAGGGTAAATACCCTGTACAGCTGGATTAAGCATAAGCGGGTACCCGAAGTGACCATGGCCTATGATATCGCCGTCACCCTGGGGGTCACTCTGGACTACCTATTGGGGGGAAATGAGACCACCATAGTGAAGGCTAGGGAAAAGGAACTGGCTCAAAGGAGGGCTGCCCGGCGGGCCCTTAGACTTACCGAGGAGGTTACGGGGGTCCTGAAAGAGATGAAACCACTGGATAAGGAATTTTGGGAGGATGATTAAAAAGACCTAAACGAGCCGGTCTTTTAGATCCTCCAGGGATACCACATCGATTCCTGGTTTGAGGGACCAGCTTTTTTCTATTGGGCATACCACAAAGGTATGAAGAGGGGGTAAAATTTTTCCATACCTACTTAAAACAACTCCAAGGCCTGGCCGAGGTCTGGATAGGTCTTCCACACGGTGGCCAGGATCTCCGGGGAGGGCTGGACTTGATCCTTTACGAAGACCGAGGCTATGCCGGCCCGGTGGAGGCCCAGAAGGCCCGGGGGGGAGTCCTCAAAGCCCACGCAGATAGAGGGGTCTACCCCCATTCGCCGGGCTGCTAGAAGGAAGATATCGGGAGCGGGTTTGCCGTTGACGACCTCGTCCCCGCAGGTGATGATCTCAAAGCGATCTTCGATGCCCGCCTTGGTCAGTTTCCAGAGGGCCCCGTCCCGGCGGGTAGAGGTGGCAACCCCCACGGGGATCTTCTTTTCTGAGAGGTGATCCAATAGGGCAATGAGGCCCGGTTTAAGGGCTATGCCCCGCTCAAAGTCTTCGGTCACCAGGCGGATCACCTGGTCCCAGATCTTCCTAAGGGGGAAATCGGGGCCGAACTTTTCGGTGAGGATCCGGCGGGTCCCCTCCCCGTCTATGCCTATGGTGGCCTGGATAATTTCGGGACCTATGTCATAGCCCGCTTCCTTCCCCGCCTGGACCCAGGCGGGGGCGAAGGGGGCCTCGGTTTCCAGCATGAGGCCGTCCATGTCAAATATGGCGGCTTCGGGGCGGAAGTCTTTTCTATCCTTTCCTGTCATCTTATCGATACTGATCCATGGGATGGCTTTGGTCAAGCCACCCCATAGAAGGAAGGGACAAGCTCGACAATTAACAGCTCTCTGGTATAATGAAGCCATGACAGAATCCATGCTCCCCCTTTGGGAAAACCCGGAAATTCAAGAAATTAACCGCCTCCCCATGGGGACCCTGATTCTTCCCCATAAAAGCCCCGAAGAGGCCCGTAAAGAAGCCATAGGGGGCCCCCAGTTTAGGCAGAGGGAACAAAACCCCTGGTTTTTGTCCCTCGACGGCAGGTGGCGTTTTAAGCTCCTCTCCAGTCCCTGGGAGGATCTACCCCTTTGGACCGAGGCTTCCTACGATCACAGTACCTGGGATGAAATTACGGTCCCCGGGACCTGGACCCTCCAAGGCTTTGATATGCCCCACTATACCAACATCCAGATGCCCTATCAGGCCTCTCCCCCCCGGGCTCCCCGGGAAAACCCTACGGGGCTTTATCAGCGGTATATTACGATTCCCCCCGGCTGGGAGGACCGCCGGGTCATCCTTCACCTGGGCTCCGCCGAGAGCCTCCTCTACCTCTATGTGAACGGCTCCTTTGCGGGGGCCGCCAAGGATTCCCGGCTCCCCTCGGAGTTCGATATTACTCCCTTTCTATTGAAGGGGGAGAACCTCCTCTGTATCAAGGTGGTCCGTTACTGTGACGCCAGTTATATCGAAAACCAGGACATGTGGTGGTTTGGGGGGATCATGCGGAGGGTCTACCTCTATAGCACCGAAGACTGCTATATCAAGGACATTAAGGCCCTGCCGGGTAGCTATAAAAACCAGGAGGGGGAATTGAACCTGGAAATCACCCTGGGGGGAAAGGTTCCCGAGGGGTCCAGTTTTAACGGTCCCTCCGGCAAGGCCGACATCCAGGAGGCCCCCTTTACCCTCTCCTATAGCCTCCATGCCCCCCCCTTTGCAGAGCCCCCTTCCAGCCCCCAGGAAGCCGCCGGCCTCGCCGAGACCCTGGAAAAGAATGAGCCCCTTTTAAAGGGCGATCTGGAACTCCTCCCCAACTTTAGGACCAACCTGAACAGGGTCCTCCATACCCTCAAAGTAAAGGAGCCCCTCCTCTGGTCCAGCGAGAAGCCCCATCTCTACCTTGTAACGGTGAGCCTTTACCGGGAGGGCCGGCACCTGGAAAGCCGGGCCTTCCTAACGGGCTTTCGAAACCTAGAGATAAAAAATCGTCAGCTCCTTATCAATGGAAGGGCGGTCCTTATTAAGGGGGTGAACCGCCACGAGCACGACCAAAGGAACGGCAAGACCCCTTCGGTTCAGGCCATGGTGCGGGACCTTCAGCTCCTAAAAGAACATAACTTTAATGCGGTCCGGACCTCCCATTACCCCAACATGGAGGACTGGTACGAACTCTGCGATAGGTATGGGATCTACCTCATGGACGAGGCCAACATAGAGAGCCACTGCTTTTACGACTCCCTCTGCAGTGAAAGCAGCTACCTGAGTGCCTTCCTGGGCCGGGTCCGCCGCATGGCCGAGCGGGACAAGAACCACCCTTCGGTGATCATCTGGTCCCTGGGGAACGAGAGCGGCTGGGGCTCCAACCACGAGGCGGCGGCGGCCTGGCTGCGGCACTACGACCCTTCCCGGCTCCTCTTTTACGAAGGAGCCACCCGGCCCATAGGGGGGGGGCAGCGGAATCCCACCCTGGAATCCCTCTGCCAGGGGAGGACCGTCACGGACATAGTGGGGCCCATGTACCCCCCCATAGAACTCATTACCGATTTTGCCAGGGAGGCCAGGGACAGCCGGCCCCTTATCATGTGCGAGTACTCCCATGCCATGGGGAACTCCAACGGCAGCCTCTCGGATTACTGGGAGGCCATAGAAAGCCACCGGGGGCTTCAGGGGGGCTTTATCTGGGACTGGATGGATCAGGGGATCCTTTCGGAAAGCCCCCAGGGAGGGACCTACTGGAAGTATGGCGGCGACTTTGGGGACAGCCCCACGGACTACGACTTCTGCCTTAACGGCCTCCTCTTTCCGGATCAGAGTCCCAAGCCAGCCATGGAGGAATGCAGGCAGCTCTTTAGCCCCCTTCGCTTTAGGCCCCTCCCCGGAAGACCCTTTGCCTTCATCCTGGAAAATCGCCAGGACTTTTCGGATCTCTCTAACCTGGAACTCCGCTGGAGCATGAGACTTGACCGGCGGGGCATATCTCCAGAAACCAGCTTGAGGGAAGGGGTCCTGGATTTTCCGGCCCTGGGGCCCGGTGAAGCAGGGGAGATAAGCATACTCGATGGGGCGGATCCTTTACTCGAAGACTTAGATTCCCAGGGGGGTCTGGTCTATCTAAGGGGAGAGATCCTGACCAAAAGGGCCCAGGGCCTTGTCAAGGCCGGGCATAGGGTAGCCCGGATGGAGAGGATCCTAAAGGAGGCCCTCCCCCGGTTTGGTGTCGATGAGCCAGGGCCCAAGGGCCAGGGGGACCCCTTGAGGGAGAAGATGCTAAAGACCTTCGTGCCCTCTTTTTCACCCTCCCTCTTTAGGGTCCCCACCCAAAATGACGGCCTTAAGACCACCCTTCATCACCATAAAAAAACCGATGGCAGCTATGAAGGGGCCGGCAAGGCCATGTTCCGGTGGCTGGAACTGGACCTCATGAACATCCAAACCAAAGAAGAAGAAAGCCGGGACTATGAGGATCAGGGAAGGGAGGTCCAGTATAGGCTCCTGGGTCTTTATGCGGGGCCCGGGGCTGGAGGGGTCCATAGGGACAAAAGGCTGGGGACCTATAGGTCCCAAATCAGCTACTCAAAGGAAGGGCCGGTGGATCTGGAGATCCTCTTTGACCTGGAAGCCTCCCTTCCGGAACTGCCCCGGGTGGGAATCTCTGCCCGGGTCCCCGCCATGTTCGAGCGGATCTCCTGGTTCGGCCTGGGCCCCCATGAGTCCTACCCGGACCGTAGGGCCAGCGCTTTTTTAGGTGCCTATGAACACCGCATAGATGAATTGGAAGTGCCCTATATAGTCCCCCAGGAGAACGGGAACCGGAGCGGGGTCCGCCATCTATCCCTGGGGGCCCGGAACTTAGAGATCAGGATCAGCGGAGAAGGGCCCTTTAACTTTAGTACCAGCGCTTACAGCCAGGAGAACCTCTGGAAGGCCCGGCACCGCTACGAGCTGGAAGATTTAAGTAAAAAGGAAGGGGGCTATTACTACCTGCATATCGATGCGGCCCAGCGGGGTGTCGGCACCGCCACCTGCGGCCCCGACACCAGGGAGGAATACAGAATTAGACCGGGCCTCTTTGCCATGAAGCTCCGCTTTGAGTAGATTAGGTCTCTTTGATGTTGTACTTTTTTCTGAACCGTTCGATCCGGCCGGCGGTGTCAACCAGCTTTTGCTTCCCTGTGAAAAAGGGATGACAGGTGGAGCAAATTTCTACCTTGATGTCCTTTACGGTTGAACGGCTTTCGATGACGTTTCCGCAGGCACAGCTGATTTTGGCAGTTTCGTACTTGGGGTGTATCTTGTCTTTCACGTCTTTTCCTCCATTAGGGCCCTGCCCTACTCTACTGCAGCCGAACCGGTGTTCATGGAACGCAGGAAGGCTTCATTATTCTTGGATTTCTTCATCCTGTCAACCAGGAGCTCGATGATCTCGATATCGTCCATGGGGTTAATAACCTTGCGGAGGACCCAGATCTTCTGAAGTTCTTCTTCGTTAAGGAGCAGTTCTTCCTTCCGGGTTCCGGACTTCTTAATGTTAATTGCCGGAAAGAGCCGCCGGTCAGAGATGCGCCGGTCCAGGTTAATTTCCAGGTTGCCCGTGCCCTTGAACTCTTCAAAGATGACCTCGTCCATGCGGCTCCCCGTTTCGATGAGGGCCGTGGAGATGATGGTAAGGCTCCCGCCGCTTTCGATGTTCCGGGCGGCCCCGAAAAAGCGCTTGGGCTTGTGGAGGGCATTGGAGTCCACCCCGCCGGAGAGGATCTTCCCCGAGGTGGGGACCGTCTGGTTATAGGCCCGGGCCAGGCGGGTGATGGAATCCAGGAGGATCACCACGTCCTTTTTATGCTCCACCAGGCGGCGGGCCTTTTCGAGGACCATTTCGGTCACCTGTACATGCCGGGTGGCCTGCTCGTCGAAGGTGGAGGAGATGACTTCCGCCCGGACGGTCCGCTCCATGTCGGTGACCTCCTCGGGCCGCTCATCTATGAGGAGGACGATGAGGTAGACTTCCGGGTGGTTGCGGGTGATGGCGTTGGCGATCTTCTGCATCATGATGGTCTTCCCCGTCCTGGGTGGGGCCACAATGAGGGCCCTCTGGCCCTTTCCTATGGGACAGAAGAGGTTGATGATCCGCTCGCTGATCCCCTCGGTGGTGTTTTCCAAATCCAGTTTTTCATCCGGATAGAGGGGGGTCAGGTTGTCAAAGGGGATGCGGTTCTGGGCCACCGTGGGGTCATCATAGTTTACCGTCTCGACCCTAAGCATGGCAAAGAAACGTTCCCCCTCCTTGGGGCTGCGGATCTGGCCGTAGACCGTATCGCCAGTTTTTAGGGCAAAGAGCCGAATCTGGCTGGGACTGATGTAGATATCATCGGGGCCGGGAAGGTAGGAGTTCTGGGGGCTCCGCAGAAAGCCGTATCCATCGGGGAGGATCTCCAGGGAGCCGTAGGCATAGATGATGCCCCCCCTTTCGGTATGGGCCTTTAAAAGGGAGAAGATGATCTCCTGTTTTTTGAGGGTGACCATGTCGTCCAGGGCGAACCCGTAGGCTGCCGCCAGATTGCGGAGTTCCACCATGTTAAGGCGGTTAAGTTCGTTAATCGTAAGACGGGGTTTGCCGTTATCCTGATCCGGCCGGGGTTCGGGCTGGCCGTAAATATCGGGCATGGAAGGAAGCCGGGGCAGGGCGTGAAGGGTGCCGGTCGGCACCGGGGCTTCCCGAAAGGATTGGCCCTTATCTACCCCCAGCATGCCCTCGTTTAGGTTGGGGCCCTGGGCCTCGTTATGCTGTTGGTTCCGGCTGTAGCGGCCCCGGGTTTTGACGACCACCGTCTTGGCCCCCTGGCCATCCAGGTCCTCTTCTGTATAGGAAGGCTCCTCATAGATATCCCCCTCCCCGGCCTCATAATCGCCGGGCATGATATCATGCTCCAGGGTCTTTGTTTTTTTACCTCTTCTGACTACTGCCATTAAATTCTCCGCTGGTTTGGAATGTTTCGTTCATATCATTGATTGATTGTTTTTGACAACGAAAGGATTATCCGGAAAAACATTAGTTCGTTACCCTATACTATGATTTTTTTTTATACCCTGTCAATAGAAATTTGGATAAATTGTATGAGCTCCCCCAGGGCGGCGGCAGCGGCGGTTTCGCGGATGCCGGGGCGATCGCCGGTGCATAGAAAGTGCCGGGTCTCCCCTATCCTGCCCCGGCCTGCAAGGCCTATCCAGAGGGTCCCCAGGGGGTTGCCCCGGTCATCCCCCCCGGGGCCCGCGAGGCCCGTAAGAGAGAGGGCCCAGGATGCGCCGCTTTTTTCCAGGGCCGAAGCAGCCATGGCCCCGGCGGCCTGGGAGCTTACGGTTCCATGTTCCTGGATAAGGGCTTCGCTGAGGCCCAGCATGGCCATCTTTGCTTCGGCCCTATAACAGACATAGGAGCCCCATAAAACATCTGAGGCCCCCGGAATCCGGGCCAGGAGATCCGATGCGAGGCCCGCACTGAGGGATTCGGCCAGGACTAGCTGTTCCTTCCGTTCCAGTAAAAGCTGAAAGAGACTTTCTGCCAGGGCCGGCCCCCGTCCTGTATACGAAGAGGCATCGTGGGCCTCCTCTTCCCTAGGCATTCATCCTCTGGAGTTCCGCCTTAATTTCTTCGGTGGGCCGGGAGAAGATCTCCACGTCCTTGCTGACCCCGGTCATGCTGCACTGGCCCTCGAAGAGGACCCCGTCGGCTATGCGGAGCCGGGCGGCGCTCAGATCCCCCCGGACCTCCGCACCGCTGTACATATCGATGCGGTCCTGGGCGTTGACGGCCCCCACCACGGTACCATAGACCAGGAGGGAATTGACGGTGATCGAATCGGCTTCGACGACGGCCCCCTTGTCGACGATGAGGTCCCCGGTGGCATCTATGGTTCCCTTAAAGGTCCCCTGGATGCATAGGGAATCTTTGAACTTCAGGCGGCCGTTAAACCGCGTGGTATTGCCAAAAACCACCACCTTAGCGGTTTCACGTTTTTTACCCTCGCTTTTTAGAATCACCCTGTCTGCTCCTGGCTTAAGTCTTCGCTCATCTGGGTTTCCAGCATGGAAAGGCCAATTTCATCCTTCTTTAGCCGTTCCCATTCGGCCATGGTCTTTTCTATGCGCCCGTCCAGCTCCGCCACCTGTTTGCGGACCTTCTTTGATTTTTCTGAGAGGGCCGAAAGGGAGCTGGATTTCTTCTTCCCCTCCCCTGCCTCCTGGGCGGTAAAATCAATCTTTTCAATGGCCGCATCAAGCTCGTCTATGCTCTTTACAAAGGCCATCAGGTGGTTTTTGATATCCCGGTTTAGCTCCTCCGCCAGATCCAGGCGGAACTCCCTTACCACGATCTGGGCGTAGAGTTCGCTGTTTCGTAAAGCGGCCCGAATCCGGGCCAGAACCTCGGAGAAGTTAAAGGGCTTGGTGATATAGTCGTCGATGCCCAGTTCAAAACTGGTGACCTTGTCCTTTACATCGTCCAGGGCCGAGAGCATGATGATGGGAATTTCCTTGTACTTGGCATCTTTTTTAATGGCCTTGGTAAATTCCCAGCCCGACATGCGGGGCATAATGTTATCCAAAAGGATGAGATCGGGGAAAAACTTCTTGGTTTTTTCCATCCCCTCGATTCCATCCCTGGCTTTTTCTACCGTAAACCCCAGTTTGCTCAGCATTACATCGAAAAAATCAAGATTAATTTCTTCATCATCGATTATGAGGATCTTTTTAGGGCTCATATCAGGCCTTCCTTCTCCATGAGAGATGCTTGATTGTACCCCATAAAAGGCCGCTAATCAACATAAGCAAAGCGGCCCAGATAAATGAGCGGCCCAGGTAATCCCCATGGAGGGTGTAAAAACTATAGGAATCCCTTACGACGGGGACTTCGGCGAGGATCCAGGTCTCCGTAAAGGGGGGGGCCATGCTCAGGATCCTCCCTGCGGGGTCTATGCCCGCACTCTGCCCCGAGGAGGTAGAGCGGACCATGGACCGGCGGTTTTCCACGGCCCTAAAGACCGCCATTCCCAGGTGCTGCATCTGGGAGGGGAGGCTCTGGGCCCAGACATCATTGGAGAGGTTTACCAGCACTTCGGCCCCCTGGAGGACAAAGTCCCGGGAAAGGTAGCCGAAGGTGTCCTCAAAACAGATGGGGGTGGAAAACTTGACCCCCCCGGTCTGGAAGACCGTCAAATCGGTCCCCCTCTCCCAGAAGTGGGCGTCTGCCTGCACCAGGGCCTGGTAGATCCGGGGAAAGCGGTGCTGGTAGGGAAAATGCTCGGTAAAGGGGACCAGATGCATCTTCCGGTAGTCCTCTCTTAGTTCGGCTCCCTCGAAGAGGAGGGCCCCGTTAAAATTTACCATGTGGTTCTGATCGGGGTTGGGGTTGAGGACCGGATCACGGCGGCCGTCGTCGTTGCCTATGATAAAGGGATGCTCCTGGACCGCCAGGTACTCTAACAGTTCCTGGACCAGCATCCAGAGGGAGGGATCGGTCCTATAAGTGGAGTGCCAGTAGATCCGGGGGACAAAGGCCGTTTCTGACCAGACCACCAGATCCGTATCCGGCCGGGCCTGGAGGGCTTCATTGGAGAGACGCCGAAGGACCCGGAGATCCTGCCTATAGGCCTCGTATATCATCAGGGGCGTTTCGGCCCTATTGGCCTCCCAGGGGTCCGTATTGTGCTGTATCAGGGCCGCCTTAAAGGTGGGAGCCCCGCTGTAGTCGGGGGTGAAAAAAAGGCCATAGACCAGGGAGGCCCCAAGGAGGAGGACCCATACACAGGCGCTGAGTCTCTCCCGGCGGAAGAAGCCCTCCTCAGCCAGGGCCGAGGCTAGGAAGGCGGAGGGGAAGACCACCAGGGCCGAGACCCCCCACACGCCGGTGATGCTGGCAATTTGAATCAGGGGGATAAAGCTCCACTGGGAATAGCCGGTGACCCCGTAGGAGTAGCCCAGGAACCCCAGGGTGCGGATATACTCATAGGCCATCCATAAAAGAAATTGAAGAAGATAGCCCCGCCGGGGAAAGAGGATCAGGGCCAGGCGTAGGAGGGGGAAGAGAAGGGCCATGTAGCCCAGGTAGAGGAGGGAAGCCACCAGGCCCGCCAGGGGATTAAAGACAAAGAGCCAGTAATTAAAGAGACAGTAGGCCCCATAGCCGTAGAGGGCTCCCCAAAAGAAAGAAGCCCCCAGGCTGGAGCGGCGGACCACCAGAAACACCGGCACATAGGCGATCCAAGCCAGAAAGGGGAGCCCCTGGGGAAAAAGCAGGTTGGGGAAGGAGGCGGAAAAAAGGACGGCCCCGGCAAGGACCATCAGCGCATTACTAAAGGGAGCGGGGAGTTTAAAGATCCCAGACATCCTGCTTAAGATCCCTTCCGGCCCTAAAGTGGGCTATGCCATGGGCATCCACCGAGAGGGTTTCGCCGGTCTTGGGGTTCCGGGCCCTCTGGCGGCCCTTGCGGACCCTGACTTCGAAGGTTCCAAAACCCCTTAATTCTATGATCTTCCGGGAAATAAGGGCCGACTTAAGTTCCTCTATAAATGAATCCACCACCATCCGAACGTCTTTGCGCTCTATCTCAGTCTTGGCATAAATGGCATCGACTATATCAGCTTTGGTGATTTTATCCACTATTGAGCCATTTTTATGGAATTATAAAGCCTTTGCATCCGGGATTTTTTTCGTCCCGCAGTATTCTTTTTAATGATGCCCTTCTGGGCCGCGGTATCGAGCTTCTTGATCATTTCCCTGAGGGCAGTTTCGGTTTCGCCTAACTCACTGGGGTTGCGGCTTGCTTTCTGGGCAAGGGCGGTGAATTTTTTTACACTGGTTCTGACAGATGACTTAACCGATTTGTTTCTGAGCCTGCGCTCTTCGCTCTGCCGGTGCCGTTTTTCGGCAGATGATTTCTTCTTGGCCAAAAGAATCCTCCATGATTATCGTTGTTTGCTATCTAAAGTCCGAAGGCCGGCGTTCCATGCGCTTGCATTTTTCGCATTCCGCATGGTTTTTTATTTTGCCATTGCCAAAGAGGGTTTTCATTTTTACTTCGCCGCCGCAGGGACAGAAAAATTTCTGCGTAGCACTGGCGGTCCGCGAGTTTTTACTGGCTTGACCCATGGTAACCTCCTTCTTGTTTCGTTGGCTGAGGATACTATAGAAATGTTTAGCCTGTCAATGAGGCTAGCTCACCCTAGGGCAGTTCTATGGGCACATCGACTATGGGCAGGGAGTTCCGGCGGGCCCGGTCTCCCCAGACCCCCGCATCGGCCCGGGAAGCCAGAAAGGCCCAGAGTTCCGCCGCCGGCCGGGTCCGCCCCGTGGCCTGGAGGGAGGAGGCCAAATAAGACAGAACCCGGTAGTATTCCATCTGGTCCAGGAGGGCCATGAGGTCCGGCCGGGAATTGATAAAGATAAAGAGCTCTGACAGGCTGGTGTAGGTAAAATCAAATTCGGCTAAAAGGGCCTGGTTAATAAGCAGGGTATTCTGAATTAGGAAGGAAAAGAGGAGGTGCTCCACCGCCGAGGTATAGCGGCCCTGGGTATAAAAGAAGGAACCCAAAAGCCGGTGGGCCCTTTCGGTGAGGTGGTTCTCGTAACGGTAGATCACCAGAAAGCGATCTATCCCCTCATTCTCCATGAGCCTGAGCATGGCGGCCCGGATCTGGATCATGGAGTTGTCGGCCCAAAACATGTCCCGCCCTTCCTGGGTGGGGCCGGTGCCGCTGATGATCTCCCGGAGGCGCATTTCCATCTCCTGGTATTCCTGGCGGACCCGGTGAAGCTCCGCCATGCGGTAGAGGATCTCCACGTCAAATTCGGGGATCTCCAAAAGGGAGCGGTCCCTATAGGCCTTCTCGTACTGACGCAGGGCCAGGGAAAGTTCTCCCTCTACCCAGTAGGTCTCACCCAGCCAGAACTCCGCCTCGGGGTAGCCCTTAAGGCGGTCCAGCTCTTCCAGGGCCCGGTTGACCGAACCCCCCAGGGAATCCCGGGGAACCCGGTGATAGAGTTCCGAGAGGGCCCGGGCAGCCCGGGTTTCGTGGAGGGCAGCGATGTAGATTTCTATTATATCCAGGGCATCCCCTATGAGCCGCACGTCCGGGTGGGACAGGAGGAGGATCATATCATCTTCCATCCGGGCGAAGTCCTGGATTCGACCCTGCCGGGCATCTTCGAAGGCGATGAGGGCGTCCCCATAGGCCCCGGAGCGGAAGAGCTGCTTTCCCTGCTCAAGCCGGAACCACCAGGGAATTTCCGATTGGGCAGAGGCAAAGGAGAGGGCCGAAAAGAATAGGCATAAAAGAATCAGTTTCTTCGTCATTTTCTGGTTTCCTTGTTAGATTATCGTAAAAAAAGCCCCCTTACCATAGTCCAAGGCCCCCTTAGGTCTTGAAATTATGGGCCATTTCTATCAAATTGACAGAAGAATGCGGGCCAGTGCACGTTAAGGAGTAAAAAATGAATAAAAAGATACCTGCCCCCTTACTCGTCATAATCCTGGGAATCCTCTGTTTCCCCCTCCTCTGGAGCTGCCAGAGAAGGTCCCCCCCAAGCCAGGAGGGAACCATATCTGCCTGGCTTACCCTCTACACCTCTGAGCCCCTGGAACTGGCCCAGGAGGCTATAGCCGATTTTCAAAAAAGCTACCCCCAGGTGGAGGTAGAAATTTTCCGTTCCGGCACCGGGGATGTGATCAGCCGGATTAATGCCGAAATGATCGCCACCGGCGGCACCGAAGCAAACCTCATCTGGTTCGCCGACATAGGGTTTATGTCTAACCTGGACAGCCAGGGGCTCATCCTCCATTACAGCCCCCCGGCGGCAGCCAGGATAGATCCCCAATACGCCTACAACAATGGCATGGGCCACGAGGTCCGGCTTATCTATAACGTCATCGCCTACAATACCCGTATGGTCACGAGCCCCCCCCGGGACTGGATGGACTTAACCCAGGGGGCATTTCGAAGCATGGTAGCCATGGCGAACCCCAACTACTCAGGGGGGGCCTTTACCGCCCTGGTGGCCCACATACAGAACAGCGACAAGGTGGGCTGGCGCTTCTACGAAGAGATGCAGGCCAACGACATGAAGATGGAGCTGGCCAATGGGGTCTTGCAGACCAAGGTAAGCTCAGGGGAATATGCGGCGGTGCTCATCGTAGACTTCATGGCCAATAACGCCCGAATCGAGGGGAGCCCCGTTGAAGTGGTATGGCCTGCATCGGGGGCGGTCCTGATTCCCACCCCCCTGGCCCTGGTTAACAACATGACGAGCCAGCAGGAAGCGGCCGCCAAGGCCCTGGTGGATCACTTTTTTAAGGATGAAACCCAGGCCCTTTTTTCCCGGCAGGGCTATATCCCCGTCATGCCCGGAGCACCCCTGCCCCCAGGAGCTCCGGCGGTGGACCAGATTGTCACCATGCCCTTCGATCTGGATTTCTTTATCCGGGAGTCACCCCAGATACGCAGTACCTACGAAGAGAGATTTGGTAACTAAGGGATAGCTGATGCCTCCTTTGGGCAGGGACTATAAGAAGCGCAGCTACTCCTACGCCCCCTCAGCCATCTGGTGGGGGACCGTCCTCTTCTTAAGCTTTGTGGTCATCATGCCCTCCCTGGTGCTTATTACAAACAGTTTTAGATCCCTGGAAATTATCGGGGGACAGCGGCACTTTAGCTTTACCCTGGGTAACTACCTGGCGGTCTTTCAGAACAGGGCCATAGTACAGAGCATCCTTAACTCCATCAGGGTGGTGGTCCCCACCACCATCCTGGGTACCATCCTGGGGGTAAGCCTGGCCTGGGTGGTGGTAAGGACCGATATACCCGGCAAGAGGGCCTGGCAGCTTTTACTCCTGGTGCCCTACGTGATTCCCCCCTTTATCGGGGCCATAGCCTGGACCTTCTTGCTGGGTCCCGTGGGGCACCTCAACCGCTTTTTCATGTTCCTCTTTTCTTTGGACCAGGCCCCGGTAAATATATATACCATCCCCGGCATGGTCTTTGTGCTGACCATCTACCGTTATGCGGTGCCCTTTATCGTGGTACTCCCCACCATGCGGAGGATCCCCGCAGCCATGGAAGAGGCGGCCAGAATCTCCGGGGCAGGGCCTTTCAGAACCTTTAGGGATATCACCCTCCCCCTTTTGGCCCCTTCGATTATCGGTGGGATGCTCCTCCTCTTTATGTATGTCCTGGCCGACTTTGGGGTCGCCGCAGCCCTGGGGGCTCCTAACCGCATTCGGCTTATGACCACCCAGATTTATTTTCTGGTCCGCCGGCCCGACATGCCCAACAGCATGCAGATCGCCGCCGCCTACTCCATCTTTTTATCCCTCTTTGGCCTGGTGGGCCTCTGGCTCTATAACCGGGTTTTGCAAACCAATAAGTTTGCGGTCATCAGCGGGAAGAGCGCCCCCGCCGAGCCCCTCAAGCTGGGCCCCGCCAAGATCCTTATCATGGGGGGACTGATCTTGTTTTTCCTTATCAGTGCCTGTGCTCCCGTCATTGCCACCCTGGTGACCGCCCTTACCAGGGTCTATGGTCTTCCCTTTGGGATGGAAAATATCACCCTGAGAAATATAATAGGGCTGGGGGCCATACCGAACATCACCAGGGCCTTTCGGAACAGCCTTTTTCTCTCGACCCTCTCCGCCCTGGTTATCACCTTTGTAACCCTGGTGGTGGCCTATATTGCAATCCGCCGGGGAGTCCGGGGGGTCCGGGGCATAGGGTTCATGCAGACCATGGTCACCCTCCCCTATGCCCTGCCGGGGACCATCATAGCAATCGCCATGATCCTTACCTTTGCCCGGCCCCTCCCTGTCCTGGGCTGGCGGCTCTACGGGACCATCTGGATCCTCCTTATCGCCTACATGGCCCGGTTCATGAACCTGGGCTACAACAATATTTCCGGGGCCATTAGCCAGATAGACCCCTCCCTGCAGGAGGCGGCCCGGATTTCCGGGGCGGCCCATTTGAGGGCCTTTGGGGATATCACCCTCCCCCTTCTGGGGGGCTCCCTGGCTAGCTCCTTTTTTCTGGTCGCCGCCCCCACCATCTCAGAGGTTACCCTCTCGACCCTTCTCTGGTCCCTGGGGAGCGAAACCATAGGAACCGTGGTGTTTAACGCCCAGGAAGAGGGAAGAATTTTACGCACCGCCTCGCTGGCGATTATTTTAATTTTCCTTGTTATACTGATATATCTGTGTATCCAATCCCTGGGCAGAAACAAGGAGAATAACCCACTATGGGGAAACTGATCCTCTCCCATGTAGCAAAACGATTCGGCAAGGTGGAGGCGGTAAAGGATCTTTCCCTTACCGTAGAAAACGGCGAGCTCCTTACGGTGGTGGGGCCCTCGGGCTGCGGTAAGACCACCCTACTGCGGATGATCGCGGGCTTTATCCTCCCCGATGGGGGCAGTATCAGCCTTAACGGGCGGGTCCTGGTGGACCCCATGAGCCGGGCCTTTCCCCTGATGCCCGAAGAGCGGGACGTGGGCATGGTCTTTCAGTCCTATGCGGTCTGGCCCCACATGAATGTGAGCGAGAATGTGGGCTACCCCCTAAAGGTCCGGAAGATGGGAAAGGCTGAGACCAAAGAGAAGGTAAGCGCCACCCTTAAGACCGTCCACCTGGATGGATACGAGAACCGTATGGCCCATGAGCTTTCGGGGGGCCAGCAGCAGAGGGTAGCCCTGGCCCGGGCCCTCATCATGAAGCCCGACCTGCTCTTGCTGGACGAACCCCTCTCTAACCTGGATGCAGCTTTACGGGAAGAAATGCGGAGCGAGATAAAAGAGATCCAGCGGGAGCTGGGGATTAGCATCATCAATGTGACCCATGATCAGACCGAGGCCATGACCATGTCTGATAAGGTGGCGGTGATGGATCAGGGAAGTTTGATTCAATTTGACACCCCCTATAACCTCTATGAGGACCCGGAAAATTCCTTTGTGGCCAAGTTTATCGGTTCTGCCAATATCATCCCCGCCGCCAGGTCCAGTGAAGCTATAGATCAAGATGGGATGATTCGAGTGACCATAGAAGGGGACTATACCCTGAAGGTGCCCCATAAGGAGGGGGGGAAGGAAGGCTTACTGGCGGTCCGTTCCCACCATATACAGCCCCATGAGGGCTCGGCTCTGCGGGGCACCATAACGGGGAAGCTCTACCATGGGAACCAGACAGAGTACCAGGTCCAGCTAAAGGGAGGGACCATGCTAAGAGTGAGCGTCCCCGGAAGCTATACCGGGAACCCCGGGGAGTCCATGGGTATGGAAATTACCAAGGCCGTTTGGCTCGATAATTAGATTGCAAAGGAGGACCGTATGGCAGTGTTTATTACCGGTGCAGGGGGCTTTATAGGACAGGCCCTGGTGACCGCCCTGGCCGAGCAGGGAAAGGAAGTTCTGGCTTTTGATTTTAACCCCCCCAAGGAAGAGGTCCTGAGCCGTTGGAAGGGAAAGGCCGAGTTTGTCCAGGGTGATATCCGGGACGCAGCAAAAATCCTGGACCTGGTAAAGGCTTCCGGGAATAAGGACCCCATCATACACCTGGCGGCCATGCTTACGGCCGGATGCGACCGGGACCCCCGGCTCGCCATAGAGGTAAACCTGGGGGGGACCTTCAATATCCTCGAGGGGGCCCTTCAGAACGGAAAGAGGCCGGTAATCCTGGCCAGCACCATAGGGGTCTATGGCCGGGGGCTCCCCCAGCCCATTACCGAAGAGATGCCCCTGGAGCCCGATGGCTGGTATGGGGCCACCAAGCAGTCGGCGGAGCAGATGGGGCTCCTCTATGCCCGGCGTCAGGGCCTGGATTTTCGGGCCGGCCGCTTTGCCGCAGTCACGGGCCCCAATAGGGTGGCCCAGGGCTCTGCCAGCCTCTTTACCTCCCTGATCCCCGAAAAGGCCGCCCGGGGCGAGCATTATGACATAGAGGTGAGCGAAGATACCTCCTACCCGGTGGTATACATCCGCGATGCGGTGGAGGCCCTCCTAAAGCTTATGGAGGCACCGGCAGCCCCCTCCCGAATCTACAACTTTGCCTCGGGGAACGTGGTGGTGAAGAAGATGGTGAGCCGGGTAAAGGAACTCATCCCCTCAGCCTCCTTTGCCTATACCCCGGTGGAAGATATCATGGCGGTCGTTTCGGCCTACAAGGAATGGACCATAGACTGCAGCCGGGCCGAAAGGGAGCTGGGCTGGAAACCCCGTTTTGGAGTAGAAGCCATGGTGGAAGATATTATCAGGGTGATTAGATCTCAGTGAACGGGGCCTTAGAACTTGTCCAGCTCCTCTGCAAAGACCCGGTCGGCATCCCCTTCCTCTATGGTCTTTACCACCTGGCCATGGCGGAAGATGAGGACCTTCTCCCCTGCCCCGGTGATCCCTAAATCAGCATGACGGCCCTCCCCGGGGCCATTTACCACACAGCCCATGATGGCCACAGTGATATCCTTTGCCATGGCATAGAGGCGGTTTTCCCAGCGGGCCGTAAAGGCGATGGTGTCAAAACTGCTTCTGCCGCAGCGGGGGCAGGAAATGAGCTGCACCCCCCTGGGGCGGCCTTCCCTGGGCAGATCCGGGTATAGTTCCTCCAGGGCGGCAAGAATTTCCCGGCCGGCCATCACTTCCCGCTCCATGGTATCCGAGAGGGAGACCCGGATGGTATCCCCTATGCCATCTTTTAGGAGGGCCAATAGGGCGGCGGTGTTTCGGACCGTCCCGGCCACATGGGGTCCCGCCTCGGTAACCCCCACATGGAGGAGGATGTCCCTGCGCTGGGCCATGAGGCGGTTAGCTTCTATGGTGTCCCTGATGTTGGAGGCCTTCATGGAAAGGAGGACTTCCTTAAAGGAGTGCTCATCGAATATGGCCAGCTCTCGTTCCGCCGCTTCTACCATGGCTAGGGCCAGGCTCAACTGGCCCCCCTCTGCCTTTTGGGCCAGGTCTTGGGGCAGACTTCCCCCGTTGACCCCTATTCGGATGGGCCTTTGCTTTTCCTGGGCCCGGGAGATCACCGCCCGGGAATGATCGCTATTGCCTATATTGCCGGGGTTTATGCGTATCTTTGCGATGGGAAAATCGAGACAGCGGAGGGCTATTTTGTAATCAAAGTGTATGTCCGCCACCAGGGGCATGGTAACCGCCTCTGAGAGCTTACCCAGGACCTCGGCGGCTTCCATGTCGGGAACCGCAAAACGCAGGAGGCTGCAGCCCATGTCTTGCAGCCCCCTTATACGTTTTATATGGGTATCTAATACACCGGTCTTTAGATCCTCATAAGAAAGGCGGTCCTTCCACATGGTTTGGATAAGCACCGGCAAACCCTTTCCAAGGTATGCGGGCTGTACATGGGCAAAACCGCCAATCTTGAGAATCTTTTCTTCCTTACTGCTCTGGATGCCTAAAGGCTGATCATGGAAAGAACCATTGCAAAGATAGCAACGGTTTCGCAGACCCCCGCGAGCATCATGTAATTAACAAAACCCTGTCCGGTTTCTCCGGTCGCGTCGGCGCCCCGGGCCCCAACCATACCCTGGGTAATGGCTGATGCGGCGATGGCCAAGCTGGAGAAGATACCGATGAAGAGGTAAAAGCCCCCCATCTCGGGATTCGCTTCGGCGGCGGGTTTCATGAAGAGCAGCCCCAGTATGTACCCGTAGAAGGTCTGGGTTAAGGGGGCGCCCCCGAAGGCCAGGATGGTCATGGGTGCGGGCCGGTCGGCGATGTAACATTTCTTCCATGCCCCAATTACCGCCTGACTGGCGGTTACGATACCGATAGCCGAGCCAATGGCACAAACACCTAACACAAGACCTGATGCAAGTAAACCTAAATTCATAAAAGACACTCCTCATTTGGATAATATATCTAGCTTGTCCAGGCCCCGAGGGGCTTAGATAAGCTTTGCAAAGCAAACAGGGCAGCCAGGCTGACCCGGTTTGCCGGGCAAACCTAATTCTTCTCCTGGAAGGGCTTGTATGCGGTGCCCGACCAGGTCAGGCCCACATGCCCCGAAAACTCCAGGGTGTTTAGACGAACCCCATGGACCAGGACGCCCAGGAGGTTCAAGATAAGATTCAAGCCATGTCCCAGGGCCAGGATGATGACCCCGAAGATAAAGAAGATAAAACTCCCCAGCATGGGTCCAGCCATGCCGGTGACGGTCATGGCTATGGAACCCCCAGCGAGCCCCACAGCCCAGAGCCTGATATAGGACATGGTATCGGAGAACACATTGGCGATCCCCAGGATCATTCCGATGATGTTCTTAAAGCCATCCAGGATAGAGGCCCCTATACTGCCCTGGTAGCCGGTGAAGACAAAGACAAAGACAAAGCCCCCGGCCAATAGATAGACACAGATCATGGGAAGGGGAATTTGCCGGTGCTCATTACTGGCGATGAGGGAGAGAACCACCCCGTACATCCCCAGGAGCATGGCTATGCTCCCCAGCTCTGAGAGGATCTTTAAACCCCTGGTCCGGCTG
The DNA here is from genome assembly GCA_009777335.1 of Treponema sp. Lineage (GTDB taxonomy): Bacteria > Spirochaetota > Spirochaetia > Treponematales > Breznakiellaceae > WRKT01. Next base: position 75,859 of record WRMC01000006.1, on the reverse strand, counting down.
ATGGCGATGATATGGCCTATGGAAAGGTGGACCAGGGCGAGGCTAAAGCAGATGATCATTAAGTTTTGCTGAACGATCCCTGCGTCATATTCGGACCTGGCGGCGGTGACACTGGAAATCAGGGGCAGGGAAATCTGCTGGAGGGCCAGGGGTACCTGGTGGGCCTCCAGGCCAAACCATGAACAGGTGAGGATGCCCCAGATGAGGTTTGAGGTCCCCAGTAGAAGGAGGAGTTTAAGCCCTATGGGCACCCCCTTCTTGGCGGTTTTGATAATCCCAATAATCGAAATGATCACAAAAAGGGCCCCGTAGGCGGCGTCGCCGAAGAGCATGCCAAAGAAGATGGTTAAAAAGATTAAAAACCAGGGTGAGATATCGGGCTCGTCATAGCCGGGAGATATGTTTAAGAAGTCGGTGATGGGATTCAACAAGTTTACAAACTTGCTGTTTTTGAGCTTCGTGGGGGGCGTATCTTCGGGCCCCGGGTCGGAAGCCAAGAGGGCCCAGCCGTTCTCCGAGGCCCCCCGTTTAATGAGCCCCAGGTCTTCTTGAGGAACAAAGCCGGTGATCCAGGAGATGGCCGCCTCGGGGGGGACATCGTCAAGGGAGTTCATCTTAGCCCGGGCGGTTTCGAACTCTATGTTTTCCAGACAGATGTTGATTTCGTTCTCTAAAAGGGGAATGTCCTCGGCGAGACTCCTAAGCTGGTCTTCCAGGGCCGCGATCTTTCCGTCGATCCCCTGTATGAGGGAATTGATCTCCCCTACCGAGTAGTCGCTCATGGAGAGGGGGCTTCTGCCGGGGATCTCTTCGTTAAGGACTGCAATCCGGTGGAAGCTCTTGTCAGAACTTATGGCAATATAACTGATACTTTCGGGGAGCTTTTCCATGGCCTTGGCCGGAAGTTTATAGAGGAAGAAGCTTAGTTTGGCGCCGGAAAAGATCTCCGCAAAGCCCTTGGGATCAAAGTCACCCCATTCTTCTATGCGGCTTTTTTCCCTTCTTAGCTTGAGGAGTTCATCCAAGAGAACCTTCCGTTCTTCCACCAGGCTTAGGGTCTGGCTCACGAGGCCCTCTTTAAGGGCCCTTTTATCCGGTCGGGGAGCAGCTACGGCCCCCTTCTCGGGTTCTATCTGGTAGAGCCTGAGCATCCGCAGAGCGGTGTCTGCCTTGGCCTTTTCGGCCGTAAGCTTTACCAGGGCCTCGGAAGAGACGGCCCGCCTTTCCAGGTGAACCACCCCCATCTTTCTGAGGAGTTTAAGGGCCCCATCCTGGTATTTTTCCTGAACCAGGAGGAAGATTTTTTTCATCGGTACAACCATAGACCAACTCCAATCTGGATCTTTCTAACCCGCGATGAGGATTACAAAGACCATTATAAAAAGTGCAAAGGTTTCGACCACGCCGACTACCATCATATAGTTACCAAAGTTTCTGCCGGTTTCGCCAAAGGCATCCGCCGCATTGGCACAGATCATTGCCTGGATGTATGAATTCATCCCTATACAAATTCCCGCCGTCAGGCTCATAAAGAAAATAAAGTTATCACTCATGATGACGCTGTTGGCCATGGCATCCATGGCAATGTAGCCATAGATAATATTGGTCATACAGGTGGCGGCAAAGATGACCATAATAAAGGGGGCGGGCCTATTGTTCAGGGCGCTCTTTTTCCAGGCACCGATAACCGCCGGGGCATTGACGGTAACCCCAATGACGGCGCCTAAGGAGGAAAGGCCAAAACAAAGGGTTAAACCCAACTCAACCAAGGTTCTTGATTCCATTCACATCTCCCTATGAAACTGCTTCTTTATGCTTTAATGCAAAGGGCTTGTAATCATACCCAGACCATTCCATCCCCAGGTGGTTCCCTGCAAACTCCAAAAGGTTGAGCCTGATCCCATGGACCACCAGGGAGAGGGAACCCATTAATATATTCAAAAGATGCCCAAAGATAAGGATCAGGGCAGTACCGGTCAGTTTTAAAAAGAAGTCCATGGTAAAGCCCGCAAGCCCTTCCGAAATGCCCCCGGAAGAGAGGGCAATGGTGTTCACGGTTTTGCCAATTAAGGAACCCGCAAGGCCCACCGCAAAGAGCCGGATGTAGCTGATAATGTCAGAGAAGCAGCTTACCACTTTTAAAAAGATCGAGAAGAAGTTGGAAAAACTCTTGGAAATGTTAACAAAAAAGTTTCCCCCCTTCTGTTCAGAGAAGATAAAATTGAGGGCCACCCCGGCAATGACAAAGGGCAGAACAAACGAAGGCAGGGGTATGGCCAGGAGGAGAGAGAGGACGAAAAAGTAGATCCCCCCTATCATGAGGATCATCCCCACCTGGGCAAAGGCTTCCAGCGAAGGAAGAAGCTTGGCCAAAAGATAGGTTCTGGCGGTAATCAACTGGACCAGGGCGATGGTAAAACAGAGGAACTGGATGTACCAGCGGGTCTTTAACTCATCGGTGGGCACCGCCGCCGGGAGCTCAAAAATCTGTTGTAATATGGCCGGAAACTCGGACACGGGCCCCTGGTTATTAAAGGGGGGGATGATAAAGGAACGCAGAAGGGGGGGCAGATTCGCATGGGGCACCGCAAACCAGGCCCCGGTGATGGCCCCCCAAAAGACGGTAAAGATCGAAAGGAAAAAAAACAGCTTTACCAAATCGGGGACGCGGCCTGTCTTAAGCTTCGTAATGAAAAATGCGGCTATGGTTCCGCCAAAGAAGATCAGCCCGTAGCCCCCATCGCCGAAGATCATGGCAAAGAAGATGCAGAAAAAGAGCATGTATAAGATGCTGATGTCGTACTCCCAATAGCCCGGAAGGGTCCCCAGGAGCCTAAAGAGGGGCTGGATGATCTGGGCCAGGGATTTATTGCGCATAATGGTCGGGGGAAGGTCCGTGGGGCTGGGATCAGAAATCGCATAGGCCCAGCCGTTGTCTACGGCTACTTGCCTGACCGGCAGGGCATCTTCGGCAGGGACAAAACCGGTAACCCAGGATATAACGGGCCCGAAGATCTCCGAGCCCAGGGACTCCATGCCCGCATGGGCGGATTCAAATTCGATGCGCTCCATAACGTTGATCAATTCACCATCCAGGACATGATCCCGGAAGTAGAGGGAGAGGAACTGGCTGTCGATCTCGCTAAGCTCTTTTCGAATTTCTTGCAGCTGATAGGTCAGCTCTTCCAGGGACTGGCGCCCCGGAGATACGGGAGTTTCGCCGGGGATCTCCATCCCCAGACTGACGATGTAGGCCGTATCCCTGGTTTTATTAATGACCAGGTAGGATACATCGGAAGAAATGTAGCGCAAGGCTCCGGGGGCAAACTCGTAAAGGTAGAGGTGCACCCCGTTCCGGGCCAGAAAGCGGATATCCCGGGGACTAAAATTACCCCAGCCCTGGATCCTCGCCTGTTCCTTGGCCACCGAAGCCTCCAGCTCCAGGAGGGACCTCTGCCTCTCTTCGAGCCCCGCAATATGGGCCGAAAGGGATAAACGCTGGCCCGCGGGCCGTTCGGGAGCATCCGCCGAAAGGGGTACCCCCTCGTCGCTGAATAGTTCGCCCTCCGCATCGGCGGCCCGCTTATGGGGGGCCACATGCTTATGGAGTATATCAATCTTCTGTAGGATCGCCCTGGATTTATAGGGTTCCAGGATCCCCTTGGCCTTTTCTATCTGGGCCTGTTCTTCTAATAGTGCCGTAAGGGTTTCAGAGGAGACATTTTTTTCTTCCAGGTGGAGGAGCCCCACATTCCGGAGTTTATGCAATGAGTCCTCCCGGTGTTTGTTCATTACCACCAGGGATACCCGTTTCATGGGCACTATCAAAGTTCTACGCTCCGCTCGCTTGAGAGGCTGCGGAGGCCTGGCTTGCGGCAGCTGCCTTGGCCAGGCCCCGTTTGGCTATCTTGCCCCGGACCACCGCAGCGGTCTGCTGATCCCCCAGGTAGACCTGGATCTTCTTGATATTCCCCTTGGTCTCGGGGATCTTGATTTTCTCGAAGAGGTTTACCCTTTGGGTGGTGATCCGCAGCTCATGGTCCAGCCGCTTGCGCTGTTCCTCCACCACCTCGGCTTCCAGGTCAAGAAGAAAGACCTGCTTGAGCTTCTCCACCGCCAGATCCAGCCAGAGGGGCTTACGGGCCAGGTCGTAGGAGGAGATCTCGAAATCGGCCCCCTCGAAGATGGGAATAGGCACCCCTGCTATGTTCCCCTGGGAGGTCTTTATATCCAGGATGGTGAGTATATCGGGGGTAAAGACCTCGGTCTCGGCAAAGACCCCAATCCAGACCCGGAAGATCTCGTTCAGGTTGTCCTTGTCGGCCATGAGCTCCCGTAAACGGATCTCGGTGGTCCTGATTTCGGCCTGGAGCTGCTGCTTCTTCAAGATCAGGGTCGGCAGGTAGCGCTCGTACATCCTCAGGGAATCTTTTTGTTTCTTTAACTCATTTTTGGTGAGTTTTATTTTTGCCATCTTAGTCCTTCTTGGGCCAGAAGCGGCTGATTAACTCGGTCCTTAGGCCCGTTTCTTCGGGGCTAAAGCATTCCGCCAGGATTTCCCAGCCCAGGTCCAGGGCCCGCTCCAGGGGGATGTTCACCGAAAGGTCCATCATCTGGGCCTCGAACATCTCGCCGTACTTTAAAAGCTTGTCATCCCAGTGGGTCATGATAAAGCCCATGGCCTTCTTTTCCAGGGTGTCCTTAAAGGAGGCGTAGAGCTTGATCATCCCGTCCATCAGGGCCCGGTGATCCGGCCGGGTCTTGCCGTTGACCTGCTGCTTAAGACGGGACAGGGAGCCGAAGGGTTCGATACGGCCGTTCTTTAGGTAGAACTGGCCCTCGGTGATGTAGCCCGTGTTATCCGGTACCGGGTGGGTCACGTCATCCCCGGGCATGGTGGTCACCGCCAGGACCGTGATGGAACCGGCGGTTTCAAAGTCGACGGCCTTTTCGTAGCGGCTGGCTAACTGGCTGTAAAGATCCCCAGGGTAGCCCCGGTTAGAGGGAACCTGTTCCTGGATTATCGATATTTCCTTCATGGCGTCGGCAAAGTTGGTCATGTCGGTCAAGAGGACCAGCACGTCCTTGCCCTGAAGGGCGAACTGCTCCGCCACCGCCAGGGACATGTCGGGGATCATGAGGCATTCTACCGTGGGGTCCGAGGCGGTGTGCATGAACATCACCGTCCGGGCCAGGGCCCCGGCGTTTTCCAGGGTGTCCTTAAAGATGAGGTAGTCATCGTATTTAAGACCCATGCCCCCCAGGACGATGACATCGACCTCGGCCTGCATGGCGATCCGGGCCAAAAGCTCGTTGTAGGGTTCCCCGGATACGGAGAAAATGGGGAGCTTTTGGGAGACCACCAGGGTGTTAAAGAGGTCGATCATGGGGATACCGGTCCGGATCATGTTCCGGGGGATGATGCGCTGGGAGGGGTTAACCGAGGGGCCCCCTATGGGGATCACCTTGTCGTGAAGGGCCGGACCCTTGTCCCGGGGAGACCCGGAGCCCGAGAAAACCCGGCCCATGAGGTTATCGGAAAAGGGCACCTCCATGGGACGGCCCAGGAAGCGGACCGTATCGTTGGTAGAGATACCCCGGCCCCCGGCGAAGACCTGGAGGGAGACCATGTCGTTCTCGAGACGGTTAACCTCCGCCAGGGAGGTGCCGAAGACCGTGTCGACCTCTGCCAGGTCTCCGTAGCGGACCCCTTCGGCCCGGACGGTGATAACGCTTCCGGTGATAGATTCGATTTTGCTGTATACTTTCTTCATATTAGTTAACCCTTCTTATGCCAAAATTTTCTCTGCGGTCCTATCGAGGCCCTGGGACTGGCTCTGAACAGCCTCTTCGATTTCTTTCTCCAGGGTGTTAAACCTTTCGTCCTGCCACACCGAACCGTTATAGTCCAGGAAGCGCTGCCTGAGCCGGTTAAACCAGACCCGGGCCTCATTCTTGTCGGGGAAGCTAAACTGGGAAGCCAAAATGGTGAGGAGCTTGCTAAAGGTATAAATCTGCCGTTCGGGCTTAACCGCCGCATCGACCTCATCAAAGGAGTTCTGCTGAAAGTAGACCGAGTCTATGAGTTCACCCTTGAGGTAGATGATATAGTCTTCGATGCTGGTGCCCTCTTCGCCGACGACCTTCATCATCTGCTCCACCTCGGAGCCCCGGCGAAGGAAGTTATGGGCATAGGCCACCTTTTCTTCGTCGATGATTCCCTTGTACTTGGACCAGGAATCCAGGGGATGGATGGCGGGGAACTTACGGGCGTCCGAGCGCTCCCGGGAAAGGCCGTGGAAGGCCCCGACTACCTTAAGGGTCGCCTGGGTGACCGGCTCTTCGAAGTTACCGCCCGCGGGGCTTACGGTGCCCCCAATGGTAACCGAGCCTATGGTGCCGTCCCTGAGGCGGGTAATCCCCGCCCGCTCGTAGAAGCTGGCAATGGTAGATTCCAGGTAGGCCGGAAAGGCCTCTTCGCCGGGGATTTCTTCCAGGCGGCCCGACATTTCCCGCATGGCCTGGGCCCAGCGGCTGGTGGAGTCCGCCAGGAGGAGGACGTTGAGCCCCATCTGGCGGTAGTACTCGGCCAGGGTGACCGCGGTATAGACCGAGGCTTCCCGGGCGGCCACGGGCATGGAGGAGGTATTACAGATGATGATGGTCCGTTCCATCAGGGAGCGGCCGGTCCTTTCATCGGTGAGTTCCGGGAACTCCTTCAGGGTTTCGACCACCTCCCCGGCCCGCTCACCGCAGGCCGCCACGATGACGATGTCCACGTCGGCAAAACGGCTGGTAATCTGCTGGAGGACCGTCTTACCGGCTCCAAAGGGACCGGGGATGCAGTAGGTTCCCCCCCGGGCCACGGGGAAGAAGGTATCGATCAGGCGGACCCGGGTAACCATGGGCTCCCGGGGCATGAGCCTCTCTTCGTAGCAGTCTATGGGCCGTTTGACCGGCCAGGAAAAGGACATGGTCACCGGTACTATGGTGCCCCGGTCGTCCCGGAGTTCCGCAATGGTGTCCCGGATCCTGTAGGTCCCGGCGGGTTTAATCGAAGCCACCGTATAGGAGCCGTAGAGGTTGAAGGGAACCATGATCCGGTGCTGGAAGGAACCCTCCGGGACCGTTCCCAGGGAGTCTCCCCGTTCCACCGCCTGACCTTCCCCTACCGAGGGGCTAAAGGCCCATTCCTTTTCAGTTGAAAGGGGGTCCAGATAGACCCCCCTCTCGAGGAAGTAGCCGGCCTTGGCGGCCAGCTGGGGCAGGGGGTTCTGGAGGCCGTCATAGACCTGGCCCAGAAGGCCGGGGCCCAGTTCAACCGCCAGCATGTCGCCGGAAAACTCAACCTGGTCCCCGACGGTGATCCCCTTGGTTATCTCGAACACCTGAAGCTGCGATACCTCGCCCCGGATCCTGATGACCTCGCTTTTCAGCCGCTGATCTCCGACCTTGACGTATCCAACCTCGTTCATGGAGACAGCGCCGTCAAACCGTACGCTGACCATATTGCCGTTAACGGCAACCACATTTCCCTTTGTTCCGATCATGTTACTTCTCCATAGACTTTTCGATCTATAATGTAAAAAATCTAACTGAGGTTCTTAGACCCCAGTATGGCGGCATAAAGCCCTTCGTATTCCTTGTATCCCTGTTCGGCGTCAAAAGAGGCCCTTCGTTCCATTAAGAGCAGCTTCAATAAATAGCCGTAGATGGCGTTTTCGCTGAAAATATCGTTCCCCAGAAAGCTATCTATGGCATCCCAGCGGGCCTTGTCCAGGTAGAGTTCCGCATCCAGGGGGGATTCTATGGTTAGGGCCTGCTGTACTGCGGCGCTGATCTCCGGGGGGGATTCGGGGGCCTCGGGGGCCTCCAGTTTTAGCTTTAAGGCCCGGCCCCTGGCCAGGTTTAATCTGAGGAGTCTTTCCCATTTTCTCCAGTAGTTAAGGAGGGAAGAGGAGGTCCGGGGGGGCAGGTTAGCATAGGAAGGAAGCTGTTCCGCCTCTTCTGCTTCGGCCATATCTTCCGGGACCTCCGCCAGGGGTTCCGGATCCAGGGTGCAGACCTCTAGAAGGGCCCCATCGGAGGAACTCATCTGCTCCCGGGCCAGGGCCTTGAAAGCTTCGGAGCTCATGGATGGACCCTGGCCGTAGACCAGGTAAGGAAGCTGGGCCCCCAGGTAGTAGTAGGCTCCCACCTCTTATATTCCCTTTGCGGAGAGCGAAAGAACCTCCGCCAGTTGGGGATTCAGGTAGGCTGAAAGGAGGACCGCCACCGATTCGGCGGAGAAATCGTAGTAGGCCGAGCCGTCCTTGTTGGCGATTCTAAACCCTGCCCCTAAATTGCGGTCCGATCTAAGCTCCACCCCCTTCTTTAGCTCCTCCGAGAGGGCTCCGGTGGCCCAGGATTTGAGGGAGTTAAGATTATCTTCCGAAAGGAGGAGGTCTATGGATTCTACCCCGTCTTTTTGGGCCCAGGCCTTGAAAATTTCGGGTAAAACCGCCTTAAGGGTGTCTTCTTTGTAGGAAGAAGCCACCGCTTGGGCCACGATACGCTCTAAAAGGGCGTCAACCTCCCCTCTAAAGGCCAGAATTAGGTTCCGGGAGGCCTGTTCCAGGGCTGCCTTTCCGGCTTTTTCCACCCGATCAGCATCGACCCGGCCCTGATTCACTATATCTGCCGCTTCTTTCTGGGCTGCAGAGACAATTCTGGCCGCTTCTGCCTCGGCTTCCCGCTTTAGCTTCGCCGCTTCTTCGGAGGCGGTTTCAATTCCGTCTTTTTTAATCTTATCGATGAGTTCTTGCAGCTGGATTTCCATAGGCTCCTCTATTTTGTGTACTGTTAGACTATTGGTTTTTTTACTACAGCTCCTATAGTATCAGGAAAAAAGCATTAACGCAAGGGACCATTGCATAAAAATACAGGGAACCGTATGGAACTGGGGGCCAGGCGGAGGGGCCTACTTTGCCCGGGCCAGGGCGGCGGCGCAGGTAATGACCGCCGAGTTTAGCTCCGAACCCCGGGGAATATACCCTATGGGTTTGGCAAAACCCTGAAGGAAGGGTCCAAAGATGGCGGCCTTCCCAAAGAGCCGGGCGGTCTGGTAGGCCACGTTCCCCGTATCTATGTTGGGGAAGATCAGGGTATTCACCTTACCCCGGACGGGGCTGCCGGGCAGTTTAATGTCCGTTACGGCGGGATTAAGGGCCACCCCCAGCTGCATCTCCCCGTCTACCAGAAGGCTTGGCTCCCGGAATTTAACCATTTCGATGCAGATCCTGAGCTTTTCTATGTCCTTGTTATCCCGTTTAGATCCCCGGGTGGAGTGGGAGATAAATGCCAGCACCGGCTCATGGTCAAAGAGATCCCGGCAGGTCTGGGCGGCACTCTGGGCTATGTCCGATAGCTGGTCCGGGAGGGGATTGGGCACTATGGAACAGTCAGAAAAGATGAAGGCCCCGTCGGCCCCCCAGCTGCTGTCCTCGGTGAGGACTATGGTACAGGAAGAGGCGGTTCTGATGTTGGGGGCCGTCCCTATGATAGAAAGCCCGGCGAAGAAGACATCCACCGCATTGTCCCTGGCCCCTGCAATGACCGCATCGGCATCCCCCATGCGGACCATCATGGCCCCCCAGCGGAGAGGGCTCAGGATATCGATCTGGGCCTGCTCTTCCGTAAGACCCCGGATCTTCCGGAGATCGTAGTATTCCCCCGCATAGTCGTCAAAATCGTCGGAGTGTTCGGGGTTGATGATCGTCATATCCGAATGATCTATCCCCTCATGGGCCGCCTGCTTATGGATCTCCGATTCCTTGCCCAAAAGGATCACCTCCGAAGCTAGACGCTCGGTGAGAATGACCTTGGCGGCCCTGAGGGTTTCGGGCTCCTCCCCCGCCGTAAGGACCAGCTTTTTCTGCCGGGCCTTGGCCTTAGAGAGGGTCTTGGTTAAGAAGTCCATAGCTGCTCCTTCTTAGGGTATACCAGTTTAATTTAAATTTATGCAAGACCCATAAGCAGAGAGGCCCCCAGGCCCGATAGGAGGGGCAGGACCAGGTTATCAAAATCCCCCAGGGGGAGGAGGTCCGAAAGGAGGGCCCCCAGACCCATGACCAGGGCGGCCCGCCAGTCCGCGAGAACCCAGTAGGTCAGGGCGGCAGAGAGGGCCGTAGCAGCCAGGGTACCCTCCAGGCTTTTTCCACCCAGGAAGGGGGGGCGAAGGCGGCCCCAGAGGTTTCCGACTATGCTGGCCGCCGAGTCTCCAAAGGCCAGGACCAGGAGGGCCGCCTGGGCTATGGGGAAGGGAAAGAGGATGAGGGTTAAAAGGGCCCCCAGACCCAGGGTCACCGGGCCCAGGGCGTAGTGCCCCCGTTCCCTATCCCGGAGGACCCGGGAGGTTACCCCCGAGATAAGGGGCACCGAGAAGCCCAGGTACCGGATCCCCTCGGCGGCGGAGTAGACCACAAGGCCCCCCATGAGGAGGAGGATCGTCAAGGCATAATCCAGGGAGGCCAGGGGGGGAACCAGGGCGATGAGCACATGGATCCCCTTCCGTTCAAATTCTGATTTTAGGCTTAAGCTATTCCTCGTCAAAGTAGTGGGGTTTTCCCGAGGCGGCGGAGCGGTAGATCCCCTCGAGGATCCGGGTCACCGCAAGAGCTTCTTCGGCCTGGACATAGAGCTTCCCCTTGCCCCGTATGGCATCCCTAAAGACCCGGGCCTCCACATCCGCTGGCTTATCGTTCCGGCCGTCATAGTAGGCCACCCCGCCGGCCCCCAGGAGGGGACTCAAGTTGTAGAGCTTCCCGTTCTTCACCCCGTTTAAGAGGAGGTCCCCGTTCTTGAGCATCTCGGCCCCCCCCTTGGTCCCCGCCAGGGCGCAGGCGTTTTCCCTTTCCCAGGTGATGTTCATGGCCCAGGATGATTCCAACATGATGGTGGCCCCGTTTTTCATGACGATGAAGCCAAAGGCCGAGTCTTCGGCGGTAAAGAGCTTGGGGTCCCAGTCCCCCCAGGCATTGCCGGTATTCTTGTCCTTGTTCAGCTTGTGGTAGGTGGTCCCCACCGCATAATGGGGCTCGTAGTTGTTCATCATAAAGAGGGCCAGATCCAGGGAGTGGGTCCCTATGTCTATCAGGGGCCCCCCGCCCTGCTTTTCTGCATTGAGGAAAATCCCCCAGGTGGGGACCGCCCGGCGGCGGAGGGCTATGGCCTTGGCGAAGTAAATCTCCCCCAGGGCGCCCTTCTCACATTCCTGTTTAAGGAAGAGAGAGTCGGGCCTATAGCGTCCCTGGTAGCCTATGGTAAGGAGTTTTTTGTTTTTATCCCTGGCGGCCAGCATGGCCTTGGCTTCGGCATAGCTTTTCGCCATGGGCTTTTCGCACATCACATGTTTTTGGGCATTCAGGGCCGCCACGGAAATTTCGCTGTGGGAATCGTTGGGGGTAAGAACGAAGACCGCATCGAGATCCTCTTTTAAGAGGTCCCGATAGTCCGTAAAGACCTTCCCCTTCCCTCCCCCAAAATCCTGGTTGGCTTTTTCGGCCCTGGAGACCACAAGATCGCAGAAAGCCACGGGCTCCGCATCATCGAGGGTACTTATCGAAGGAAGATGCTTCTGCATGGCGATGCCGCCGCAGCCTATGATTCCATACTTGAGTTTCTTCGCCATTGCGGCACCTCTCTTTTTATCTGTAGATGCTCCAATTTTAATCCCTTTACCGGGACCTGTAAAGAAGCTAGGTTTGATCTTGTCATTCCTATATCTAAGACTAAGACCAACCCAGCACACTCAGCTCACGCTGGACAGGAACCTTCATCCCTGGCGAGCTGAAAAAAGGCTCGCCCGGAACGAAGTTCCTGCTCCAGCTGAGATAACTATGCGTGGTTTGACTTAGAAGAGCCTTATAAGAATCAACCCTACAAGTGTTATCGGGGAGGAAGAATGATGAAAATTGCTGACAAAGATGTGAGTCACCGGGGTTTTTGAAATTAGTACAAATACCCTAAAATTGATAACAAGAATTGGTATTTGTGTACCAATTTAAATATCAAGTAAGCTATAGCAGAAAAGTGACTGACACCCTTGGTGTTGGACTTGATCTCGCCACCTAGGTGATCAAACACGTGAGGGGTGGGGGCTGCTTGGGGCTAGGAATATCTGGGGGTTCTCCGCCGGAGGAGACCTCGGGAAAAGCAGAATGGGATAATGAGAGAAGCTCCGGCATCCAGTATGTGCGAGGAAAGCTGAACGCAATGATAGAATACAAGAAACTGGGTGCCGGGGGCTCCGTAGGCGGGTTCACCTCAATTCCTAGACCTGAGCGGCACCCACCCCTCATGTGGTTTTATACAATTAGTGGCGAGATCAAACCTAGGATAATTTTATCCTACCACTACAGTCCAGCTCTTACCTTTAGGCCTGAAGTGGGCTACGAGTTCTCCATGGTCTGAGAGATTAAGGGTAGTAATGGCACCATCACTATGGGTGAAGTCTAAGTCATGGAGATAGGGGCCCAGGGTTTCTTTTTCGGTTTTGTCTACGAGCGGTTCCCAGTCCAGGGAGCAGTCCAGGGTTCTCATGACCGAGAGGACCAGGTTGCTTTCTATAGTAAGAAGGTACCAGGGTTCGGTACGGGTGTAACTCTTCGTTATAAGGGAAGAGAGCTCCCGGCGATCCAGGGCAAAGGCGGAAACCAGGTAGGGGTCCTCAAAGTCCTGGAGGCCCGGAAGGTAGAAGTCCTCAAAGTCTTCAAGGGGAATCCTCCGGTACCGGGAAAAATCTATCCGGGAATGCACATAGGCTTCCAGGGTTTTCTTGTCCTCCCGGGCCTGGCTGAGGTCCAGGTCTTCCAGTTCCTTCTGGACCCGGCAGAGCCGCCTATACCTTCGTTCCAGCCTCTCATAGATCAACCTATTGGACTCCATCCGCTGCCTCCCTTCCGTCTCTGTGTTTAGGGTAGGTATACTATTCGTATATAATCAAAACAAACCACAACTATACAGGAGTATGCCATGTTTGATATATCATCCCTAGGCACCCTACGTAAGGGCAGAACAAGACTCTTCACCGGGGAGAACGTCTACGGGGAGAAGGGTAAGGGGGGCATGGCGCGGCAGTCATCGGAGCCCCAGGAAGAGGTGGTCCGGATGGGGCAGCTGTGGACCGGGCCCAGTGAGTTTGCCCGGGACCTGGGGGCCCCCTGGAAGATCCGGCCCGCCATCTTTCTTGCCCCCGGGGAGGAAACCCGGATTGTGGACATCAGCGGGCCGGGGCGCTTTACCCATATGTGGTGCACCTGCAATTATCTCCATTTCCGGGATCTGATCCTCCGAATCTACTGGGACGGGGAAGAGGAGCCCAGTGTCGAGAGCCCCCTGGGGGATTTTTTCTGCTGCGGCTTTGCCCGGCCCCTGAAGATCCTCTCCCTCCCCATGAATGCCAACCCCACGGGGGGAATGAACTGCTTCCTCCCTATGCCCTTTAGGGGCCATGCAAAGGTGACCATAGAAAACCGGAGCCCCGAGAGGGTCGAGTTCTTCTATGCCATCTCCATGGAAGAGGGGGAGGTGGACCCAAGGGAAGCTTACTTCCATGCCAAGTTCCGCCGCTCCAATCCCCTCCCCTACAAGGAGAATTACCTCATCATAGACGGCATCGAGGGGGAGGGACATTATGTGGGGACCCAGATGGGCTGGCAGCAGAACTCCAGCCGCTGGTGGGGGGAAGGGGAATTCAAGGCCTTCATAGACGGGGACGGGGAGTTCCCCTCCTACTGCCACACGGGGACCGAAGATTACTTTGGCGGAGCCTGGTGCTTTAAGGAAAATTATTCGGCCCCCTTCATGGGTTACCAGGATCTTATGTACGGGGGAGAGTATGGGGAGAAGCGGCCCCCCAACAGCGTGGGGAACCGTCATAGCATGTACCGCTTCCACATCACCGACCCCATCCGCTTTACTAAAGATTTTAGGGCCCTCATGCAGGCCATAGGATGGAGGAGTGAGCGGAGGTTCATGGCCCTCCAGGATGATATCTCCTCGGTGGCCTACTGGTACCAGGGGGAACCCCATAGGCCCTTCGAGCCCCTGGGGAGCCGGGACGATCTCGAAGTTATATAAAAAAAGCCCGGAGCCTAAAGCCCCGGGCCTATTTACTTAGAAGGGGGCTTCGTCGGGGTGGGCGAAGGGATCCGGGTAGCCTTCCAGCTTACTCAGGGCCTTTACGTCCTCCTCGGCGAGTTCAAAATCGAAGACACTCAGATTGGACACGATGTTGGCGGGGGTCACCGACTTGGGCAGGGGCAGGAAGCCCATCTGCAGACTCCAGCGCAAGGAGATCTGGGCCGACGACTTGGAGTACTTCTTCTCCAACTCCAAGAGCAGGGGGGCCTTAAGGATGCTGTTGGACCCCATGCCGCCCACGGTTCCTCCAAAGGGGCTGTAGGCTTCAAGAAGGATGTCCCTGTCCCGGGAGGCCTTAACGATGGCATCCTTGGTATCACCGGGGCAGAGGCGGATCTGGTTAACCGTGGGTTTAATCGTGGCGTTTTTGATCAGGGCATCCAGGTGGTGTTCGTGGAAGTTGCTTACCCCCAGGGCCTTGATTTTTCCGGCCTTGACGAGATCTTCCATGGCCCTCCAGGACTCACTGTTATTGTGCTGCCAGTTATCCCGGAAGTTTTTCGGGTTGGGCCAATGGATGAGGTAGAGGTCCAGGTAATCGAGGCCCATGTCGCTGAGGGTCTTGTTGAGGCCCTCGACGGTGGAATCGTAACCCCGCCGGGAGTTGGCCAGTTTGCTGGTCACAAAAATGTCCTTCCGGGGGATGCCGCTTTCCCGGATGGCCTTGCCCACGCTGGTTTCGTTGTTGTAGACCGCTGCGGCATCTATGTGCCGGTACCCCGCTTCCAGAGCGGCCTTGACCGCATTAACGGCGGTCTCTCCGTCGGGGGTCTGCCAGGTGCCGAAACCTATACAGGGTATTTCGGTCCCATCGGACAGCTTGTAGGTATCCACTGCAGATTTAAAATTCATTCTCTTCTCCTTATTTTGTTCGTTTTTTTTCGTCCCTATCTGTAACCATAGTAACAGCGCTTCTTCGAAAAAGAAAGCTTAATTTACCATGAGCGTAGGCTGGAGGGTGGCATCCAGGGTATCCCGCCAGAGGTTCCCTTCCGGGTCCACCAGGTTGCGCTGGGCCACCACCGTGTTAATCGGCAGGTGGGCAAATTCGTTGTTCACCAGGCCTATGATTAACTTGGTCTTCCCCGCCATGGCCGCATGGGCCGCCGCATTCCCCAGGCGCTCACAGTAGATGGAGTCCGCAGGGTTGGCGGGGGCCGAGCGGATGATGTAACTGGGATCGATGTACTTTAGGTTGATCTCGATCTTCTTGTCCGCAAAGTACTTGTTGATCTGGTCCCTTAGGTAGGTTCCCACATCCGCCAGCCGGAGGTTTCCCCCGGCGTCCAGCTTCCTTTCGGTCTGGAGCTGGTCCTGCATGGCCCCTTCGGCTACCACGATGACCGCATGGTTCCGCCGGGCCATCCGCTGTTCCAGGTGGGTCAAAAAGCCGTTGGGACCATCCAGGTCGAAGGGCACCTCGGGGATGAGGACGAAGTTGACATCATGGCTGGCCAGGGCGGTATGGACGGCGATAAAGCCCGCCTCCCGGCCCATGAGTTTTACCAGCCCTATGCCGTTGATGGCCGAGATGGCCTCCGTATGGGCCGCATCTATGGTTTCCACCGCCTTGTCTACGGCGGTATCAAAGCCAAAGGACTTCTGGATAAGGATGAAGTCATTATCCACCGTCTTGGGGATCCCCACCACGGCGATCTTCAGCTTCCGCCTTTCAATTTCTTCTGCCACCGCTAGGGCTCCCTTTTGGGTCCCGTCCCCCCCTATGGTGAAAAGCATGTTCATGTTCAGTTGTTCCAAGGTATCCACAATCTTGCTGGTCTCCTGACCGCCCCCCCGGGCGCTTCCCAGGAGGGTTCCCCCCAGCTTGTGGATGGTGTCCACATTTTCGGGGCTTAGGGGTTTTACCCCGTACTGGTGTTCCGGAAGGAAGCCCAGGTAGCCAAACTGGATCCCCGAAATCCGGCGGACCCCGTAGCGGTACCAGAGGTTACGGACCAGGGCCCGGATCACGTCATTGAGCCCCGGACAGAGACCCCCGCAGGTGACGATGCCCGCGTGGACATTGGCGGGAGCAAAGTAGATCATCTCCCGGGGTCCCGCCTTTTCCAGAACCTGGCTCTTCTTTAAGGGAGCCTGGGGGCCCGGGGTGACATCGCTGCCAAGGCGGATGTACTCATCGTCGGTCACATAGTTGGCCGCATGGTCCCCCTTAATCGTTGACATGATAATCGGTGATTGGACATTCCGCTTTCCCAGGTACTCAATCGTAAAATCGTTGCTTCCCGCCATGTTTAATCGCCTCCATTTTGCTCGTATTATTAAAAACTTCAGTCTATGCCTAAACAGGTACCCACCGAGAGGGCAGTTTCTATCACATAATGATCCAGGGTAACGGGCTTTACCTTGTCGGCGGGGATGCTTAAGTCCACCGACATGATCTCGTTCCCCGAGAGGGAGACCATGCGGCCGTACCTGCCCTTGGCAAGAAGCTCCGCCGCGGCGGTCCCCAGGCTGGTGGCCAGGATCCGGTCCGAGGCGCTGGGGATGCCCCCCCGCTGGACATAGCCCAGGACGGTGGCCTTGGTTTCCATCCCTGTCTCGGCCTCAATTTCCCGGGCCACCCTATAGGCGATGGAAGGGTTCGCGGTGAGGGCCCGGAACTGCTTCCTCTCCTTCTTGTCCATCTTGTGTTCTTCGATGGACTGGGCCCCCTCGGCCACCACCACGATGGAAAAGCTCTTCCCGCTCCGGGTCCGTTCTTCCAGGTGCCGGCCTATGGCCTTAATGTCGTAGGGAATCTCGGGGATCAGGATCACATCCCCTCCCCCGGCTATCCCGGCGTGGAGGGCCAGATGACCCGCCTTGTTCCCCATGAGTTCTATCACCATGACCCGGCTATGACTCTGGGCGGTGGTGTGGAGCCGGTCTATGGCTTCGGTCCCTATGGCCAGGGCCGAGTCGAAGCCAAAGGTCCGGTCGGTCCCCACAATATCGTTGTCTATGGTCTTGGGGAGGCCTATGATGTTAAGGCCCTCCCAGGTAAGGCGGTATCCGGTGGTATGGGTTCCGTTACCCCCCAGGATCACCAGGCAGTCCAGACCCAGACTCTTATATTTTTCCTTAATAATAGAAACCTTGTCCTGTTCAACCTCGCTGTTGGACTGGACCGGATCCTTCTTAAAGGGTTTTTCCCTGCTGGCCCCGAGGATGGTGCCCCCCAGGGTAAGGATCCCCGAGAAATCTCCGCTCTTGAGTTCCCGGGTATAGCCATCGATAAGGCCCCGGAAACCGTCGGCAATGCCTATTATCTTCATGCCATAGCGATCCGTGGCGGCCCGGCAGACCCCCCGGATGGCTGCATTAAGACCGGGGCAGTCCCCTCCAGCCGTTAGGATGCCGAAGGTTTTGGTGACACTGGAACGAGGGAGTCCTGACATTAGCTCTCCTGCTCTGATCATGCCGGGTTACCAAAAAGGGAGGTATTGGCTATGATACAGCAGATACCATTATATGTATAAAACAAAAATTTATATAGCTACCCCCCTCTCGAGGGGCTGCCTCCTTCTTGGTTTCCTCTTTATCCTTTTCCTCCTCCTTCCCTCCTGTACCTTGAATGCCCAGGTCTCCCGGCAGGTTCCCTATGACCTGGTCTGGGGCAGCAATGAGGGGCTCTTTGGCCGAACCGGGGGGCGGATCGATACCCTCTGGTCCGGGGGGGTCCAGAAGATCATCCAGGGGGGATCTGACTGGATCCTCTTTGGGAACCGGGGGGTCTTTGTCTCCCATGATCTTTTGAGCTGGGAGGAGCGGAACACCGCTCTCCCCCGGAAGCTGATCAAGGTCTACGAGGATGGACAGACCCGCCTGGAGCCGGAGATCCAACAGATTAAGAACCTGGCGGCCGACCCGGTCAATGGAGACAACCTGGCGGTGGTTTTTAAGGACGCCCTCTACCTGAGCAGGAATGGGGGGCGGAGCTGGCAGAATCTGGGGAACCCGGACCCCAGGACCAGCGGCCTTAAGGGGGCGGCCCTGGGTTATATTGAAGGGGAACTCACCGTGTTTTGCTCCCACAACCTCTACGGAATCTTCTATATAACTCCCAATATTCCCGGGGCCCGGTGGACCAGCCTGAACGGGGGCCTTGAGCGGCTGGAAACCACCACGAACCCGGATGAAATTTCCTCTATTGTTATGGTTCCCTCCGGGGGTGGCATGGAGGTCTATGCGGCCCAGAGCTTCCGCCGCCGGATCTACAGGCTGGACTGGGCCTCCGAGACCTGGATCCCCCTCTGGTCCGGGGGAAGCGGCCTGGGGGTGGTTGAATCCCTCCATGCCCTGGAGGGGAGCCTTCAGTTTGTAGAAGACCGGGGAATTTTTGGCCTGGACATTCTGGGGGGAAGGACCAACCCTGCGGCGATCCCCCAAAGGGATCTGGAAAACCGGATTCGAAGTCTCCCCCCGGGGACCCAGGCCAATACGGCCATCCTCTGGGATTCCCAGGGGAGGCCCTCGATCTTCTCGGAACTCTGGCTCTTGGATGAAGACCCCCTGGGAAGGCTGAGCCCCCTGGCCCGGGAGGCGGCGGGCCGGGAGGGGATCTACCTGCCGGTAAACCATGCCGCCGATCCGGGGAGCCTTCGGCCCTACCTCACCCTGATCGATGACCGGGACCTGAACATGGTGGTCATCGACATGAAGGACGATTACGGGAGGCTCCGCTTTGTGCCCCAAAACCCGGCCCTGACCGAATTCGGGCGGGTTTTTAATCCCATAGATCTGGAGGCCTTTCTTTCGGCCATGAAGGACCGGGGGATCTATACGGTGGCCCGGATCGTGGTCTTTAAGGATCCCGAGGCGGCCCTGCGATCGAACAATGCCTATGCGGTCTGGGACGGTCCGGGCAACAGGCCCTGGCGGGGCTACTACGATGTGCGGTTTAGAAGCAGCGAGGAAGCCCCCGAACGCAGCCCCGCCTTAAGCACCGCAATCTTGAGTACCAATGATCCGGACTACCATATACTGCGAACCTGGTACGACGAGACCTGGGTGGACCCCTATTCGGAACTGATCTGGGACTACAATGTCTCGGTGGCGGAGGAGCTGGCCCGCCGGGGCTTCGACGAGATCCAGTTTGATTATATCCGCTTTCCCACCGACGGGATAAACCTCTCCGATGCCCAGTACCGCTGGAGGGATCCGGGGATGGACATGGACGGGGCCATCCTGTCCTTCCTTCGCCATGCCCGGGGCCGGATCAATGTGCCCATCTCCATCGATATATATGGCGCCAATGGCTGGTACCGCACTGGAGCCAGGACGGGCCAGGAGGTGGAACTTCTGGCCCCCTGGGTGGATGTGATCTGTCCCATGTACTACCCCAGCCACTTTGAGCAGGGTTTTCTGGCCCAGGTGCCCCCGGAGCTCAGGCCCCAGAGGATCTATTACCAGGGAACCAGGCGGACCTGGATCATCAGCCGGGGCACCGTGACGGTTAGGCCCTGGGCCCAGTCCTTTTTCTTGAACGTGTCCTACGACCGGGAGTTCTACGGCCCCGAGTATGTCCGCCGGCAACTGGAGGGGACCCGGGGGGCCGGGAATGGGGGCATCACCTACTGGAACAACCTGGGCCGCTACGACGAAGTACCCCGGCATGAATAAATCATTGCTACTTCAGTAAAAATTTGTTACCCTCTGGTTCATGACCTACGATGAACTGCGAAGCAAATATATCGCCTATTTTAGCTCCCAGGGGCATACCCATATCCAGGGTAAATCCCTGATCCCCGAAAATGACCCTACGGTGCTCTTTACCACCGCGGGGATGCATCCTTTGGTCCCCTACCTTTTGGGGGAAGAACACCCCGGGGGAAAACGGCTTACGAACTACCAAAAATGCATACGCACCGGAGACATAGAAGAGGTGGGGGACCCCAGTCACCTTACCTTTTTTGAGATGCTCGGCAACTGGTCCCTGGGGGATTACTTTAAAGAAGAGGCCATTAAGATGAGCTTTGAGTTCCTCACCAGCCCTGAGTGGCTGGGGATCCCTATAGAAAAACTGGGGGTTACGGTCTTTGAGGGGGACCAGGATGCCCCCCGGGACGAAGAGTCTGCCCAGGTCTGGCGAAGCTTGGGTATTCCCGAGGAACGCATCCGCTTTCTGCCAAAAAAAGATAACTGGTGGGGCCCCGCAGGAAACACCGGCCCCTGCGGTCCCGATACGGAGATGTTCTTTGACATGGGGCAGGAAGCATGCGGCCCCGACTGCGGCCCCGGATGCCCCTGCGGCAAGTGGCTCGAGATCTGGAACGACGTCTTTATGATGTACAACAAAAATGCCCAGGGGAAGTATGAACCGCTGGAACGTAAATGCGTAGACACCGGCATGGGCATAGAACGGACCATTACGGTGCTTAACGGATATAATTCGGTCTATGAGACGGAGATCTTTAAACCCATCATGTTGGCGGCAGAAAAGGCCACGGGCTATGTATATGGAAGCGAAAGCGAAAAAGATAAATCCCAAAGGATCCTCTGCGATCATGTCCGCTCGGCGGTGATGATCCTGGGGGACCCCAGGGGGGTCAGCCCCTCCAACCTGGGGGCAGGTTATGTGCTGCGGCGGCTCATACGCCGGGCCATACGGCACAGCCGGAAGCTTTCACCCGATCATAGCTCCTCCCTTATGGAGCCCATCTCAGAGGCGGTCATTGAGGTGCTAAGTCATGTCTACCCGGAGCTTTCGGAGAACCGGAATCGTATAGCCGAAGAGCTGGCCCGGGAAGAAAAAAAGTTCCTCGAAACCCTACAAAAGGGGGAGCAGGAGTTCGAGAAGCTCCTTCCCAATGTATTAAAAAACCCCAATAGGATCATGAGCGGCCGGCTGGCCTTTAAGCTCTACGATACCTACGGATTCCCGGTGGAACTAACCGAAGAACTGGCGGCGGAACATGGCTTAAAAGTAAACCGGGAGGAGTTTGAGGAGGCCTTTAAGAAGCACCAGGAACTCTCCCGGGCCGGGGGCGAAGCCTTTAAGGGGGGGCTCCAGGACAACAGCGAGATGGTTACCAAGTACCACACCGCCACTCACCTCCTCCATGCGGCCCTGCGTAAGGTCCTGGGGGATCATGCGGCCCAGAAGGGTTCCAACATCACCGCCGAGCGGCTCCGCTTTGACTTTTCCCATGGGGAGGCCATGACCAAGGAAGAAATTAAAGCCGTGGAGGATCTGGTGAATGAACAGATAGGCCTGGACCTGCCGGTAACCATGGAGGTCATGGACAGGGAGACCGCCCAGGCCCTGGGAGCCCTGGCCCTCTTTGGGGAGAAGTACGAAGACCAGGTGAAGGTCTATGCCGTGGGGCCCGGGAAGGACCGCATTGCCAAAGAGGGCAATGTTTCTCTGGAGCTCTGCGGGGGGCCCCATGTGGAGCGGACCGGGCTCCTGGGAAAATTTTCCATCCAAAAGGAACAGAGCTCCTCCGCCGGAGTCCGCCGCATACGAGCGGTGCTATTAAGTCAGTAACCGCTTTGCACTCTAAGGTGTTTTTCCAATAGTATTAAATAACTCTCTATGCTATAGTGGGGAACCAAGAAGGATAATCATGAGAAGACTATTCACGATCTTTGCAGTATTCACCCTAAGCGCCGCCGGAGCTCTGGCTCAAATGAACCTTCAGCCCGTGGCTATCGTATCATTAACCCGCAGCGAACCTATCACGGTGGCCCAGCTCAGGATCGAAGTGGAGAGGATTGAGGTTCAGAACGGCAGAGCCCTTTCCATGGAAGAGAGACGCCAGGTCCTCGAGATCATGATCAACGAGCGGCTGGTCTTACAGGCGGCCGAACGGGACAGGGTTTCCATTACCGCCCGGGAACTAAACGATCACATGGAGCAGCTTAGGGGCCTTCTGACCCAAAACCTGGGCCGCCTGCCCACGGATGCAGAATTTACCCAGGCCATCTGGAATGAATTCGGCATGAGTGAGGCGGACTACCGGGAACATATACGGCGCCAGGGGATAATCGAAACCTATCTCATGGAACGCAAGGGGGACATCATTCGGAATTTCCCCCTGCCTACGGATGAAGAAATTAGTTCCTTCTATGAGCTAAACCGCCCCAGCTTTGTCCGCCCCGACATGGTCCGCTTTAAAATGATCCAGGTCCCCTATGGGAGCACCGCCGCCAGCCGGACCCAGGCCCAGACCCTGGCCAATAGTCTGAGTCAGGAAATAGGCCGGGACCCGGTAAAGTTCGACGAGGTGGTCCTGCGAAGCGAGGCACCCAATTCGGGCTTTGTGGCGGGGGATGCGGGCTTCTTAACCCGGTCCCCGGAAACCCAGTCCGCCGTGGGGGCCGACTTTATGAACGTCCTCTTTAGCCTCAGGCATGGGGAGGTGTCCCGGATCATCGAAGGAATCATAGGGTTCCAGATCCTCATGGTGACCGACATATTCCCCTTTAGAAACCTGGGGATCGACGATGTCATACAGCCGGGGGATCCCACCACGGTACGGCAATATATTTATAATCTCATAGGCAGTGATCGTCAGCAGCAGGCCATACAGCGAGCTTCAACGGAGCTCATAACAGAGCTACGTTCGGGGAACCCCTTCCAGATCAACGAAGCCAACCTTAACTGGTAGGGCCCCAGGGGGAGCATCGTGGCATCCAGGAGAAAGGGCAGAATCCTAGCCTTCCAGGCCCTCTATTCCTGGGATGCCCAGCATGGGGGGTCCAAAAAACCCAGCCTGGGTGAAGAGCTTCTCGATTTTTCCTGGGCCCTGGAAGAGGGCAAGTCCCTGGATGAAGAAATGGCTGCCTTCTCCCGGCTCTTGGTATCGGGAACCTTAGAGAACATAAAAGACATAGATAAGATGATCCAGGCCCATCTGGATAACTGGGAGCTAAGCCGGCTTAATCGGGTTGACCTGGCGGTCCTTAGAATGAGCGCCTATACCCTCATGTACCAGAAGGACATGCCCCCCGGCATAGTTATCGATGAGGCCATAAACATTTCCAAGGAATACGGCACCGACGACTCATACCGTTTTGTAAACGGCGTCCTGGACGGAATCCGCTTGAGCCTGGGGGCAGGAAAACCGGGGGCCCTGCCATGAAGCTTCCCCTCAAGAACCCCCTCTTCCTCTCCTGTCTTATAGGCGGAGCCCTGGCGGCTTGCATTTTTCTGGGGCTCCTCTTTGCCCGCTCCCTCCCCCAGGGGCCCGGAGGAAGCAGCAGCGACAGGCGGGCCTTTACCCGGGAGCTGGCCGCCTACGATGAGTTTGATGCCCCACGACGCCTCCTGGCCGGAGAGGACCCCCAGGTCATAGAACGGCGGCTGGGCAGGCTGCAGAGGCAGGTCCGGCATGCGGACGAGCAGCTCTCGGTGCTCAAACGGCGGAGGGACATAGCCCTTATAGACCGGCGCTATATAGGCAGCTATATCGAAGCATGCCGGGAAGCGGCGGCAAGCTATCCTTTTTCGTCCCCCATGGCCCTCCTGGCCGCCGAGGCCCTTACCCTGGGGGGCTATCCCCTATCAGATACCCACCGTTCCCTGATGCTCCAGTATGCCCCCAGGGTTTCCCAACATACTATTTTGGAGCTGAGCCTCTATTATCTTTCGGGAAACCTGGATCACCCTGAAGGGGCCGTGGCCCTTCCTGATCTGGCTTTGGTCCTATCGAGAATCGCCGCCCAAGATGATGGAGGCCTTCCTCCCCTGGTCCATGAAGACATTGGGGTCCTCGATTTTTTATTAAAGTCCTATAGGGGGGATCATTCGGGGGCACAAAGCCGTTTGTACAGCCTCCTTTCGGGGCCCCGGGCTCTGGGCATGAGGACCATGGCGGCAGAGTACTATTACGACCATGGGGCCCCCCTTAGGGCGGCGGAGCTTTTTCTGAGCCTGGGAGGGGAGGATGATCTGGTCAGGGCCGCCGATGCCCTGGTCCTATCAGGAGAAAGCCCTGGGGCCAGAAACATATGGCTCGCCCTGGCCTCCCCCGGGGGGGCCCTGGGGGAGAGCGCCAACCGGAGCCTCTATAATTTAGCGGCCACTTCCCCAAGCCCCCTGGAAGAAGCCAGAACCCTGGAGACTATTTTTTCCCGGCATGCGGAGTTTCAACGCCATGGGGGAAGAAACAGCACAGCCCAGGATGATCTCCTCCTCTACAGCACCATCCGCTATACCCGGCTTTTGGATACCGAACGGAGCATCAGCGTCCTGGAATCCGAGGGGCCCCATCCCCTCATGGACCTGGAAATTCTTCGCCGCCGCCTGGATATCCTGCCTCCGGGCCGGGCCAGCGGGGAAGTATGGCTCCTTTTGGAACGGAACCCCCAGGCCGAGGCCCTCTACCAATGGGCGGCCTGGTACTTCGATCATCAGAAGCTGTACAGCGAAACCGCCCTGGTCTTAAGGGAGGCGGAACGCCGGGACATGGGGGGCCCCTGGCTGGACTATCACCGGGCCCTGGCCCTGCTTAGGGATGGCCATACCCTGGAAGCCGAAAGGATCCTGGGGGAACTGGACAGGACCGGCCAGTCCTGGCGGGTGAAGGCCAACCTGGGCCGGATCCAGGAGGAGCGCCGGGTAATCCAGGGAGCCCTGGAGCACTATGAGGGAGCCGCCCTGTTCATGGCAGCTCTGTGGGAAAGATCCCCTTCGGCGGGGGGGCTCAGGCTGGGAACATCGAGCCCCCAGGAAGCGGCCCAGCTGCAGCTGCGGATAAGCCGCTGTCTGGAATCCCTGGGCCGCTTCGAGGACAGCATCCGGGCCATGGGCCTGGCGCTGGAACTGGACCCCTCGGATTTACTGATCCGCCGGGAGTCCCGCCGTCTGGGACTGCGATAAAAAAAAGCGGCCCCTGGTACCAGAGGCCGCTTTGCACATGCCATGAAGAATATTATTCAATAATCGCCAGGATGTCGGACATTTTTAGGACCAGATGCTCATCGGCACCGATCTTTATCTGGGTTCCGGCATACTTATCATGCATTACTTTCTGCCCAGGTTTTACCTTAATTACATCCTTATCATCCCCTACTTCGACGACTACCCCTATCTGCGTTTTTTCTTGGGCAGTATCAGGAATAATAATTCCTCCCGCGGATTTCGTTTCACTCTTCTCGAGCTTCACAATAACCCGGTCTCCTAAGGGTTTTACTTTCATATGTACCTCCTGTCAATCATTATAAGTTTATGGTTGGATAGAATATACAAATTGACGGCCCTTAGGTCAATAGATGTCTAAAGAACGGGTCAAGATGACCCAATTTTCCCCTTTTTTTTATCTATCGGGTCATTTTGCACCACCATCATTAGAGAAGGAGCGAATCAATACGGGGAGGAATCAGAACAGCCAGTTCATATCTCCTTGTATTATAAGGAATTATAAATTTTCTGACTAATTTACTCATATTTATCTTCCTTGGCATGGTTCTTGCTGCTTCTAAGCTAAGGAGAAAAAAATGAAAACAAAACATAAAAAAAAGCAAAGATCAGCTGCGGGTATTAATCGGGTGGATGAAAACATCCTGAGCCCCTATCTCAAAGAATTGAACCGGTTACCCGTTTTAACCAGAGAAACCGAAGAGGCTCTCATCGAAAAGGCGGCCCGGGGAGACCTGGAAGCCAGAAACAGCCTGGTAAGTTCTAACCTGCGTTTTGTGGTATCCATTGCCAAAAAATACCGGGGCCGGGGGCTCCCCATGGAGGACCTGATTAACGAAGGAAACCTGGGCCTTTTAAGGGCCGTAGAAACCTACGATAGGGAAAAGGGCTGCCGGTTTATATCCTATGGAGTCTGGTGGGTCCGCCAGTCTATTACCAGGGCCCTGAACGAGAAGGGCAGGATGATTCGGATTCCCAGCCATAAGTCGGCCCAGATTAACAAAATTAAGATGTCCCGCTGGGAGGTACAAAACGCCCCGGGCTGGGAACCGGATCTGGAGGATGAATACACTGCCCGGTTTCTGCACATGAGCTCCGAGGATATTAAATCCCATATCTATATGGATCAGGATGTCCTCTCCCTGGATGCTCCAGCTTTTAAGAATTATTCAGATACGGCCATGATAGAGTACCTGGAGGACCGTAAATCCCAGAGCCCCGAGTTTTTAGCAGAACGCAGTGTGGTACGGGAAAAATTGGATATGGCCCTCTCTAAGCTTAACCAAAGGGAGGCAGAGATCATCCGGGATCGTTTTGGCCTGAATGACCTGGGTCCCATGTCCCTTTCGGAACTGGGAAATCGTTATGACCTAAGCAGGGAAAGGATAAGGCAGATAGAATTAAAGGCCCTTAAGCAGCTGCGGAAAAGCTATGACGCCGGTTTTCACCATGGCCATACAGCCTAGGGGCGGGACTAAAATGTAAAGGATTTTTTCCGATAGTTACTATAGGAGGATTAAGGATATGATCCGCGGCTTATCCAATATAACCATACCCACGGTAACCCCATCCATGGCCCAGACCGCCCGGATGCAGCTCCCGGTGGATCCCGGATCCTTTATATACTCCCATTTTCGCTATGTATCGGGGACCCCCGCTCCCGAGGGAACCACCGGTATATCGATCAACAAGCTCAATCTGCTGGATGTCCTCATAGGACAGTTGAACCAAATACGGAGACATGACAGGCCCCTTCCCTCGGCCGCTCCAGGGCCCGATGGAGCTATCGATGCCCTGGTGGAACAGTACAGGAACCAGATCCTCGAGGTCCGTTCCGCCGCCGAGGCCATGCCCTATATCCATACTCCCAGTGCCCCATCGGGGGCCCTCTTTAGTTTAAGCAGCTAGTATGAAAAAAACCTGGTCCCAGGTGGAGCTGATCCGGGAGGCTTTCCATTATCAAAGCCGCTTTGACGGGTCTACCATGGTGTTTAAAATTGACTTCCCCGTCACCGAGCACCCCCTCTTTCCTTCCCTGGTAAAAGACCTGGCCCTCTTAAACAGAACCGGCTTTAAGGTGGTCATCGTCCCCGGAGCCAAGGAGTGGATAGACCGGGTCCTATTGCAGAACAGCATTGAACCCCGCTACCACCGCTCTATCCGTATCAGCTCCGGAGAAACCATGCCCTTTGTCCAGATGGCGGCCTTCCATAGTGCCACCCGGTTTATGACCGGTTTCTCCAGCAGCCGCTCCGATGCGGTGATAGGCAACTTTATCCGGGCCCGGGGTCTGGGGGTGGTGGACGGCATAGACATGGAACATACGGGGACCGTAGACCGTTTTTACCTGGAGTCCCTGCGCCGGGTCCTGGACCTGGGGGTTATTCCCCTGCTCCCCTGCATAGGCTGGAGTTCCGCCGGCAGACCCTATAATGTCCCCAGCGACGAGATCGCCCTGGAGGCAGCCATTAGCTTAAAGGCCATCAAGCTCTTTATTATCTCCCTCTCCCCGGGGGTGACCAAAGAGGCCTATACCATCCCTGCCGGCATTGAAACCTCCGGGCAGGGGAGGATCCTCCGCCTGACCCCCCAGGAAGCCGAAAGGGTTCTGGAGGCCAACAGGGACAAAGCCAAGGACCGGGCCCTGGAAGAGCTGGACCTGGCGGTGAAAGCTTCATTGGGAGGCATAGACCGGGTCCACATAGTCGACGGCTCCGAAGAAGGGGCAGTCCTCAAAGAACTCTTCTCTAACCTGGAAGCGGGGACCATGATCTACGCTGATCAGTATGAATCCATCCGGAGCATCCGCAGCCGGGACATTCCGGACCTAATCCGGCTCATGGAGCCCCTCATGCAGGAGGGGACCCTGCTGTGGCGGAGCCCCGAGGACATTGAGTCTAAACGTCAAGACTATGCGGTCTTTGATATAGACGGCCGGATACGGGCCACGGGGGCCCTGCACCTCTGGGGAGATCAGGGAGAAATCGCCGCCATAGCCACAGACCCGGCCTATGCAGAAATGGGTCTGGGCCGGGCCCTGGTAAATTATTTTATAGACCAGGCAAAAAAACAGGGCCTAAAACGGGTCTTTGTCCTCACCACCAAGACCCAGGATTGGTTTGAATCCCTGGGCTTTATAGAATCCCCAGTGGAATCCCTCCCGGAAGAAAAACTTCGTATCTACGACCGCCAAAGGGCCAGCAAGGTCTTTGCCCTGGATCTATAAGCAGTCTCCCTTCAGTTTACTCCTTCCCTTGTGAATTCCCCCCATCCCTGATACCATTTTCTTACCTAAGGAGAAAAAGATGGTAGAAGCATTGAAGAAAAATCCCGCCTGGAAGGGACGAAAGGGCCCGGTGGTGCTCCTTATCATGGACGGTGTGGGATATGGAGAATATGCCGAAGGAGACGCCGTACTGGACTCCAAGATGAACAACCTGGATGCCCTGAAGGCCCGGGGGATCCATACCCGCCTAAAGGCCCATGGCAAGGCCGTGGGACTCCCTTCTGACGAGGATATGGGGAACAGCGAAGTGGGTCATAATGCCATGGGCTGCGGCCGGGTCTTTAGTCAGGGGGCCGCCCTGGTGTCCAATTCCATAGAGACCGGTGCCATGTTTGAGGGCTCCGCTTGGAAGGAGATAATAAAAAATGTTTCGGGCAGCGGATCGGGGACCTTGCATTTCATTGGTTTGTTCTCCGACGGGAATGTCCACAGCCACCTGGATCACCTGAAGGCCATGATACAGAAAGCCAAGGCCGAGGGGCTAAAGAAGGTGAGGATCCATGTCCTCTTCGACGGCCGGGATGTGGGGGAAACCAGTGCCCTGGAATACCTGGATCCCTTCGAAGCCTTTTTACAAGATCTAAACGAAGGCGGGGCCTTCGATGCCCGGATCGCCTCCGGCGGGGGGCGCATGTGGATTACCATGGACCGCTACGGAGCCAACTGGCCCCAGGTGGAGCGGGGCTGGAAGGTCCATGTCCTTGGCGAGGGCCGGCACTTTGCCAGTGCCCGGGAGGCGGTGGAGACCTACCGGAAAGAGATCCCCGGCATTATAGATCAGGACCTGAAAGAATTTGTCATCGCAGAGGGCGGAAAGCCCATAGGCCCTATAACAGACGGCGACTCGGTGGTCTACTTTAACTTTAGGGGAGACCGGGCCCTGGAAATTACCGCCGCCTTCGAGGAAGATGACCTTCCCCATTTTGACAGACAGAGGAGACCCCAGGTCGCCTATGCGGGGATGATGGAATACGACGGGGACACCCATGTACCCAAGCGTTACCTCGTAAGCCCCCCCTCCATCGATAAGACCATGGGGGAATACCTGGCCGCTTCGGGTATTCGGACCCTGGCCATTTCGGAGACCCAAAAGTACGGCCATGTGACCTACTTTTTTAATGGAAACCGGACAGGTAAGTTCGATGAAAAGCTGGAAGACTATGTGGAAATAAAAAGTGACGTGGTCCCCTTTGAACAGCGGCCCTGGATGAAATGTGCCGACATCGCCGACCAGGTTATTGAGGCCATAGGATCGGGCAAGTACGATCACATACGGCTTAACTTTCCCAATGGCGACATGGTGGGCCACACGGGTATCTACCAGGCCGTGGTCTGCTCCATGGAGGCCATGGACATCCAGATAGGCCGGATATGTAAGGCCCTGGAAGAGGCTGGGGGAATCCTCCTGGTAAGTGCCGACCACGGCAATAGCGACGACATGTACGAGCATGACAAGAAGACCGGCCAGGTATCATACAAGGAAGACGGAAGCCCCCGGGCCAAGACGGCCCACAGCCTTAACCCGGTGCCCTGCATCATCTTTGATCCAGCCCATCAGGGGGAATATTCCTACACCCAAGGGAGCATGAACGAAGGCCTGGGTATTAGTTCCATCGCCGCCACCTGCATACAGCTTCTGGGTTTTATTCCCCCGGATGATTACGACAGGAGTATCATCAAGATCCCTGGCTAATGTTCCGGGCTAAATTCCCCTAAGATCCGCCTGCCGGGAGATAACCTCGTCCAAAGGCAGAGGGTCTGTCCGGGTGACTGCACAGGGCTTTCCATCGTCACCGCAGATGGAGAGCCCTCCATTCCCTATGGCCTGTGCGGCCTCTACAATGGGGAAGTAGCCCTCATGCAGATACCGCTCAATTATATCTCCCAGGGTACTGACGGCCCTGTCTACCGCATGGTCATATAACTCCGGGAATGAGCGGTACTCTGCGGGGCTGTCTCCGGCGGGGTAATACCAGGGGAGTTTATTCAGGTTAAGAAAGTCTAGGTCAGGAGGAAGCTGCAGCGGGTATATATAGGTCAGGTGATGCCGTTTTATGCCGGTCCCGGCTCTCCCCCCGCCACCCGGAGCAGTAAAGCCCGGGTCGGTATGGCGGTAAAAGCCGCCGGAATCAAAAAAAGTATTTTCTATTCGTGCACTTAGCTTTTCATCCCTGCCCGCCCTGTGGGGAAAGGCCATCACAAGGGCCCGGCTCAAGAGCTCTTTTAAACCCAGGGGAGGTTCTTCGCAGGTCTGGGCCAAGACTCCAATTTGATCCCACTCTTCTATCTCCCTTCCCCGGAGCCGCTTAAACATAAGCACATCCAGGATCCGTTCAAAAAAAGCATGGGATAGCTTTAAAAGAGGGGGCTCCGAAGGGGGACGATCACATTTATATACGATGTAAGGATGGGTCATCCTGTCCAGGATGGCATGGGTCATAAAACCCAGGGCATAGACACCCAGGGCGTTAATCCCCTTCTCCCGGCGGCCCAGGCGTATATCTTCTTCATCGGGAGGGGGGTCTGGAAGTCCGAGTTTTAAAAGCCCCGCCGTAAAGGTCCCCGCTCCCCGGCGGTGAAGCAGGGTCCCATACTCCAGGGCCACGGGCCGCCTGCCCCGGCTATGGTAGAATATATCCGGCCCCTGGCAGCCCAGAGCAAAGACCTGCCGGTGCTGATCCATGACCCGCTCCAGGGCCTTATCCGCCACGATCCCATAGGACCCTGCCAGCTGCCGGTGTATCCCGGTGATGACATCTTCTCCATACAGAACATGAAGTAACTGTGAAGGCATGGTTTACTATAGGGACTAATGCTGTGTATTAACAAGACCGTTCCTGGCTTATGTTATATAATGGATATTAAAGGAGATTAGTTATGGCGAAAACCGCACTAAAAGAAACAATCACGATTAAGGTGAATGAACCTACCTATTACCTGGACGAGGATGTCACCTATGCCCAAAGGGATGCCTGGTTTGGCCATGTAACCCGGGATCTGCGGATGGACATCATATATCCCCAGACAGATAAAAACATCTATCCCTGTATAGTGTGGATCTGCGGCGGGGGCTGGCGGCAGGTGGATAAGGGGGCCCACATGCCCTACCTGGCCGATCTGGCCCGCCGGGGCTTTGTGGTGGCCAGCCTGGATTACCGCTTAAGCCACGAGGCCCCCTTTCCCGGGGCCCTCATCGATTTAAAAGAGGGGATCCGCTGGCTGAGGGCCCATGCCAAGCGCTACTCCATAGATACCACCAAGTTTGGGGTCATGGGCGAATCGGCCGGAGGTTACCTGGCCGCCATGGTGGCCCTGGCCCAGGACAAGAGCTTTGAACAGGGAGAAAACCTGAAATTTTCCAGTGCCGTACAGGCGGCCTGTCCCTGGTATATGCCCTGTGACATGGCCCAGTTGTTCAAGGAACGGGGGATGAGCCTCCCCTTCTTTAACGGGGACATGAAGGATCCCAAGTACGGCAAGTATATCAATCCCATCTCCTACATAAGCGCCAAGTCGCCCCCCTTCTTGATCATCCATGGGACAGAAGATCAGACCGTCCCCCTCCAGCAGGGGGAGCTTATGCACGAGGCCCTGGTGGCGAAAAACCTTGATTCCCGGATGATCATCCTTAAGGGAGAGGGCCACGCGGGGCCCCAGTTTTTCCAAAGGCCCCTCTGGGAAATGATCATAAGCTTTTTTAAGAAGAAGCTTTCTTAGGACCGAATATGAGGGCCGAGAAAAAGAGGGCCGTGCTGGACAGGGCGGCCCAAAAAAAGATGCTGGACCAGGTGAGCAGCCTGCGAAGGGTATCCAGGGAGGGGTAGAACAGAGGAGGCTGGAGCCCCGAAAGAGAAGGCAGGTCCTGCCAGGGTAAGGTGAAAGAAAGGATGGTCAGGAAGCTAAACAGAGCCCCTGCCGGCGCTAAAAGGCTTAACCCAAGGAAGACCAGGGGCCGAAGGAAGACCTTCTTCTGTTGAGCCAGGAGGTCCCCAAGGTAACGGTGCCGAAGCATCTTCCCTAGCTGGTCCAGGGCCCTTTTTAAGTTTTTTATCAGGGGGATGAGGGACCACAGGAGAAGGAGGGCGAAAAAAAGGAGGAGAACCAAAAGGGCCCTCTCCCATAAAAGCTGGTAAAACCGGGGGAAATCGATCAGGGTATGGCCCCCTTCCCGGAGGCCCAGGGATCTAAGACTTTGATAGAGAAGAACCCGGTCTGTCCCCGGCGGAAGGCGCAGCACCAGGGGGCTCCCTTGAATAAAGGAGCTGCCCGTCGATGAGGGAATATAAACCCTGGGATGATCTTCTTCATGGTCTATGAGGACCCCCGTCACTATCCAGGTTTCATTGTGCATCCGAAACCGGTTCCCTACCACATCAAGGCTCCCATAAAGAGAGAAGGCGGCCCCTTCGTTTAGGACCCCATGACGCTGCCCTTGGCTCCAGGCCTGGGAGCTAAAAAAAGAACCCTCCCTTAGGCTCAGCCCCATAATGAAGGGGTAATAACTGTTGGTGGCTACGATGTGCAGAGGGTACTCCCCATGATGTAAAGAAACCCGATCGGGGCTTTCTATTCCATAACTTAGAAGGAACTCTGTTTGGGAAAATTCTTCTATGGCATCGGCGGAAAACCTAAAAGTAGAAACACCGGAAGGGAGCACCATAAGCAGGGGCTCCCCCTTCTGAGCTGCCAGAGCAGTAATACAGAGGCCCAGGACGCAAAGAAAGAGAGCCAGGGCGAAGATCCTACTGTTCAAAAAAATCCTCCGGGTTTCTGAGGGCCACAGACATCCCAGGGGACAAGATCCGGTCACTCACCAGCACCAGGGGATCAAAAAAGCTGATCCCCCGAACCACCGAAGTATGGCTGTGGTCCGACTCGCCTATGTATATATTAAGCCGTTCAACCACATACTCTTCTCCCATGATCCCCCGCCGCCGCCGGATCTGGTAGAGAAAATACCCATCGCTGTCTTGATGTATGGCCCTGGATGGAACCAGGGTAAGAGTAGCGGCTCCGGTTTTCTCAAAAATCACCTCAAAGGTTTCTCCGTCGTTGATCATCCCCGAAGAAACCACAAGGAAAACTGTTTTATAACTTTCTTCGGGTCTGATCCTTTGGACCATGCCTCTTAAGAGATGGTTCGCATTCCGCATTTCGTAGCTTTCCCCGGGGTTTACAAAATTATTATCCAGCGAAATGCGGGCTTCTACGATGAACTCTTCACCTATGCCTATGGAAGCCAGGGGTGCATTATGGGCAAAAAATTTTCCCCTCTCGGCACTCACATTATGGATGATCCCCGAGACAGGAGAGAGGACCTGCCGGTGATTCCGGAAGCTCTCCAAAAGTTCCCTGGCAGCCTCAAGATTAAGGGAAAGGTTGAACAGGTCCAGTTGTTTTAACCGTAAAGCATGTTCAAGCTCCTCCGCTTCTGCTTCGTAACGGAAAAGGAGAGAGAGGTAGCTGTTTTCGGCCTGGCGGAAATCGTTTCTGCTCATGAGGCCCAGCTCATGGCTCAGCCGTGCCTGGAGGTAGCCAAGGTGAGCCCGGTTTATCTCCAGGAGGATAAGCCCCCCCTGCCCGCCAGCAATAGATTCCTGGACTGCGTCTACCTCCAGGGATTCTGGCTGTTCTTCTGCCAGGGCGGTCCTGATACTGTTGAGCCGTGCTCTGGTGTTTTCTATATCTAATTCCAGCCGGGCAACATTATTACGAAGCTCCTGGTAGCGCCGCTGGGCTTCGGGAAGGTCATAGTCCATCTCAAAGAGGATATCACCCTCCTCTACCCTGTCCCCTTCCCGGACATGGATGAGCCCCACGGTCCCTCCCGCCGGGGCTATGATGGTTTCGGTTTCGCCCCAGCGGGCAATGCCATTGCTAATTTCCAGCTGCGAGAGGGCTCCCCTAAAGGGCCTGGTTCCGCTTACCACCGGCATATGGTAGGTATATATCGTACGGGAGAAAAACAGGAACAAAAGGATCAGGGCTCCAATGAAGGCCCCGGCATTTTTTTTATTCACCTTCATTACTTTACCCCCGAGAGCTCTATACCCTTTTCCAGATCTTCCTGGCCCGCCAGGAGAAACCAGAGGGGCAAAAACATATAGACCGCCGAGGCGGCGAAAATAAGGGCCCTCCTGTCGTCGGCCAGGCGGGATAGGTAGACCGAGAGGGGTTCCAGGCGAAGGTCCTGGATAAAAATCACCGCCTGTTCTACCACATTCCAGTATTCAATAAAGGTAAGCATGGCCAGGGCAGAGATGATGGGCCGTAACTGGGGGACTAAAATATTCCATAAGATACGCCAATTACCGGCCCCATCTATCCTGGCGGCTTCAAAGTAAGCCTGGGGGACAGCCTTCATCCCCTGACGCATAAGAAAGACCCCAAAGGGGGAAAAGATCCCCGGTAAAATGATAGCCAGGTAAGACCGCTCTATGCCTAATAACGCTGCCACTATATAGTTGGGCACCAGGACCGCCTGAAGGGGCATGAGCATTACAACGATGTAGACCAAAAAAACCTTCTCTTTATGCTTCCACTGCCAAAGACAAAAGCCATAGGCACTAAGGATAGCTACGAGAAGGGTTCCCAGGGTAACGGGGAGGGTTATTTTCAAGGAATTTAGCAAAAGCACCAAAAACGCAGGTTGAAAGATAAGTACCCCCAGGTATTGATCAAAACTCACCGGGTTTGGAATTAAACGGATCCTCATGAACCCTTCGGTGATCCCCTCACTCAGATCAAAGCTGCTTAATCGCGAGGTATAGCTGGTCAGAATCGCCTCTTCTTTCATAAAAGAGCCGGCGATGCTTACCAGGAGGGGGAACAAGAAAAGGAGCCCCAGGCAGAGGAGGAAGGCCCTAATAAGGAATGTTTTATACCCCCCCCTATTCATAGTTCCGCCTTCCTTTCCAGATGAAGAAGAGCCTGGGTAAAGAGGGCGATAATGAGAACCAGCACCGAAGTAGCTGAAGTAAGCCGGGGGTAATTTAAAGAAGCAAACATGTTGTTCATAAAATGCTGGAGGGTGTATATGTTTTCCTGGGGGTAAGACCCGGTGATGAGGTAGATCTCCCGGAAAATTTTAAAGGAATTAATAATAGACATGATCAAGGTTAGGACCGTGGTGGGCAGCAAACAGGGAAAGGTCACAGCTTTAAATGTTTGGAAAGAAGAGGCATTATCGACCCAGGCAGCTTCGTAGTAGTCTTTTGGAATATTTGAAAGACCGGCCAAAAAAAGAATCATATTATAACCGCAGTTCTTCCATAAAAAGATAAGAACCATCACCGGGAAGGCGATCCCTGAGTCGAGCCAGGGGACCCTTGGGATGCCCAGGGAATGGAGGGCTCCGTTTAAGGCCCCATCAAAGGAAAAAAGGACCCGCCAGAAAAAAACCATGGAACCCGAAGGAATTACCAGTGGGATAAGAAAGATGAGGGTATACCATTGGCGGCCCCCGGGGACGCGGTGGATCAACATGGCCAGGGCCAAAGAAAGGGCCAGATTCAAGGGGGCAGAAACACCGATAAACCGGAGGGTATTTTTCAGCCCCAAAAGATAGGCCCGGTTTTGAAAGAGGTTTATAAAATTTTGGAGCCCCACAAAGCTTCCGTTAACGGGCCTATCTAAAAAGGCATACACCAGGGACAGGAGGAAGGGGAGGATAAAGAAGAGTAAAAAACCCGAAAAACCGGGGAGGAGAAAAATCAAGGGGGAGGATAGAAAGGACCCTCCCCTTTTGTAATCCCTATTCACTTAAAATGAGCCCCACCCGGTTCTGGAGTATCCTGGCTGCCTCTTCGGCACTGCGGAGTCCCCCAAAGAACTGCTGTACTTCCTGGGCCACCATAGTATTCACCTGGCTGTCCTGGATAACAAAGGTGTTAATCTGATCCGAAAGGATCTCTACAGCCCTGCGATATGCTTCCAGGGCTTCTACTTGCTGGGGGTTTAGAGGGCTCAGGTCTCCCTGGGCGAAAGAAAACACAGTGGTCATATCCAACAGGGCCTTTTCCTGCCTGGCCTCGTTATGGATGGGGAGTCCCATGTTCATGATGTTGGTAGATAATTGCATGTCCAGGGACAGCAAAAACTTGATGAACTCCCAGGCGGCCCGCTTATTCTGGGACTGGCTTGATATACCAAAGGCTTGGTTAAAAGTAAAGGGCACCCTGCCATCCGCGAGAGCATGGATCCCGGCGATTTCATCATCCCCCTCTATGGCCCTGGCAGAACCTCCGGTGCTCATGGCCAGGAGGGGCCCCATGCCCCGGGTAAATTGGGAAAGGAGGTTTACACTCCCCTGGGGTTTAAAATAAAACCTATCCAGATTGGAGGCCCCCTCCATCTGCATCATCTGGCCTGCCGCAGCTTGGGTTCCGGAAGCTTGAGGTATAAGACCCTGATCTCCCAGGGCCCTGACCGATTCCAGGAGAGAGCTAAACCGGCCATCGGTAAAATGAGCCTGCCTCTGGTCCAGGTCCAGAAAGCGGTAGATCTGCTCATTATAGAGGAGGTTGAACATGCCGCCCCCGCCCCGGGCATGATCCACCGCATTAAAGATCCGGAAATCATTCTCCCGGATTGACATACCTATTGAGAGGAGGGCTTCGGTGCTGTAGGCCTCTGTAGGACCAAAGAGGAGATCCTCCTGGGGGCCTATGAGGGTGGTATCATAGCTAAAATAGGTAAAGCTATAGTCCAGGGGCAGGAACCAGGTCCCTCCCCGGAAGGAGAGGGCATCAAGAATATTGGCCCGGTAGCTGGCCCGATCAAAGGCCGGGTCCTGGGCCATGTAGAGATCAAGGTTTTCAAAAACTCCCCGGCCTACGAAGTTATGCAGGGGGAGGACATCCATAGCATAGATATCTGCCCCGGCCCCTCCCATGAGACTGGTGTTTACCCGGCTTAGGTAATCTTCCCGAGCCTGGGGATCATTCTGACCCTGGACCTGCATAACCTGCATGTTCCCCTGTTCGGCCCGGCGAACCTCAGGCATGGCAGAAAAGGTATCAATGTGGACCCTTACCTGGGGGTGGAGGGCTTCAAACAAGCGGGCCGCCTCTTCCAGGAGGGGCCGGTAGGCCATGGAATCATAAGCCGAAATGGTAAGGTCCCCCTGGATGGAGCTGGAAAAGAAGTCAGAATCCAGGGTCTGCCCATGCTTATCCCTGGGACTACCATTGGCTCCGCAAGAGACGAAAAACCCCAGCAGAACGATACCAAATAAACCGTAAAAACCCTTCATGCATGCCTCCATATTGGAAATCGACTTATTATGCATGAGCTATCTGAAGATGCATTGAAGATTACCTAAAGATTTTCTGAAGATAAGGTCCCTGGTTGAAGAAAAGGCGGTTTAGGCGGGCAGGCGGACCCAAAAAAGCACCCCCTCGGGGTGATTCTCCAGGCCAAAGGGACAATTCATCTGATCCAGGGCCCTTTTGACGATGGCCAGGCCCAGCCCACCCTGTCTTCCATGGTGAGATCGGGCAGGATCGGCAGTCATAAAGGGCTCAAAGAGCCTATGCTCCTCAGGAATTGAGGCTCCGGTGTTAAGAATGGAAAGAACGAATCCCTTCTGGTCATCCCTGGTCTCTATACGGATAGATCCTCCAGGGGGGGTGTTCTGTACCGCATTGGCAAGCACATTGGACAGGACTTTGGAAAGCAAATAGGGATCTCCCCAGACCCGAGCAGAGGGAAAGTCCCCCTGGATAGCTATGTTCCCTTCGGCAGCCAGGGGCAGGTATTCCCCAAGAACCCCCTTACCTATCTCGGCCAGGTCTATGCTTGCCATCTGTACAGATGCCCCTTCTTCTGAAAGCTTAAGGAGATCCAGAATCTCCCCTACCAGGGCCCCTTGGGAGTCCAGGGTTTTGAGGCATTCTCGTAAATATTTAGGATGATCGGTGTAATCCCCAACCCCGGCTATCATCCCCTCCACCAGGGCCCTGGCTGCGGCTATGGGAGTTTTAAGCTCATGGGAGGCAGCAGAAAAAAAGAGCTTTTGGCTTTCCTCCATGGCATGGCGCCGAACTATTTCATCCTCCAGGGGTTTGGTTACCCTCTTGGCAAAGAGGACGGCCCCCAGGGTGGCTATGAGGAACATAAGAGCCATGGCCAGGAACAACCGCCTAAGGAGGCCCTGGTAGTCGATGGATCCCTCCCGGGAACTAAATCCCGTAAATATAATCTCCCTCTCTTCGCTGCCCTCGGGATCCCTTAGGACCGTTACCACCCGCAGCCTGGTATTGGGAATCAAGGGCTCATGGCTGCTTCTTTCTTCGCCGAGGCTGGTAAAAAGAAGCCTTCCGTCATCCCCCTGGAGGGTGAACATGAAGGACCGGTTTTGATCTGAAAAAACCCGGGCTATCTCTGAGAGCTCCTCGGGATTTAGGTTCCGGTCTTCAAAGACCGATAGCATGGGTTGAAAGGTACTAGAAAGAAAGCGTTCCTGCTCCGCTTCGTAGTAGGAGAGGAATTCCCGGGAAAAAAGGACCAATGCCGCCAGGCTCATCAATACCAGGAGCAAGAGGGTGTAGGCAAAAATTTTTCCAAAAACTCCGGATTTCACCCTATGCTTCATTGTATTTCTCCAGGGTATATCCAACCCCCCGGACGGTCTTAATGATGTTCTGGGGAAGCTTGGACCTTAAGTTTTTTATATGGGTATGAACCGTAGCCTCGCTGGAATAGTAGTCAAAACCCCAGACCCGATTAATTAAACTCTCCAGGGAGATTACCCTTTCTTGGTTAGCCGCCAGGAAGGAGATTATTTCAAATTCTTTTAAAGTAAGGGAGAGTTCCCTCTGATCCCAAAAGGCTTTAAAGGACTCACGATTTAACCTAAGGGGACCATATTGGATCTCCTTCTGTAAAGCTCCGCTACGCCGTAAAAGAGCCTCTACCCTCTTCAATAATATTTGCATAGAAAAGGGCTTGGCTATAAAATCATCTGCCAATTGGTCAAAGGACCGGATCTGAGCCCCATCCCCCGAGAGGGCGGTGATCATCATTACCGGCGCATCATCCTGACGGCGATATTCCTTTAGAATACCGTAGCCGTCCATTCCGGGGAGCATGATGTCCAGGATTACCAGATGGAATTTTTTTTCCATAAGCCGCTGATGGGCGGTTTCTCCATGGTTACAAAGTTCAACCTGGTACCCCGCATCAAGAAGAAAGGCCTTCATGGTGTTTCCTATATGCTCATCATCTTCAGCAATAAATATATTGATTTCCATGGGCCCTAAGTGTAGCATCCTAATCTGAAGTTCATCTGAAGATTGTTTTTTTTTGGGAGCCATATGCCCCGGAGCCCACCCGTTGACAAGGGCGGCTCCATGGGGATATGCTGATTTATCGTTTCAGGACCCTCAGACGGGCAATAGCGCAGCTGGTCTAGCGTACTAGTCTGGGGGACTAGGGGTCCCCGGTTCAAATCCGGGTTGCCCGACTAAGGGTCTTGATTCGTTGTCTATTCAACCCAGCCGGCAAGAGCCTCATGGGCCACCTTAAGCTGCTCCGGGATGTCGAAATCCTGGGGGCACTTGGGGGTGCAGGCGGCACAGCCGGTACAATGGGAAGCGTCGGCCTTACCCCGGGCCATGAAACCATAGCTCCTTCGGGGCTGGTCAAAGTTACCAAACATATTTGCTTCGTTAAACCTGCCAAAGACCCCGGGGATATTAACCCCAGCCGGACAGGGCATGCAATAGTTACAGCCCGTACAGGGGATGGTGATCATCGATTCGTAACCGGCTTTTACCCGCTTAAGAATATCCCGCTCCTCTGCACTCAGGCACTTGGCCTTCATGTCAGGTTTGTTGAAGATCTCGATATTTTCTTTTAACTGTTCCAGGGTGGACATGCCGCTGAGGACGGTGCTTACCTCGGGGTAATCGATGCAGTGCCGGAAGGCCCATTCCACGCCGCTCCGCTTGACCGGGAATTCATCGTAGATGGAACGAATCTTTTCGGGGGGGGTCGAAAGACTCCCGCCCCTCAGGGGTTCCATTATCACGATGGCGATGCCCCGCTGGCCGGCCAGGTGTATCCCCTCGGTGGTGACTTCCTTCTCTATGTCCATCAAGTTGTGCTGGACCTGGCACATACCCCAGTCGTAGTGTTCGATCACATCTTTAAAGGTGGCAAAATTACCGTGGAAGGAAAAACAAATCGCCTTAATAAGGCCCTCGGAACGGAAGGTTTCGTATAACTCGATAATCTTGTTCTTTTTAATGTCTTCCCAGTTACCGGAACCAATACCATGCATTAAATAGGCATCGATATAGCTGGTTCTGAGCTTCTTGAGGGTGTTTTCCAGGTTTCGGCGGGCATTATCGTAAATATCCTTGCCGCCGCCGCTCTTTAGGTCCGCCATTACCCCATAGGGTTGTTTGGTACCAATCCGGACCTTCTCCCGGCGGCCCCCTTCCAGAGCTTCACCCAGAACCTCTTCACTGGTCCGGTTGTGGTAGCCGTAGGCACTGTCAAAGTAATTGATCCCATTATCTGCGGCATAGCGGATCATTTCATAGGCCTTTTCGCGATCCACCTCGGCTTCGCCGTCTTTAACAATCCGGGGAAGCCGCATGCACCCCATGCTGAGGGCCGATACTTCCCAGCCCGTCTTTCCGTATTTTCTGTACTCCATCCTTATACTCCTTAAAAAAAATATTATGGTTCTTTAGATGCTTCTTCGTTTTCAAAATCC
Source organism: Treponema sp. (assembly GCA_009777335.1). Taxonomy (GTDB): domain Bacteria; phylum Spirochaetota; class Spirochaetia; order Treponematales; family Breznakiellaceae; genus WRKT01. The sequence continues at coordinate 34,804 of WRMC01000006.1, read as the reverse complement.
AGGTCGAAAGAATCAAACTCCTCTTCTTCTATGGGCAGGGGAGCCGCAGGGGTCCTTTCTGTCCGGGGAGGGGGTCTTTGGGGTCTTTGCACCCTGACGGCTTGTTTTTTCTGCTCCTTCCTGGATGCGTAGACCATGAGACCTACGATTCCTATCATGAGTACAAAGACCAGAATGTCGGCTATGGAAAAGGAACTGGCCGTTTCGGCCTGCTGGGGTTCCGGGAGGACCGGAAAGGGCACCGCCATGGGGTCCTCTGAGGGGCCCAGGAGCAGGATTACCCCGCATACCCCCAGGGCAATGGCGATAAAACCCAGGGCCACCAGGGCGGCGATTTTTAACTGCCGGGAAGACTTGGAAGAAATGGCAAAGTAGATGATAAGACCCAAGAGCCCTGCGGATAAAATCGCCAGCAGCACCAACATGGGTCCAGTATAGCATAATTCTGATCCAGAGGAAAGGCGAGCTTGCGAATTTTCTGTTAATAAGCTAAGGTAGAGCCATATTTTAATGAGTGAGGTAAGCTATGGCCTATAAAATTTCCGATGCCTGTGTAAATTGTGCTGCCTGTGACGGCGAATGTGCCGTGGGAGCCATCTCCGAAAAAGACGGCAAGCGCTGGATCGATCCGGACAAATGTGTGGACTGCGGGGTCTGTGTGGGCACCTGTCCAGTAGAAGCAATTTCAGAGGGTTAAAACTCCCTTAACAAGATAAGGCAGGGGGGGGATAGTTCATGGGCCTCAGGTTTAAGAGAAAACGGAATCTATGGCCCCGGCTCTTCCTGCCTTATATGTTAGCTCCCCTCCTCTCCTTTTCTGCCCTGGCGGGGATTTCTCCCCTAGGGGCCTCCCCTTTACCCCTCATTCCCCGTCTGGACTCCCGGGATCAGGTATTTAGACAGTTTATTGCCGATGTAGAGGCGGGCCGGCGGCAGCTTTTTAGCTCCCCCCGGGGCTACCCGGGGCTAAGGGCCCTGGGGTCCCAATTAACAATCTACTCCTATATTCCTGCCGAACATGAGGATCTCCTGAGCATAGCCGCCAGGACCAACATACCCTATAGCACCCTCGTCTCATTAAACCGCCTTTCCAACCGGGATGACATCATCGCCGGCCGGCCCCTGCTGCTCCCTTCGATACCGGGGCTTTTTATCCCCGAAGCCCCCGAAACCGATCTGGAACGGCTCCTCTTATCCTCCCGGACAGACCAGAACCTCAGCGAGGGGGTCCGGGTCTCTATCCCCAGGGGGGGCGGCACCGAGGGGTATATTTTTATCCCCGGGGATGATTTTTCTGCCACCGAACGGATCTTCTATTTTAACCGGGAGTTTCGCTTTCCTTTACGGAATTACCGGGTAAGCAGCATGTACGGCCCCCGGGTTAACCCTGTCACCGGGACTCCCACGATCCATAGGGGCCTCGATCTGGCAGCCCCCGAAGGGACAGAGGTCTATGCGACCCGGCGGGGGACCGTCATAGACATAGGGAACGATCCCATTTTAGGGCGGTATATCATCCTGGCCCATGATAATAATTGGGTGAGCCTTTATGGGCACCTTTCGGCGGTAGAAACAAGCTTGCAAAGGGAGGTTCTATCGGGTAGCCTTATAGGAAGGGTAGGATCCACCGGACAATCTACGGGGCCCCATCTTCACTTTGAACTCCGCCAGGATGGGCAAAGCCGGGATCCCGCCAGACTCCTGGGTATATTCCAGGGAGATAATTAAGGGTGAAGATCTATTATATTGCCAGATGTAGGACAGCAGCGGGTGACAATTTTCCGGGATCTGTGTAATATATAGTAAAGGATCTCCATTTCCTTACCGATACATATAATGTCGGGCGTGTAGTTCCCCTCCCAAATCACTATGCGTTCGATATGCCTCAAGGGCAGGGCCTGTTGTAGACCACGGTTTGCAACAGGCTTTTTTAATATACCTTGACATTAACAAAGGGGCGATTTATCCTATTTTTATGAGTTCCTGGTCTTCTTCCATAGTACTCGGAATTTTTATCCGTCTCATGGCTGTCATGATGGTGATCCTGGCCCTTATCATAGGGGCCGGCCTGGGGCTTTCCATGGCAGAAACTGCCAATATCCGTAACCAGGAAAACTTTTTTGACTTTGCCCCGGCCCTACCCACCCGCATCCTGGATGTCAACGGCATCCTTATCACCGAATTTTCCGCCGATGAAAAGCGGGCCCTGGTTTCTTTAAACGACCTGCCCCGGCATTTGATCCATGCCGTCCTGGTCCGGGAAGATCCGGATTTTTTTACCCACAAGGGTTTCAGCGTCCGCGGTATAGCCCGGGCGGTCTGGGGCCAGCTTAGCGGTCAAAACCTGGGTGGGGGGTCTACCATCACCCAGCAGATTGCGGGGACCCTCTACACCGACAGAAGAGAACTTACCATGCGCCGCAAGGCAGAAGAGCTCTGGTGGGCCTTTCAAATGGAACGGCGTTTTACCAAAAACGAAATCCTCGAACTCTACCTAAACCAGATAAATACCGGCCCCGGGGTCTTTGGGGTGGAAGCGGCCAGTCAGTACTTCTTTGGGAAGGGCGTCACCGATATAAGCCTGGCCGAATCGGCCCTGCTGGTCATTCTGTTTTCCAGCCCCTCCCGGTATAACCCCCTTAACAATCCCAATGTGGCCATGACCCGCCAGAGGATAGTCTTGGACAGGATGATAGAGGCGGGCTACACCACCCCCGAAGAGGCGGAGCTTTCGTTTAACGAGTACTGGGACAACTATGACTTTACCCGGGCCTCCATAGCCGCCTACTTCGACCGCCCCGACCTGGCCCCCTGGTTCAGTGAGTATGTCCGCCGGGAGCTGGACGACATGATGTACGGCACCATGGATTACTATAGGGACGGATTTACGGTCCACACCACCCTAAACATGCGTCACCAGGAAGCTGCAGATCTGCTCATGCAGGAGGGCATCAACAGGGCCAACGTGGAGTATCTGCGAACCACCAGCACCCGTCTGGTGGAAGCTGAGCGAACCTGGCTTCCCATTGTCGACCTCCTCTCCCTGGCCTTTGATCTGGATCAGATCCATTCCGCTTCGGATGCCCAGGATCAGCAGCGGGCCCTGTCCCGGTATACCCGGGTCTTAAACCCGGTGGTAGATATGGCTGCCCTGGTCTTTGGCTTATCGGATCTAAAACCCATTACCATCCAGGGTTTTGCGGAACTAAGGACCACGTCTGAGCGGAACATCGTCGAAGGGACCCTCATCTCCATAGAAAACGATACGGGTTATATCACCGCCATCGTTGGGGGCTCCCGCTTTGATGAATCCAACCAGTTTATCAGGGCCACCCAGGGGAACCTCCAGCCAGGATCGGCCTTTAAACCCCTCTATTATTCGGCCGCCATAGACAGCCGGCAGTTCACCGCCGCCACCCAAATCAGCGATCTCCCCATCGTCTTCCACAACGAAGACGGCACCCCCTATATCCCCCTAAACTTTATGGGCCTCTGGCACGGCTCGGTGCTCCTCTATGACGCCATGGCCCAGTCCATGAACGTGGCCTCCATCAGGGTCCTCGACGGGGTAGGTTTTGATGCCGCCATAGACCGGGCATCGGTCCTCTTGGGCTACTCTAACCCCGATGACATACGGCGGCGCTTTCCCAGGGTCTACCCCCTGGGTCTAGGAATTACCTCCACCTCCCCCTTGAGGATGGCCCAGGCCTTTGCGGTCTTCGCCAACCAGGGCCGGGAGGTCACCCCCATTGCCATCCGGTCCCTGGAGGACAGGAACGGCAGGGTAATCATCGACAATGAGCGGGAACTGAGGCTGGAGCAGCGCCGCCAGGGAAATGAGCTTCAGCTTATCAGCCCCCAGAACGCCTTTGTCATGACCAGCATTTTAAGGCGCACCCTGGAACTGGGGCCCATGGGCCATGGTACCCTCTATAACCCCTCGGGCTGGGGGGCCAAGTTTACCTTTAGGGACGAAAATGGCCGGAACTTCCGCATGCCCATGGCAGGAAAAACGGGGACCACCCAGAACTGGGCCGATGCCTGGACCGTGGGCTATTCACCCTACTACACCACTGCGGTATGGTTCGGCTTTGATAGGCCCGGGAACTCCCTGGGGCTCACCCTCACGGGCTCTACCCTGGCGGGCCCCATCTGGGCCGACTACATGAGGGAGATCCATATGGGACTGCCCTTTAGGGATTTTGTGCGGCCCACTTCGGGCCTGGTGGACGCCACGGTCTGTGCTGTTTCGGGGCTCCTTATGTCGAGCTCCTGCAACCAGGGTTCGGTCACCCTCACCTTTCTGGAGGGAACCCAGCCTGTCCGTTCCTGCGATTACCATGGAAACAACCAGGCCCGGCAGACTACCATCCGTAACATAGAGCTGGATTCCCTCTTTATTGACTCGAGGGACTTTTTGCAGGGTCTTAATATGCCCGTCATCCGGGACGAAACCCTGCTCTATGATATCCCTTACCAGAGTCCCCCGGCATCCCGGACCCAAAGCGCTCCAGCTCCCAGGGCGGGGGCCCAGAGTCTTCTTCCCCAGCCGGGGTTTAACTACCTTTTAGATGAGGGGCCGGTCCTTAACCTCCCGCCTCAGATCAGTGAACCGGTTCTTCCCCCTCTGGATGTACAGGACAGCCCGGAGGATCAGCTCCCGCCCCCTCAATTTAATCCCTTTTTAGACTGAGGTATCTATGCAGTTAGCCATTGAAGACATAAAAGTAAAAAAGCGGATCCGCAAAGAGATGGGGGACATCGCCGCCCTGGCAGACAGCATGCGGCGCTTTGGGCAGATTAGCCCCATAGTGGTCTCTAAACACAATGTCCTCATCGCCGGGGGCAGACGTCTGGAGGCCGCCAAGGCCCTGGGCTGGACCAATATAAATGTCATTGTGGCGGAGGTCCCCGATGAACTTACCAGGCTGGAATACGAGCTGGAAGAAAACCTCCAGCGCCGGGACTTTACCGCCGACGAGGCAGATGATGCGGCCCAAAAAATAGAACGCCTTAGGAACCCCTCATTTTTCCGGCGTATTATCATGGGAATAAAACGATTCTTTACCTGGCTCTTTAGGATCAAAGAATAGGCCCAGGTCCTTCCATGTACCAGCTTCGGGTAGAGTCAGAATTTTCGGCGGCCCATTTTTTAAGCAGCTACCAGGGTAAGTGCGAAAACCTCCATGGCCATAATTACCGGGTCCGCCTCTGGATTAGGGGAACCGATCTGGATCAATCCGGGATGCTCCTGGATTTTTCCCTCCTCCGAAGGGCCCTGGACAAGGTCCTGGAGACCCTGGACCATAAAAATTTGAACGACATCCCCATATTTGACAATAACCCCAGCGCCGAAAGGATCGCCGCCTACATCTATGGGGGAATAAAAGATCAATTTGCTTCCCTGGGTCTGGAAAGCACCCTCATCGAGGGGGTAGATGTTTTTGAAAACCAGAAAAGCATGGCCCGCTATACCGAACCGAATTAAGCAAAGACCTCGGCGGTAAAGGTATAGAGTTTCGCCTCCGGGTCAGCATAGGCCCCCTGGGGGAGCCCCGCCTTAAGGCATATATAATGCAGGTATTCCTCCAGATCCCAGCCTTGTTCTACCGGCACCTGGGGTAAAAGGACCCCGGAACGGGAGCGGGAGACCAGATAGAGCCCATGGACCCCCACTATAATATGCCGGGGGTCCCCACAGGGGCTCATGGGAGAAAGGACAGATATTTCGAGCATGAGACCAGGAAATTCCTCCTTTGTCAGGGGAGGAAAGCGGGGATCCCTAAAAGCGGCCTCATAGGCCATGAGCCGGACCGTCGAGAGGAGAGCTTTAGTACTGGCCAGGGTCCCTATACAGCCCCGGAGCTGCTTTTCCTCCCCGCCCGTCCTGCTATAAAGGCTTACGAAGGCTCCGCAGGGGGCTTCCAGGGCCCTCCCCTGGGGCAGGGGCCCATATGTGCCTTCCCTTGCTTCGAGCCCTGCAGCAATGGTCTCCCTGGCGTTTTCCAGGAGGTAGTGTTTTTCCTCCGGCGTGATTATCAATTCCATACCCCATTATACTATAGGTTTTACTTGCGGATGGCAAAAATTCATGATATAATTCTGGGCACGATGAAAAAAAGGATTTTATTATGAGAGTGGCTGTCGTCAGTGTCCCCCACCGCCGTATGGAGGTTCCCGAGTACGTAAAAGCCCTGGTAAAGGGTGTGGAATCCATGGGACATAGGGTAGAAATCATCGATGCCTGGACCCAGGACGGGTTTCGGCTCCCCAGTTTTGAATATGTCATCGTCTGCGCCGAAGCTATCAAGGGCTGGGGGGGTAAAATGCCCCTCTCCCTGCCAAAAGTACTCACCTCGGGACCGGGGCTGGTGGGAAAACGGGGGGCGGCCTTTATCAAAAAAACCGGCCCCCTCTTTACTCAACGTTCCCTGGCCAACCTCATGAAGGCCATGGAAAAGGAGGGGATGAGGATAAACTGGAGCGATATACTCCTAAACACGGCCCAGGCAGAGGCCATGGGTAAACGGATCACCCCATGAGCCAAAACGCCCAAAACCCCATGACCAACTATTATGAACTCCTCGATATAAGGCAGAATGCCTCTGCCCAGGACATAAAAAGGGCCTTTAGGGAACAGGCAAAACGGCTTCATCCGGATATAGCCGGCGAAACCGGGGCAGATAAGATGCGTACCCTCTTGGCGGCCTACGAAACCCTCTCTGACAGGGAGCGGCGCTTTGAATATGACAAGGCCTATAGCCGGTTTACCTCCAAGTACCGTTTCGATTACCGGACCTTCCTGAAAGAGCGAAAAGAAGACCCCGAAAGCCAGTCAAAGCTCATATTTTTTGAGCTCCTCCATTTACAGGAAGATACGGCCCTTGAGATTTGGCAGGAACAGGGGGGACTGGACTTCCCCATGGAACGATACCTGGACAGGGAAGACTGGATGGACTGCAGCTTCCTTTTGGCAGAGGAATTAATTAAGCGAAACTCCTACTACGAGGGCTTTGTGATCCTCGTCCAGTTGATCAGGGAGGAGCGGCGGAGGCCCTACTTTAAACACTTCCTGGAGGAAGTGGAGGGCCTTTTGAAAGAACTGGTCCGGCTCCGCCTAAAAACCGCCCTCGATACGGACCTCTACCTGGAATGTCTCGAAGCCCTCCTGGGGCTGGGTTTTAATTCCCCCTACGAAGCCCGGATTTTACGGAGCATAGCCGAAACTCTGGTGCAGATCGGCGACCTTAAGGGAGCTTCCAAGGCCTTTAAGGAGGCCCTGAGGAAGGACCCCTCCCTGCCCAATACGGTACAGCTCCGGCGGAAACTCCAGGTCTAGGGTTCCGCCGTCCATGATACGCCTTAAAAACAATAAACAAATCGACGGCATCAGGGAATCCTGCCACATGCTCTCTGCCATGTTCCGGGAACTTATCCCCCTGGTTAAGGAAGGAACCGAAACCCTGGACCTGGACCACTGGGTCCATGGATGGATCATAAAGGCCGGGGGGAAACCGGCATTTTTAGGGGTAGGATCCCCGAAAAACCCCTTCCCCGGATCTATTTGCATTTCTGTAAATGATCAGGTGATCCATGGGATCCCCTCAAAACGAAAAATAGCCTCAGGGGATCTAGTATCATTGGACTGCGGCATAGACCTGGGGGGTTATATCAGCGATCAGGCTATAACCCTGGCCATAGGCAGGGTGAGCCCCGAGGCAGCCGCATTGGTAAGGGTTACCGAGGAATGTCTCTATAAGGGAATAGGGGCTGCCAGGACAGGGGACCGGCTTTTGCAAATAGGCCGGGCAGTCCAGGGCCATGCCCATGAGGGGGGCTTTACGGTGGTCCATCAATTCTGCGGACATGGGGTGGGCCTGGCCCTCCATGAGGACCCCCAGGTGCATAATATACCCCGGGGTCCCAACCCCAAACTGAGTGCCGGCATGGTCCTGGCCATAGAACCCATGATCAACATGGGGGTTCCGGAGGTTAAAACCCTGGATGACGGCTGGACCGTCGTAACCGCCGATGGGGCCTATTCGGCCCACTGGGAGCACACCGTAGCATTATTCCCGGATCGCACAGAGATCCTTACCGAGGATGTAACCAAAGTTCCCTAAATGATGTATTATATATAGTAGAACGAAATCTACGCGGCAGAAGACCGCAGCATATAGGAGTATGATCGTATGAACCTAAAGGAAAAACTTTCATCGAAGAGCTTTTTCGTCTTTAATCTCCTCCTTGTAGGGATTATATTTGGATTTTCCATGGCCTTCCTTTCCTTTTCCTGCAGCACCCCTGGGGGCGGAAGCGTGGCCCGGGCCCAGGAATCCCTAAACCCGGTGATTATCCCCGCCGATGCCCTGGCGGTGGCCGACGGACTGCAGCGGGCCTTTAATGGGGTGGTAGAAAAAACCCTCCCCTCGGTGGTAGAAGTCAGTACCGTATCGGTCCAGCGCCGCCAGTCCCAGAATAATACCCCCTGGGATTTCTTTTTTGGCCCCCGCCAGGGGGAAGAACAGGAACGGGATTACCGATCCCAGGGCATAGGTTCGGGGGTCATAATCAGGCAGGAAGGGAACACCTACTATGTGCTCACCAATAACCATGTCATAGAGCGGACCACCGAGATCCTCATAGGCACCAGGGATGGGCATGAGTACCCCGCCGAAATTGTGGGCACCGACGCCCGAAGGGATCTGGCCATCCTCTCTTTCGACAGCCAGGAGCTATTCCCCCTGGCAGAACTGGGGGACTCCGACAGGGTAAAGGTCGGTGACTGGGCCATCGCCATGGGTAATCCCCTGGGCTCCCAGTTTAACTTCTCGGTGACCATGGGCATAGTCAGTGCCGTAGGGCGCACCGGGGGCCCCGGCGGGAACATCAACGACTTCTTCCAGACCGACGCCTCTATAAATCAGGGTAATTCCGGGGGCCCCCTGGTAAACATACAGGGGGAAGTAATAGGCATTAACACCTGGATTGCCAGCCCCACGGGGGGAGGCAATGTGGGCCTCGGCTTCGCCATTCCCATTAATAACGTAAAACGGGTCCTGGACGACATCATCAGCACCGGCAATGTCAGGGACGGCTGGCTGGGGGTTCAGCTCATGGACCTGGACAGGGACCTCATGGCGGCCCTGGGCCTAACGGGCCTGCGGGGAGCTTCGGCCTCCCAGGTATTCTTAGGGGGTCCCGCATACCGGGGGGGCATTAGGCCCGGGGACTATATTGTGGCGGTAGACGGGATAGAAATACGGAACACCAACCACCTCATTCAAACCGTAGGAAACATACGCCCCGGAGATTCGGCGGTCTTCCAGGTTATCCGGGAGGGTGAAACGTTGGACTTCACGGTCCGCATTGATATCAGAACCGATGATGTGGCCGCCGACAGTGCCCGGCTCTGGCCGGGGCTCATCGTATTCCCTCTGACCGAGCAGATCCGAAACAGTCTGGAACTGGACAGGAATGCCCAGGGGCTCTATGTTTCCCAGGTACTGGCGGGGAGCCCCGCAGCCATCATCGGTCTTCAGCGGGGGGACCGGATCACCTCTTTAAATGGGATCCTGGTAAATGATCTCCCCGGCTTCTATAGGGCCCTGCGGGAAGAGACAAGCCGGGAACTGTGGTTTGGGTTTATCCGGGGCGAAAGCACCCTGGAGTCTCCCCGGTTTAGAAGGTAGACCCTAGGTTCTCTTGACTGCTTTTAATAGCTCATCCCGGCTTAGCTCCACCCACATGGGGCGGCCGTGGGGGCAGCGGCTGAAGGGGAGGTCAAATGCCTCTTTGGCCAGCTTAAGGGCCCCCTCTGGGTCCAGATAATCTCCGTCTTTTACCGCGCCGCTGCAGGAAAGTTTTGCCAGCCATGATTCGGCCAGATTGGTCTTGGCATTTCTTAAACTGCGGATCTCCTCCAGGGTTTCTTGGTCTGTCATCGTCCAGCCCGATGGCAGGGCCTCTATATTCCAGGTGTCTCCGGCATGCCGGATCAAAAGGCCCAGCTTAGAAAGCTCCTCCCGTTTTTCTTCCAGAAAGGCATCCTCTTCCCTGTCCTCGGTTTCGAAGGGGATGGCCACCAGTAGTTCCTGGACAGGAATGCCCTGGGTAGTAAACCGGTGGTAGAGGATCCCCTCATGGGCCGCATGCTGATCAATGATGTAGAGCTTTTCATCCCTCTGGACCAGGATGAAGAGATTAAAGAGCCGCCCCAGGTACCTCAGGGAACCCTGGGCTTGGGGCCCAGGGGGGGGCTCATGGGGAGCCTCGTAGGGAGGAATATACTCAGCGGCCCTGGGCTGGGTAAAGCTGTCCAGGGCAAGCTGGGCATAGCTGGGGGTATCTCCCAGGCCAAGATCCTCAGGGCCGGAAACAAAAAAGCCTGTGCGTTTAAGGTGCCCTGCAAAGCTGCGCAGGCCAGAACTCAGGGTATGATGGATAAGAAGGCGGTCCATAAAACGGGCTTCCCGTTTGGCGGGGTGGATGTTGAAATCTGCCAACCCTGGATCTATGCTCAAAAACACCGCCCCCACCGGGTGGGTCCCATTGGGAAAGAGTCCATCCAAGCCATATTCCAGGGCCTGAAGGAAGGAATAATCCTGGATGCGCCTGTTATTGGCAAAGACAAACTGTAAACGCCTATCCTGGCGGTACAGTTCGGGCCCCCCAAAGACCAGGGTAAGAGAAAAACCCTCTCCCTGCAGATGGATTTCATGGAGAAAGCCGCCCTCCCCTTCCAGGCAGATCTGGGCGAACCGTTCTTTATAGCTCCCCAGGGCGGGGAAAAAAGATTTTAAGACCCCGTCCTGGGTAAAGCGAAAGGTCAGGCCCGGAAAGGCCAGGGCCTTTTCGTTGAAAATCTGACGGCAAGAGGCGGCCTCGCTGCCGGCCCGTTTTAGAAAGCGCTTTCGGGCAGGGATGGTATCGTAGAGCCCCAGGGAACGGATACTGGTCCCCCGGCGCCGCCGGGCCGGCTCAATGCAGGGGGGCCCATGCTCACCGGGACCCACCCTTAAGAGCCAGGCTTCGCTCTCATCCTGGCTGGAGAGGACCTCGAGCCTGGACACCGCCGCTGCTGCCGCCAGGGCTTCTCCCCTAAACCCCAGGGTCCGGGCCCTGTTGAGATCATCCAGGGATCGGATCTTGCTGGTCGCATGGGGGAGCCAGCAGCGTTCCAGATCTTCCCGGGTCATCCCATGGCCGTTATCCACCACCTCGGTCAGGCGGACCCCTCCCTCTTCGATGAGGAGCTCAATCTGATCCGAGCCGGCATCCAGGGCATTGTCCAGAAATTCCCTAACCAGGGCAGAGGGCCGGTCTATCACTTCCCCGGCTGCTATGCGCCGGGCCTCCTCGGGGGGGAGGATCTCTATGGAGTGGGTCCCTGGCGGCCTAGTCATCTTCATCGAAGAGGCCCAGTTCGGGCCGGGATGGGATCCCCCCTTCCTCATCTTCATCATCTGAAGAGGAATCGTTCATGAGGATCTCTATGCGGCTTTCTATTTTTTCCAGATCCTTTTCGAGGGTCCTGGCCAGACCTATGCCCTCTTCAAAGGCCTTAAGGGCCTCATCAAGGCTGATATCTCCCCGGCGGATCTCCTCCCCAAGCTCTTCCAGCCTCTCGAGCCGATCTTCAAAGGTTTTCCCCTGGGGTTCATTCTTTTTTGTCTTGGCCATAGGTACTCCTTACTCCAGCTCCTCTGCCAGGGCCGTTATACTGCCTTCCAGGGGCCGGATAAAAAGCCGGTCCCCCTTTTTTATATCCTGGGCCCTCCGGAGAGCTTTACCGGGGCTGCCGTCCTTCATGAGGGGCATCACCACCGAATAACCCCGCTGGAGGATCTCCAGGGGACTGGCTGCTTCGAGGCCTGTTATAGCCAGTTCCAGCCGGCGGTCCAGTTCGACGGTCCTCTCTTCCATCCCTGCAATCAAGGCCTGGCGGGCCTCGTCAAAGCGGATCAGGCGGGGGCTTAAGATGCTGCGAAAACGGTATTCCAGATCTCCCTCGCTAAAGGGCCGGGCCATAAGCCGGATCCGTTCTATCCTGTTTTCTATAGCTTCCCGAAGATCATCCCGGGAGGATCGGACAAAGTCATAGGCTTCTTCCCTATCGGCGCTGGCAAGCTCCGCCGCCGCCGAAGGAGTCGGGGCCCTCAAGTCCGCCGCAAAATCGATGAGGGCCCAGTCAATCTCGTGGCCCACCGCACTGATGACGGGAATATTCGATGCGGCTACCGAGCGTACCAGGGTCTCATCGGAAAAGGGAAGGAGATCCTCCAGGGAACCGCCCCCCCGGCCTATGATAAGGACATCGGCTATGTTCCAGGCGTTGGCCTCTTTAATGCGCCTGGCCAGGACCGGCGCTGCCTCGTCCCCCTGGACCGGAGCAGGGAGGATCACCACCCCTATACCCCGGGCCCGCCGTTTTAATACGTTTAATATATCCCTAAGGGCCGCCCCGGTGGGGGAACTAATGACTCCCACGGTCTGGGGAAACCGGGGTATGGGCCGTTTGCGATCCTGATCGAAGAGGCCCTCTGCGGCAAGACGGCGTTTTCGCTCCTCCAGCATGGCCAGGATATCCCCTTCGCCGGAGCGTTCCATCTCTTCCACCACTATGGAATAGGTTCCCCGCTGGGGGTAGACCGACAGGGATCCCCTGATCTTTAAAAGCATGCCGTCCCGGGGCTCAAAGCTAAGGGATCGGATCCGGTTCTTAAACATGATGGCCTGAATAGAGGCCCCTGGATCTTTTAAGGTAAAATAGAGGTGCCCCGTGCTGGAGGGCCGGTAGTTAGACAGCTCCCCCTCTACCAGCACCGATGGAAAGCCCCCCTCCAGGGTCTTCTTTATGAGTTCCGTCAGTTCAGAGACCGTGAGCTTCTCTTTCATCCCTTCATTAAAGTCCCTTGGTACCAAAGGGTCCGGGACTCTGACCATCCATGATGCTAAAACCCCCATGCCGGAGATAGCGGAGGGGCATTACCTTTCCTTCTGAGCCCTGGGAATCTATGGCATAGGTAAAAACCGATGAGACCCGGTATTGTTCCAGGATACCGACCGCACAGGAAAAATCAATCTGAAAGGAAATTTCATCCGGGGTATCCCCTTCAAGGGGTTCAATGTTACGGATAGACCCCTTAATGCGGAAAAACAGCTTATGCAGGAACCTAACCTTATCGGTCCCCATGTGGCGGAACACCAGTTCCCGGAGTATACGTTTTTCGATTTGCAAGATCCGCCCCAGATCTTTTGGGTCCGGGAACTCCACGGTATAAAGATTCTCGGGGCTTAAAAACTTATAGGTGTAATCTCTGATGCTTACCCATTCATCCAGATCCCGGTCGGTCCCTTCTTTTGTGATGGGGACCCGCACAAAACGGGCGAGCTTTTTTACCTTTCCCATGGCATCGGCGGCCCGGTCGCTGATAAAGCAATCACAATAGGGGGTCTCATCGTTGATTACCAGGGGTTCCCGCCGGCCTATGAGCCGGGAATGGGGGTATTTAGAACTTATCGCCCCTTGAATCTTGGATACCGCCTCTTCCCCGTCATAGCTGGTGCTGCTCACCTCCAGGAGGATCCGGTGCACCACCGGCATGGAATCAATAATGGGCATAAGGCTGGGCTGGAAGTAATCGATCCCCGCCACCCCTGTCACGGGCATGGGAAGAAAATCCTGTTCCCCCAGTTTGACCTCGGCCCTTAGATCCGCCTCTTTTAGTTCATGGTAATCCTGTACATTAATAAGGCGGCCGGTGACATTTAGATCCCCGTTGGACCAATGACGAAGGATCTTGAGATCCCGGATCTCCAGTCCTTCCCCGAAAAAATGGGGGGATAATTTTAAAAGCAGTTCTTTATAAAGGGGATGATCCCTGGGATCCTCAGAATCGGGAGGATTGGGGGGTACGAGGATGGAATCCAGACCTTTTTTTACCGCACCGATAACTCCCGCCAGGACCCCTTTTTTCTGGGGGTCTTCTTTTTCGTGCTCGTCCATCTTTTTCTCCTTTCAACCCATATCCATAGATCTAACTATAGGATACCTTTATAATCAATACAATGAAAGCCCTATGTGTATTATATGGAGGCCGGCTCACTCAAGAGGCCTTCGAAGAACAGCTTCCCGGCCAAGGGGGGCAAGAAAGTGCTTTCGATCTGGCCTTGAAGGCGGTCCGCCGTTTTCAAGGGGTAGAAAAGATCCTTTTTTTCGGAATTCAGGGCCTCTCTTACCCTTCCCTTCCGGGGGATATAGAGGGGATCTATCGCCCCTCGTGGAATAAACTTTCTTTTTTGGAGGAGCTCTCCCGGCAATCGGCTGGATACGAGCTTACATACCTGGTCTGGGCCGACTGCCCCCTTCTCGATTCAGAGCTGGCTTCTACTTTGGCTCTTCGGCATCTTCATTTTTATGCCCAGTATACCTACGCCGACGGCTGGCCCTATGGCTTTGCGCCGGAAATTCTCGCCCCTGGGGTGGCGGGGATCCTGGCCGCCCTAAACGGGGATGATCAGGGCCCGGTAGAACGGGATCTCCTTTTTTCGGTGATTCAAAAGGATATTAATGCCTTTGACATAGAGACAGAAATCTCGGGGGTAGACCTCCGCCCCTACCGGCTCAACCTGGCGGCAGACTCAAAACGAAACCTCTTACTGGTAAAAAGGCTCATGGATGAGGGGCTCCGAAGGGCCGAAGAAGCGGAGGGTCTCATCAAAGAAAAGGGTCACCTGCTGCGGACCCTCCCCGCCTTTTTTGCCATCCAGGTCTCCTCGGCCTGCCCCCAATCCTGTGCCCTCTGCCCCTACCCAAGCCATGGTCCGGAGCCAGGTTCACCGGCCTCCATGATGGACCCAGAAAATTTCGCCCGGCTCTTGGATAAGATCAGGGATTTTGCCGGAGACGGGGTCATAGACCTCTCTCTCTGGGGGGAGCTCTCCCTGCACCCGGAACGCCTGGCTTTAATCCAGATGGTTCTGGATAGGCCGGAACTTTCCCTGGTGATAGAAAGCTCCGGCATAGGCTGGAAGAATGAGGAGCTCATCGGTCTGGCCGAGGCGGCCGGGAAGGCGGCCCCCAGGCTAAACCGCATGGCGGGGATTTCCTGGATAGTCTCCCTGGATGCCCATGATCAGAACCGGTATAAAGAAATCCGGGGCCCCGGGTATGCCGAAGCCTATAGCTGTGCAGAACAGCTTCTTTCCCTTTTCCCCCAGAGCAGCTATGTCCAGGCCCTAAGGGTGAAGGATTTTGAAGATGACATAGAACAGTTTTACCGGACCTGGAAAGACAAGGGGCCCCCTTCCAATGTCCGGCCCCCGGCCAGCCATGTGATTATCCAAAAATATGATCATTTTGCAGGGGCCCTGCCCCGCCTGCAGGCTTCGGATCTTTCTCCGGTAAAACGGCGGCCCTGCTGGCATCTGCAGCGGGATATGAATATCCTCATAGACGGCAGCTTGATCCAATGCCGGGAGGATCTAGGGGCCCTAAGGGGCAGCCAACTATCATATGGAAATGTGTTCACCGAGGAACTCCCGGTCCTCTGGGAGAAGGGAGAGGCCCTTTACCGGGAACACACAGGGACAGGCCAGGAAGAGGGGAACTACCCTGAACTATGCCGGCAGTGCGATGAATACTATACCTTCAATTTTTAACGAAAAGCTCCCCTCCTACACGGCCCTGGGCGGAAGTGAACGCCGGGCTTCTACGGGCCTCTCGGCGGTGGTCCTTAACCGGGGGGGCCGTTACTCCCGGTATCAATTTTTTGAGGACCTTGAAAAGGCGGGCTTCGATTATGTCCTCTCCATGGAAAGCTCCGCCAGCCGCTACGATCTGGAGAGCCTCTCGCAAAACTTTCCCTTCGTGCGCTTCATCCTGCTCCACGAAGGCCTGAGCCCCGGAGAAGAGATAAACCTGGCGGCGGCGGAGCTCCCAAGCCCCCTCTTTTTTGTCCTCTGGAACGATGTAAAAATCCTCCGCAGCGGCAGAGCCGACAGGATGGCCGAGAGGCTCCTGGCGGGCAGCCAGGATGATAAAGCCCTGTATAAAAGACTCTGTACCTGCCCCCAGATTCAAGACTCCAGGTCAGAAACCCTGCCCAGCATCATAGAAGCAGCTCTCCTGCCCGAAAAGGATCCCTGGAGGGCCATAAAAACCATCCCCGCCATTCCGGACAGGGAGGGTCTTCCCAGCCTTTACCCCTTCGATGGCATGGGGATCTATGACCGGGAACGGTTTATCCGCCTGGGGGGCTTTGATTCGTCGATTAAAAATTTCCACTGGCAGCTCATGGATTTTGGGTTCCGTTCCAGCCTATGGGGCGAAGAAATCGCCGCCACCCTTTTAATTAAGTTATCCTACGAGGGGGCAGTCCCGGAAGAAGACCTCACGGGAGCTGAAAGCCAACGACGATTTTTCCTGAAAAATCTGGCCCCCATCTTCCGGGGCGATTATGCCCACATTCCCCTCCGCCGTTTTCCCGGGTATCTTTTCAAACACCGGGACCTAAGCAGTGCCTGGGAAGAATTCAAGGCCGCCCGCTTATGGGTCATGGCCAACCGGTTTCGCTTCGTCTCCGATGCCAGGACCATGGCGGAACGTTTTAGCTCCATTAAAAGGGACATCCACGAAGAGCCATGACAGCCCTCATCCTGCAGGGAAGGCTGGATTCGAGCCGGCTCCCCGGAAAATCCCTCCTCCCCCTGGGGGGAGCTCCCCTGATACTCAGGGTCATGGAAGCTTTTTCCTCCAGCCCCTCCCCTTCCCAGGGCTGGGATACAAAGATCCTCGCCTGCCCTCTTAGCTGCATCCCCTCCTTCGCTCCCCTGGCCGAAAAAGCGGGCTTCCTCATCGTAGGGGGGAGCGAAGATGATGTCCTTAGCCGGTATTGCCTGGCGGCCCGCCAGGCGGGGGCGGACCGGATTATCCGGGCCACCGGGGACAACCCCTTTGTTTTTGTAGATGCCGCCCTGGCGATCCACCAGGAGGGAATGGACCTGGGGGCCGATTACGCCGGCTATAGCGGGCTGCCTCATGGGGCGGGGGTCGAGGCCCTTAAGACCGAAGCCCTGTTCAAAGCAGAGCGGGAAGCTCAAGATCCCTATGAGAGGGAGCATGTAAGCCCCTACCTTTACAGAAACCCCGAACAGTTCCTGCTCCATAGGCCGGCAGCGCCGAAGAAATGGCAGGCCCCGGATCTGCGGATCACCGTGGACACCCAGGAAGATCTAGCATGGGCCAACCTGTTATACGGGGAGCTGGATAAGTCAGAAGCCCCAGAGAGGAACCGGAGCGAAACCCTTATTTCTATCGCCAGGAATCTCCATGGCTGAAACCGGAGCGGTACTCCTGGTCCCTGCCTGCGAAAGAGACCGGGGCGGGGGTCACTTGAGCCGGTCCCTCCATCTTATGGAGGCCCTGGAAGAGGGGGGCCGGGAAAGCTACCTCTGGATCCCCGAGGGCCAAAAAGAAGAGGTTTTTGAACGGTTTAAAACCTTCTTCGAAAACTCCCCCTTCTCCAGGGGTTTCCATGCCCGGCTCTTAAGCAGAACCGAGGATCTGCAATCCAGGACCTGGGACTTTATTATCCTGGACCGCTTCCGGAGCTCCCGGGAAGAAGGGGCCTTCTGGTCCAGCCTGGGGCCCCTCATCGGCATAGATGAAGGGGGGCCAAGCCGCTCTTCCATGGATTTTCTCATCGACCTGCTTCCGGCCCTGCCCCAGAAAAAGGCCCCCCTTCAGGCAAACCTTAACTCCCCGGCCCTCCTGCCCCTGCCTCAAAGACGGCGGCCCCTGGAGACAGAAAATAAGGCAGGCCCCATCTTAAAGGTACTCATAAGCTTTGGAGCCGAGGACAGGGCCGGCTTGGGGCTTAAGACCGCCAGAGCCCTCCTTCAACCAAGGAAGGGGGCCCTAGGCCTGGATATTACCCTTCTTTCATCAACCCTGGATGCCAGCTGGGCCAGGCAGAATCTGGGGGGGGTCCGGGTGAGGAGCCTCATTCCCAACCTAAAGGAAAGCCTGGCAGACTACGACCTCCTCATTACCCACTTTGGGCTCTCGGCCTTTGAAGCTGTCTATGCCAGGGTGCCGGTGATCCTGGCGGCCCCCACGGGCTACCACCAGAAGCTGGCCCTCCATGGGGGCTTTAGAAGCTTTAAGGCCCAGGAGGGGGTCCATTTAAACAGCACCTTAATGAAGGACCTGGAGGCAGGACGAAGGAAGATAGCCCGGCGCTTCGGCCTTGAAGAAGACCAGAAGGACAAGCTCGCATCCTTCTTTAGCACCCTGGCAGTCAGGGCACCCAAGGCCTGTCCAGCCTGTGGAGCTAGACCCAACCGAAAAGAAAACACGGATCCTGTCCTATCCCGGTTCCCGGAAGAAAGCTACCGCCGCTGCCGGCAATGCGGGATCATCTACCTTTCCCGGCTTCGCCCTCCTCCCATTGCCTATAACGAGGAATACTTTCTCGATATATATAAAAACCAGTACGGGAAGACCTACCTGGAAGACTTTCCCAACTTGATAGAGATGGGCCGGCGGCGGCTGGCCATTATCTCGGGTCTCCTGGGTTATAGCCCCCCGGAGGAGGATAATCGGGCCAGGGATCTAAAACCCCGGGTATTGGACATTGGCTGTGCTTATGGGCCCTTTCTCTGTGCCGCCGCCGAAGGAGGCTACTCGCCCTTTGGCATGGACCCAGTAGAAGAAGCTGTCCGCCATGTCCAGGAAGAGCTGGGCTTCCCCGCCTGGCAGGGATTCTTTCCCACCGGTGCCAAGGCCGAAGAAGGCCCCTTCGATGTGGTGAGCCTTTGGTATGTGATCGAGCATTTTACCGAACCGCGTACTATCTTAAAGGAGATCCACCGGATCCTAAGGGATGGGGGGGTCCTGGCCTTCTCTACCCCTTCGTATTCGGGGATCTCCGGAAGAAAGCAGCTTAGGGCCTTCCTCAAAAGCAGCCCCCCGGACCACTGGACCATTTTTAATCCCCGGCTCTGTAAAGCCCTTCTTGGCCGATGGGGATTTAAGGTCAAGAAAATAGTCATCACCGGCCATCATCCAGAGCGCTTCCCCCTGGTGGGGTCCCTCCTTGGGTCGGGGAAAAAGGGCCTTCTTTACAAGGTGATGCTAGGTATCAGCCGGGTCTTCGGTCTCGGTGATACCTTCGAGGTCTATGCGGCGAAGGAAGGATAGATCCTTGCTCCGCTGTTCCGCCACATAAGCCGCATAGAGCCGGTCCGAGTGGCCTATGTGACCGAAGACCCAATCCCGGAGGGTCCTTACAAAGTTGTTGGGAACAAACTTCTTTCCATCCTGGTGTTCCAGCACCGCCGCCAGGATATCCTTGATGAGGGTTTCATGTTCCTGCCGGTGTTCCTCCAGCCGGGGATATTGAATCCGCTCGAGGATCTGGAGTTCCACCGAAAAATGGTGCCGCACATACTCCACCATGCGACGCATGGCGGCACTGAACACTTCGGTGATCGTATCGCCCCCGGTCAGGCAGGCCTCATATAGTTCGTTGGTAAGCTGCACCAGATCCCGGTGCTGCTGATCAATCAGGGGTATGCCGGTGGCGAATTTATCTTCCCAGTGGACCAAAATGGTATCTGATTTCTTTAGAGCCATGGTCTTACTATACCCCTATAGCTTTCCAAAGGTGTAGCGGTTCTTGCCGTTGCGCTTGGATAGGTAGAGCATCTCATCGGCCTTTTTTATATAGTCCTCATTGGTCTGGGAGTGGCTTACCTTGGAACAGGTAACCCCTATGGAGATGGTAACATAGCCTATGTTTTCATTATCTTCGTGGAGGATCCGCTTGTCTTCGACGCTGGAAAGGAGCTTTTCTGCCACCACCCGGGCCCCCCGCTCGTCGGTGTTGGGGAGGATGACGGCAAACTCTTCACCGCCATACCGGATCACAAAATCTTCGACCCGGGTAATGCAGGCAGAAAGAGTCCAGGCAATAAGCTTAAGGCACTTGTCCCCTTCGTTGTGGCCGTAGGTATCGTTATACCTCTTGAAGTTATCTATATCGATCATCATGAGGCTTAAGTTCCCCCCGCTCCTCGAGAGGGATCTGATAAGGAGGGCCAGGTTTTTATCAAAGTAGCGGCGGTTGTAAATCCCCGTAAGGTCATCAATAAAGATCTTCTCCGCTTCGGTTCTGAGCAGGGTGATCTGACGCATCATGCTTTCCATGTCCCGGAGATCCCTGGTATAGGCGGCCACCACATCGTCATCCTTGTTATTGATCCGGACCATGGTAATTTCGAGGGGCAGCAGGGTCCCCGACACCATCTTTCCCATCCAGGTAAAGCGGTGGTAACCGTCATCAAAAGCTTTGTTAATAAAGCCCCTCAGAGCCGGCTCGGAAGGAAGGCCCTCGGGCTGACGGGCCGGAAGGCAGAACTCTATAAAGCGCTCCATAAAATCATTTTTCTGATCAAATCCGTAGAGGGCCACGGCAGCCTCGTTGCAGTCCAGGATCACCAAATCGCGGCTCCAGATTTGACAGCAAAGGGGGGTCGTATCAAGGACCAGCTTGCTCTGTTCCTCGGCCTCCTTTAAACGGGCCATGGTGTTTTCGATCCGCCTTATTTCGGATCTCCGGATCGTAAAGAGGTTGTACATGATAGGGATTGCCAGGAAGCCCATAAAGGCCAAAAGCATGATGGACCTGGGCCCATCGGGGCCCTCGATTAAATCCCAGCTTAGATACATGGTAATTCCCAAGGAAAGGGTTAAAAGGGTCACCAGGATCACTGTTACATTGACCCTTGTTCTCAGGGATTTAAACCACAGGACAGGATTTAGAACATCATTGTTCTGCTTGCTGTCTTCGGAACTCATGCGCTGCCTTCATCCTGATCAATGATAAATTTGTGTACCTCTTCAGAGAGGGCCTTGATGTGTTCTTTATTATTGTTACTTGAGAGATGGACTCGCAGGACCGCAGAATTTATGTTATCGGCCCCCGAGGCGATGTCGTTAATCCCCTGGTTTATTTCCTGGGCCGCCTGTGCCAGGTCCTGGCTCTCTTTAATGACTTCCTTGCTCCCCTCGAGCATTTCGACAGATCCATCCTTTACCTGGCGGGTGATATCCTGGAGCCGACTAATGGCCTCCAGGATCTGATGGCTCCCGGACTTCTGTTCTTCCATGGCCCGGCGCAGGTCCGCTTCCTGATCGCTTACGATCTGGACCTCCGACCCTATATCCTGGAACTGGCGCAGGACATCCAGTATAGAACGGGTAATGCCATCGATGGATTCTTTTATTTTTCGCAGCACCGTCGAGATGGTCCTGGACTGCTGACTGGATGAATCGGCCAGCTTCCTGATTTCTTCGGCCACCACGGCGAAACCCATTCCTGCCTGTCCTGCATGGGCCGCTTCGATGGCGGCATTCATGCTTAATAAATTTGTCTGGCTGGCTATGGTCTGCATGACCTTATTAATCTCGAGGATGTCTTCAGACTCCCGGGCAATTTCCTGGATATCCCGGGACACCCCATCGAGGCTCTCCCGGCCCAGGTCTGAAGCGGCGGTAAGGCGTTCGACGTTTTCACTGTTTTTTATCAGGGTTTCGGTAACCATTCCTATGCTGGCAATCATTTCTTCGATGGCCGCCGAGGAATGAGCTACGCTTTCGGCCTGGACTTCGACCTGGGTGTTAAGGCGCCCTATGTTTTCGACCACCTTTTCCATGGTGGCATTGGTTTCTGTCACGCTGGCACTTTGATTTATCACATGTTCTTTTATCTTTCCTATGGTTCCGGAAATTTCCGTCACCGCCCCCTCGGTCTGGGTCATATTGCTGGATAGCTCGTCCCCTACGTTTGACAGGTTCTGGGTCTGGTTCTTCACCAGGGCTACCATATTGCAGATCCTGTCCAGGGTCTGATTGAACAGTTCAGCCATTTCTCCTATTTCATCTTTTTGCTTTATATCGATCCGGGAGGAAAGGTTCCCCTCCCCTCCGGCCAGGACCGAGAGAATCATGCTGATCCGGTGGAGGCGTTTAAAGAGAGAGCGGGTCAGGAGCCACATAAAGGCCAGCCCGGTAAGCATAAAGATCAATGCAAAGAAGATCTGTTCCAGGGCCAGGGACAGGACCAAATCAAAGAGGAAGCGTCCGTCGAAATCACAGCCCAGGATACCGACCACTTCGTTCCGCGAATTTAGCAGGGGTATGTAGACCGAAATAAGGTAGCCCCAGTCACTCCGCTCAAGGGTGGTATGCTGGGCGACCCCGGTTTCCCAGGTGCGGAAAAAGGGAGCCCCATAATCCCCTTCGTAGATTTCGTCCCCTAGATCCGAGAAGGTATCGGACCCCGGGAGCCCCGAGCCGTCAATGATATACCGGAGGACCCCATCCTGATCGGGGCCTATGGTATAAAGGTAGAAGACCCCGGTCTCATCCCATAAATTATAGAGGTGGGTCCTCATTTCTTCGTAGAAGGGGTCAGAATCATTTAATGAACGAGAGAGGCTTTGAAAGCGGTCTCCGTTAATGGGGGCCGCCGCTCTTTGGGCAATTTCTATCCCTTCCCGGGAAAAGACCAGGGAAGCTACTTCCAGGCTATTACGGATCGACAAGACGGTAATCACAATTGATAAAAGGACTATAATGGCCGAGAAAAAGATCAGAATTTTTGTTTGCAGCTTCATTATCCACCCCTGGAGTTCGCGTAAAGCACCTTATGAGAAATTAACATAGGAAATAAAACTGTGCAAGGACCGGCCCAGGAATCGAGAGGGGGCATATACAGATCAGCTCCGGAAGATCACCCTAAGGGCCAGGATGCATACATAGACCAGGACCAATGAGATCCCCGCCCCTATGAGGAGCAGATTGATGGAAAAACTCCCCATAGGCTGGGGGGCTTTTTTTATTTCCGGGGCTCCGGGAAAAAAGAGCTCGTAATGGCGGGCCAGGAATTTCCCCGGAGCATAGGGCTTAGTGCTGGTCCTTAGTATGGTAGAAAGGCAGAGGCGGGTCAGCCAGTCGGGGAAAGAAGAGGCCCGCCGCAGGACAACAAGGGCCCCCTGGTAGAGCCCCTGTAAGAGGGGTCTATAAAAAAGGTACTCCAGATCCAGAGCCCTGGGCCATAGATCCCGGTAGGGCCTCCCCTCACTTCGCTTTCCCATTAATAGATGGGGGACCGCCAAAAGATAGATAAGCCCCCCGATGAGAAATGGGATTATAACCCCCGAAAGGGTATCCCGGTAAAAGAAATCCAGGGCCTCCGGGGCCGAGGAGATCCGGAAGAGGCCCTCGGCTCCCGGAAGGAGCTCCCTGCTGAGGGAGGGAAATAGGCCCAGGGCCATCAGGGTGAGGGCAGAAAGGACCAGGCCCAGAGCAAGGAGGGGGGACATATAGGGCTTTCGTATGGTGCCCTGGCTTAGGGGATCAGGGCGATCCATAAAGAGGGCCCTAAACAGTTTGGCCATGTAAGCTATGGTTAAACCGCTGGCTGCAAGGAATACCCAGTCAAAGACCCTCAATAGGGTCCCCAGGGCCTCTCCCTGATACTGGATCATGCCCTCCAAGATGGCCTTATGCAGGAGGGTCTTACTGATATAGCCGTTCCAGAGGGGTACGCCGCTGATTCCCAGGGCGGCCATGAGAAAGACAAAGAGAAAAAGGGGCTTGGACCTGCCAAAACCCCGGATCTGGTTGAGTTCCAAACTGGAAGTGTTCATGAGGACCACCCCAGCCAGGAGGAAAAGGATCAGCTTGAACAAGGAATGGTTGACCATGTAGAGCATCATGCCCTGGGCAGGAAGGGCGCTGTCCTGAAGGCTCATGAGGGCCGCAGCGGCGCAGATAAACCCAATTTGCGATATGGAAGAACAGGCCAGGGTCCTCATGAGGTTTACCGACAGGAGGGCCAGGATAGCTCCCAGGATCATGCTTAGGGAGGCCAGGCTTAGCAATAAGAGGCCCCAGGGAATATCGGAGGGGAAGATGTTCCGGCTCACCAGGATGATGCCGAAGACCCCGGTTTTTGAGAGCACCCCAGAGAGGAGCACATTGGCCGGAGCCGGGGCGGAGCTATAGGCCCGGGGCAGCCAGACATGGAGGGGGAAGAGCCCCGCTTTGGCAGCGAAACCGGCCAAAAGGAAAGCCCCCGGAAGGTAGAGCTCCCCGGGATTATCCATGTACATGGCAGCATAATGGATGGTGTCATAGTCCAGGGCCCCGGAGGTTCGTTTTAAGAGGAGCATGATCCCCATTAATAGAGAGAGCCCCCCCAGCACTGCCACGGCCAGATAGGTTTCGCCCGCCCTTAAAGCCCCGGGGCTCTGGTCATGGATCACCAGGATGTAGGAACTTAAGGACATGAGTTCAAAGAAAAGAAAGGTAGTTAACAAATTCCCGGAGTAAAAAACCCCCAGGGCCCCCAGCATGGTAATGATGCAGGCCCAGGTATAGATTGCCTGGGAAGCCTTCTCTTTAAGAGAGCCAGGAGGAAAAAGACTGGCCACTAACCATAAGAAGCTGGCGAGAATGCCATAGAGGCAGCGAAAGGCATCAAAGCGGAACTGCAGAAAGACACTGCCTGCAAAGGTAATGCTCTCTTCCCCAAAAAAGAAGGCCAGGATGAGGTTCAGGGCAAGGAATAAAAGGGCCGCCGCTTTCTGCATTACATGAGCCCCATGACAATCGAACTAAAGAAGCTGATCAAGGGGCCGGGGATGGTCCCCAGCAAGACCGCGGCGGCACTGAGGACCACCAGGGGAATGAGCATGGAGGGGCCCGCCTCCCGGCCCTCTCCCTGGAAATCCCGGCCCGGAAAGAAGCCGTTAATGCTGATGGGGAAAAGGTAACCGGCGGCCAGGAGGGCGCTCAAAAGAAGCAGAGCCGGGCCCAGCCAGCTAAAGACCGTCAGGTTGGCCGCCAAAGAAGAGGTGGCCAGGTACCACTTGCTGATAAAGCCCCCGGTGGGGGGAATGCCCACCGCACAGAGGGCCAGGATGGTAAAGCAAAAGATGCTGAGGGGCAGTGTTTTTCCTATGCCCCGGAGATCCGCCACATCGGTTTTACCTGTTTGAATTATGATGATACCGGCGGTTAAAAAGAGGGCATCCTTTACCAGACTATGGAG
The DNA here is from genome assembly GCA_009777335.1 of Treponema sp. GTDB lineage: Bacteria > Spirochaetota > Spirochaetia > Treponematales > Breznakiellaceae > WRKT01. Next base: position 9,680 of record WRMC01000006.1, on the reverse strand, counting down.
GGTCAGGTGAAGCATGGCCCCCACGAAGCTTCCCATGCTAAGGGTAGCCAAGCCGAACATGACATAGCTTACCTGGCTTATCGTAGAATAGGCCAGGCGTCTTTTGAGGACCGGCTCCTTAAAGGCCAGGACAGCTCCCAAAAGCACCGATACCAGGGCCAGGGAAAGCCAGACCGTCTGTACCCAGGTTCCGCGGACAAAATCGGCCCCCACCAGATAAAAGACAAAGCGTATGACCGCCAGGACTCCGGCCTTGGTGATAATCCCCGACAGGAGGGCGCTGGCGGGAGCCGGGGCCACCGGATGGGCGGTGGGCAGCCAGGCGTGGAGGGGGAACATCCCGGCCTTGGCACTAAAGCCCAGGATGGCTAGCATGGTACCGGTGAGCATGAGCCCTTCATGGCCCTCCAGGAACATGTCATCCAGGACTCCGCCGGGGGTGAACTCCAGGCTCCCCCCATAGGCATAGATGCAGAAAAAGCCCACCAGGACCAGGGTGGCCCCCAGGATGGAATAATAGACAAATTTGAAGGCCGCTGCGATGGCAGTCTTGCTCATGGAATGGAGGACCAGGGGAGCCGAAAGGAGGGACATCATCTCGAAAAAGATATAGAGGGTAATCAGGTTCCCCGCATAGCCCACCCCCAAGAGCATGGCCTGGGCCAGGAAAAAAAACATGTAAAACCGGGATTCGTTCCCCTCATGCTCCATGTAGCGGGGGCTGTAGATTCCCACCAGAAGGAACATGGCGGCGGTGAGGACCGTGAAAAACCGGGCCAGCCGGTCGGATTGCAATAGGATGTTGAGTTCCAGGGTGATGGAAAAAAGGTTCAGCCGCAAATTCCACTGGAAGGCAATGATTAAAACTAGGGCCATGGTAAGGGAGAGGGAGGAAATCAGAAAGATCCTCTGGATTTTTTTTTCTTTAAGGGCAGGACAAAAACCCATGACCAAGCCCGAAATAATGGGCAGCACTATGGGTAGGGGCAGTAATAGATCCATCAAGGTTCCTCCGCTTAAGCATCATACTACGGGGAAGGCAGTAAAATAAACATCCTCAGCCAAAGGACGCCAAACCCCGGCCAATGATGAGGAGTATCTCTGTCGAAAAGAAGCTAAACCCTATGGTAAGGGCCATAAATAGAATGAGGGCCCCCCTATAATGGGCCGGGGGGGGCAGAAAGGCCGGGGGATCCTCCCTTTTGGCCAGAATGCTTCCCATGGGGGGGAAGAAATACATGGCACTCAGGATGGTGCTGAAAATTACCACCATAAAAATCACCAGGACCCCCAGGGGATGTTCTACCGAGGCCTGGGTGATATAAAGCTTGGAAAAGAAACCCGGAAAGGGAGGGATTCCTACCATAGAGAGGACCGCCACCCCAAAGGCAGCGGCACTGAGGGGATCCCGCCGCCCCGCCCCCCGGAGGGACCCATAATCGCTGCGGTACCCCGAAACCCCCGCCAAACCAGCGGAGCTGACAAAGAGCATGGCCTTTCCCAGGGCATGGACAAGCATGTGGAAGATCAGGGCCCCGTAGGCTTCACCGTAATTAAGGCCCATAATCAGGCAGAAGCATCCCACCTGTACGATAGAGGCATAGCCAAGAACCTTCTTAGTATTTTTCTGGCCCAGGGCCTTAAAGGACCCATAGACTATGCCGGCGCTGCCTAGGGCGGCCAAGATCCAGGGGATCCCCAGATGCTCCATCACCGGGAGCCCTAAAAGGCGGTACACGACCTTTATATAGAAGAATACATAGCCCTTGGTCACAAATCCGGCCATGATGGCCGAACTGGTGGTGGTAGCCCGGGTATAGGCGTTAGGCAGCCAGCTATGAAAGGGGAAAAGGGCGATCTTGATGCCAAAGCCCAGGGTGCATAGCCCGGCAAACACAAAGAGGGGCATGGTGTAGTCCCCCTGGGCGGCCAGGACCCCCACGGCCATCTTAATCTGGGGAAAAAGGAGCTGCCCCGTTACCCCGTAGATCATGGCGATGGAGAAGAGGATCAAGGATGAGCTAACAAGGCTCATTACCAAATAAACGATGGCAGCAGAAAGGGTGGGCCCTCCCGGTTTGGCCATGATAAGGGCGCAGACAGAGATGGTAAGGATTTCGATGAAGACAAAGCCGGTAAAAAAATCATTGGTATAGATAACAGCCGTCATAGCCCCCGCAAGGAGGTTAAACATCAAATAGTAGAAATTGATTTTTTTTCCGTCCATGTCTCTTTTAAGATCCGAATGACCCCCAGCCAAAGAGAGGATGCTTAGCATGCTAAAGAGGAGGACCATCAGGGATTCCAGGGGGCCAGCCCGGATCTCGTTGGCAAAGGGGCTGGGAACATGGCCCATGATGAAGATAAAGCTACCCCCGGTTCCCAGGGTATAGATCAATACAGAGGCGGAAAGACCGGCGAGGGCTGCCAAGCAAAAAAAGCTTATATACCTGGCCAGGCGCTCCCGGCAGAGGATGCAGGCCACTCCGCAGGAAAAGGGAAGAAAGATGCTGAAAAAAGGAAAATTCTGGATCACATCCATCTAATCTGCCTCTTCTTCTGCGGTCCTGGCGAGGATTTCGTCCAGGTCCAGGGTGCTGTAGCGCTTGTACAAGCTCACCATGAGGGCCAAAGAAAAGGCGGTAACACTGACCGAGATGACTATCCCCGTGAGGATCAGGGTGGTAGGAATGGGGTTAATATAAGCTGCAGCATCCTGGACCCCATCAACAATAATGGGAGGGGCCCGGTCATGGATAAAACCCTTGGAGGCTAGGAACAAAAAGATGCCCCCATCGGCTATGTTCACCCCAATGATTTTTTTTACCAGGTTCCGGTTTAAGAAGAGGGTGGTAAACCCTATGCCAAAAAGGAGGACCGCCACCAGCTCGTAATAGTTAATTAAAAGGTTATGGCCCATCCTAGTGAAACTCCTCCCTGCTAAAGAGGATGTAGATCACATAGAGGGTGGAGGCCACTATGAGGCCCACGGCGATGTTGAGGGGCAGGATCAATCCGGCACTAAATAGGCGGCCCGGGGTACCCAGGGCTATGCCCGACGAAATATGGTTAGCCCCGGTAAAGATAGAATAGCCCTTGGCGATGGCATAAAAGAAGAGGGAACAGGCTATGATGCGGCGGAAAATGGCATAGGTAAAAAACCGGGCCCGCCGGGTTCCATAGGCGCTGGCATAGAGGGCCAGGGATGATCCCAGGATGGCCCCCCCGGAGAAACCTCCCCCAGGACCCAGGTGACCAAAGAAGATCACATAGAACCCAAAAATCATGATCATCGCCACCAAAACGGAAGCGGTGGTCTGGAGGATCACATTGGTCCTGGGTTCTTCCATCTCCAATAGAAAGGCATCGAAGGCATCCAAAGGGCCCGCATTGTGGAGGAGGAGCAAGATAGCCGCCACCGCCGTAAAGAGCACCAGGGATTCCCCATAGGTATCAAAGGCCCGGTAGTCCAGAAGGACCCCGGCCACTATGTTGATGGCCCCCGTCTCTTCCAAGCCCTGTTCTATGTAGCGCTGGGTTAACTCATTGTTCGTGGGGTTGGCGGGATCTCCAAAGGGGGGCAGATGGGACACCGCCATAAGAAGGACCAGGATAAAGCAAAGGCAGAACAGGGCAGAAAAGGCATTATAAAGGTAATAAAAGCTCCGCCGGTCAGGGCCTGCCTTCAATTCAACCTGGCTCTTTTCTTCCCTCTCCCGGCGGTGTTCTTCTTCCATTATACCGATCCGTTTGAGGACCACGAAAAAGAGGATCCCCGAAATTCCGGTCCCTACCGCTGCTTCGGTGATAGCCAGATCCGGGGAGGCCAATAAAATCCACACCAGGGACATGACTATGCCAAAGGAGGCAAAGATGATCATGGACCCCAGCATACGCCGCATAATGCAGACCGCCGTGGCAGAAACCACCAGGAAGCTCAAGAGGACCGCCTCTTCAATCGGCATCATGGCGGATCACCTCGAATTCATCTTCTGCCCTGGGGTTCATTGCTACCTCCATGTGGGCAATCAGGTGGTTTGCCACGGGGTTAGCGATCCATAAAAATACGATGACCAGGAAAAGTTTTAAGGAAGCCACGGTAAAGCCGCTCATGAGCATGAGGGAGCTAAAGGTCAAAAGGACCCCCAGGGTATCACACTTGGCGGCCACATGGATGCGGTTGAGCACATAGTGGAAGCGGAAGAGCCCTATGGTGGTAGCCAAGAGGCTGGATAAGCCCATGAGCATGAGCAGGGCGCTGAGGGAAAAACGAATCCATTCCAGGATCATGGGGGAGTACCCTGGTTAGCATCCCCCTGGCTGCGGGGGGCAGGATTGGTCAAATTGGCATGATCGGGCTGAAGATAGCACTTGGATAAGACCACCATGGCCAGGAAGCTGATCATCGCATAGACTATGGCTATATCCAGCATGCTGCTCTTGTCAAAGAGCCGGGACATGATGGCAATAAGGATAACCACCTTGGTGCAGATAACATTGATCGCCACGATCCGGTCGGTAAGACGGGGCCCCAGGATGGCCCGGATCAGGCAGGCACATATAGAGAGGGACAGAAAAATGGTGCTGACCCAGAGAAGGATCTGGTAGGCCTGGTCCCATGATTCGCTCATTACCCTTCGTATCTCCTCAGCAGACGGATAAATATAGAAGAGTCTAAGCCCCGGGCCATCTCTTTATTAAGGCAATGGACACAGAACTGATCACCGTTAAGAGCCACGGTGATAGTCCCGGGGGTAAGGGTGATAGAGTTGGCCAAGACGGTCCGGGCGAAATTACCCCTAAGCTTGGGGTTAAAATAGATCAGGCAAGGGTCGATCTCTATATGCTTGCTGTAGACAATCCGGAAGACCATCATGTTGGCCTTCACGGTCTCGTATATCAAGGTACAGGCATAGGCCAGGCCCCGGAAGATATTCTTTACCAGTTTAAGATCCCTCTCGGGCCGGTGACGAAGGTGGCTCAAGGCGAACCAATACACCGCCGCGGATATGAGGATCCCCACCGTTAGCACCCCTGGATCCAGCTGGGCCGCAAAAATGAGCCATACTATCAGGTAAAGAAAAAACAATAGGCCCTCTCCAAAGAAATGAGGCTACAGGATGGTAAAATTATTATCCCTTTTGCCTAATTAGTCAAACCCCGGAAAAGCCGATAAACAAAGGGGAGGCACATTCTTTTGGCAGAACATCCAGTCATCTTAATCCTCGGAGCAGGGGTCATGCAGGGCCCTGCCCTTTCTATAGCCCGTGAAATGGGTCTTAGCCCCGTGGCGGCCGATGGGGACCCAAAAGCCCCCTGCCGCGGCCTGGCAGACCGCTTTGAAGAGGTGGATTTAAAGGATCGCCAGGGCATAGAAGACCTGGCCCTCTCCCTTAAAAAAGAGGGAACCTTGCGGGGAATCATGACTGCCGGAACCGATTTTTCCGCCACCGTGGCCTGGGCAGCAGAAAAGCTGGGGCTCCCGGGGATTCCCTACGAAACCGCCCTGGATGCCTCGGACAAGGAGCGGATGCGCCGCCGGTTTAAGGAAGCAGAAGTCCCCTCCCCGGAATTTATCATCCTTTCAGATCCTCCGGGGGAAGGTTTCCAGCTTCCCTTTCCCTGGCCGGTGGTGGTAAAGCCGGTAGACAATATGGGTTCCCGGGGCTGCCGGAGGGTGGACCATCCAGGGGACCTGAGTCCGGCCGTAGCTGAAGCCCTGGGTTTTTCCCGATCAGGCAGGGCCATCATAGAAGAATACATGGAGGGGCCGGAGTTTTCCGTCGATGCCCTGGTTTACCAGGGGGAAATTATCATCTGCGGCTTTGCGGACCGGCATATCTTTTTCCCCCCCTATTTTATAGAGATGGGCCATACCATCCCCTCAGCGGAGGCCCCCCAAACTGTGGCATCCCTCCTGGAGGTCTTTTCCAGGGGGGTTAAGGCCCTGGGCATCACGATGGGGGCCGCCAAGGGGGACATAAAACTAAGCCAAAAGGGGCCCATGATAGGCGAGATAGCCGCCCGGCTTTCGGGGGGCTATATGTCGGGATGGACCTTCCCCTACTCTTCGGGGGTCCTTCCCACCAGGGGGGCCCTGGAGATCGCCCTGGGGCAGCGGCCCAGCAGAACTGAACCCCTCTGGGACTGGACCTGCGCAGAACGGGCCTTTATTTCCATCCCCGGCAGGGTCCACTCAATCCAGGGCATAGAGGAAAGCAAGACCCAGCCCTGGGTTAAGGATGTGTATCTCAGGATCAAGCCCGGGGATTCGGTCATGTTCCCCGAGAACAATGTAAGCAAGGGGGGGAATGTCCTCAGCGCCGCTCCCCAGAGGGCCGAAGCTATTCAATCCGCCGAGGGGGCGGCCCGGTCCATATTAATCCGCCTTGAGGTCCCCAACCGGGCCACCGAGGCCTTCCTTGGAGCTGAGCCGGGGACCTGTTCCTTCCCCCCCGATGCCTTTCAGCTAGACAGAGAGGTCTTATCAAAACTCTCTGCCCTGCCGGAAGGCTCCCCCCTGGGGTCCGGCCAAGGGGACCTGGAAATCCGCATCATCCCCTTCTGGGACTTTTTAAGATCCGGGTCCGCCGACTATGTGGGCCGGAGCGCCGGGGAATCCCTGGATGCGGTCCGTCTCTTAAGCGGCAGAGAACTGCCCCTGGAGGAGGGGGACCGGAAAGGGCCGGCCCTCCTGTTGGGCCGCCCCTTCTGGGCCGCCATGATCCGGGGAGGCTACCAGGGGGCCCTCTACTTCCTGGACCGCCTTAAAGGGCAATAGGATGGGCAGAAAAACCTTATACTTCATCACCATACTCCTCTTTGTCCTCCCCTTTTTCACGGCTGCCCAGTCTTCTTCTCAACAAAATAGAAATTTAAGCCTCGATGAGGCCCTTCAGAGCCTGGGCAATGAGGCTACCCTGCGCTGGGATCCCTTCTTCTCCTCCGGAACCCTGGCGGCCGGGGGCTTTGAGGCCGCCTTTACCACCGGAAGAACCGGCGAGACCGGGACCATCTTGCTGGATCACCGGGATGTGCTCACCCTGCCCCTTCCCTTCCTGGAGGGGGGGAACATTTACTTCCCCGAGGTCTTCATCCAGCAGATCCGGAACAGTTTTTCCAGCTATGCCGAAGAGGCCAATACCCAGTTTAAGGTGGCAGTCATCGTCATAGACCCCGGCCACGGGGGCAGGGATCCCGGCACTGTCTGGGACTATACGGTAAATGGCCGGACCGTCACTATCATGGAGAAGGACATCACCCTAAGGGTGGCCCGGATGCTCCATGCCGCCCTCAGGGCCGCTTATCCCGACAAGAGGGTCCTGCTTACCCGGGAGGGGGACACAAACCCCAGCCTGGATGAGCGGGTGGATATCGCCAATTCGGTGCCCCTGGCTGACAATGAGGCGGCCATTTATGTCTCTGTCCATGCCAATTCATCGTTTAACCGGAATGCCCAGGGTTTTGAAGTTTTCTACCTCAACCCCTCCCATAGAAGGGATCTCCTGGACCATTCCCGATATGCGGACGCCCAGGATGTGATCCCCATCCTCAACACCATGCTGGAAGAACGGACCACCACCGAAAGCATCCTTTTAGCCAATTCCATCCTCCGCTACATGGATGAGGCGGTGGGACACCTGAGCCCCAACAGGGGGATCAAGGCCCATGATTGGTTTGTGGTCCGCAATGCCCTCATGCCCTCGGTCCTGGTAGAATTGGGCTTTGTCAGTAACCGGGAAGAGGCCCTGAGGATGAACGACGATGTGTACTTGCGGAACCTTTCGGATGCGTTATATAAAGGAATAAGTGATTTTATTTCCTTTTTTGAAGGCACCGGAGGTTCCAACCCTATACGATGATTTCTAAGATTCTCGGTTCCCTGGGGGCCTTTTTCGCCCATTCCCGTAACCGGCGCCTTATCTACCTCCTCCTCATCTGTCTATTCGCCCTGGGAGAATTCCTGTTTTCTGGTCTTGCCAGAAGAACCTTTGTGTTTTATGCTAATATAGGCGGGAATATGGTGGTAGAGGACAGGATGCTTCGCCGGTCGGGCCTCAGGGAGACCGATGTCCGCCGCTACATAGACGAAGTGCTCCTGGGACCGGTTTCACCGGATCTCATGCCCCTCTTCCCCCGGGATACCAGGCTTCGGACCCTGATGCTCCGGGACGGGATCGTCTATGCGGACCTGACGGAGGCCGCGGCCATGCCCCTGCCCCATGGGGGGGAGGTCTTTAAGAGCCTCCTTACCCTTAATGAGGGGATCCGGAGGAACTTTTATTACGTCCGGGATGTTCGGCTTTTCATCGGAGGAAATGAAGTATTTGTTGAAGATTTTTCCCTGATTTTTGGGAATTCTGCCGATATTAGTAAAACTGCGCCGTAAGGCGTTGACAAATTGGGAGTATAGAATATACTCTATAAATAGTGATTAATGTGTTAACATAATCGAAAGGAGCATTGAATGAAAAGGATTATCATTCTTATCGTTATTGCTTCGGTTACAGCCGGGATGCTGTTCGCCGAAGAAGCCATCCTCATCAATTTTACGAGGCTTGCCGCAGATATCCGCGTAAGAACCTCCGAAGCTGATCAGGAAACTGCACCCAACCACAACCGCCGGACGGTCATGGATTATGGGCAAGTAGCAGGCGGTTCGTATACCCCCAGCCAAAGGGGAATGATGAGAACTTCTCTCGCGATCGAGCAGTGGGAAGTAGTGTTTAACTCTTCAGCCAGGACCATACCGACTATTTCCAATAGTTTTACCAGGGAAGCCCCTTCCAGGCAGTGGGGTACCGTCATGGGTGTTCGTATACACTTCCCCTCGGGGCCCCAGTTTGCCAAGGCAACCATACAGCCCCCCTTCCAGATTCCCGCCTATGAACCCATGGCCGAAGTCGATGATGACGGCAATATTCTCCCCGGCAACGGTAACGGCATCACCGGCGCCAGCCGCTTCGAGAATGAATACGGGATCGTAAAGAATGTGGGTACCATCCGTTCAGTAGCCGTAAACGTATACGGCCTTAACTTCCCCCACGGGCTCAACGTCATCCTCATTGACGCCGACGGGAACGAAAGAATCGCCTTCATGGGTTACCTTAACTTTGACGGCTGGGCTGAACTGACCTGGAATAACCCCCAGTACGTGTTCGAAGTCCGGGACAGGGATCTGAGACTCTATCCCCTCTACCCCGACACCATGCCCTTTGTCCGCTTTGGCGGGTTTAGAATTGACCGGGATGCCGACAGGCCCGGCGGTGACTTTATCACCTACTTCAAAGATGTAAAGCTTATCTACGACAAGGCAGTCCTTGACACCGATAGGGACATCAACGACGAAGAAGTCTGGGGTATTATTAACCAGAGGGAATCCGAAAGAAGGCTCTTTGAGATGGAACGGTTCGGCCAGAACCAGATTCTCAGATTCCTTGAGTACCAAAGACAGGCCCGGGAACCCTGGGAACCCCTGCAGAGGGACTTTGGCTTCACTCCCACCCCTGTTGATGAATAAGAGGGTATAGAAACCCGGCCGGATTAACCGGACCAATACGGGCTGTCCAGCCACCTGGCACTTTTTTAGTCCAGGCCGCCGGGCAGCCCTTTTTTTGGAAAAATGTATGGATAAAACCAAGCAAAAACTAGTAATGGGACGGAACGCCATCAAAAACGAG
>WRMC01000005.1 GCA_009777335.1 Treponema sp. | reverse complement strand
TTAGGTGCACCCGCAAAAGGGGTGTGGGCCACCGTGGTCTAGGAATTGAGATGAACCCGCCTACGGAGCCCCCGGCACCCAGTTTCTTGTATTCCATCATTGCGTTCAGCTTTCCTCGCACATACTGGATGCCGGAGCTTACTTCATTATCCTATTCTGCTTTACCCGAGGTCTCCTCCGGCGGAGAATTCCCAGATATTCCTAGCCCACAGCGACCCCCACCCCTCTAGTGTTTGCTCCCCCCAGGTGGCGAGATCAAGTCAACCACCATAAGTGTCAGTCACCTTTCTGTTAATGTTTGCACGATACTTAAATTGGTACACAAATACCAATTCTCAATATCATTTTTAGGGTATTTGTACCAATTTCATAAGCACATGGTGACTGACACCTTTACCGGTAAACCTCATTATTTTATTCCCCACCATCACTTGTAGGATGGATTCTGATAGGCTCTTCTCAGGCCAACCGCGCATGGCTTGCTCAGCTGGAGCAAAAAATGCTCCTGGCGGCGACATTGGCAGGAGAATGGTGTTATATACTGGAACTTAGGTTAAGGGCTTTCCCTGCCACCGGAGCCGCTAGGGGCATGTTTTTGTCCAGCGGTGAAGGGGTATGGAGGTCTTGGTCTTAGTTTAGAGAGGTGGCGTTATCAATCCTACGATTTAACTTGTCTTATCCCCCTTCTCAAGGTAAAATAATTAAATGCTCCAACTAAGTGATGAAGAAACAATACTGATAGACAAGGTCGTTGAGTACCTTGAACCACGAAATAACGAGGAAGCCCTCCTGGTGCGGGAGCGCTTCCGCTGCTTGAATAACCTGGGGGATGCGGTTTCCTGCTTCCCTTCGGTTAGAGAAAGCCAGAGTGTCCGGGGGGTCCAGCGTACCGAGGCCCAGCTCCTTGAGGCCCTCTGTTCCTTTGCCTCCTCTTCCCACCTGCTCCATACCCCAGCCCGGGTGGTGGCCGCCCGCAGCTACCTGGTGGCGAAGTTTCAGGCCTTCTCATTCCTTCATATTCTGGCGGGGGACCAGAAGGAATTTTACCTGCCCCTGCGGCAGGCCATCCTTACCATCATTCATACCCTCATGACCGAAGAGGTCTACCTTTCTATCTTAATCGATCCGGGCTACTCGGTGGATTTAAAATACAGCCTGGCCAATGATCTTATCCGGCTCTGGGACTCCGGGACCGATCACCGGGCGGTGGAGCATCTGCCGGCCCTGGACCTGCTCTGGACCGCCCGGGATTCTTCGCCCCCCGCCTTTGGGACCCTAAAGGGGACCAGTGAACTTTTACGGATCACCATCGATATGGGAAAGGACTGGCAGGAGTTTCTGGTGGCCCACACGGCGGTGGACGATTCCCGCTGGGCCCTGGAGGAGTTCCTCTTTGGCCTCTCCCATGAGGAATTAAACTTTGTCCGTCAACGCCTGGACGAGCTGGGCATAGGGGCCGTGGGCCGGGACGAGATCACCGGCATCCTGGACCTAAAGCCTGCCTATGGGATGATAAACAGCTCCGACTACCGGGGCATCTATAACTTCTATGTGGATAGGCGGGATGCCGCCCGGTTTAGGCAGAAAATTGCCGCCCCCGGCCCTTCCAAGGCCCTGGAAGAGATCTACCTCAAGTACCGGATCCTTCAGGAGTAGGGCAAAAAAAACCCCGTAGCCCTCTGGCCGCGGGGTCATCTGTACAAAGATTAGCTTATTTTTCCTGGGTGCTTTCTTCGTCGTTTCCTACCTTGGATCCGCCGGCCTTGCCTGCGGCTTTCCCGGTACAGCCGGTAATGTCGAAGACCCGGAGGGAGGTTTCTTTGATAGCCTTGGAGATGGTCATAAAGATCTGATGACCGTTATTCCCGCTAAAATCCCCGGCTTTGAGGGCCGTGTTGATGGCCTGGAGAAAGTCGGTGACGATGTTAACCTTGGCCACCCCCATGGTGCAGGTGCGGCTAATGTTATCGTCCCCGGAACCTGACCCGCCGTGGAGGACCAGGGGGATGCCGCAGGCCTTGTTTATGTCTGCGAGCCGTTCAAAATCCAGCTTGGGGACCCCGGTATAGGCACCGTGGGCGGTTCCTATGGCCACCGCCAGGGCATCGACCCCGGTGAGTTCCACGTATTTCTTTGCTTCGGCCGGATCGGTTAGGGCTGATACCCCGTCCACGGCGTAGTTGGAGCCCTGTCCCACATGGCCAAGCTCGCCTTCGATGCTGACCCCGGCGGCATGGGCTACCTTGGCAAGCTCCAGGAGCTGGGCCACATTCTCATCAAAGAGGAGGGTGGAACGATCCGCCATGATGGCGGTACAGCCCGTACGGATCCCTACGATGCAATCTTCGTAGGTACGGCTATGGTCCAGACAGAGGGCCACGGGGACATTAACCTGGTTGGCAAAATATTTTACCACGTCGTGGCTCCAATAGGCATCGCCGCGGTTGCTGGTCAGGAAAATTATGGGGGACTTGGATTCCGAGGCAGCTTCCAGCGAGGCCCGGACAAAGACTTCATTGAATGAAGGGACAGCGGGAACTCCATACTTCCCCGCATAGGCGGCATCTAAAATTTCTTTCATTGGTACTAACATGAATATCCTCCTTATGTGGTACCACACTGTACCATAGACAGGGCTATCTGGCAACAGAAAAAAGAGGGATACACCGAAATTTAACGGGACCAAGGGGCTCTTTAGGGGGGCCGCCTAGTCGTATTTCTGGGTTTCTTCGGAGATGTACTCCAGTCCTATCCCCAGGGCCTTGAACATGGCCTCCGAATCATCCGCATCTTGGTAGCGTCTTTGGCAGACCACCCGGCGGATCCCGCAGTTGATGATGAGCATGGCGCAGGTTCTGCAGGGGGTCATTCTACAGTAGAGGGTGGCCCCCTCTATGCTGATCCCTCGCTTGGCGGCCTGGCAGATGGCGTTCTGCTCCGCATGGACGGTCCGAACGCAGTGGGTGGTGGTGGAGCCGTCTTCATGGAGCATCTGCTTAAACTGATGCCCCACCTCGTCGCAGTGGGGCAGCCCGGCCGGGGCCCCCACATAGCCGGTAACCAGGAGCTGGTTGCCCTTGGCGATGACACAGCCCGAACGGCCCCGGCTGCAGGTGGCTCGTTTGGATATGGCATCACAAACTTCCATAAAATACTCGTCCCAGCTGGGACGTACATAGGCCTCTTCTGCCATAATTCCTCCCTTAGTTTTCTTCTATTGAATTGGAGTTCACTAGATCATCCATGATAGCTATAGCTCCTTCGTAATCCATCACTATAACCGCATCTTTTATTTTTTCTATTTCGTCCTGCAGGGCCCCCTTAAGACCCAGGGCATGGAGATTTTTTATCCCCTCATCTATATCCAGAAAATGGCTCTGAGAAAAGGCCTGTTTCATGGTTATAAATATGGCATCCAATTGCGCCATGAGATCAGGATGGGGTCTAATTGATTCGGCTGCCCCTTCTGTATCCCTGAAAGCATCCATGAGACCTTCTTGCATTTCCTTGAGGTTTATTAAAAAGGGGGGCAGGGCGGCGCTGCAAAAATCCATGTCTCCTTTCTCCAGGGCTTCAGCTTCTTCAGAAAGTTTCTGGGCTCCTATGCTTGCCAGGGAACCTTTCATGCCATGGACCTCTATCTCAAAATTGCGCATGTCCTGGGCTGCCAAAAACCGGCTCAGGTTATGGAGGCTCTTGTCTATCTCTTTTATTAACAGTTTTAAGGACTTTTCATAGAGATCCCGCTGGCCCGATACTCTTTCGAGGCCCGTAGAAACTGAAAGCCCCGGGATCTGTTCCAGCTTAGACAAGACAGGTCCGGCAGCTCCCTGGGGGCTCATCTTGTTCTGGGATCTGCTTAATAATTCTGGGGGCAGCCAGTCTCCGATTATTTTATTAAGCCAGGTCCTTTTAATCGGTTTTATCAAGAGGTCGTTCATCCCCGCCGCCAGGAATTCGTCCTTTACTTCGGAAATGGCATTGGCGGTGAAGGCGATTATGGGCACCTCTATGCCCTCGGAGCGGAGCAGCTTGGTGGTTTCAACTCCGTCCAGCTCCGGCATCATGTGATCCATAAATACTAAGTCATAGGAATGTTGTTTTATAAGATCGATGGCCTGCCTTCCGGAACTGGCAGTTTCGGCTTCTATGCGGTGGTGCCGTAAAAGCCCCACCGCCACATTCAGGTTAATTGAATTATCATCTACCACCAGGACCCTTGCTTTTGGGGCGGTGAGGGTAATTTCCTGTAGGGCATGCTGATCTATCAATGCCTCGTCTCCGGCTACCATGGGGATGCTTACCTTAAAGACCGTCCCCTGACCGTAGACACTTTCTACCGAGATTTCCCCTCCCATCTGGTCAACCAGGGATTTCGTAATGGAAAGCCCCAGCCCGGTCCCTTCCCTGGCCCGGTTTTGCATCATATCCACCTGGGTAAAGGGATTAAATAGGTCGGGCATGTCCTTTTCCTGTATTCCTATGCCCGTATCACTGATGGTGAATTGGATCTTGGCGTCGGCAGCACTTATGTTAAGGCTTACCGTGCCTTTGCTGGTAAATTTTATGGCATTGCCCAGGAGATTAATAATAATCTGCCTCAGCCGGACATCGGAACCGTAGAGATAGGGGGGAAGATCACCTTCGATAATGTGATCATAGCGTATATCCTTGTCTTTAATTAAAGAGCGGGCCAGGGATTCGATATTATTCAAAAAGATCCTAAAGTCGTAATGGACCATCACCAGATCAACTTTGCCCGATTGAATTTTAGAAAAATCCAGGATGTCGTTTATTATGTTTAAGAGGGACATGGCAGAGAGGTTGATATCTTTTACATGGCTTAAGAGATGATGGAAATCTTCCTTGGGAATATCCTCCAGGAGGATTAACTCAGACATGCCGATGATGGCATTCATGGGGGTGCGGATTTCGTGGCTCATGGCAGCCAAAAAGGCCGATTTTGCCCGGTTCGCCGTTTCTGCTTCTTCCCGGGCCATGCGCCGCTGGTAGCTGGAAATGGCCAGGGCCATGAGATCCGCCAGGGAGGAAGCAAAGTTCTGCTCTTCGATCATCCACTCCCTTTTATTGGGGTATTTTTTGGTGGAGTACTGTTCTATACATACCACCCCGGCCAGCTTTCCGTCTATGCGGATTGGTACATCGATGAGGGCGCATATCCCGGGATCATAATTACTTAAAATGCTGGCCAGGATATTGGTGCTGCTTGAATCATTGGTAACAATAAGGCGCTCCGAGGACAGGGATTTTTTGTACTCCCCTTGCCGGGAGATATCCAGGTCTTCCTGCACATAATACTCTTCTTTTTCCGCATCATAACAGGAGATACTGGAAAGGAGCATTTCATCTTCCGAGATGCTCCATATCCCCACCCGGCTTACATCCAGCACTTCGGATCCCTCCCGGGCGATAAGCTTTGCCGCCTCCAAAAGGAAGCCCGCCGAAATGGTGGGGGACATGGTAATTTTTGACAGGGAGCGGCTGAATTTTTTTGCGTATTCGTAGCCTGAAGCTTCCGCTTCCAGCCGGGCCACGTCCCGGAGATCCTTGGTGTAACCTATGACCAGGTATTCATCCCGGTACATGACCCGGACCAGGGTGATCTCCGCCGGCATGGGAGTACCATCGGGCATTTGGTGCATCCAGGGAAAGACACATTCACCTTCCTCAAAGGCGGTGTTTACCATGGCCATGGCTTTCTCATCGGACCGCCGGCCATCGCTCTGGAATTCGGGGGAACATTCAATCATAAAACGTTCTACATATTCCTGTTTTGTATGGTATCCGTATAATCGGACCGCCGCCTGATTACAATCGATGGTCTGTAAGTTCCTGTCCCATAATTGAATGCACAAAGGAGAGGTATCCAGCATGAGCATGGTGAGTTCGTTGGTTTTTACCGCCGCTTCTTCCATAAGCTTGCGATCGGTAATATCCATGGCCGCCCCCAAAAGCCCCAGCACTTTTCCATTTTGGATAAGGGGGGTTCGGGTAACATCCATGGCCTTTTTTTGGCCGTCAGAAAAATGGTACCAGCCTCCGGTCGTAATGGTACGGCCCTCTTGCAATACTTTTTTTTCTATCTCCGATATGGTATCCGCCTCAGAGGAACCAAAGTAGGGAATTTCTTTATATGCCTTTCCGATGATGTCTGCTTCGCTCAGGTAAAACTCTTTGGTGAACAGGGTGTTGCAACTTGTATAATTTCCGTCTAGATCCTTGGTAAAAACCATGACCGGAATGGAGTTATATATGGCCGATAAAATAGCAGCCTGTTCGGCACTGGCCTTCCTTCTTTTTTTGCTTCGGGCGTATAAACCGGCCAGCAGTATTACCAGCAATAAAAAGGTAATGGCCGTCCCCACCATCCAGGGTACCCGGGCTTCTGCAATTTTTATGCGGTAGTCGTAGGTTTTACGCAGCCATTGGCTGGAAATAGCTTCCGTGTCTATGAGTTCCAGGGCTTTGTCTATAATGGAATGTAATAGTACTGCCTCCCGGTGTATTCCAAAGGCGGACTCCAGGCGGTTGTCAAAGCTAAGGTTGATTTTATAACCCGGTTGTTCCCGGTAATTGGTAAGGCCCAAAAGCCTATACCCTACGCTCATTACCAGGTCTACTTCGCCCCTGGTGAGGGCATCAAACACCGCTTCCTGGCCCTCATATTCGATATAGTTCCGGTGATCCGGAAACCAGCGGTGAAATAATTCGGTGTGAACCGTTCCCCGGTTTAATCCTACCCTCATGGAGGGGATTTCATTGGCATGGATATAGGGAAGATCCATTTTCGAAATGAGAACCGATTGATCGCTTAAAAATGCAGTTCGCGGCCACAGGAAGTGATCTTCCCGGGCAGGGGAGGGGATGAGTTCAGAAATGATAAGAGCTTCTCCCTCCTGGAGCATCCTGAGCAGGGCCGGTTTTTCCGTGTTCTGGTCGTTAATAAGCTGAAAGCTTAAACCCGTTAAGGATTCAATTTGGGCAAGTACATCAAAGCTTATGCCCTGCCATGCATGTTCCTGGGTGTTATAAAAACTTAAGGGGTAATTATCGTATTCGGCCACAAAAGGAATGGGCCCGGTGGTGTTAAGGAAGCGGTGCTCTTCGGCGCTGAGCCTTACAAAGAACATGTTCCGGACATACTCCCTGGTGCCTTGCTGATACAGTTCATAGAGGTACTCGCTGGCTCCCTGATCCAGGGCTTTTTGCACCGCCGAAATGAGGGGTGCTAAAGCTACCTGTTGAGCAGCCATGGATACGGGGCTGAATATGAGGGGCAGATAAATTGAAGTAGCTATATCATCGTATTTCTCAAAAAAAACCGCGTTAATGCCTTCTGTTACCAGGGCATCGATCATACCATCATGCAAGAGATCGTAAGCTTCATGGAAGCTCTGTAAAAAGACCGGTTCAAATTGCTCCAGGGTATTAAGGGCCACCTGTTCATAAACAGCAGCCCCCTCAAGAAAACCAAAACGAAGCGGGCGGGTTAGGGATATCTGCCCCAGGGGAGGGCTGTTTTCCAGCCTTATATATTCTACTTGCCTTTGAGCTATGGCACTGGTAAGAACATAATGGTGCGGTTGTGCATCTTGTATATGCAGGTCCCCGGTAAAATGAATGCTCCCATCCCTTAGTCCTTCTTGAAGCTCTTCCCTGGTATACAGGGTGGGGAGAAAGGTGATTCCAAAGAGATCGCCTAACCATTCACAAAAGAGGGCACTAAAACCCCGGACTTCGTTATTAACACTAAGAAAGGCTTCGGTGCTGGAGAGCATCCCATAAACAAAAAAGTCCCGCTGTTCCTTAAGGGTTTGAATGGCCCTTAGTTCTTCAGCGTTAAGACCATGAATATCCTGGTAACTGGCGAGGGCCCAAGTCTCCCCCTTGGATTTCTCCTGGGGCGGCGTATCGGTAGTTATGCGGCATTGGGCCAAAAAAAGGGGCAGAAAAAGAAAGAGGCACACAAAGGGCAGGATTCGCTTTTTTTGCTTCATGGGGCGGCCCCAGTGGAGGAACCGGATCGTATTCCGGCGCTTACCAGTTTAAGGTCCTCGGAGATGCCCAAGAAAAGATCGGTTAACACCGGATCGAACTGGGTACCCCGGCCCTGGGAAATAATATCCATGGCTTCCTCGTGGCTAAAGGCTTTTTTATAGGGCCGTTCGGAAACCAGGGCATCGTAGACATCTGCCAGGGTCATCATCCGGGCCTGGAGGGGAATCCCCGGGCCCTCTAAGCCCTCGGGGTAACCGCTGCCGTCCCACCTTTCGTGGTGGAGGTAGGCCAGGGTTTTCGCATAATCCAGAAAGGTTTCGTTGGGAACCTTTTCCTGGAGGCTCTCGATAAACAGTTTTCCGTAGAGGGTATGGCTTTTCATGATATTGAACTCTTCCTGGGAGAGCCGGTCTTTTTTTAACAAGATATCATCCCGGATTTTGATCTTTCCCACATCATGGAGGGCGGCGGACATATAAAAGGCCTGTATGTCCCAGTGGACCAGCTCATCCGCAAAGACCTCCTTCTGCTGTATGGCCCCCAGAAGCAGTTTAAGATACTGCTGGACCCGCTCTACATGCTGGCCGGTTTCCTCATCCCGGAACTCAACCATTTCTGCGGCCCATAAAATTATGGCGCTCTGTAATTGACCTATATCATTGGTCCGCTCAACTACCATTTCTGAAAGTTTGTCGTTAAATTGTTTAAGCTCAGTATGCTGTGACTGCACTAGGAGATGCAGTTCTATTCGTTTTAGAAGCAGGGCCGGAGAAAAGGGCTTGCTTATATAATCTATGGCCCCCAGGGAAAGACCGAGCAGTTCATTTTCCGAATCGGACTTGCCTGTTAAGAAGATCACCGGGATATCTTTGGTATCCTCCCGGGCTTTTATTATTTTAATGGTCTGGTACCCGCTCATGCCGGGCATTTCTATGTCCAATAGGATCAACTGAGGCTTGGTCTTTTCCAAAACTTGTATTAGTTTTTCCCCCGAGGGAATGGTAACGACGGTATAGTTGTTCTCCAGCAGGGATTTCCCCGAATTAAGATATATGGGGTTATCATCTACCAAAAAAATGCACGCTTGCTGTTCTGCCATTTTTACATCCGCCTTGCTTCTGGGATCGCTTTCGGCTACATTATGATCATCATAAAACGCTTACACAATAGGGCTTATCCGGCAACCCGGTCGGTTGCCGAACAACCTTTATAGGGGACCCCATGAAAAAAATATTGACCGTATGCATGAATCCGACGATTCAAAAGACCCTGGTTTTCCCCGGTCTGGTGATGGATACGGTAAACCGCAGCGCCCAGCACCGCATAGATGCCTCCGGGAAGGGAATAAATGTAAGCCGGGTCTTGGGTCAACTGGGGAAGGAAAACTGCCACCTTACCCAGCTTGGGGGCAGCCTGCGGCCCTTTTTTTTGGATCTCTGCAGCCGGGACGAATTAAAGATAGAATGGGTAGAGAGCCAGAGCCCCATCCGTTTTTGCTATACCCTTTTGGATCCCCAGGAAAATACCGTCACCGAGCTGGTGGAGGAGTCCGAAAAGGTGGGGGAGGGGACCCAGGAGCGGCTTTTAGAAGCATTTAGTAGAATTATACCCGATTACGGGGTGCTGATAATCTCCGGGTCAAAAGCCGCGGGTTTTAATGATGATCTTATCCCGGAGATGGTCCGGATCGCCAAGACCCAGGACCCAAACACCCTGGTGGTATTGGATATCCGGGGACAGGATCTTATCCAAAGCCTTCCTTTTAAACCGGATATAATTAAGCCCAATCTTTACGAATTTGCCCTTACCTTTGCCCCGGAACTGGTCTCCCGAAATGCCGTCATGGACCAGGGAAATCTTAGGGTAAAAATCCAGGGCCTATGGGGAGACCTCTATAGGGAACACCCCTGCACTCTGGTGCTCACCCGGGGCAAAGAAGCCCTCTGGTATGCCGAAGGGAGGGAGCTTTTTGAATATGCCTTTAGCCCCGCAGAAACCCGGAACAGCACCGGTTCGGGGGACGCCTTTACCGCGGGCCTGGCCGCTGCCCTCAGCGAGGGCAAAAACTTAAAGGAAGCTCTTGCCGAGGGGATCAGGTGCGGGGCCCTTAACGCCCTTTCCCTGGGGCCGGGAACAATTAAGCCTTCTCCTGGGGCCGGAATACCGCAATGACCTCTTCGGGGCTCTCTGCCTTTAAGAGGGCTGTTCGGGCTTCTTCAAAGTGCAAAATTGAACCTATGTCGGTAAGAAGCTGGATATAGGGCTCCGATTCTTTCCGGGGACAGACGGTCAGGATAAAAAAACGGGATAACTCATTATCGATGGCCTCAAAGGGGACCCCCTCTTTTTTAATCCCCACCGCAATGACTATTCTGTCCACCCCATCGGACCGGCCATGAGGCAGGGCTATGCCGTACTGCATGCCGGTGCTCATGATCCGTTCCCGTTCCATCACATCCCTTATTACCCAGTCCTTGTTAAAGGAGCGGTGCTTGGCAGAAAGGAGGTTCACCATTTCGAGGATTATTTCTTCCTTGGTTTCTCCCTGCAGATCCAGGGAAATACATTCCGGATCCATGTAGGTATACAGTTTCTCCCTGGTGGGGCTGTCTCCGTCTAAAAGTTCCCGCCTTAGTTCATCCGATTCGGAATTTTCTTTTAGCTCCTGGATAACCCCGTAGAGTTCGACGATGACTTCGTAGACCAGGGTTTTAATAAAGTGTTCGTTGTTCCGTTCCGTTTCTATGGTAATGTTGGTATCATCCCTATGGATGATAAAAATTATATCATCCTTCCTGGCCTGGGATATCCCTATATCCATGTACATGGTTTGGATATAGAAACCCTCGCCCCTAAGATCCCGCAAGAGGCGGTTTATCACCATGTTGGCAATTTCTTCAGTTCTAAAGTGCCAAAAACTGGAGGAATGGTTATCATCCTTGACGGGCTTTTTTGTTCCCTGACCGGGGAGCTTGAGTACCGCCCCCAGGAGGGGAGGAGCTACGAGGGTGGTGGCCAGGGTCATTAAGACGGCCACCGAAAAAAGCTGCTGGTTTAAAATGCCCGTGGCTATCCCTATGCCCGCCAGGATGAGGGCTACTTCGCCCCGGGGAACCATGCCCACCCCTATCCTCAGGGCCCCCTTTACGTTAAAGCCCATGAGCATGGCAGGGAGGCCGCAGCCTACCACCTTGGATAAAAAGGCGGTGCCCAAATAGATGGCCCCAAAGGTGAGGACATAGGGGTTAATAATATCCCTGACATTGACCATCATTCCCATGACCGCAAAGAAAATCGGGACAAAGAACTCCTCTATCCCCTGCATTCTCTCCTGGATCACCGGGGCAATGTCGGTCCGGGAAAGGGAGAGCCCGGCGATACAGGCCCCGATGATCATGGCCAGGCCCTGCATTTCGAAGATCCCCGCCAAAAGCAGGGCGACCCCCAGGGCGAGGATGGAAAAATCAAAGCTGCTCTTAAAGAACTTTAAGAAAAGGGCCAGCCGTTTGGAAAAGACGAAGCCCAAAAGGGTAAAGCTAAGCCAGATGATAATGGCCTTTCCGGCAATAAGGAGGATGGCCTCCAGGTTGATCCCCCCGTCGGCGGGGCCTTCGAGGCTTAAGACCGCTACGATCCCCATGAGCACCGCCAGGGCGATGATACCCAGGACATCATCAAAGACCGCGGCGGCCATGGTGGTTACCCCCTCGGGGGAGTTAAGCTTTTTTTGCTCCGAGAGGATCCGGGCGGTGATCCCCAGGGAGGTGGCCATGGAGAGGATCCCCAAAAAAAGGCAGCGGGGGTCCATAAAGGAGGTATCAAGCAAGAAGACCCCCACCAGATTCCCCGTCAGGAAGGAGAGGGCCGCTCCCCCCAGGCCTATGAGGGTCCCGGCGGCGGAATATCGGATAAAGAGGCCTATATCTGTCTCCAGACCCGACATAAAAAGGAGGATCACCGAAGCTATGGTGGCTATGGCATAGAGTTCGGTGCTTACCGGCAGGGAGGAAGCGGCCAGGTTGGAGAGGCCGAAGATCCCCTGGGGAAAGCCCGGCAGGGGGATGCTGCCCAGGGCATAGGGTCCCACGATGATCCCCGCAGACAGTTCCCCCAGGACCTGGGGTATACCGAATCGCAGGGCAAGCTTACCAAAAAAGCGGACTGCAAAGAGGATGATCCCCAATTGCAATGCCAGGACCGCCATGGTCTCATTAATCGAATGGGTATCCATAAGCTTTCACTCTATACGAGGAAGGATCTTCTGTAAATAGGATCTAGCCGCCAGGGCCTGGCGGGGGAACCTTGCGCGGTATTATGGGGCATGGTAACATGATATTACTATGAAAAATGATTCCCGATTGCCGGTGATGAGTAAATTCGTTATTTTTTCGGTTATATTTTTTGTTTTCATCCTGACTACGGGGAGTCTTGCCTTTTTCTTTTCCATGCGCCAGATCATACGCCATAACAAGGGGATAGAATTATCCCAGATGCTGGAGATCGAGCGGGTTAAGCTGGAAACATCGGTCAATAACGAGGTGGTGATTGCCTTAAAAATGGCAGATTCCCCCCTCTTAAGGCAGTATTTTTCTAATCCCTCCGACTTAGATATCGCCAGAATGGCGGTGGAAGAAATTTTCTCCTACCAGCAGGCCTTTGCCTCGAACATTATTTTCTGGATCAACGATATCGATAAATTATTTTTCTATAATGATTTCGAACCCTACCTGATGGATCCCGACAATCCCGATAACTACTGGTATAACATGACCCTCTTCGAAACAGAGGTCTATAATTTTAACATCAATTATAATCCCGATTTAAATGTTACCAATCTTTGGATCAACGCACCGGTCTTTGATGCTCTGGGTAATGCCATCGGAATGGTAGGAACCGGCATTGATATTACCACCTACCTGGAGCTGGTTAACCAAAATCTGGCAGACAGGGCGAGCATTTATTTGTTTAACAGCGCCGGTGAAATTACGGGGGCCCGGGACGCCGCTCTGGTGAAAGATAAGGTTAACATAGAGGAAGAAATAAATATCGAGGGGGAAGGAATCATTGCCTTAACCCGAAGACTGGTCCCCTACCAGACCCAAATTCTCGACACCCCCTTTGGCAGAATAGCCCTGGGAACGGTGCCTCTTCTTGAATGGAATTCGGTGGCGGTCATGCCCGACAGCGTCGACGATTATAATACGGCCATGACGGCCCTCTTTATCGTCGTTTTAATGGTAATCGTAATTATTTTCATTATTTTCAATTTTTTTATATCTGGGCTTTTAAAACCCCTCCGAAAATCCATGATCGAAGCAGAAGAAGCCAACCGGGCCAAGACCTCCTTCCTGGCCAACATGAGCCACGAAATGCGGACCCCCATGAATGTGGTGGTGGGCTTTACCTCCCTCCTTCTGGAAGGGGAGGATCCTGATCTGGATGTAAAGGACATCCTAAAAAAGATGAGTACCGCCGGGAACACCCTTCTGGGCCTTATAAACGATGTCCTGGATATTTCCAAGATCGAAGCGGGGAAGCTTGAATTAATGCCCGTAAAATATGAAGTCCCCAGCCTACTTAACGATATCATTACCCTTAACATGATCCGTATTGAAGAAAAGCCCATCACCTTTATACTGGATATAAACCAGGATCTTCCCTACAGCCTTTACGGGGATGATTTACGGGTAAAGCAAATTATCAATAACATTTTAAGCAATGCCTTTAAATATACCCAGCAAGGTACGGTTACTCTGGGTATGCACTGTCAAATCGATGGACCAGATGTGATTCTGTCCATCTATGTAAAAGATACGGGGATAGGGATACGGGAGGATGATCTAAAGAAAATCTTCACCGATTACAGTCAGGTAGATACCCGGACCAATAGGTCCATTGAGGGAACAGGGCTGGGGCTCTCCATAACCAAGCGGCTCACCGAAATAATGGGAGGGGAAATCAATGCCGAAAGCACCTACGGGGAGGGATCTATTTTTAGGGTCCAGATCCGCCAGGGCTATATCGATGATATCCAGATAGGGGAGAAGGTGGCAGAGAGTCTTAGAAAATTCCTGCATGCGGAAGAAAAACAAAACGTAGTAAAAAAACTGGTCCGCTCCGATTTAAGCTTTGCCAGGGTACTGGTGGTAGATGATATGCAGACAAACCTGGATGTAGCTTCCGGGCTCCTCTTGCGGTACAAAATGCAGGTCGACTGCGTCTTAAGCGGAGCTGAAGCCATAGAACGCATGAGTACCGGGGACCCGCAGTACGATTTAATTTTTATGGATCACATGATGCCGGGAATGGATGGCATAGAAACGGCGGATGCCATCCGGGCCCTTGCTACAGAGTACGCACAAAAGGTGCCCATAGTGGCCCTGACGGCTAATGCCATACAGGGCATGGAGGATCTCTTCTATGCCCATGGGTTTCAGGGTTTTCTGCCAAAGCCCATAGATACCATGCATCTTGATTCAATTTTAAACAAATGGATAAAAAAACCGGGGAGTTAAAAATAGTTGATTATGGTAAAAAAGAGCATCCTGGTTCTTATCTATCTTCTGGCCCTGGGCAGCAGAATCTATTGGCTGGGCCAAAAAGAGGGCTTCCACGAAGATGAGGGGATGTCCCTGGTTCTCTCCAGCTACAGCACCTATACCTGGACCAGAAACTTTGACCTGGACCGGCCCTTTACGGGGCTAGAGGCCAAGAACATGGCCCTAATTCCCGATGACCCCAGCCTAAACGGGGCCCTCTCTGATCTGGGCCGGCTCTGGGCCAACAGCCGGGATACCCCCCATACCAATCTGTATTATTCCATCCTTCGCCTGGCCCTTATAGGAATGAAAAACTACAGCCCAGAGGAGGTGATCCTCCGGGGGGGCATCGTAAACCTCATCTTCTTTTCCCTCTCTTTTTTCTTTTTTTACAAGCTCCTTTGCCTCCTTTTTCCCCTTAGTTTTAACCTCAGGGCTGTAGGCCTCTTTGTGGCCTTCATTTCCACCGCCGGGATATCCAATACCCTCTTTATCCGGCCCTACCAAATGCAAGAGACAGTCTTTATGGCCCTTGCCTATGGGGCGGTCCTTAGCCTAAACCGGCTGGATCTAAAGAAGCACCTTCTTCCTCTTGCTTTGGGCGTGGCCATCAGCCTTTTAAGCGGTTATTATGCCATCATTTTTCTGGGTTTAATCGCCCTCTATCTGGTCTGGAATCAGATAAAAGAAAGGCAGTTTAAGCCCCTCCTTTCCTACGGCCTTATCCTCCTTCTGGGCATAGGCCTCTGCCTCCTCATCTACCCCAAATACCTGGATGTGACCTCTACCCACCGGGTAGAAGAGATTCCCCAGACCCTCTTGCGGAGCCCCATCGAAAATGTTTTCGTTTCGATTTTTACTTCCTTTCGATACATGCATAGGTTCTTTTTTCCTCTCCCTGCCCTGGGTGTTCTGGGCCTTAGTTTCATCATGGTAAAATTTAAGGATGAAGAACTGGAGGGAGGAAAGGAGGTCCCCCTCTTTTTCCTGGCCCTCCTCTTCAGCGGCATCATCATGATCCTGGCCCCCTACAAGGTTCTGCGCTACATCATGCCGGTTTTCCCCCTCCTTGTTCTGGGGCCCCTGCTTCTCTTTCAAACCTTGTTTAAGAGCGGCAAAATTCTCCCCCCTGTCCTTATGGGCCTCCTCTGTCTGGCCAGCATCTATCCCCTCTTTAGGGAAGACCGGATCGAAAACCATTACCGGGGAAAACCGGAGCTCTACTTTTTTAGGGAAAACCCATCGGTGCCGGTCTATGTGATCAATTTTTCCATGTGGAAGTATTCGGACCTGGTCCCCTATTTCGCCGATGATCAGGACTACACCTTTAGCACCACCGTGGTCTATACCCCCCGGGTTATGGTGAACCACGAAGAGGTATACCTGGTGACCGAGTTCCAGGGAGGGTCCGCCTTGCGAAATATAAACCTTTCGGCCTTCGAAATCGTAAGGGAAGAACAGGTGAGGTTTTTTCTGATAAGACATTTAAGGAGGAGGTAGGGTCCCATGAAGCTTACAACCAGCGGACGAGGTACCAGGATCATCTTTTTTTCTGTTCTCTGCAGTCTGGTTATGGCAGGATGCCAACGAAGCAGCGGCCCTGTACAATTTCAAGTAGTCTTTGCCGCCCCGGTATTAAACCGGGGGGCCATTACCGATTATGGCCTCAACCTACGAAATGAAATACCCTCCCTGACGATTAACGGAGAGCTCCCCCTCTTTACGCCCCTTCAGATTGGGGGCGATGGAAACCCCGAAATGGTCATGGCCACCATGATGCGCTTTGCAGGAATGACCTCTAGCCAGGCGGTGGACCTTCTAATCGTGGACATGGAAAATGCCAACCGCTTTGCCCACAATAACCTCTTTCTTCCCCTAAGCGAACTCTTTAGCCCCCAGGAGCTGGAACCCTACGAGGATCTACTCCTGGATTTTGCCCTCTCGGAGGTCCAGGATGGGGCGGCGGTTTTATCGGGGGAAGTCACCCCGGTGAATGGCTTTGATGTGACGGGCCATGAGGCCCTGGTGCCCATCTTTGGGAACCAGAGAATAGGGGTCTTTGTCTTAATAATGTCCCGCCATCCCGATCTGGCCCGGCAGGTTCTGCTCTCCCTTCTTTAGGACTTTACTAGTTAACCCGGCGGCCTGGGGCTACCCTGGTATAGATAAGGTCTACGTCCCTTTGAGAAAGCCTGACGAGGAGGGCAGGGCTTCGTTCCCCGCTATAGCGCAGCTTGTACTCGTTCCCTCCATAATAGAGGAGGCCCCGTTCATCGCTTAAGGGGTTAATCCGCCTGTCCGGTTCGTAGAGGAGCTGGAAAAAAGCGTCGGGCTCAGAAGCGGGGGCAGCAAAGCGGAGGGTTGAATCTACATTGTCGTCGAAGGCGACAGAGAGGATGATGGTATTGCCAAAGGCCAGTTCCAGGGATATCGCCAGCCCCGGGGTCTGATCGTGGAAGGTGATAATTTCCCGGATATACTCATCTACCAGCCGGACCTGGCCGCCATCTATGCTTTGGCTTTGCCGTACATGATCCCGCTCAAGGGAAACCCGCCCAAAAAGGTGGAAGGGATAGTGGGAGATCTCCCGGCTAAATTCATCGAAGCTTAAAGAACCCCTTAGTCTATCCAGGAGGGCGGGGGTAAGGGGCATGAGGGTTTCGGTGATCACCTGAGGGGCGGGAACCTGGATGGGCGGGGCTGCCGGAGGGGGTTCGGAGACACAGGCAGAAAAGAGGGCCAGAGCCGCGCCGAGGATCGCATGTATATGGTAATAATGTTTTTTCTGTTTCATACCTAAAGGATAACCTATACAAAGACAGGAAATCAAGGTACCCTCTTTATATGCGGAAAAAGCTTCTTGTGGTGCTTGGTATATGCGGCACCTCATTTTTACTCCTCTACGCCCTTATTAGCTGTCAGACCTTGAGTTCTGCCCTGCAAGACCCCCTGGTTTCCCTTCATTCCGCCGAAATTAGTTCCTTTACGATCACCGAAGCCTCGGTTCTGGCCCTGGTGAGGGTAGAAAACCCCAATCCCTTTGAAATTCCCTTTCCGGAAATAGGCTGGCAGCTCTTTCTCAACGATAATTCTTTTATCAGCGGAACCATCCGCAACAATCAGAACATCCGGGCCCGATCGGCTACCCTCATCGAAGTACCGGTAAGTTTAAATTACCTGGATATCGTTAACACCTTTAGTTCCCTCCGGGGAAGAACCCAGCTTAACTATAGGGTTGCCCTCAGGGCCCGCTTCTCCCTGCCCCTTCTCAGGGACAGGGAATGGCCCCTGGAGTACTCAGGGCTCTTGCCCATGCCCCAGCTCCCCCGGTTCGGCGGCCCCTCCATGCGGATAGACCGGGCCGACCTGAGCGGAGCCGATATTGCGGTCTCGGTGAACATCGAAAACCCCAACAGTTTTCCCCTTCCTGTCCCCCGGTTTATGATGAACTATCAGGTAAACGGGAATTCATTCCTCATCGGCACCATGGAGGGCCGGGGACCCGTGCCGGCCCAGGGCAGCATGCCCATTACTTTCGGCTTCCCCGTGCGCTATATCGATCTGATCCAGAGGTTTCAGAACCTGGGCACCCTTAGGGAGGCTTCTTCCCTCCTTACCCTTACCTTCGATTTCGGCATCCCCTTTTTCGCCCAGGAGCCCCAGGTGCTGCAAATTCCCGGAACCCTGCCATTACGCTAGGCAGTCCCTTGTCAAAGAGCCAAAATCCATACATACTTTTAAGATAAATATGCAAAATTGGGGGTATTCATGGCAGCCGCACAAGCCGCTCAAAAGGGGGTGACCTTCACTCCCGAATTAATGGCCTTTATCGATGAATGGAAGGTAAAACCGGGGAGCCTGGTGATGATCCTCCATAAAACCCAGGAGACCTACGGGTATATCTCCCGGGAATCTGCCATGCATCTGGCAAAGCTTACGGGGATACCCCTGGCCCGGATCTACGGGGTCATAACCTTTTATCATTTCTTTAAGACCAGCAAACCCGGCAAGAACGTGGTTTCGGTCTGCCTCGGGACCGCCTGTTACCTTAAGGGTGCCCAGGATCTGCTGGACGAGCTTCGAAAAATTCTAGGCATAGGCCCCCATGAAGTCACCGAGGACGGGCTTTTTTCGATCGATGCGGTTCGCTGTATAGGCTGCTGCGGCCTGGCTCCGGTGCTGACGGTGGGTAAAAATGCCCACGGGAAGTTAAAGAAGGACATGCTTCAGGGCATCGTGGATCAATACAAAGGCTAGGGGGAAGGGAATGGCAAAATTGACCTTGGATGAACTGAGGGCACTGCGAAAAAACATGAAGGTGGATCTCCGCCGCCGGGAAGTGGCGGGAAAGGAAATTCAAGTCATCGTCGGTATGGACGACTGCGGTATCAAAGCCGGAGCCAAGGCCATCCTGGATAAATTCTTCCACATCCTGGAAGAAAAAAATCTCCTTGATACGGTCCTGGTCCGCCAGGTGGGCTGCATGGGCTACTGTGAGTCCGAACCCACCGTAGAGGTGGCTGTCCCGGGGATGCCCCTGGTAATTTACGGAAAGGTAGATGAAAAACTGGCAGAAGAGATAGTGAACAAACACATAATTGGACGGGAACTAATCGAAGACAGGATCGTCGCCAGACCCGCCATGGAAGGAGCAAAGTAATGGCCTACAAGCACTTTATCCTGGTATGCGCCGGTACCGGCTGCGAATCTGGCAAGGCGGACGCCATATTTCAAAATCTTAATACCGAAGCAAAAAAATGCGGTGTCGAGAAGGATGTGGAGATCATTAAGACCGGCTGTTTCGGCTTCTGCGAAGCCGGGCCCATCGTTAAGGTCCTCCCGGAGGAATCCTTTTACGTCCATGTAACCCCCGAGGATGCCCATGATATTATCAACGAGCAGATCCTCAAGGGAAAGGAAGTAGACCGGCTCCTCTACAAGGGGGACGGGGAAAAGAAGAGCGACGGCATCACCGTAGAAAATATTCAGTTTTACGAGAAACAGGTCCGGGTGGCATTACGGAACTGCGGATACCTGGATCCTCAGAATATCAACGAGTACATAGGAATGGGGGGCTACGAGGGGCTGGAAAAGGTCCTCTTTGAGTGGACCCCCGAGCAGATAATCGAAGAGGTAAAGACCTCGGGCCTCCGGGGGAGGGGAGGGGCAGGCTTCCCCACGGGGAACAAATGGGATTTTGCCCGTATTGCCCAGGGCTCTCCCAAGTATGTGATCTGCAACGCCGACGAAGGGGACCCGGGAGCCTTCATGGACCGGTCCATCATAGAAGGAGACCCCCATTCGGTCATCGAGGGGATGATCACCGCCGGAAAGGCCATAGGCTCCAACCACGGCATCGTCTACATCCGGGCCGAGTACCCCCTGGCGGTGCACCGGCTGGAAATCGCCCTGGACCAGGCCAAGGAATACGGCCTCCTGGGAGAAAACATCCTGGGTTCGGGCTTTGACTTTGACATAGAAATCCGTCTGGGAGCCGGGGCCTTTGTCTGCGGTGAAGAGACGGCCCTGATAAAATCCGTCGAGGGTGCCCGGGGCATGCCGGTCCCCAAGCCCCCCTTCCCGGCCAATAAGGGCCTCTGGGGGCAGCCCACGGTAATCAACAACGTAGAAACCCTGGTGAACATTCCGGTCATCACCGCCAAGGGAGGGGCCTGGTTTACCACCATGGGCACCCAGGGCTCCAAGGGCTCCAAGGTCTTTGCCCTCACCGGAAAGGTTCAGAACTCAGGTCTTGTGGAGGTCCCCATGGGGGCCACCCTAAGGGACATAGTCTTTGATATAGGCGGGGGCATCAAGAACGGCAAGAAGTTCAAGGGCGTCCAAACCGGGGGCCCCTCGGGGGGCATTCTGGCAGAGAAGTTCCTGGACACCCCCATAGACTTCGAAACCCTCACCGCCAACGGCTCCATGATGGGCTCCGGGGGCATGATAGTCATGGACGAAGATGACTGTGTCGTCGACGTGGCCCGGTTCTACATGGAGTTCTGTGTCGAGGAGAGCTGCGGCAAGTGTTCTCCCTGCCGCATAGGCACCACCCAGCTCTTAAAAATCCTGGAAAAGATCGCCGGGGGGCATGGTGAAGAAGAGGATTTAGATAAACTCAAAACCATAGCCCAGGCCATGGGAAAGGCTTCTCTCTGCCAGTTGGGCATTACGGCTCCCAACCCCATCATGAGCACCATCAGGAACTTTGAAGAGGAGTACCTGGAGCATATACGGGATAAAAAATGCCGGGCAGGAAAGTGTAAGAACCTGGCCCGGTTCAGCATAGACCCGGACAAGTGCATAGGCTGTTCCCTCTGTGCAAAAAATTGCCCCGCCGAATGCATCCATCCGGAAGATGCGGCCAAGTACCCCGACAAGAAGCGGCCCCCCTATAGAATTGAGCAGGACAAGTGCGTCAAGTGCGGGGAGTGTATGACGGCCTGTAAATTCAATGCGGTATTAAAAGGTTAAAGGAAGGTCAGAACATGGCAAACATAAAAATTAACGGAACCCCCATTCAGGTACCTGATAATATTAGCATCCTCGACGCGGCCCGTCTGGTGGATATCAAGATCCCCACCCTCTGTTACTGTGCGGATCTTAACGCCTGGGCCTCCTGCGGCCTCTGCATAGTCCGCACCGCCGGGCCCGGTTCGGGCCGCATGGCCCGGGCCTGTACCACCACGGTCACCGAAAACATGGACATCGTGACCCACGACCCGGAACTAATCGCCACCCGGAGGACCGTCCTGGAACTGATCCTCTCGAACCATCCCGATGACTGCCTCCAGTGCCCCCGGAACGATAGCTGCGAGCTTAGGACCCTGGCCGCCGAGTTTGGCCTCCGGGAAGCCCCCTTCAAGAAGGTGATGAGCGAGATCCCCATCGATGATTCAAACCCCGCCATCGTGTTGAACCCCGAAAAATGCGTCCGCTGCGGCCGTTGTGTTATCGTCTGTCAGCAGGTTCAGAACGTCTGGGCCATAGAATATATGGGCCGTTCCATGGCCAGCCGCATCGCCGCCGCCTCAGACACCCTCTTAAACGAGGGGCCCTGTATCAAGTGCGGCCAGTGTGCGGCCCATTGCCCCGTGGGGGCCATCTACGAGAGGGACGACACCGTTAAGGTCTGGTCGGCCCTACAGAACCCCGAAGTCCATCCGGTGGTGCAGATAGCCCCCGCGGTTCGGGTAGCCCTGGCAGAGGAGTTTGGGCTTCCTCCGGGGACCCTCTTTACCAAGAAGCTCTATGCGGCCCTGCGCCGCCTGGGCTTTAAGACCGTCTTTGATACCAACTTTTCTGCGGACCTGACGGTCATGGAGGAGGGGGCAGAACTGGTAAAACGGCTCACCACCAAGGGTGCAGACCTTCCCCTGATTACCTCCTGCTGTCCCGCCTGGGTCGATTACCTCGAGAAGTACTATATCGACATGATTCCCAACTTCTCTACCGCCAAGAGCCCCCAGCAGATGATGGGGGCCATGATAAAATCCTACTGGGCCGGCAAGGCGGGGGTAGATCCCGCAAAGATCTGCTCCGTAAGCATCATGCCCTGTACCGCCAAGAAGTGGGAGGCCCACCGGAACGATGACATGAAGGGTGCCGCCGGCAGTGATGCCTGGGACGTGGACATTGTCATCACCACCCGGGAACTGGCCCGGATGATCAAGCAGGCAGGGATAGAGATCTTAAAACTGGAAGATGAAGAAGCCGACAGCCCCCTGGGGCCCTACAGCGGCGCCGGAACCATTTTTGGGGTCACCGGCGGTGTCATGGAAGCGGCGGTCCGCTCTGCCTATTTCCTGGTAACCAAGAAGGAACTGGGGGATGTGAATTTTAAGGCCGTCCGGGGCATAGAGGGAGTTAAAGAAGCGGAAGTGGACTTTGGGGTAGACCTGGGAAATGGCCTGGGCTCAAAGATCCGTATCGCCGTGGCCCACCAGATGGGGAACATCGAAGCGGTTCTTAACAAGATCCGTGAAGCCCGGGAAGCAGGGAAAGAAATCCCCTACCATTTTATGGAAGTCATGGCCTGCCGCGGGGGCTGTGTAGGCGGCGGCGGCCAGCCCTATGGCTGCACCGACGAGATAAGGCTAAAGAGGACCGCCGGGATCTACACCGACGATGAAAAGTCCACCTACCGCTGTTCCCACCAGAACCCCTTTATACAGGAACTGTACAAGGACTTTCTGGGGGAACCGAACGGTAAAAAGGCCCACCAGTTGCTCCACACCCATTACGAGGAAAGACCCCTATACGTGAAGTAGGGCAGGGATACACTGGAATTCGTTACATTATTTTCTAGTTAATCTCCAAAAATTCCTTGGTATAGAACGGGGGGAATTTCGCCGTGGGCAGGGTCTGGTACCAGTAGGCCACCGAAGCCATGTCGTCTTGCAGGGGCAGATACTTCCCGCCGGATCTCCAACCCAGGGATTGAAGGGTAACCTTTAGTTTTTTCTCAAACCGGATGGGGTCCGTGATATGCCAGCGGTACATGCCAAAGCGCATTTGGCTCCGGTAGAGCCGGTCGGGTTCGATTACCTGGCAGAGCCCCGCATAGGGGGTCGTAAAGGGCACATAGTGGTCCTTGGTCACGGGGTTCTCAAAGTTGTAGGAACCGCAGAAGTAATCTTCGGTGCCGGTGCCGCAGATGGTGGGAAATTCCCCGTCATCGTCCATGAAGAACTTTATTTCTCCCTCTCCCCACCAGCCCGCATTGTTCACCCCCCGGGCCATATAGGTCCCGACAAAGTGGCCCTTACCCTCGATGCTGTCAATGATGGTGTACTCTTCTTTGTACTTTTCCGGATTTTCCCTTCTAAAGCGGGCATGAAAGTAGGCAGCATCTTCGGGGATCTCCGTAAGGCAGTAGTCTATCTGGTAGTAAATCGTGGTGTTATCCTGGCTTATGTTTTCCAGGGTCATACGGCAGGATTTTTTAAAGGGCATGGGCCAGTAGCAGTTAAAGGCACTCCCGGGGTTAACGCAGACCGCCAGAGAAGACACCTGGGCATAGCGGTTCCAGCCGCAGGCGAAGAAGTCCCCTATGGGACACTCTACCGATGGGTGGGCCTGGTCGTCCCAATAGATTCTTAGGATCGTGTCCCGCCAAAGCTTGGTGGGGGTCAGCCAGATGTGCTGGATGCAGCCAGGCCCCTGGATCTTGGCGATTTCGAAGGTCTCCCCCGGGGCTATAATGATGTAGGGGTTTACCTTCCAGCCTATGCCAAGGTCTGCGGCGGCTTTGGAGGCGCTTCCCTTTTCCACCGGGCAGCGGGCTCCCCCGCCGCTCTCTCCGGTAAAATTCTCGGGGCTGATTGATCTGCTCTTGGCATTGGACAATAAAAACAGATCCGACATTCCAGATAGGCCATTAAAATTCATCACAAACTCCTTTTGAAAAAATTTTCTGTCCATACATTCTGCCAAAGAAGCAGAGCATATGGACAGCTTAAGTAGGACCCTAGGTTAGGATCTCTATCTTAATTCCTTCGTTTTGATCCGGCTCTTCCTTGGGGGGAATGGTCACCTTGAGGATGCCGTTTTTAAAGACCGCCTTTACCTTGTCCTGGGCGTATTTATCCAGGGGAACAAAGTACTTTTGCTTCTCTATGTCCTTCATTTTTAGGCGCCGCTTAAAATAGCGGATCCCCTCTTCGGGGGGGGAGTTTAGCTGAGGCAGGACTGCAGAAAAAATCATGTGGTCCCCCAGGAAGGACAGGCTGATATCCTTCTCTTCGAAGCCTGCGAGGGCGAACTCAAAGATAAGGCTCCGGTCGCCGGTAATAAGGACATTCATGGGAGGGTAGGAATAGCTGGGGTAGTAGTCCGTATTATCGTTGAAGATATCAGCTTCTTTAAAGTTCTGGCGGAACTCATGACGGAAGTTTTCCGCCGCCTCAAAGATCTCGTCGAAAATGTTCCCTAGATCAAAGGGTCCCTGGGGTCCAGGCCTTCTGCCTCCAGGCCCCCTGCCTGGTCTAAAACCTCTGCTGCCAAAATCGTTGGGTCCGTTCATAGAACACTCCTTGGGATCCCGCCCGGTAAAAACGTGACTAAGATCCCTGTGTGCCGGCCTCAAGGGCCCGGCTAAGTATGGACCCCCATACGGGCGATCCAGTACCCCGCACAGCGAGGGTACCTGAGTATGATAGATCATATGATGGTTGCTGGCAAGGGTACTTATAATCCTAGGATTATAACAACATCCTAACCCAAGACCTCATGCGCAGTTCACCGCTGGACAAAAACATGCCCCTAGCGGCTCCAGCGTCCGGGCCACACAACTGGTGACATAATCAATGCGTATAAAGATTAAATAGTTTTATATAAAACTAAGTTGTGTGGCCAGGCCGAAATCGCCGCCAGGAGCATTTTTTGCTCCAGCTGAGAAAGCAATGAGTGGTTAGATCAAGAAGAGCCTACCATAATCAATCCCACAAGTGAGGTCGGTGGGGAAGAGTGATGGGGTATATAGACAAAGGTGACAGATTGATATCACAACACCAATATATTATATTACCCTCACCAATGAGGGTAAACGAAAATAAAAAACCCTCATACGCGAGGGTATATTCTAATAATTAGAATTACATGGAGCATAAAATGGATACATACACTATATATAGTGGTGGTCAGGGATAGGAACCAATAGGAAAAAAGGGTGACTGTCACCTTTGATGTGTATCTTACAAAATTTTTCTTCCCTATAACACATGTAGGATTGATATTAATAGGCTCTTCTTGAGCTAACCACGCATAATTATCTCTGCTGGAGCAGGAACTTCGTCCATGACGAGCCTCTGGCGGGCAGGTAAGGCCAGCTTAGGAGGTTCCGACTTTAGGGTCAGACCGCCAGCCGAGCTCGGCAGGGATGAAGGTTCCGGAGGGGAACCTCACTCGTTGACACTCGTTCGGCGGAGGGTTACCTGTCCAGCGCGAGCTGAGTGTGCTGAGTAGGTCTTGGATCTAGCAGTGGCGAGATCAGTCCTGCGTTTCCTGTGAGGGTGCAGGGGGTGCTGTCACTTTCACCCGCTCTATGGACTGAGCCTTGCCGTCATCACCCAGTTCGAGGAGTACCCCCTGGAGTTCCGGCTTGTCCCAGGCTTCGCGGGTCCAGTCGGGTATGCCGGTGAGGTACTCCTGAATCCTGGATTCCCGGTTGGAGCCCCAGATGGATTCGGCGCTCCCGGTGCGGCCTGCATCGGTGATGACCCCGGTGCCCCCCGGAAGGATCCTCTCATCGGCGGTCTGCACCCTGGTGTGGGAGCCGATCACCGCCGAACAGAGCCCGTCGGCCATGGTAAAGAGGATTTGCTTTTCCCCCGTGGCCTGGGCGTGGAAGTCGATGATGCTGTAGGGGGTCTCCTGGCGGAACCGTTCCAGCAGGGCCTGGAGGGGCCCATAGGGATTATTGCTATGGATGCGGGTAAACCCGCTCTGCCCCAAAAGCACCGCCACCGCCACCTTTAGGTTCTTTTGCTTATCCAGGGTATAGATATGCTCCCCAATTCCTGGGGCCCCCCGGTTTAGGTTATCGGGCCTTAAGACATAGGGGATTTTATCCAGGTTTTCGGTCAGGTCCTTTTTATAGAAACAACATTCGCCGGTGGTGATAACCTGGACCCCCAGCTTTCGGATATAAGCCGCATGGTTTCTTCCCAGGCCATTGCCCCCGGTGGCCCCGTCGGCGCAGGCGATGACAAAATCAGGTTTTTTTTCTGCCTTAACCATGGGGAGGCATTTCTTGAGGGCATAAATCCCCGCCTTTCCCACCAGCTCGGCGATGTAGAGTACCCGTAATCCCATGGAAGCTATTTTGTACCCAGGCTTGAGAGGATCCTTTCAAATTCTGCGGCGGCCCGAAAATCAGAGAGCTCCCTGCAGGCATCCCTTAAGTTATAGAGGGCATCATAAAAGACCGGAGAGAGGCTCACGGCCTCTTCAAAGCAGTGCCGGGCCTCTTCGTAATCCCCCTGGGAAAAATAGAGGACCCCCAGGTTGTTCCAGACCTTGGGAGAGAGGGGATCCCTCTCCAGGGCGGCGTAATAACATTCCTCGGCGGAGTCAAAGGAGTTGAGTTCATAGTATATGAGCCCCATGGAGGCCCAGGCATCGGGGAGCCGGTCATCTATATGGGAGGCCCTTAGGTAGCTGTCCAGAGCATCTTCGTATTCGCCGGTTTTTTGCTGGGCAATACCCAGGTTAAGCCAGAGGAGGGGGTTCCCCGGTTCCATCACCAGGGCTTCCCTAAAGAGGGGTATGGCCTCGTAGGGCCTGTTTGCTTCGGTTAGGGCAATAGCAGAATCGTTTAAGTTGGCGGCCGTTTCCATGAACCCCTCCTTTCTATATAATATACTCCAAAATGAATAATATTTCCATGCTTTAGGCCCCCGGGGCCCTATAATTATTATAGGGGATATGATAGGTTAATAGGGGGCCCGATGAAGAGTCTGACCGAATATACGGATGCCACTTCCGAATATGAGCTATTTTCCTTTCTTGGCGAAAGGGTGATCAATAAAGAAATTACCAAATTTTCCCAGCTAAGGGAGCTTCTGGGCCCTATCTATAGGAATCAAAAAAACCATCCGGTCATTTTAAGGGTCTTTGAATTAATACGAAAGCTAAACTGGGGCTTTTTTTCCGACATGACCAGGGAAACCCACCAGCGTTTATGGAAAGAACTGGTTATCCCTGATCAGGTCCTCCCCGATGCGGGGGATCTAAAGGATACCCTTCAAATTTCCAACCTCTATGTGGCCATGCTGGATATCCATGGCTATACCCAATTCTGCATGGATTCCCGGAAGAACCTCTCGATGATGCACACCCTGGATAATGCCATGAACAGCGGGGCCCGGCGCATCGCCGCTTCCTGCCAGGCCGTAAGCCAGCGTGAGCGGGGGGACGAAATCGTCGTGGTCGCTGCCAGTGCATCGGACGCCCTGACGGTTACCCTGGCCATAGCCGATTTTTTCGGCAAGACCGATGTGGTAAAGGATCCTTCCATTCCCACCAAACGGGAGGGAAACACCGAATCCTTGCCGGCCTTTAAGATATCTGCGGGGATCACCGGGGGGAATACCCAAAGCCCCCTCATCATTACCGAAAAGGGAAACCTGGCGGGCTTCCTGCTTAATTCGGGGGCCCGGCTCCAGTCCAGGGCCAATGAGCTTTCGGGCAAAGAATCCAGAATTATGGTGGCCAAGCAGGTCTACATGAATTTCCTAAAAGAAAATGAAAAGGACCCCTGTCTTATTTTTAAGAATAGTACCATTTATTTTTTGGATACGGGCCACATTGAATTTAAGGGGGTCCAGATCCCCTCCTGCGAAGCGGTCTTTATCGCCGCCGATAAGTATAAAGAAAAGTTTAGCCAGGAGATGACCATTCTATTTAAATCAATTTCTGAAAACCTCTGGGAGCAGAAGATTTTTCTGGATCTTTTAAACCTGGTAGCCAAGGCTGCCCAGGTGAGCCCCAAGTTTACCGTCATCCCCCCCAGCCCCATTAACGGCATGCAGACCATCACCAACGAAAGCTTTACCACCCTCTGTACCATGGCCTATAAGTCCTATGTCCAGGACGAAGATTACGCCAGGGCCATAGGAATGCTGAGGACCCTCTGCACCCTCATCGACGAAATCCCCGGCTTCGAGAGGCTCATCTACGATTACCTTTTAGGGATCACCGAACGCTACGAGATGCTTCTGGGTTCTTACCTGGAAACCATAGATAAGGAAATAGATAACCGGGCCCAGGATATTTTCCGGGGAGATTACCTTAAGGCCTGGGGGGCCGCTAAGAATGCCGTGACGGTCTATGAAAAATTAAAATCCATGGGCCGGACCAGTAAGGAGGTCCCCAAAAAGAAGGTCCTCTGGTACAGCCTGATTAAACAGAATACCGATCAGATGGAGTTTGTGCTCCACTCGGGGAAGAAGTAGGCCCGGACTGTCGGCCCTGGCGTCGGCCTATGACAAAGAGCTCGTCGGCCCCCATAAGCTCCGCCTTTACCGGATGTCCCGATGCCACCTTTAAAAGGAGATCAAAAAAATCATGGCCCATCTCTTTTATGGTCTTTGTGCCGGCTATGATGGCCCCGGCATTATAGTCCATATCAGCTTCCATCTTTTTAAATGAGGCCTCGTTCCCCGTAACTTTTATGACCGGAACAAAGGGGAAGCCCGTAGGATTTCCCCTCCCGGTGGTAAAGGCGACGACCTGGGCCCCGCAGCCCACCATGCCGGTGACCACCTCTCCGTCCTGGCTCTCGTACTTCATCATAAAGAGGCCCCTCTGGTCCCGGCGGGGAGGTACCGCGTAATCGAGGACATCGACGATAGGGGATGAGCC
The DNA here is from genome assembly GCA_009777335.1 of Treponema sp. Classification (GTDB taxonomy): domain Bacteria; phylum Spirochaetota; class Spirochaetia; order Treponematales; family Breznakiellaceae; genus WRKT01. Next base: position 118,036 of record WRMC01000005.1, on the reverse strand, counting down.
GGACTTGTGGACCCCCCCCAGGGCCTTTTCGACGATGGACGAAACTCCCCCCTGGAAATTTCCCGGCGAGATAAGCTCGTTCCGTCCGGGGTAACGAAAGTCGCAGCCCGAACGGAGGACTTCTTCGATCTCGGCAACGGCCTCTTTTATTTTTTTGGCCACCCCCCCGTCAATGGCCCGCTGGGCCAGCATGTCCTCGGTGCCGATTAGCTCGTTTAGTTCCGAAAGGATGGCACTCCCCCCCAGGCCCGTAAGGATATCACTCATGACCCCCAGGGTGGGGTTGGCCGAAAGGCCGCTGGTGGCATCGGTGCCTCCGCATTTGAGGGCCACCATGAGGTCCTCCACATCACATTCCACCCGGCTCTTTCCCAGGGCCATTTGGGCCATGTTTCTGAGGATCCGGACCCCCTTTTCTATGGTAGGGCCCGTTCCTCCCTCATCCTGGATGACAAGCATCTCTACGGGTTTCCCCGATTCCTTGATGCCCTCGTAAAGCTCCAATGGCTTAAACCGCTCGCAGCCCAGGCCCAGAACCAGGACCGCCGCCAGATTTGGGTGTCTTCCCATGGCTATCAGGGTCCTGGCGCTGAGTTCGAAGTCAAAGCCCACCTGGGTACAGCCCACGGGGTGGCGCAGACAGACGGCCCCCTCTACCTGGGCGGCGATTCTATCGGCGGTTTTATTGGCACAGAACACCGAGGGAATCACCGCCACGTAATTCCGGGTAGCTACCCTTCCGTCTTCCCGCTTCCAGCCTAAAAATTTCATCCTGCCCTGCCTTAGCGGCCGCGGTCGCAGCCCATGTTGTGATTGTGTATCCAGGTGCCCCGTTTAATTGCATCCAGGGCATAGCCTATTTCATGGCCGTATTTGATCACCGGCTCCCGGGCCCCGTGATCTACCAGGGCAGCCTTATGGGCAAACTCTATATCATCCAAAAGGGTAATGGTTCCCCCGGGGCCCTCTATGCTGTCTCCCTTAAAGGCATCTTCCAACAGCACCGCCACCGTGTCCTGGGGCTCGATAATTAGGCTTCGTCTGGTCATGCAGCTTATCCCCCGCCTTATTGTAGGATATACTGATAGGGCAGGCAAGGGAGAACCCTTATACCGCCGCCGAGGAGGATCTTATGAAAAAAATCCATGGGGTCATACCCCCCATGATAACTCCCTTTAGCCCCGAAGAAGACCTGGACACCGAAGCCTTTGTTTCCAACATCTTAAAATGGAATGAGGACGAACTGGCCGGCTACCTGGTCATTGGATCCAATAGCGAGACCGCCTATTTAAGCGATGCAGAAAAGCAGGAACTGGTAAAACTAACGGTGGAGCATGCGAAAAAGGACCGGCTTATCATGGCCGGGTCGGGGATGGATTCGGCCCGGGAGACCATCAAGCTGACCAATGCATGTGCCAAGCTGGGGGCCCATTGTGCCCTCATCCTTACCCCCTTTTATTACAGTTCCTCCATGGACACCAAGGCCATGATCCGGTTTTTCACCCAGGTGGCGGACCACAGCGATATCCCCATCCTGATTTACAATGTAAGCAAATTTACCCATGTAAACATTTCCGCCGAAGCTGTGGGGGTCTTAAGCAGGCATAAGAATATAGTGGGCATGAAGGACTCCAACGGGGATGTACCCCAGCTGGCCACCTTTATGAGGGCCGCCGATGAGGACTTTCAGATCATGCCCGGGACCTTTAGCGCCTGGTATCCCGCTTTGGGCATGGGGCTTACCGCCATTATTTCGGCCATGGCCAACTGCAGTCCCAATGAGATTGCCCAGACCCAGGCCTTGTTCGTCCAGGGGAAGTTGAAAGAAGCTTTTGATATGTATCAAACCTGGTTCCCCCTTAACACGGCGGTCACCGCCACCTACGGCATAGGGGGCCTCAAGTATGCCTGCGAGTACCTGGGTTATAGGGGCGGCCATGTCCGTAATCCCCTGGCGGACCCAAGTCCGGCCCAAAAAGAAGAAATTAGGGCAATTATCGACAAAATTCGCCAAAAACCTTGATTTTCCCCCAGAAATGTATACATATATAATATGAAGGGGTATAGAAATTCAGGGCAGATACCGATAATAGACGGATATGAATTTTCGGGCCGTCCTTTTCGGATTTCTACTGGGGGTAGTGTTTTTTTTCCTCCCCCCTTTCCCCCCTTTAGCCTATGGACAGGAGAGGATCCACACGGTCCAAAGGGGTGAAAACCTCATTTCCATAGCCCGAACTTATGGGGTCCGTTCTGAGGACATCGCCTCCCTTAACGGGCTGAGCGACCCGAACCGGCTCCTGGTGGGACACCGCCTAAGGATTCCGCCGGCGGGCCAGAGCGGAACCGGTTCTTTGGTGACCGCCGCAGCGGCACAGGAGAGGTCCTTTACCACCTATGTGGCCCAGAGGGGGGACACCCTCTTTGGCATAGCCCGGCAGTTTTCGGTCACCGTGGGGGCCATCCGGGAGGCCAACGGTCTATCGGAAAACTACATGCTCCGGGCCGGGGATACCCTTCGTATCCCGGGAACATCCGCCGGGGCTCCCCTGGTATCAACCCCGGCGGCTGCAACGGTCCGTTGGCCCGTCACAGCCCGGGAGGTGAGCACCATGACCGGCAAGCTCAGCGGGGTGATCATCACCGGGACCAGGGCGGAATCGGTCATTAGTCTTACCCACGGGGTAGTATTATCGGCGGGGCCTTTTCAGGGCTTTGGCCGGGTAGTAATAGTTCAAACTGAAGGAGGTTACTTATACGTTTACGGCGGCAACGAAAGCTTATCCGTAAGAGAAGGTGACAGGGTGGGTCCTGGTACCGAACTCGGCCGGCTGGGGATAGATGATATATCAAATAGGCCCCAATTATTCTTTATGGTGTATAGGAACAATGTTCCTATAGATCCTGCTCTGGCCCCCAGAGCTTAAGTTCATTTATTTAAAAAACTGAGGTAACATCATGTCAAAAACTACAAGCTTGGCTGGAAGATCCCTCCCCAAAAAAGACTCAAATGGCTTTTCGCATGAGAAGGGCGATCTTATCTGGCAGACAAAATCAATTCAGGGCCGCAAGGCCCGAAAGGCACCGAAGAAGACCAGGGTTATTAAGGAAACCGATCCCCTGGCCCTCTATTTTAAGCAAATTTCCAAGTATCACCTTTTAACGGTCCAGGAAGAACAGTTTATCGGGGAAAAAATTGTTCAGATTAGGCAGGAAATTAAAAAACTCAAAGACAATGACTGCCCCCTTAAGCGCCAGGAGTTACATGATTCTTTACTGCATCACAAGAATCAGATGATCAACTCCAACCTGCGGCTGGTGGTCTCTATAGCAAAAAATTACCAGCACCGGGGTTTAACCCTGCTGGATCTTATCGACGAAGGGAACATAGGCCTCATCGAAGCGGTAGAGCGCTTTGACTATACCCGGGGCTGCAGGTTTTCGACCTACGGCACCTGGTGGATACGGCAGGCCATAATAAAGAGCATCGCAGACAAGGGAAGGGTTATCCGCATTCCCATCCACATGCTCAATACCATAAAAAAGTGCTACTTTGTAGCCAAGCAGCTTACCCAGGATCTGGGCCGGGACCCCAGCAATGAAGAACTCTCCGAGTATATGGGGATCCCCCTCTCCAAGGTTAAGGAGATCGTCAAGCTAAGCCAGGAAACCACCAGCCTCGATACAATTGTAGATAACGAAAACTTAACCCGCCTGGCGGACCTTATCAGGGACGATTCCCTGACGGAGCCCTTCGAAGCGGTCTTTTCCATGACCATTCAAGAGACCATGGGCGATATCCTCTCTAATCTTTCCGAAAGGGAGATGAAGATAATCAAGCTGCGCTTTGGTCTGGCTGGAGAAGGGCCCCTCACCCTGGAAGAAACGGGGAAGCTCCTGGGGATTACCCGCGAAAGGGTCCGGCAGATCCAGGAAAAAGCCACCTACAAGCTCAAAGGCCTCAGGGAGCTATACGAGCTTAGAAACGAATGCTAAGCTTACCCTAAAGGTAAGTTATGGAAAATAATGTAAAACAGGCTGTAGATGTCTTGAGCGCCCATATACGGCGGCTCATTTCGGTGGATCCAAAAAAGCTTGAATATATTATCGCCGCCTGGATAGCCGGGGGCCATGTCATCCTGGCCGACTCCCATGGGGTAGGGAAAACCTCCCTGGCCAGGGCCCTGGCCCAGTCTATCCAGTGGCGCAGCGAAGACATGGCCCTGGGGGATTTCATGATGGAGGGTTTCAGCCGTATCCAGTGTACGGTTGACCTCCTGCCCCAGGATATTCTGGGTTATAACCGTTTCCTGGGCAGTTCGGGGGAACTGGTCTTTAACAAGGGCCCCGTCTTTGCCCACTTCGTCCTTTGTGACGAAATTAACCTCCTTACCCCCAAAACCCAGGGCAGTTTTTTACAGGTGATGGAAGAGCAGGAGGTCACCATAGAGGGGAAGCATTACCCCCTCTTAAATCCCTTCTTTATTATAGCCACCATGAATCTGCGGGGGGCCCACCTCTTTCCCCTGCCCATGCCCCAGCTTGACCGCTTTATGATCCGATTATCCCTGGGCTACCCTTCCGAAGAGGACGAACGAAGCATAGTCCACATGCACGGCCGCACCGATGCCTGGGAGGGTTTTGGCAGTGTCATTAACTCCGGGGATCTTATCGCCTGGAAAAAAATGGTAGACCAGGTGGAGATTCATCAGGATGTAAGCTCCTATATAGTCACCTGTGTGCGCCAGACCAGATCCCATCCCGATATAGAAAGCCCCGCCAGCCCCCGGGCGGGGGTGCGGATCTCCCGGCTGGTCCGGGCCCTGGCCCTCTGCCGGGGACTGGACTATGTGCCCATAGACCTGGTCAAAGAAACCTTCATCCCCGCCATGGCCCACAGGATCGTCACCCGGGATCCTTCGATACCCCCCGAAGCCCCCCTGACCAGGATCCTCGAGACGGTCCCGGTGGAATCGAGGAAAGAGATAAGCTAAGGTGATGCAGGAAGAGGGAAACAAACCCGGACAGGCCCTGTTCAGCTTTTTTCGATCCTTCCCCCTTACCCTTCCTGGTCTGGGGCTCCTCTCCCTTTCCCTGATAATTTTTATCCGCTCCCTTTCTGCCCGAAATGTCTACGAGATAGTCCTCAGCCTGGGGGCCCTGATATTTATCCTCCTCTTGGGCTCCATGGGGGCCTGGGCGATCCGGCGTTTCGGCCATATAGAGCCCCTCCTTCAGCCCCCGGTCCCCCTCAGCGCCGGGCCCGGCAAGGAGTGGCAGGTCCACTGCCCCGCCTTTACCCTGGGGCTTAGGGTTCCCTGGTTTTACCGGGTCCATTTTTTAATCCGCGGGCGCTTCTACCCCCAGGGGGCTGGCCTGGGGTCCCTGGTCTTTAATCAGTGCACCCTGCCCCGGTACAGCCCCGCGGCAGACTTCTCCCTCTCCTTTCCCCTGGGGGGCCTCTATGCCTCCGAGACCAGATGCCGCCTCAGGGATATCTTTGGGCTCTTTTCTTTTTCCTTTGGTCAGGGGGTAAAGCAGACCCTGCCGGTCCATAGCAGCCCCGGTGAAACCAGGCCCTTGAGGATACGGACCATCTCCGGTGCGGAGGATCAGAGGACTAAATCTTCCAGCGATGTGGAACGGTATTACCAAAGGGAGTATGTCCCCGGGGACCTCTTAAGGGACATCAACTGGAAGAGTTCGGGCCGCATAGACTCCCTTATTACCCGCATATCTCCGGACAACCAGGAAAGGGTAACCCGTATCGATGTACACTTCCGGTCCTTTGGCCCCGCCCGGCCCTCCTTAAGCGAACTCTGGCTTTTGGACCGGGCCAAAGCACGGCTGGCCTGGTTTTTACGGACCGTGAAGGAAGAGGCGGCCTCCTATGTCTTTCATGTCCAGCTCCCCACCGAAACCCGGGAACTCCATGATCTCGAAGAAATCGATGCCTTCCTGGAAGAACTGGCCCCCATCCCCTTTTATCCGGCCCAGCAGGAAGAGGGCCCCCTAAGCCAAGGGGAGATCTATGTGTTCAGCACCGCCTGCGATCTAAACCTTCAGGCTTTTCTGCTCTCCCATCAGGGGAAGCCCCTCTCCCTCTTCCTGGCCCAGCATGGCTCGGGGACCGAAGAGAACCTCCCCCAGAAGTTAAGGCTTAGGGATTTTCCGGCCCAGGGGCTGGTCCCCCTTTCGTACCGTTATCTGGTCCATCACCGGCGGCAGCTAAAGCTGCACTCGAGCCGCATGCTCATCGATTATGGGGACCTAGGCCTATGAGCATAGCTCCGGTGATCCTCTTTATCTTGCGGCTCTTTTTTTACCTCAGCGTGGCCTTCCTGGTGCATGTCCATCCCGGCATCGTGGTCTCCTACGACCGGGTAAGCATGATTCAATGGTTCTTGTGTATTCCCCTGGGGGCCCTCCTGGGCTTTATCCCCTCTCCGCTAGGAAAACTAAAGTATAAACTCCTGGGAGCCCTGGTCATCCTGGGGGCCATTGCGGTATGGAACGGGAGCTTCTGGTCCGAAAGATGGCCCCTCCTCTTCTTTGGCCTGGGGAGTTTTACCCTCACCCTCCTGCTCTTTCATTATCCCCGCTGGGGGAAGCTCTCTATCCTGGAACCCTTCTTTTTGGCCTGGATCTGCTTTCGCCTCCTGGTCTTTTCCCGTTCCGGCGAAGATGCGGCGGGCCAGAGTATGGGGATCACCCAGTTTATTTTGGTTTGGACCGCCGTGGTCTTTCTCTTTCATAGTGCGGTGGTCTACTTTTCCCTCTTTCCCGGCTCGGATAGTTCCCGGCGGGAGGGCCTCCTCTTCGGCCTTGCCTCGGCCCTGGTCCTTGTGGTGCTGGTCTTCTTTCTTCCCCCGGACTTTGTCCGAAACACCATGGTCTCTAACCTTTTGCAAGATCGGATAGAACGGCGCAGCCAGAGTTCCGACAGCGACTTTGGTCTCCCTGACACCGATGGGGGACGCAGGCAGGGCCGGCCCACCATACCGGGGGATGATGGGGCCCCCTCTCCGAGCCTAAGGGGCCTTTCTGAACATGACTGGCCCAGCGACATAGGCCGGGGAAGACGGCCCCGAGGCATAGGCGAAGGGGAGGACGGCAGCCAGAGCCAGCAGTATACGGTCATGGTGGTGGCCTCGGAAAAAGAGCCGGTCTACATGGGCAGCGCCATCCGGGGGCTCCTGGACCCCGTCGAAGGTTTCCTCTACAGCCACGAAGAGAGCCTGGCCCGGCTCTCTACCCAGCGCTTTTTCGTCACCTGGTTTGACCATGAGCCCGTCTTTGACCGGGGCCGGGAGCACCTGGAGGTCTTTGCCCTCTCGACCCTCTCCCAGAAATTCCTCCCCTATAGACCCTTCTCTATAGACCCTACCATTCAAAGTGAAAACTCCGGCCCCTTTAGGTACATACACCGCCTGGTTTCCCAGGTCCACCCCGAGGACCCCCTGGGCCTCATCGGGGTTCCCATCCGGGCCCTTAGCGTCCAGGAGCGGATCGATCTGGCCCCCTATCTGGAAATTAATCTGGGGGATGAGGACCGGGAGGTCTTTACGGCCCACCTGGATCGGGTCATGGATTCCTGGGAAATCCGGCGCCCCTCGGTGATAGGCAATTTTTGGAATGATTACATGGAACGGATTGCCGCCATTCTCCTGGGCTTTTCGACCTTTCAATACCATGTGAATAACAGCTATACCGCCACGGTGGCCGATCTGGTGAGCTTCCTCGAAGAGACCAGGACCGGGGACTGTGTCGAGTTCTCCCATACGGCAGCCTTATTGGGCCGTTATGCGGGGATCCCCTCCCGGGTAGTGTCGGGCTACCTGGCGGCCGACAGCCTTCAGTCCAATGCCCACATACGGGGCCTGGCGGCCCTGCGCAGCCAGATCCCGGTCTTGCAGGAATTCCCCCTGGACCAGCTCTACCTGGTAACCGACGCCCATGGCCATGCCTGGACCCAGTTTTACATCCCCGATTACGGCTGGCTGGACTTTGAAGCCACCGCCTTCGCCATACCCCCCCTGGGCTCCGGGGACGGAAACCTGAGGGATGTGGTCATCCCCATCATCGACGATGGGCCCCGGCTCTTAAGCCGGGTCCGGGCCTTCCCCTGGAGGGCCCTCTTGCGCATCCTGGGCTACCTGGGGGGCTTCAGCCTGGGGGCCGCCTATGCCCTCCGTTATGGCCGGGAGATCCTCCTCTGGGCCCGGGTCCGCCGGGGTGGGGCCAAGGGGGCCCGGAACCTCTACCTCCTTCTTTTGGCCAAGCTGGCGGCCGACGGAAGACCCATAAAACCCGTCTCTGCCACGGCCCCCGAGTATGCCCGGCTCTTTGACGAAGCCCCCCCGCCAGAGGGGAGCGTCTTTTCCGGATTTGCCGAACTCTACACCGAGTTACGCTGGAGGACCTTTATCGATAAAAATCTGGAAGAAGAAAAGTTTAGGGCCCTTATACATGAATATGAAGAGATCCGGGCCTTCCATCGCCGCCGGGGCCCCCTGGCCTTTTTACGGCGTATCTTTAGCTTAAAGGGCCTGGCCTACCTATGAAAACCTTCTTTGCTCTTGGGGCCCTGCTGCTCCTTTTATCGGGCTGCAGCGACAAGAGGGGGGACTGGGTCCAGTTCAGGGGGCCCGGAGGCCAGGGCCTCAGCCCCACCCGCATTAGCCCCCCCCTGGGTGTCCGTTGGAAGATCCAGTTGCAAGAGGGGGACGAGCCCATCAGGGCCCTTAACCCCCCGGTGGTCTTGGGGAACACCATCTACTTTGGCTCCGAGGACGGGAACTTTTACGCCCTGGATGTGAACTCGGGCTATATGCGCTGGGTCTTCCGCAGCGGGGCGGAGATCAACTCCATCCCCTATGCGGACGATGAAAAGGTCTACTTTGGCAGCAAGGACGGGAAGCTCTATGCCCTCTCCAGAGAAGACGGAAGTGAAGTCTGGACCTTCGAAACCAACAGCCAGATTAATTCCCAGGTGGAACGCTACGGGGACTACATAGTCTTTGTGGGGGATGCGGATGCCATCTATTTTCTTTCCCCCGATGGGATAGAACAGTTCAGGATTAACAACCCCGGCTGGTATAACTACACCTTTTTGCTTTCCGACGATGTGATGTACTTTGGGACGGGCCCCCGGGTTTCCCAGGTGGGTCCCTTCGATCTTAATACCCGGGAATTCCTCTGGTTTATTCCCTACCATGAGATCTCCGCCATCTGGTACTCCTTTCCGGCGGTTCGCCAGGACCTGGTCTACTTCGGCACCGCCGATATATGGAGCGGCTTTAACCTGGGGTATTATGCCTTTGATCGAACTACCGGCGAGAGGGTCTGGAGTCAGAAGGTGGAGGGGGTCTTCAATGATCCCCACTGGGGGGACCTGGAGTCCTGGCGCCTTTTTCGAAGGAACCTGGAAATGCTCGACTGGATGGCCCCCTCTATCTGGAGAGATCTGGTGATCTTCACCGGGGGGGATCACAAGGTCAGGGCCTTTGATGCCCAGACGGGCCTCCTGCGCTGGGAAACTTCCTTTGATACCCCCGTCTGCTCTTCGGCCACCATAGCCGGCGACCGGCTCTACTTTGGGGTTCTGGATCTCTACGGCCATCCTGCCCGGCTGGTCTGCCTGGATGTCCGGGACGGCAGCTATCTCTGGTCCATGGAGACCGAAGGGTCCCTCCTTGCGGCCCCGGTGATCGCCGGGAACCGGATCATCTTTGGCACCGACCAAAGTGTCTTTTATGTCCTGGAAGAGGTCTTTTAAACCCTAGGATAATCCCTCAAGAGCCCTGTCTATCCGGGCCAAAGAAGTAGCAGCCCCCAAAAGCCGGATGCTCCCAAAGAGGGGAGGGCTGACCCGGGAGCCCGTCAGGGCCAGGCGCAGGGGCATCATAAGATCCCCCAGTTTAAGCCCCTCCTTTTCAGAGAGGGCTTTGAAGAGATCTTCGGCCTCCTGGTCGGTCTTTGTCTGGGCCAGGGTATCGATAAGGGGCCTGACTTTCTGTAAGGCATCTATGGCCATTTCAAGGCTCCCCTTTTTGGGGATGAATTCCTCTTTAGGGGCCATGGGGATCTCATTAAAAAGGTAGCCCAGTTTTTCCGGGATCTCCGTCAGGTAGACCGCCCGCTCTTTTACAAGGCCCATGGCCCGGGTGTACAGTTCCTTCTGGGCCTCGTCGGGGGCACCGCTGGGGAAGAGCCCTTGTTCTATGGCGAAGGGGAGGCTTAAGGCCGCCAGGTCCTCATCGCTCTTTGAGCGGATATAGTGGCCGTTATACCATTCCAGTTTCTTGTAATCGAAGATCCCCGGAGACTTGGAGAGTTTCTCCAGGGAGAAGCGCTGGACCAGCTCGTCCAGGGTATAGATATCCTTCCCCTCCTCGTAGGAGGCCCCCACCAGGGCCACATAGTTAATGAGAGCCTCGCTCAGGATCCCCTGGCGGCGGAATTCATCGATGGAGGTAGAGCCATGGCGCTTGGAAAGCTTTTTCCCATCCAGGCCCATGATGAGGGGGAGGTGGCAAAACTCAGGATGCTCCCAGCCAAAGGCCCGGTACATGATCACATGGAGGGGAACCGAGGGGAGCCATTCCTGGGCCCTTAAGATATGGCTTACCTCCATGAGGTGATCATCCACCACGTTGGCCAGGTGGTAGGTGGGGTAGCCGTCGGATTTTAAGAGCACCGGGTCGGGGTTGATGTCTTCGTTCTTCCATTCCACCTGGCCTATGAGATGGTCATTAAAGACAGTCTTCTCACCCAGGGGGATCTTAAGCCTGATGGTGTGGGCCTCCCCGGCGGCGGCCCGCTTTTCGGCCTCTTCGGGGGGGATGCTACGGCAGAGCCGGTCGTAGCCGGTCTGGGAGGACTGGGAAGCCTCCCTTTCCTTGCGGACCTGGTCTATTCTTTCGGAGCTGCAGAAGCATCGGTAGGCCCCGTCCCGCTTAAGGAGTTCAGCGGCATATTGCTGGTAAAGCTCACTTCTCTGGGACTGGATATAGGGGCCGAAATCCCCCCCCCGGTCGGGACCTTCGTCCCAGTTAAAGCCAAGCCAGGAAAAGGTCTCGTAAAGGTTCTGCACGTACTGGTCTTCGCTGCGGTTTTGGTCCGTGTCTTCCAGGCGTAATATAAAGGTGCCCCCCTGGGAGCGGGCAAAGAGGTAGTTAAAGAGGGCGGTCCTTACCCCCCCTATGTGCTGGGGCCCCGTGGGCGAAGGAGCGTAACGGTCTCGAATTTTCATAGGAACTAGGCTACCATGGAGCTGAGGTTTTTTCTACCATAGCAACAGAAACAACGGAGGTGAGGGAATGGCAAAAAAGAGCCCTGGGCAGACCCTGGCGGATAGCCTTTTTATCAGCAAGAAAAATATTTGGGAGGGAATAGATTCCAAGACCGAAAAGGAGGTGGAAGAGTTTTCCCGGCTCTACAAAAAAATCCTTGACCAGGGAAAGACCGAACGGGAGTTCTCTGCCGCCTCGGTGGAGCTGCTCAAAAAAGCAGGGTTCAAAGAGATTGCCAAGGCCGGTACCCTCAAGGCCGGAGACCGGGTCTACGAACATGTCCGGGGTAAGGCCCTCCTCTGTGTGGTGCTTGGAAAAAAACCCCTCACCGAGGGCATTAATATCCTGGGGGCCCACATCGATTCGCCCCGGCTGGATCTTAAACCCCATCCCCTCTACGAGGATAACGATTTTGCCCTTTTAGACACCCACTATTATGGGGGAATAAAAAAGTACCAGTGGACCACCATACCCCTGGCCATGCATGGGGTCTTTATAGACCCCCAGGGAAAGGAGGTCCGGGTTTCCATAGGGGAGGAAGAGGATGATCCGGTCTTTACCATCACCGACCTTCTCATCCACATGGCCCAGGATCAGATGCAGAAGAAGGGAGCCGAGGTAGTGGAGGGGGAAGATCTGGATGTCCTGGCGGGGTCCCGGCCCTACAATGACGAAAAGGTGAAGGACAAGGTTAAGCTCCTTTTCCTTTCCATATTGAATGAAAGGTATGGCCTCGACGAAAGCTCCTTTACCTCCGCCGAGATTGAGTTTGTCCCCGCCTTTAAGGCCCGGGACATAGGCCTGGACCGGAGCATGATAGGGGGCTACGGCCACGATGACCGCTCCTGCGCCTACCCGGCCCTCAGGGCCCTGCTGGACCTGGCCGGCAAGGAGGCCCCCCAGAAGACCGCCCTCTGCTACCTTTCGGACAAGGAAGAAATTGGCTCCTACGGCAACACCGGGGCCGCCTCCTGGGGCTTTGAAAACTTCGTGGCCGCCCTCTCGGGGGAGGGGGCCTTGAGGACCTGCCTGTCCAACTCGGTGATGCTCTCTGCCGATGTGGCGGCGGCGGTGGAGCCCTCCTACGCGGGGGTCTTTGACAAGCGGAACTCCGCCTTCATGGGGAAGGGCCTGGTGCTGACCAAGTACACAGGATCGGGGGGCAAGCGGGCCGCCTCGGATGCCAATGCGGAGTTCTGCGCCCGGGTCCAGGCCCTCTTAAGCAAGGCCAAGGTCCCCTGGCAGTCCGGCACCCTGGGCAAGGTGGACAAGGGCGGAGGAGGGACCATAGCCCACTACGCCGCCCGCTACGGCATCGAGGTCCTGGACTGCGGAGTCCCGGTGCTCTCCATGCACTCCCCCTTCGAGGTGATCAGCAAGATCGATCTCTATGCGGCATATCAGGGTTATGGGGTCTTTCTAAAGGGAATCTAGGGGAGGAAGTGGCCTAGGCCAGGAGGTCCAGGTTGTTTCCCCGGGCGGGGTCGCTTATGACCTGGCCCGATTTCATGAGCCTCTCGAGTTCGGCGGAAAGATCCCGGACCGCATTGAGGGCCTTGGACTGGACGAGGACCGCCGCTTCTTCCTGGACCCTGGCTTGGGACATGTTCACCGATAAACTTTGTATATCCATATCCTAAGTATCGGATTTTTTTTCTTGTGAATCCAATGTTTTTTTTAGGAGCTCCAGATACTCCTTCCGGCTAATTTCCTGGGCCCCCAGGGTTTCTACATGCTTGGAATGGACCTGGCAGTCGATAAAACGAATCCCCTCATCAAAGAGAAGGCGGGCCATACTAAGAAGGGCCGCCTTAGAGGCATTGGTCTTTTTGTAAAACATGGACTCCGCAAAGAAGGCCTCCCCTATGCGGACCCCGTAGCAGCCCCCGGCCAGCTCCCCCTCCGCCCAGGCCTCTGCCGAGTGGGCCCAGCCCAGGCGGTGCAGTTCCGTATAGGCCTCAATGATGTCCTCGGTGATCCAGGTCCCCCCCTGGCCGGGCCGGAACACCTCGGCGCAGGAGCGGATGACCCCGGGAAAATCCCGGTCCATGGTGATAAAAAAAGCATTTTTTTTGAAGACCCGTTTCATCGATGAAGAGGTGTGGAGCTTTTCGGGGAAGATGATGAACCGGGGATCCGGGGAATGCCAGATTACCGGATCATTATCGCTGTACCAGGGGAAGAGACCCTGCTCGTAGGCCGAAAGGAGCATCCCGGGGGAGAGGTTCCCCCCCCAGGCGATGATGCTCTGGTGCCGGGCCTCTCCGGGGTCGGGGAAGCTAAACCGCTGGTGTACCCCCAGGTAGGGGAAATCAGGATCGGGCCCGCGCTTGGATGACATGGAGACCGGGGCTTTATTCTGATGCTTCCTCGGCCAGCTCGGGATGCTCAGCGGCCAATTCTGCATTGGAACTGACCACCTCGATCCGGTACTCCCCGTCCTGGTAATCTGCCCGGGCCCGGCCTCCCTCTTCGAGGCGCCCAAAGAGGACCTCATCCACAAAGAAGGATTTGATTTTTTCTTCAACGATGCGCCCCACATTCCGGGCCCCCGATTCGGGGCTGTACCCGTCTTCGGCCAGCTGCTCTATGCAGGGGTCCGTCACATCCAGGGTCACCTTCTTTTCGCTTAACTGGGACCTAAAGAGGTTGAGTTCCTTGATGACGATGGAGGACATGATCTCCCGGGAGAGGTGGCCAAAACGGACCACCGCATCCAGACGGTTCCTGAACTCGGGAGTAAAGATCCGCTCCACTGCCCCGTCTATGGCGGTCTCGTTTTGGACCCGGTCCCCAAAGCCGATGAGGGCCTTGCCTATGTCCCGGGCCCCCGCATTGCTGGTCATGATGAGGACCACGTTGCGGAAATCTGCCTTCCGTCCGTTATTGTCCGTCAGGGTGGCATAGTCCATGATCTGGAGGAGTATATTATAGATGTCCGGATGGGCCTTTTCGATCTCGTCCAGGAGGACCACCCCATGGGGCTGCTTCCGGATGGCATCGGTGAGGAGCCCCCCTTCTTCGTAACCCACATAGCCTGGGGGAGCTCCCACGAGCCGCGAGACCGTGTGCTTCTCCTGGTATTCGCTCATGTCAAAGCGGTGCATGGTCACCCCCAGGATGTCCGCCAGGCTCCGAGCCAGTTCGGTCTTACCCACCCCGGTGGGTCCCACAAAGAGGAAGTTGGCTACCGGCTTATTGGCATCCCTAAAACCCGCCCGGGACTGTTTGACCGCCTTTACCACCGCCTGGACCGCATCGTCCTGGCCGAAGATCCGGCTTCGCAGGCGGTTTTCCAGGAGCCGCAGCTTGTCCTTTTCGTTTTCGCCCACTGAGCGTTCGGGGATCCGGGCGATCTTGGAGATCACCGTCTCGATGAGGGGGAGACCTATGTCGACGATCTCCACCGAGCCCTCCTGGACCGAGTCGGTCTTTGAGGGGGCCTCCGTGGATGCAGTCTCTTCCCAGGGGACCGTCTCTTCGGCGCCTGCTTTTGTAGCGGCTTCTTCCTTGGCAGCTTCTTCCTCAGCGGCTGCTTCGGCGGCCTCCTTCTTGTAGGCCTCGATCCGGGCGTAGGACCCCGCTTCGTCGATCACGTCTATGGCCTTGTCGGGGAGCCGCCGTTCGGTGATGTACTGGGCCGAGAGCCGCACCGCCCCTTCCAGGGCCTCCTCCGAGTAGTTAACCCGATGGTAGTCTTCGTATTTTGCCTTGAGGCCCGTGAGGATCTTGATGGCATCATCTTCGCTGGGCTCGTTGATGTCGATTTTCTGGAAGCGCCGGCTTAGGGCCCGGTCTTTGTCAAAGAACTTGCCGTACTCCTCGTGGGTGGTGGACCCTATGCAGCGGAGCTTTCCGCTGGTCAGGGCGGGCTTTAAAAGGTTCGATGCATCCAGGGCGCTCCCCGAGGCCGAACCGGCTCCCACCAGGGTGTGAATCTCGTCGATGAAGAGGATGGCTCGCTCTTTTTTGAGGACCTCCTCTACCACCTTTTTGATCCGCTCTTCAAAGTCCCCCCGGTACTTGGTCCCTGCCACCAGGGCCCCCATGTCCAGGGAGTAGATGGTAAAGTCCTTGAGGGTGGGGGGGACTTTACCTGCCACGATGCGCTGGGCCAGACCCTCGGTGATGGCGGTTTTACCCACCCCCGAATCCCCCACATGGACCGGGTTGTTCTTAAGGCGGCGGCAGAGGACCTGGACGGTCCGGTCCAGTTCGGCCTCCCTTCCTATGACCGGTTCCAGCCGGTTCTCTTTAGCCAGGGCCGTAAGCTCGGTGGCAAATTTTTCCAGGGCGCTTTTTTTATTCTGCCGGGACTTGGGGCCCTCGCCGTGGATCTCTTCGGCCCCCTCTTCGCCGTCCCCTTCACGGCCCTCGTCCCCCTCGTTGTGGTGACGGCGGCCCCTGTATTCCGAGGGGTTCCTAAAGGGGGATGAGCCGCGGAAATCGTCACCCCCCCGGAAATCGAAGGACTGACCGCCCCCGCCGTGGGAGATAATGCTTAAAAGGTCGTAGCGCTTTACCCCCGCTTCCCGAAGGTAGTAGGCGCAGTGGTTCCGGTCCTCGTCGTAGAGGGAGACCAGGATATCCGAGGCATCCAGGACCCCCTTCTGGGCTGCCTGGCTGCTCATCACAGCCCTTTCGATGACACTTTGAAAGTTCACGGTCTGCACCGGGTCCGTATCGGCGATGATGGGGATCTTCTGCTCAAAGTAGGTTTCGATCCCGTGCTTGATCAGATCCAGGTTGGCCCCGCAGGCCTCCAGGATCAGCTGGACCTCATCAAATTCCAGGGCCGCATAGAGGATGTGCTCGGGGGTCAAAAACTCGTGGTTCCGGGTCTTGGCTTCGTTATATGCCCGGTTAATTATAGTCCGTACATGACTGGATATCTTCATTTTAGGCCTCCTCCACTATGCACCTAAGGGGGTAATCATATTGCTTGGCGATGGTATGGACCTGGTTTGCCTTGGTACAGGCAATGTCCCAGGTATAGACCCCTACCACTCCGCGCCCTTTGTTATGAACCGTGAGCATGATCCGCTGTGCCTCTTCGGGGTTTTTATGGAAGACAGATTTTAGAATTTCAACCACAAATTCCTTGGTCGTGTAGTTGTCATTCAATAGTATAACCATGTAGTCCTCAGGCTGCTTGAGCTCTTCTTCTTCCCTGGAGAGTAGTTCCGTTTCACCTCTGTTATCTGTTGCCATTCTATACTCTAGATATAAGATACCCGATTTGGGGCTAAAAAGCAATGCTCGTGTCCTGGAGGCCCCTTCATTGCACCGGGCCCCCGGGATCTGCTATACTCCCCCCATGCGTATCCTAAGCTGGAATGTCAATGGAATCCGGGCCCTGGAAAAGAGGGGTTTTGTCCCCTGGATGACCCGGGAAGGGGCCGATGCGGTCTGCATCCAGGAGACCAAGGCCGCCCCGGCCCAGCTCTCGGCGGACCTCTTGAATATTAGCGACCAGGGGGGCCAGCCCTACCACGCCTACTGGATGAGCGCCAAAAAGGCCGGCTACTCGGGGGTGGCCCTCTACAGCAAGATAGAACCGCAAGAAATCCGGCCCCTGGGGGTCCAGGAATTTGATGATGAGGGGAGGGTACTCCAGGCAGATTACCGGGACTTCACCCTCATTTCGGCTTATTTTCCCAACTCCCAGGATGAGGGGAAGCGGCTGGATTATAAACTCCGGTTCTGCCAGGCCATCATGGATCTCTGCAAGGGTTACCAGAAGAAGAAGCGCCACTTTGTCCTCTCCGGGGACTTTAACATCGCCCACAGGCCCATAGACCTGGCCCGGCCCCGGGAGAATCAGGGGAGCCCCGGCTACCTCCCGGAAGAGAGGGCTTGGATGGACTCCTTTACCCAGGCAGGCTTTGTGGACACCTTTAGACACTTCCACCCCGGTGAAGAGGGCCACTATTCCTGGTGGTCCTACCGCTCCGGCGCCCGGGAACGGAACGTAGGGTGGAGAATCGATTACCATTGCATCGATCCCGCCTTTCTGCCCGCCCTCGGTTCCGCCAGAATATTGAAGGAAGTAGAGGGTTCTGATCACTGCCCCGTGGAGATTGTGCTAAAGTTATAAATGAGTTGCAGCCTTTGCTCTCGACAAGCAAAATGCAGGGAGCTATAATTTTCTATAGGAGATACCCATGTCAAACCGTGCTGTCCTCATAAAGGAAATAGAGACCCTTCCGGCAAATTGTGTCGGCGAAGTCATTGATTTTGTTGCATGGATTAAACATCGTAAACTCTCACAGATACCAGAAACCATGCTTTTGAGTGAGGCTTCCTTGTCAAAGGACTGGAACACAGCAGAAGAAGATGAAGCATGGGCAAGTTTATAAGGGGTGATGTAGTTATCATCCCCTTTCCATTTTCTGACCTGTCGGACAATAAAAAACGCCCGGCTCTGGTGGTGGCTGATTTACCGGGGGATGATATTATTGTATGCCAGATTACCAGCCAAGCTTCTTCCGATTCTTTTTCAATGCCTTTGAGGGCCGGTGATTTCAGTTCAGGAAGCCTGCCGGTTGACAGCTTTATTCGTCCCAATAAAATTTTTACCGCCGATAAAAACATTATTCTTTCCACTGCTGGGCATTTACGAGAGGATAAAATACGGGATACTCTTAATGCGATTATTACTATTATTAAAGAGGACAACAATGAACACTAGTATAAAACACAGGTCATAATGAAGATCCGATACAACGCACCGACGGTCCTAACCTTTACCTTTCTAAGTACCCTGGTCCTCATCCTTTCCCAGACCCTGATCCCCAGCCTTACTGAATCCTGGTTTGCCGTTCCCGGCCGGGGGGATTACTCAGCGGGGAATATCCGGAACTGGGTAACCCTCTTTACCCATGTCCTGGGCCATGCCAACTGGCCCCACCTGGTGTCTAACTTCGCCTTTATTCTATTGATAGGCCCCATCCTGGAAGAAATTTACGGCTCCCTTTCTCTCTTGATTATGATAGGAATCACCGCCCTGGTGACCGGGGCCCTGAATGTCCTCTTTTTTTCTTCCGGCCTTTTGGGGGCCAGCGGGATAGTCTTTATGATGATCCTCCTGGCATCCTTCACTAACTTTAACCGAGGAGAGATCCCCCTGACCTTCATCCTGGTCCTGGTCCTCTACCTGGGCCGGGAACTGGTCTCCGCCTTCGGGGCCCAGGATACCAACGGCGATGTCTCCCAGTTCGCACACATAGTGGGAGGCTTTATAGGGAGTTTGTTTGGGTTTTTCCGCGGAGGGAAGTATCTGTAAGGGGTGAATATTTTTTCCAATTAACTCACCGCATATTTAATCTTCCGCCAGAGGGGTGGGGGCCCCTCAGGTCTAGGAATTGAGATGAACCCGCCTACGGAGCCCCCGGCACCCAGTTTCTTGTCTTTAATCGCTGCGTTCAGCTTTCCTCGCACATACTGGATGCCGGAGCTTACTTCATTATCCCATTCTGCTTTACCCGAGGTCTCCTCCGGCGGGGAACTCCCAGATATTCCTAGCCCCAAGCGACCCCCACCCCTCCCATGTATACTTAACCGGGCGGAAAAATGCTTCGCCCAGCCCAGAATCATCCGACAGTCTTCTTCCCCCCCCTTTGTATAATGGATGATACCAATAAAACATTGGTTATACCTCACAGGTGGTTTCGTAAAGGCTCTTCTCAATCCAACCGTGCTATGCTTGCTCAGCTGGAGCAAAAAATGCTCCTGGCGGCGATTTCGGCCTGGCCACACAACTTAGTTTAAGGAAAAACTATTTAATCTTTATACGCATT
The DNA here is from genome assembly GCA_009777335.1 of Treponema sp. Taxonomy (GTDB): domain Bacteria; phylum Spirochaetota; class Spirochaetia; order Treponematales; family Breznakiellaceae; genus WRKT01. The sequence continues at coordinate 98,943 of WRMC01000005.1, read as the reverse complement.
GATTATTTCACCAGTTGTGTGGCCCGGACGCTGGAGCCGCTAGGGGCATGTTTTTGTCCAGCGATGAAGGGGTATGCAGGTCTTGAATTGATAAAATCATTAAGACTTCCTTCCTGTCCAGCATGAGCTTGGTGTATTGGCTATGTCTTCGTTATACAGTTTGAATTTCCATGTATTTTCCATTATAATCTACTCATGACTAAGGAATTCCTCCCCTATGATACGGTCCGGAACAATGCCTTAAAGATGGCCTACCGGCTTTACTGTGATGGTTTTATCCCCGATATTATTTATGTTTCCCTCAGGGGCGGGGTCTATCTGGGCAATGTGATCAGCGAATACTTTAAGGTCCTTCTTCCCCGGGTGCGGCCCGTGTACTATGCGGCCATGGTGGCCCGGTCCTATACGGGGGTAGGGCAGAGCGAGGAGATCAAGACCGAGGGCTGGACCTATGGGCCCGAGGCCCTGAGGACCGGGGACAAGATCCTTCTGGTGGACGATATCTTTGACTCCGGCAAGACCATCAACCACCTGGCCCAGATCATCATGGAGCGGGGCATCCCCCGGAAGGACCTCAAAGTGGCGGTCCATGACTATAAATACTTCCATGACAAGGCGGAGCAGCTGCCCGTACAGCCCGACTACTGGTGCCGTAAGCATGAACTGTCCCTCTCTGATACCCCCATGTGGATCCACTATTCGAGCCACGAACTTATTGGCCTTACCCAGGGGGAGCTTGAAGAGCATTACTTTAAGCAGGACGATGAATTAAGGGCGGCCCTGGAATTTTTAACCAAGACCGATTAGAGGTAAGGCTATGAGGGCTCTCTGTTTTTCCTTCCTGCTCCTCCTTCCTGTCCTCCTCTTTGCCCAGCTGCCCTTTCCCTTTACCCAGGGCCCCCCTGAAGGGTCCTGGACCCGGGGCCCGGTCCTCCTGCGGACCGACCCAGGCCCTGAGGGCCAGAGGGTCTTTCTGAGGGCCCGGCTCCTCCATGAGTCGGGGATGGAGCTCATGATCTACGGGGAGGATAGCCTGGAGATCCGGAGCCTTTTGGGGGAGTACACTGAAGTGCTGGTGGAGGCCCGGATCGAGGACCCCTGGGGTTCCCTTTCGGAGCCCTCCTATCTGAGTTTTACGATTGATCCCAACACCCTCTATGTGGCCCCCTATCCCCAGGGTAATGCCTGGTATCCCCCCGCTTCGGCGGTTTATCCATCCCATAAAGGAGGAAGGGATGCCCCCTTTCCCAGCCTCGAAGAAGCCCTTCTCTATGCAGCCCAGGAGGATCTTACCCATATATGGATAGGAGTCGAGATCCCCCTGGAGGGCCCCCTGGTCATCGATCAAAAGATTATCATCTCCGGCCTTGGGGGGGCCGCCCTGCTTATCCCCCCCGGGAGCGGCTTCCTCCTCAGCCCTGGAGCTTCCTTAGGTCTTCAGAATCTAAGGATAGAGAGGCTTGAGGGTCTGGCCCCCCTCATCGTAGCCGGGCCTGAGTCGGAACTTCATATCCGGGATACGGACATGTATATAGTGGGACCCCTCCTTTTAATGGAAGGGGGGCAGGGGGAGATCCGGAACTCCCGGATTCAGATCCTCCTTCCCACGGAGCTGGAGATCCCCGCCATAAGCGGGACCAAGAGTTCCCTGGATATCCGGGGGAGCCAGATTCAGCTTGAAGGGTTCCACAGCCTCTTGGTGGACCTCCAGGGGGGGAGCCTCTTTGGGGGGGACAGCATTTTTTATGTCCTCGGGAGGAGGAGCGCCTCGGTTCTTTCCATTAAAGATGGGCGGGGGGATTTCTCTAACCTCCTGATCTCCGCGGCGGCCCAGGATTTTGCGGGGGCCCTCCGAGCCCAGGATTCTGAAATCCTCTACTCCGATGGAATCATCGAAGTCTTTGGCCTGGAGACCGAGGCCCTTTTCCTAGATCAGAGCCCCGCCCTTTTTGCCGGGACCCTCTTCGAGGTGGCTGGGGATCTGGGGGCCCGGGCTGCCCGGGTCCAGGGGATCTTTCCCCGCTTCCTGGACTGCCGCCTCTTTTATTCCGGTTCGGCCCCCCGGGCGGAAGTTTTTACCGGCCAGGACAGCCCCGGCCCCGCCCTGGGGAGCATCAGCGGGAACCGCTTTTCGGGGTTTACCCATCTCTGGGACAGCCCCTGGCCCCTCTCAGAGCTTGCCCAGTTCAACCAGGCCTATGCCGATCCCCAACGGCCCAATGAAGCCCCCTGGTAAGATCCCTCCCACCGGTCCTTCCCCAATAGAAAGCCCCCTGGTCTGCGGCATCGATGAGGCTGGCCGAGGACCCCTTGCCGGACCCGTCACTGCCGCAGCGGTGATCCTGCCCCCCGGCTTCCCCCTGGAGATCCTGGATGACTCAAAAAAACTCAAGGCCCTCCAAAGGGAAAAGGCCGCCGCCCGGATCTATCGGGAGGCCCTGGCCTGGGGCCTCGGCTGGGTCTCGGCGGGGGAGATAGACAAGATCAACATCCTCCAGGGGAGCCTACTGGCCATGACCCGGGCCTTTGAGATGCTCTCCCGGGCCTCTCCCTGGCTCAAGACCCATATAGAAGGAGGGACCCTGAGGATAGTGGTGGACGGGACCCATAGGCCCCCCTTAACCATCCCTTGCGAGGCCCTGGTTAAGGCCGACGCCCAGGTCCCCGCCGTGATGGCCGCCTCCATCCTGGCAAAGACCGCCCGGGACAGCCTCATGGACTACTACGGATTATTTTTCCCCGGTTACGGCTACGAGAAACACCGGGGCTATGGGACGAAGGGGCATAGGGAGGCCCTGGCACGGTTGGGGCCCTCGCCCATACAGAGGATGAGTTTTAGGTATAAGTAATAAATCTCCGTCAGCTCAAAACCAAGACCTCATTATCTCTTCACCGCTGGACAAAAACATGCCCCTAGCGGCTCCAGCGGCTCTGACTACTCAATCGTGTAACCTAATGGAATTTACTTTGCCTTATGGATTGAGTAGTCAGACCGAAATCGCCGCCAGGAGCATTTTTTGCTCCAGCTGAGCAAGCAATGAGCGGTTGGACTTAGAAGAGCCTTAATTTTTATACTTTCCAAGTGTGCTCGGTAGGGAAGCGTTGTCTGTCACCATTGTGCCCTCCACCATAAGGAGCTAGATCCGATTGGATATCCCTTCTCTTATCTTCCGGTTTCACTGACTTATTCTCCTCTTATCACTGCAAGCAAGGTACGTCAGATAAGGGGCCCCCCTATTAGCAACGACACACTAAGATAATTTAATGACTACCTACGGCCTACTGCAAGCACAAAGTGGCGGTTCATAAGACACCGGGGCCTGTCCTCTTCTTTTTGGGGAAATGCGGAACCTTGAACAAAAAAAACCTTTGTATTAAGATGAACAATGCAGTATGTGAAAAATTCAATATTTTGTTTAGTTTTTGGTCTGGGTCTCACTGGTTTTTGTTTTTCCCAGGCTGCTACACAGCCGGCAGCTATAGTAAACCTGACTTCAAGTGAGCCCATAACCGTAGGGCAGCTTCGCACTGAAGTTGAAAGATTAGAAAGAGGTACTGACCGTACACTAACTGTTGCAGAAAGACGCCAGCTTCTTGATGTCATGATCAACGAAAGACTTGCAATGCAGGCAGCAGCATGTGACCGTGTTACAGTATCGGAAAATGAAGTAAACCAACAGGTACAGCATTTGCGGGCATCCTTGGCTCAGCAAATAGGCCGCCAGCCTACAGATTTAGAATTTGCACAAGCAATACTGAATGAAACGGGACTTGATGTGGCAGCTTTCAGGGAACAGCTACATAGGCAGATGATTGTTCAAAAATATCTCACGGAAACAAAAGGGGCTCAACTTCAGAATATCATGCCTCCCTCAGAAGATGAAATTAGAAACACCTATATGCTTAACAGGTCTCAGCTTGTAAGACCAGATACTGTGCGTTTTTCCATGATCCAGGTGAGGTTTAATGATGCAACATCCAGACCCAGAGCAAGAGAATTAGCGGATCGTCTTGTATGGGAAATTGGAACAAACCCAACAAGGTTTGATGAAGCTGTACTTAGAGGACAGGGGCAAAATTCAGATTACCAGGCAGGTGACGCCGGATATGTGCCCAGAAATCCGCAAGCAAATCAAATATTTGGAACAGAGTTTATGGATATTGCATTCAACCTAAGGCAGGGTGAGGTATCTAGGCTCATAGAGGGCCCTGACACTTTTAGAATAATAAAAGTTACAGAAATATACGAACAAAAAATTCTTGAGTTGGATGATATATACCAGCTTGGAATCAATGTAACTGTAAGGGAGTATATCGGTAACACCATGTGGCAGGAGCGCCAGCAAGCAGCACTGGCCCAGGCTACAGCTGAGTTGATAGCTGAGCTGAGAGCTGCCGCAAGCGTAAATATAATGGAAAATAACCTGAACTGGTAAAAACGAAAAGTGAAAAAAGCCATCAATCAAGGGCTTATAACCCAGGATTCAAAATGGGTTTGTCACCCTTTTACTGGTCTTTTTAGAGATATTATATATATTATTTAATCTTCCTAAGAATTTTTTTGGGACGTCCCAAAAAAATTTTGGTGGGCTACTGGATTCGGAAATACCTCTCATGCCTTCCGTAGGAAGGCCAGGCACAGAGGGAGAGAGTGCGAGGTATAACTCTTGCATTTATTCCTTCTATGGAATATCCTTACTTCATGTGGGAAGTTGAATATACAGACGAGTTTGAAGCATGGTGGGAAACTCTGAGCATAGCTGAACAGGACGCTGTCGATTATTCAGTAGGCTTGCTAGAAAATGAAGGACGCCCTTTAAGGACATTTTATGCTTTTGATCCAAGGCGGATCGCTATACTACTAATTGGCGGAGATAAAACAGGGGACGACAGGTTTTATGATACTATGGTTCCCGTTGCTGATAAAATTTATGATGTTTACCTGAAGGAAATCCAGGAGGAAAAAGATGGCAAAAAATTTTAATGTACTAAGGGAAAAAATGAGTCCTGAGCGCAGAGCTAGAAATGAGGAAGCAGTAAAAAAGACACTTGCTGAAATGCCGCTCCAGGAGCTGCGAAATGCCCGGGGTCTTTCCCAAAAAATGCTTGCCGAAGCTCTGCATATCCAGCAGCCCGCTATAGCAAAACTGGAAAAGCGAACAGACATGTATATTTCTACCTTGCGAAGCCACATTGAGGCAATGGGCGGCGAACTTGAAGTTATTGCCCGCTTCCCTGATGGAAACGTTAAAATATCTAATTTTTCGCAAATATAATACTAGTACTCTTAAAAAAGACCGCTCTACTTTCTGCATTTTGGGAAGTTGAATATCTGGGTGCTTTTTCATTCACCCCAAACCCTATCTTTTTCGTTTGCGGCGGCTGTTCGATCAGGTTGTTGAGGGCGATAACAATTTCGTTTACCCGCTTGTCGTTCTTTTCTATTTAATATACCGTGTTCTGTGAAAGCAAATGGAGTATTACACCGACCACCACGGCCATTCTATGAGATCACAAATTGTGATCTCATAGAATTCCATTCGTCTTGTGTTAATTGGAACATAAAATCATCTGTCAAACAAACAAGGCTGCCCGGGAAAAATACTGGACAGCCTTGTTTTAAGCCGCATGGACCCGGCTAAGTAGAGCGTGATGGATTTTTGAAGAAGAACGAAAACGCCAAAAGAATTCGTGAATTTGAAATACATTAGAAATTTTTTCGGTACGTACTGAAAAAATTTCATGGTTTGCATAGGAAGTTTGCAAAATAAGTTTAATATCTCCAAACAGCCCAGCAAGGGTGACAGACACCTATGTCTGTATATTTCATCATTCTTCCCTACTCACCTTGCTTGGAAGAGGAATAATTAAAGGCTCTTCTTGATCTTACAACGCATGGCTTGCTCAGCTGGAGCAGAAAATGGTCCCTGCGGCGATTTCGGCCTGACCACACAACTTAAAGTGAAATTAATTTATGTAAGCCTTAGGCAAATCAATATTGCAAACAGTTGTGTGGTCCGGACGCTGGAGCCGCGGGGGCCATGTTTCTGTCCAGCGGTGAAGGGATAGTGAGGTCTTAGATTGAGAAATACCATATTTACCTTGCTTTAATCCGTCCGCTTCCTCTTCACCACCATCTTATTCTTCCCCGGCCCCTTATCCCGGCGGGGCTTTGAATCGTTACCAGGTTTCGTACCCAGCCTCGGTTTAGCAGGGTAGGGGGCTTTCTTTTCTCCCCCCCTGGGGGCGCCCTTGGGGCCTACTTTGATACGGGTTTTTTGGGGACCCTCCCGTCTGGGGCCAGAGCCTTCTCTCCGGGGGGCTTCCCGTTTGTTGGTCTCCCGGGGGGGCCGGGCTCTCCGCTTGTCCCGGACCTCCTTTTCCATGACCTTTAGGGATTCATCGAAACCCTGGAGAAAGGCCTGGAGGTCCTCGGCAAAGAGGATCACCGATTGGCGATCAAAGCCCCCCTCATCCTTGTTTTTGCTTTCGACAATGTTAAGGTAGAGGTCCCCCAGCCGGTTTTCCTTTACGTTGAAAAAATAGGTCCTGTTCTGCAAAGTCACCTTGGTGGAAAAAATTTCACCCCTTAGGCCCATGTCCTCCTCCTTTTCCTGCCCTTCCTATGATGATGCAAGAGCCCGGTCAGCTTCAAGGACCATGCGCCTCTGCCATGTGATAAGGTATCGTTCCAGTTCCGGGTCCGGCGCGTCGGCCATGATCCGGAAGACCGGCTCGGTGGCTGAACCCCTCATCCAGATCCAGGCCCTGCTTTCGCTTCCCCGGAGCAATTCAATCTTTAAACCGCCGGTTCCTGCTTCGCCGAAGTTTGTTATGCCCCGGCTTTCCTCCAGACCCCTATAGGAGGCGGCCTCCCAGGAATCGATGCCCCCCATTTTCTGGAGGGTCTTCCTTTCCTTCTCCCAGTCCCGGGTAAAGATCCCCTGGTAACATTCCTTGAGCTTAGCATGGTCCTTGGTCTGGACCGAGAGGAGGGCATCATCGGTATAGGCCCCGGTGGTATGATAGACCGGAAGGGAAGCGATGATCTGGGCCAGGCCAAAATCTTTGGAGATGAGCTGCTCCTGCCCCGAGAGGCGGCACCAGATCGCAAAGGGGCCCTCGTCGCCCCGGAGCAAGAGGATCTTGAGGATCCCCCCCAGGGTGTTGATGGGGTCCCGGACCGCCGCGGGGTGGATGATGGTTCCCCCCGCCGAGCCTTCCCCCAGGATCCGGACCAGATAGCCCTGGTCCCGGAGCTTGGCCGCCAGGCCCACCACGTTGGCTTCTCCCACCTCGGCCCGGTGGACCTGGACCCCAAAGGCTCCAGCGATGCGATCGATCCGGTTGGAGGTGGGGTCGTTGACCACCAGGGCGGCCCTTTGAAGGGGCCTCCCTTGGGGGTCGTAGCTTAGTTCCCCGGTCCAGACCAGGGAGGAGAGTTCGGCCACGCAGGCCAGGGCAAAGACCTCCTGGGCTTCCAGGTTCCTGGCCTTCCCCTGGTCAGCGATTACAACCAGGTTGCCTCGGTCGCCGTCACAGTCGGGCATGTAGGCCAGGAGATTGCGGCTGTCCTGTCTATGGAGCTCCTCGAGAAACTCCCGGCATTTATCCAGGGAGGCCCCCTCGGGGACTATGGGGCTTAGGATCTCATGGGCATTGATAGCAGAAAATGAAACCCCTAAACTGGAAAGAAAGCTCCGGTCTATGGACTGGGCCCGGGCGGATCCGTTAAAGTCCGCTCCTATCCCCAGGGGATACTGTTCCAGCCCTTGCCGGATCCCCTCAAAAAAGCTTTCCTGCTTTTCCCCCCCGCTAAAGCCAGAAATGACCTGGCGGGAAAATTCGGTATAGTCTTCCAGGGCCATGTCTTTGTAAAGAAAATCGGCCTCGTAGATCAGGTCTACGATTTCGGGGTTCGCCCTTTCCAGGAGTGCTTCCAACTCCTCTTCAATCTTTGGCCGGGCCAGGGCTTCCTTAAAGGCCAAGACCAAGGGGCTGTTTACTTGGGCCGGGATGGTCCCCCCCCCGGTGAGGCCGAACTTGAGGCCGTTATAACCTATGGGGTTGTGGCTGGCCGAGATATAGATAAAACCCTGGATAGTATCATAACCGGCCCCTTCTTCGGCCGCCCGCTTCCGCGTAAAGGCCATGATCTCCGGGGAGGCACAAACCCCCGCATAGAGGACCTGGTTCCCCAGGGCCGAGAGGCTCAATATGATGTCCTGGGCTATGGCCTCCCCCGTGGGACGGGTATCCCTGCCAACGATGATGGCCCCCCGGCGGGGCTTTTTCTGGCCGGGCTCTGGGTGGGCGAGGTAATCAGAAAAGGCCCGGGCGGCGGCGGTGACGATAAGGCTATGTTCAGACGAGATCTGGGGGTTCCGGCTTTCGGCATCCCCGTCCTGGGCAAAGATGCCCCGCCAGCCCGAGGGGGAGAGAATCATCTTTGATAGGGTTTCTTCCAGTAGGGGGCCCATAGGGGAACAGTATAGCCGGAAGGGCCCCCATGTACAATGAGAGGCCCATGTCCCTTAACAGGGGCGGTTGAATTATTATATAGTAGGAAACGGAGTAAGGATGGCAGACAAGAAGGTATACATGGACTATAACGCGACCACCCCCCTGCGGGAGGAGGTGAGGGACGCCATGGTGAGGGACCTGGAGATCTACGGGAATGCCTCAAGCATGCACTCCTCTGGCCGCCTGGCCCGCTCCCGGATAGAAGAGGCCCGATCTTCCCTGGGGGCCCTCCTGGGTGCTCCACCGGGGGACCTGGTCTTTGGTTCCGGGGGCACGGAGCTAAACAACACGGTCTTTCATACCATGCGCCGCCTGGCTTCGGAGCAGAGGCCCCCCTTCCAGGGACGGAGCGAGATCATCACCACCGCCATAGAGCATCCCTGCGTCCTTAACTCCGCCGAATACTCCCGGAACCAGGGTCTTAAGGTCCATCTGCTCCCCGTCGATTCGGCGGGCAAGATAGACATGGAGGTCTACCGGAGGACCCTCAGCGATAAAACCCTCTTTGTGTCGGTCATGGCGGCCAATAACGAGATAGGGACCATTCAGAATATGAAAGAGATCACTGCCCTGGCCAAGGAGGCAGGGGCCCTGGTGCATAGCGACGGGGTCCAGGCGGTGGGGAAAATTCCCATTAATGTAGAGGATCTGGGCCTCGATTACCTTACCATGTCGGCCCACAAGATCTACGGCCCCAAGGGCATAGGGGCCCTCTATGTGAAGAAGGGGGCACCCCTCTATCCCCTCCTGGAAGGGGGCCATCAGGAGAAGGGCCTCCGGGCGGGGACCTATAATACCCTGGGGATCCTGGGGCTGGGCAAGGCCGCCGAGCTGGCCCTTAGTTGTCTGGGGGAGTACCAGGAAAGAACGGGGGCCCTAAAGGCATATCTTAGGGAGGGGCTGTTGGAGAGGATCCCCAATATAACGATTAACGGCCACCAGGAGGACTGCCTTCCCAATACCCTGAATGTTTCCTTCCCCGGGGCCGAGGGGGAGTCCATCCTCTTATCCATGGATATGGCGGGGATAGAGGTTTCTACCGGCTCGGCCTGTGCCTCCGGGAGCCTGGATCCCTCCCATGTCCTGATGGCCATAGGGGCCGGGCCCAGCCTGGCCCACGGATCAATTCGTTTTAGCCTGGGCTGGTACAGCACCAGGGAAGATGCCGATTATGTTCTTGAGCAGCTGCCCCCCATCATCAGCCGGCTCAGGGCCATGTCAACCCTAGGAGAATAAGATGTCAGATTGGATATATTCAGATACGGTAAAGGATCACTTCACCAATCCCCGGAATGTGCTTTTGGAGGATGAAAAGACCTTCCCTGCCCAGGGGCGGGGCCTGACGGGGAACATCGTCTGCGGCGACCAGATGCTGATGCTCCTCCAGATTAAGGATGATATCATCACCGATGTCCGCTGGAAGACCTACGGCTGTGCCAGCGCCATAGCCTCCACCAGCATCCTCTCCGAATCGATCAAGGGGATGAACATCGCCGATGCCTACAATATAAAACCCGAGGACCTGGTGGAAAAGCTTGGGGGCCTCCCGGAGAACAAGATCCACTGTTCGGTGTTAGGGGATAAGGCTCTGAGGGCCGCCATCGACGATTACCTGGCCCAGGCCGGGAGGGCCGGGGAGCTCCAGGAAGAGACCACGGTCATCTGCACCTGCCTGGGGATTACCGACAAGGACCTGGAGCGGGCCTATCAGAATGGGGCCCGAAGCTGGGAGCAGTTCCAGCAGGCCACCAAGATAGGGTCCTCCTGCGGGGAGTGCAAGGATAAGGCCCTGGAATTGATCCACGGGCTGGAACATATCTACGGGAAATAAGGGGCAGCACCAAGAAGCAGGATTGACAGAGCCCCTGCGAAATCGATATAGTAAGGCAGCTTGAACAAGGGCGTTCATCTGCGGTTCCAAGGAAGTCTTGGAGCTGCCGATGGACGCCCTTTTTTGTTGTCCATGGATGGAAAGGAGTTCCTGATGTCGGACCGCTATGTGAATCCCCTCTGCTCCCGCTATGCCAGCGCCCAGATGCAGGGCATCTTTTCGGAGGACCGCAAATTCTCCACCTGGCGCCGCCTCTGGGTAGCCCTGGCAGAGGCCCAGCAGGAGTTAGGGCTGGACATAAGCGACCAGCAGATAGAAGAGATGCGGGCCCATGTATCGGATATCAACTACCAGGCCGCCAGGGATTACGAGGCCCAGACCCGCCATGACGTGATGGCCCACATCATGGCCTTTGGAGATCAATGCCCCCGGGCCCGGCCCATCATTCATCTGGGGGCCACCTCGGCCTATGTGGGGGATAACACCGATATCATCTTGCAGAAGGAGGCCCTGGGCCGGATTAAGGATCTCCTTGTGGGGGCCATAGCCAAGCTCTGCGAATTTGCCCGCCTCTATAAGGGGCTTCCCTGTCTGGGTTATACCCACTTCCAGCCCGCCCAGCCCACCACCGTAGGCAAGCGGGCCTGCCTCTGGATTCAGGATCTCCTTTTGGATCTGGATCAGATCGAGTTTACCCAGGCACAATTAAGGCTTCTGGGCTGCCGGGGGACCACCGGAACCGCTGCCAGCTTCCTTCATCTCTTTGGGGGGGATCACCAGAAGGTAAAGGCCCTGGAAGAGAAGATCTGCCGGAAGATGGGCTTTACCGGGGCCTATGGGGTCAGCGGCCAGACCTATTCCCGGAAGGTCGATTACTTTTCCCTCTCGGTCCTATCGGGAATCGCCCAGAGCGCTGCCAAATTTTCCAATGATCTGCGGCTCCTCTCCCACCTGCAAGAGATTGAAGAGCCCTTCGAGGAGGGCCAGGTGGGGTCCTCCGCCATGGCCTATAAACGGAATCCCATGCGGAGCGAGAGGATAGCCTCCCTGGCCCGCTATATAATCAATGCCGCCCAAAACCCCGCCATGACCGCCTCTTCCCAGTGGCTGGAGCGGACCCTCGATGACTCCGCCAATAGGCGGATCGCCATCCCTGAGGCCTTTCTGGCCGCTGACGGCATGCTTTCCCTGGTGATCAACGTGGCGGGGGGCCTGGAGGTCTACCCCCATCGTATGGCCCGGCATCTGGAGGAGGAACTCCCCTTCATGGCCACCGAGAACATCCTTATGTACTGTGTCTCCCGGGGGAAGGATAGGCAGAGCCTCCATGAGCGGATTCGGGTCCATTCAATGGAAGCCAGCAAGCAAATAAAGGCGGGGGGCCCCATGGACCTCCTGGAAAGGATAGGGGGAGATCCCGCCTTTGGGATCTCGGGGGAAGAAATCTCGGCCCTCCTGGAGGCCCGGCAGTTTACCGGCCGGAGCCAGGAGCAGTGCGAGGAGTTTCTGGCCCAGGCGGAGGAGAGACTGGGGGCCTATGGGGACCTGCCAGGGATCGATATCAGCATCCGGGTATAAGGAGAGGAACATGCTTACGGCGGTTGTGGGAGTAAACTGGGGAGATGAAGGCAAGGGCCGGATGGTGGACCTTCTTTCGGGGGGCTATGACATCATCTGCCGCTACCAGGGGGGGAACAATGCGGGTCATACGGTGGTGAACGACCGGGGCAAGTTTGTTCTCAATCTCCTCCCCTCGGGGGTCTTCCGGGAGGGGACCATAAATGTCATGGGCCTGGGGATGGTGATAGACCTGGAGCACCTCTGGGGAGAAATGGGGGACCTGGCCCAAAAGGGGGTTAAGATTGAACCGGGGAACCTTAAAATCAGCGACCGGTCTTTTATCTGCCTTCCCTATCACAAGATGCAGGATATCCTGGAGGAAGAACGCCTGGGGGACAAGAAGTATGGGTCCACTCGCCGGGGCATAGCTCCGGTCTACGGGGATAAGTATATGAAGAAGGGGCTCCGCATGGGGGACCTTCTTGACCCCGCCTCCCTGGAAGAAAAGGTGGGGGACCTCCTCTCCTGGAAGAACCTCACCCTTCAATCCTATGACTCGTATAAAGAAGAAAAAGACCTGGAAGCCCAAAAGGAGGAGATCCTTTCCTGGCTGGGCCAGTACGGGGAACCTCTTCTGCCCTATATCTGCGACACCAGGGCCTACCTGGCCCGGGCCCAGGAGAAAAAGATGAACATCCTCTTCGAGGCCCAATTGGGATCTTTACGGGACATAGACTACGGGATCTATCCCTATACGAGTTCATCCCAGACCCTGGCCTCCTTTGCTCCCATAGGGGCCGGGATCCCCGGGGCCCGGGTGGATCACGTCATCGGGGTGATGAAGGCCTACTCAAGCTGTGTGGGGGAGGGCCCCTTTGTGGTAGAGATGGAGGGCCCCGAGGCGGAACTGCTCCGGGAGCAGGGGGCCGAATACGGGGCAGCCACCGGGAGGCCTAGAAGGGTAGGGGCCTTTGATGTCCCCGCCAGCTCCTATGGCATCCAGGTCCAGGGGGCCCACGAGATAGCCCTGACCAAGCTGGACGTGCTCTCCTATATGGATAGCATCCCGGTCTGTGTGGCCTATGAAGTACAGGGCAGAGAGTGCCGGGACTTTCCCACCGGGGAGAAACTTGCCAAGGCCCGGCCGGTCTACGAATATCTGGATGGGTTTAAGAAGGATATCTCCCAGTGCCGCTATCAGTCGGAGCTTCCTAAAGAGGCCCTCCAGTATATCCGCTATCTGGAAAAAGCGGTCTCAACCAAAATAAAGTATGTCTCCGTTGGGGCCGGCCGGGACAGTTACATCATCATGGAGTGATCGATATACCATGTGCGGCATAATCGGATACATAGGGATGAAAGAGGCGGTCCCCATCCTCTTGGGGGGCCTTAAAAAGCTGGAGTACCGGGGCTACGATTCGGCGGGCATAGCGGTCCTGGGCCGGGGGGGCCTGGCTGTCTCGAAAGAGAAGGGCCGGCTCAGCGCCCTGGAAAGCCGCCTGGCCGCCAGCCCCCTGGAGGGTACCCTAGGCATAGGGCATACCCGCTGGGCCACCCACGGGGAGCCCTCGGATCTTAATTCCCATCCCCACCTGGGGGAGCAGCAAAAGATCGCGGTGGTCCATAACGGGATTATCGAGAACTACCGCCAATTAAAAGAAAAACTGGTCCAAAGGGGGGCGGCCTTTCAGTCCGAGACAGACACGGAGGTGATCGCCCACCTGGCGGAGCAGTTTTACCGGGGGGATCTAAAGGAGACCATGATAAAACTCTCTGAGGTCCTGGAGGGTTCCTATGCCCTGGGGATCATCTGTGCCGATAAACCGGAGGTTCTGGGGGCCATAAAAAAGGACAGCCCCCTTATCGCCGGCCTTTCGGAACATGGTGCCTTTATCGCCTCCGACATTCCGGCGATCCTGGAACACACCAGGGAGGTCTACTATCTGCAAGATAGGGAAATCGCCCTCCTTGGCCGGGACTCCTGTGAATTTTTTGACCCCCAGGGGGAGCCACTTATAAAAGAAAAGGAAGAGGTCACCTGGAGCCTGGATAGTGCCGAAAAGGGGGGACATCCTCATTTTATGTTTAAGGAGATCCTGGAGCAGGGCCGGGTCCTCCGGGAGACCATCCAGGACAGTTTATGGAAGGGAAGGAATCACGAGGTCCTCGAGGGCCTTGATATCGCCCGGTACCGCAAGATAGTCATTACCGGCTGCGGTTCCGCCTATAATGCGGCCCTGGTGGGGAAATACGTCTTTGAGGAACTCTGCCGGGTCCCTGTAGAGATCGATATAGCCAGCGAGTTCCGTTATAGGGATCCCATCATCGATGCTTCAAGCTTGGTGGTCCTCATTAGTCAGTCGGGAGAAACGGCGGATACCATTGCGGCCCTTCGCCTGGCCAAAGAGAAGGGGGCGGCGACTCTGGGGATAGTAAACGTGGTGGGGAGCACCATCGCCAAGGAGGCCGAACTCTGCCTCTTTACCTCCGCGGGCCCCGAGATTGCGGTGGCCACCACCAAGGCCTTTTCGGCCCAGCTGGTCCTCCTCTATATTTTTTCGGTCCATAGTGCCGCCGCCCTGGGGGCCATTACGAAGGAAGAGGCCCAGATCCTGGGGGAAGAGATCCAGTCCCTTCCCGACAAGGCCGAGGAGGTCCTCTCTTCTACCGGGATGATCCAAAAACATGCCGCCTCCTGGGTGGGAAAGAAGAGCATTTTTTTCATAGGGCGGAATATCGACTATGCCATCGCCGCCGAAGGCTCGCTTAAACTAAAGGAAATAAGCTATATTCATTCAGAGGCCTATGCGGGGGGAGAGCTAAAACATGGAACCATCTCCCTCATCGAAGATAATACCCTGGTGGTATCCATTGCCAGCCGAAAGGCCCTGTATCCCAAAATAATGTCAAACACCGAGCAAGTGATCAGCCGGGGGGCCCGGGTTCTTTTGGTAGGGAATGCTGAAGTCTCCGGGATGGGGGATGATCTGGTGCAGTTGAGCCTCCCCAGGGTTTATGAGCTTTTTTCGCCCTCCCTGTCGGTTTTGGTACTGCAGCTTCTGGCCTATTACATTGCGGCCAATAAGGGCCTGGATATAGATAAGCCAAGGAACTTGGCAAAAAGTGTGACCGTAGAATAGGGGGACATGATGAATAATACCGTAAAGGATGTTCTTGAGTTTATCCGGGGGAACGATATTAAGTTTATCCGCCTGGCCTTCTGTGATCTTCTGGGGATGCAGAAAAATATTGCCATCATGCCGGAGGAGCTGGAAGAGGCCTTCGAGAACGGGGTCTCCTTCGATGCCCATGTGATCCGGGGCTTTAAGGATGTGACCGATTCGGACCTCCTCCTTTTTCCGGACCCCATTACCCTGGACATCCTGCCCTGGCGGCCCGGCCCCGGCAGGGTGGCCCGGTTTTACTGTGACATAAAAAACCCCAACGGCTCAGCCTTTTCCCATGACGGCCGGGCCTTTTTAAAGGCTGCCGAAGAGCGGGCCGACCGGATGGGCTATACCTGCAAGGTGGGCTCCGAGTGCGAGTTCTACCTCTTTAAGACCGATGAACAGGGGGACCCCACTTTGCGTCCCTTTGACCGGGGGGGCTACCTGGACCTCCTCCCCCTGGATAAGGGGGAAAACATACGCCGGGAAATTTGCCTGACCCTGGCGGAGATGAGAATTCGGCCCGAGGCCTCCCACCACGAGCAGGGGCCGGGACAGAACGAGATCGATTTTAAGTTCAGTAATGCCCTGGAGGCGGCGGACAATCTTCAGACCTTTAAGACCGTGGTAAAGGCCATCGCCGAAAGGAACGGCCTCTTCGCTTCATTCATGCCCAAGCCCCTTTCTTTTGCCCCGGGGAATGGTCTTCATATTAACCTCTCCCTAAGCCAGAGGGGGAAGAACATCTTCAAGGTCGCCGACACCGATGAACATTCGGCGGTGTCGGAGTATTTTATCGCCGGGATTCTGTCCAAGATCCGGGAGATTACCCTCTTTTTGAATCCCACGGCCAATTCCTACGAGCGTTTTGGAAAATTCGATGCCCCCCTCTATGTGTCCTGGTCTCCCCATAACCGTTCCCAGTTGATCCGTATCCCCGCCGCCAAGGGCGAGAGGGTAAGGATGGAGCTAAGGTCCCCGGACCCTTCGGTAAACCCCTATCTGGCCTTTGCCCTTTTAATCCATGCGGGGCTGGACGGGATAGAAGAAAAAAGGGAGCTGCCCCCTTCGGTGAATGCGGATCTCTATACCGCCGACAGGGCCGTGACGGGCTCCCTGGAAAAGCTCCCGGGGACCCTCAGGGAGGCCATAGACCTGGCCAGGGGGAGCACCTTTGCGGCCGAGATCCTGGGACCCGAAGTCTTGGCGAAGTTTCTGGAAGTTAAAGAAGGGGAGGTTAATGATTTTGAAAAAGCCGGAGATAAGGAAGGGTTTTACACCGAAACCTATTTTTATGTGCTTTAGGTAACCATATGGAAAGCGCCTTGATTTTAGCTCCCTCAGAGCCTAGCTTTTCCGCCATTGCGGAACTCCTAAGGAGCTATTCCATTTACGATGTCATCTACTCCCGCTCCGCCGGTGAGGGCCGAAGGCTCCTCCTCGAAAAGGATTTTGATCTGGTCTTTATTAATTCACCCCTGCCGGACGAGAACGGGGAAGACCTGGCCCGGCATGTGGCTTCCCAGGGGCTTTGCCAGGTAATTTTGGCGGTAAAAAGCGAAATCTACCCCGCCGTGACGGCGGTCTGTGAAGGGGATGGGGTCTTCACCTTGGCAAAACCCATCAGCCCCGAATCCCTGCGTCAGATTATCAGCCTTGCCAGGACGGTACGATCCCGGCTCGCCAATTTTCAGGTAGAGAATGAAGGGCTCAAGCAAAAAATTGAAGACATCCTTATTATAGACCGGGCGAAAAACATATTGATTTCCTCTGCCCGGATGAGCGAACAGGAGGCCCACCGGTATATCGAAAAGAAGGCCATGGATCAGCGGATAAGTAAACGGCAGGTGAGCGAGGGGATCATACATGACTATGAACATGACTGATAAACCAGGGGAAGAATGTGCGGTCCTGGGGCTGAGCCTTTCGGAACCCGGAGGCCAGGAATATGCCTACAATGGGCTTATTACCCTCCAGCATCGGGGCCAGGAAAGCGCAGGCTTAGCGGTGGTCCAGGGGGGGAACATTTTCTGCAAAAAAGACCGGGGCCTTGTGTCGGAAGTGTTTTCGAGCTTCCCTGATTATTTTGACCAGGCCTCTACCCTGGTGGGCCATACCCGCTACTCGACCACCGGCGACAGCGTTCCCCATAATGCGGGACCCTTTGTGGCCGAGTACCTGACCGGCAGGATCGCCCTGGCCCATAACGGGAATATCACCAACGCCCCTGAGATCCGGGCCATGCTGGAGGGCTTTGGCCTGAGGTTTAAGTCCGAAAGTGACAGTGAAGTAGCGGCCCTCCTTGTTGCCTATAGGATAATCAAGGAGAAGGATACCCTTTCGGGGATCATTAAGGCAGTCCATGAGCTCGAGGGGGCCTTTTCCCTGGTTCTGGCCGATGCTGAGGGGACCCTCTATGCTGTACGGGATAGTAATGGCTTTCGCCCCCTCTGCCTGGGAAAAAACGAGAGGGGCATCATGGTTGCCTCCGAGAGCTGTGCCTTCGATGCCTGCGGCTTTGAGTTTATCCGGGATGTTTCTCCCGGTGAGATCCTTGTCATCCAGGAAGGAAGGATAAGAGAAGGTTTCGCCATCAAGAAGGAAAAAGATCCTGCCCTGGGGCTCTGCATTTTTGAGTATGTCTACTTTGCCCGGCCCGATTCGGTCATCGATGGCCTCAGTGTCTACGAGGCCCGCCTGAGGATGGGGGCTATTCTTTTTGAGGAACACCCCGCGGAGGCTGACATAGTTTGCGGGGTCCCCGACTCGGGCCTCGATGCGGCCATTGGCTATGCCCAGGCCAGCTCCCTCCCCCTGGTGAACGGCTTCGTAAAAAACCGCTACATAGGAAGGAGCTTTATCTACCCCACCCAGGACCTCCGCTTAAGCGCCGTGAGGATGAAGCTAAACCCCCTGCGGGCGGGGATAGAGGGAAAACGGGTGGTCCTGGTGGATGACTCCATAGTCCGGGGAACCACCATAGGGAAACTCGTTGGGACCTTGAAAGCCGCCGGGGCCCGGGAGATCCATCTAAGGATTTCTTCCCCCCCCTTTATCCATACCTGCCGCTATGGGACCGACATAGACAGCAAAGAAAGTTTAATCGCCAACCGGATGAGCCTGGAGGAGATAGAAAAAGAAATCGGCGCCGACAGCCTTAGATACATCAGTCTGGGGGGGCTACAGAGGGCCTGCGTCAGCTGTCAGATCCCCTTCTGCACAGTCTGCTTTAGCGGAGAGGAAGGAACATCATGAAAAAAGCTTTTTTGATCCTGGAAGACGGCACCCAGTTTACAGGATCTCTATTTGGCGCAGAGAAGGAAGTGACCGGTGAAATTGTCTTTACCACTGCCATGACGGGCTACCTGGAAACCCTCACCGACCCCTCCTACTACGGTCAGATTGTCTTACAGACCTTTCCCTTAATCGGAAACTACGGGGTGATTCCGGAAGATTTTGAATCCCCCCGGATCTCCCTTTTTGGCTACATCGTAAAATATCCCTGCCATATTCCTTCCAATTTTCGAAGCAGAAGCAACCTGGACAGCCTCTTAAAAGAGCGGGGGATCCCCGGTCTCTGCGGAATCGACACCAGGCAGCTCACCAGGATAATCAGAACCAGGGGGGTCTTAAACGGAAAATTATGCCTCCGGGAGCCCAGGGACTCGGATCGTGAAGAGGCCCGGTCTTACCGGGTGGTGAATCCAGTCAGGGAGGTTTCGGCTCTTAACAGGCGGACCGGCCCTTTGATGAAGGCCGACGGGGCAGGGGGGGCTCCCCTGGTGGCCCTGGTGGATTATGGAGCCAAGGGGGGCATAGAATCTGCCCTGCTGCGAAGGAATTGCCGGGTCCTTTCCTTTCACTCTCAAGAGAAGGCGGAAGCCATATTGCATGAGAAGCCCGATGGTATCGTTCTTTCTAACGGCCCCGGTGACCCCTCGGATCCGGGCAACAGGGACATCATTGCTACCCTGAAGGATCTGGATAAGACGGGCATACCCATCATGGGGATCTGCCTGGGACACCAGCTCCTGGCCCTGGCCAGGGGGTACGGGACTAAAAAGATGAAGTTTGGCCACCGGGGGGCTAACCAGGCGGTGAAGGACCTGGCCACCGGCAGGGTTTATATCACCAGCCAAAACCATGGCTACGCCGTGGAGGCCGAGCCTGGATCTGGCCATGTTTCCTTCGTTAATATAAATGACGGCACCAATGAGGGGATGGATTACGGCCCTTCCTTTTCGGTTCAGTTTCACCCGGAAGCTCAAGGGGGCCCCTTGGATACATCGTTTTTGTTTGACCGGTTTATAGAAAGGATGGAATCCCATGCCTCTTGATAGGGGGATACGAAAGGTGCTCCTCATCGGTTCGGGGCCCATCATCATAGGCCAGGCTGCCGAGTTTGATTATGCGGGAACCCAGGCCTGCCGGGTCTTAAAAGAAAACGGCATAGAAATCGTTCTGGTAAATTCGAACCCCGCTACCATCATGACCGACAGGAACATGGCGGATAAAATTTACATAGAGCCTTTGACCCTGGAAACGGTAAGGCGGATTATTGCAAAAGAAAGACCCGATGGCATCCTTTCGGGCCTGGGGGGCCAGACGGGCCTTACCCTTTCCATGAAGCTAAGCAAGGACGGCACCCTGGACAAGTATCAGGTCCGGCTCTTGGGTTCCTCCCCCGAAACCATAGACAAGGCGGAAGACAGAAAGCTCTTTAAAGAGACCATGGAAAGCATAGGAGAGCCGGTGATTCCCTCGGTGGTGACCGAGGACATAGATGGGGCCCTGGCCTTTGCGGGAACCAATGGCTACCCCCTTATCGTGCGGCCCGCCTTTACCCTGGGGGGCTCCGGCGGCGGTGTCGCCAGGGACCAGAGGGACCTCTGTGACATAGTGGCCAACGGCCTGGCGGTGTCCCCCATCTCCCAGGTCCTGGTAGAAAGGTCCATCGCGGGGTGGAAGGAAATTGAATTTGAAGTGATGCGGGACCGGGCGGGGAACGGGGTCATCGTCTGCTCCATGGAAAACTTTGATCCCGTGGGGGTCCATACGGGGGACAGCATAGTCATAGCCCCTGTCCTTACCCTGGCGGACAGGGAATACCAGATGCTCAGGACCGCGGCCCTCCATATTATAGATTCCCTGGGGGTAGAGGGGGGCTGTAACTGCCAACTGGCCCTTAACCCCCACAGTTTTGAGTATGCGGTCATCGAGGTGAACCCCCGGGTCTCCCGGTCCAGCGCCCTGGCATCGAAGGCCACCGGTTACCCCATAGCCAAGGTGGCTACGAACATTGCCATAGGCTATACCCTGGATGAGATCCCCAATGCTGTGACGGGATCTACCTTTGCGGCCTTTGAACCCGTCTTGGATTATGTGGCAGTAAAGCTCCCCAAATGGCCCTTTGATAAATTCGTCTACGCCGAAAATTATCTGGGAACCCAGATGAAGGCCACCGGAGAAGTCATGGCCATGGCGGACACCTTCGAGGAGGCCCTCTTAAAGGCCGTCCGGGGAGCGGAGCTGGGGCTCGGCGGCCTGGAACTGCCCCGGCTAAAACAAAAAAGCAGGGAAGAAATTGGTCTTATGCTGGGTTTTATCACCGATGAAAGGCTCTTCCTTCTCTACGAGGCCCTCTTGCGGGGTTTTACGGTGGAGGATCTCCATGGGGCTACCCAGGTGGATAGGTGGTTCCTCCACGGCCTGGACCGGATACGGCGAAGCTCCGCTGACCAGAAACCAGAGGATCCTGGGACCGGGAAGAACCTGGTTTACAAAATGGTTGACACCTGCGGAGGGGAATTTTCTGCCGAGACCCCCTATTTTTATTCCCTGGAGCATGGCGAAGAAAACGAGGTTTTGCCCTTTATCGAAGGGAGCAAAAAACAGAGGGTCATAGTCCTGGGAAGCGGGCCCATCCGGATAGGCCAGGGGATAGAGTTTGACTATGCCTCGGTGCATTGCGTGTGGACCTTAAGGAGCCTGGGCTACGAAGCCATCGTGATCAACAATAACCCCGAAACCGTGTCTACCGACTTTGATACCGCCGACAGGCTCTACTTTGAACCGATCTGTGCGGACGATGTGATGAGGATAATCGAAGTAGAAAAACCCCTGGGCTGCATTGTTTCGTTTGGCGGAGGGACCGCCATCAAGCTGGCCCTGGAACTGGCCAGGCGGGGGGTCCCCATTCTGGGTACCAGTGCTGAGAGCATAGATATCTGCGAAGACCGCCAGCGCTTTGATGCCCTGATGGAAGAGCTGGGGATCCACCGCCCCAGGGCCTATACGGGCTACACCGAACAGGAGGCCCTTGCGGCGGCAGAACGCCTGGGTTACCCGGTCCTCTTGCGGCCCTCCTATGTATTGGGGGGTCAAAACATGATTATCGCCTGGACCCCCGATGACATTAAAGAATACATGAAGATCATTCTGCGTAATTCCCTGGAGAACCCCGTGCTTATCGATAAATATATAGAGGGGACCGAGATTGAAGTGGATGCCATTAGTGACGGAGAGAGGGTGTTTATTCCGGGGATCATGGAGCAGATTGAAAGAACCGGGGTCCATTCGGGGGACAGCATAGCGGTCTACCCGCCCCTTTCATTAGATGATGAATTAAAAAACCAGGTTTTTGAAATAACTCAAAAAATTTGCCGGGCCCTCTCGGTACGGGGGCTGATCAACATTCAATTTGTCCTTCACCAGGGCCTGCCCTATGTGATAGAGGTAAACCCCCGGGCCTCCAGGACCGTTCCCTACCTGAGCAAAATTACCGGGATTCCCATGTGTGATCTGGCGGTCAGAACCTCCATGGGCGAAAAATTAAGCAGCCAGGGGATAGCCAAGGATATCAATTTTGTGGCTGTCAAGGTCCCGGTGTTTTCTTTTGAAAAGCTCATAGGCCTGGACACCCATCTGGGCCCGGAGATGAAATCCACCGGAGAGGTCCTGGGAATGGGCCGCTCCCTGTCCGAGGCTCTGTACAAAGGCCTTCTGGCGGCGGGGTATAGGATGAATAAGACGGGGGGAGTCTTAATTACCGTCACCGACAAGGATAAGAAAGAAATTGCCCCCGTGGCGGAGCGGTTCCATAAACTGGGTTTTGATCTCTACGCCACCTGGGGCACCGCCCGCTATCTAAGCGAGAGGGGGCTTCCGGTCCAGGGGATAGAAAAGATACATCAATCGGCGGTGCACAATACTTCCACCCTCTTACAGAGCGGGAAAATTTCTTACGTGGTAAGCACCTCTGACCGGGGAAGGGATCCCAGTTTGGATGATGTAAAGATCCGCCGTAAGGCCTGCATGCTGGGGATCTCCTGCATGACCAGCCTTGATACGGCTAATGCTCTTATAGACAGTCTAATGTCGGGCTGGGATGAAACGAATACTGACCTGGTAGAGTTGAGCGCTCTTCATGAAAAAAAATAAAAAAACCTATTGACATAATACGGCGAAATTGTGTACAAAGAAACAGGCGAACAAGGGTGTTTGCCGGACAGGGATAGCCTCCCCATCCGGTAAACGCCCTTTTTTTTTTTGGTTTTACGGCAACAAAGGAAAGGGTATGGGAACCATTAGCATAGACGACGAATTAATTAAATACCTGGAGGATCTTTCTTGCCTCAGTTTGTCCCCTGATGAAAGAAGGCAAATTTCTTTTGACCTGGAAAAAATCCTGGCCAGCATGGAACTCCTTTCCCAGTATACATGTTCCGGGGATGAGGAAGCATGGGGGGGGCATGGAAGGGAGGATCTTCGCCTTGATGAGGTTAAAACAGCATACAGGCGGGAGGATGTCTTGTTCAATGCTCCCGTATCGGATGGGGCCTTCTTTATTATTCCAAAGGTGAGGGAATGAACATGGAACACCTTAGCTCCCTGGAACTATCCCAGTCCATTGTCTCTAAACAGCTTTCGGTCATGGAAGCGGTGGATTTTTATCATAAAAACTACATCGAAAAAGACGGCTCTATTAATGCCTTTAGTTCCTATGATTATGACTATGCTTCCCGGCGGGCCCGGGAAGTGCAAAAAGAAATCGATGCTGGAGAGAGCCCCTCACCCTTGGCGGGGGTTCCCATAGGGATTAAAGATAATATTTCCATGAAGGGCTTTCCCCTTGGCTGTTCATCAAAGATGCTCGATGGCTATACTCCGGTGTTTAATGCCACGGTGATAGATAAGATAGAAAAGGCCGGTTTAATTGTTATGGGCAAATTAAACATGGACGAATTTGCCATGGGAAGTTCTTCCGAGACCGGATCTTCGGGGCCCGTAAAAAACCCCTGGGATCTCAGCCGGGTTGCCGGCGGTTCCTCGGGGGGAAGCGCCGCAGCAGTGGCGGCCCGGGAAATTCCCCTGGCCCTGGGTTCGGATACGGGGGGAAGCATACGGCAGCCCTGCGCTTTTTGCGGCATCAGCGGAATAAAACCCAGCTATGGCCGGGTTTCCCGCTACGGCCTGGTGGCATACGCTTCCAGCCTTGATCAAATTGGGCCCATGGGAAGAACCATAGGGGATTGTTCTGCCCTTTTGGAAATAATATCGGGCCAGGACGGGATGGATGAGGCCTGCACCATTAGAGAGCCCTATAGGTACTCCATGTCCCCTGGCGAAGGACTTAGGGGATTACGCATAGGCATACCAGAAAATTATTTTGAACAGGGCATAGATGAAGAAGTAAAAGAAAAAATAATTTCCGCCGGGGAACTGTATAAGGATCTGGGGGCCGATCTTAGCTATTTTTCCATGCCCCTGACAGAATTAATGATTCCTTCGTACTATATAATTGCTTCCGCCGAAGCTTCTTCCAACCTTTCCCGGTTCGACGGCTTAACATACGGCTACCAATACGAGGGTGCAGGGGATCTGCAGGAACTTTACCAGGCTACCCGGAATACCGGTTTTGGGCTGGAAGTAAAACGGCGCATCATGCTTGGATCTTTTGTTCTCTCCTCTGGGTATTATGATGCCTATTATAAAAAGGCAGACCAGGTGAGGCAGGCCCTGGGGGAATCATACAAGAAAATATTTGAAGACTTTGATGTCATTTTATCTCCGGTGACCCCTACCACAGCCTATACCCTGGGCAGCTCCATGATGGATCCCCTAAAGATGTACATGGGGGACATTTTTACCGTATCGGTTAATTTGGCGGGTCTTCCGGCGGTTTCTCTCCCCTGCGGATTCGATTCCCGCCGCCTTCCGGTGGGGCTTCAGCTCATCGGCAATTACTTATCAGAAGAGACTTTAATTAGGACCGCCGCAGTTTTTCAATCCCATACGGATTTTCATAAAGCTTTACCAGGGGCTGGCCATGAAAGCTGATCTAAAACCACTTCGGCATCATCCTCCCCGGGAAGGGGAAGTGAGGATCCCCTCGGGCTGTGCCATTTCCGGGGTCATAGACAGGACCGGAAAGCCCATGAACGGCGAGATAATGATCAGATCCATGGAAGTAATGAAGGAGCGAAGCAATGGTCTGGGAGGAGGTTTCGCTGCCTATGGAATCTATCCATCCTATAAGGATTATTACGCCCTTCATCTTTTTTATAATTCTTCTATCGAAAAAACTGAATGCGAAAGCTTTCTAGATTCCCATTTTGATATTATCAATTTATCTAAGATACCTACAAAAAAAATCCCCGAGATAAATGACGAGCCCCTTATCTGGCGCTATTTTGTGAGTCCCCTGCCTACCAAGCTCGCTTCCAGCGGTTTGGATGAAAGGGAATTTGTGGCCCGCTGTGTGTTTCGCATCAATACCCGAATAGAGGGAGCCTATGTTTTTTCCAGCGGTAAAAACATGGGGGTCTTTAAGGCTGTGGGTTTCCCCGAAGATGTGGGGAGGTTTTACCGGCTTGATGAGTACGAGGGCTATGCCTTTACCGCACATGGCCGCTATCCAACCAACACCCCGGGATGGTGGGGCGGGGCCCATCCCTTTGCGCTCCTGGATTTTTCGGTGGTCCATAACGGAGAAATATCTTCCTATGATGCCAACCGGCGATCCATGGAACAGTACGGCTATACCTGTTCCCTCCAAACAGATACCGAAGTTATTACCTATATCATCGATTACCTTAACCGGAAGATGGGCCTTACCATGGAAGAAATATCTGCGGTGGTAGCGGCCCCTTTCTGGGAAGTTATCGACGCCATGGAAGAAAAGGAACGAAGCTATCATGAGACCCTGCGGACTATTTTTTCCTCCCAGCTCATTACAGGCCCCTTTTCTATCATCGCTGGTTTTGAAGGGGGGCTTATGGCCCTTAATGACCGCCTAAAATTACGGAGCATGGTGATAGGGGAAAAGGGAGAGAGGGTATACATCTCCAGCGAAGAGGCGGCCATACGGATCATCGAACCCGACCTGGACAGGGTCTATGCACCCCAGGGTGGACAACCGGTGGTAATCCGGCTTAAGGGGGAGGAAGCATAATGGCGATCTCATTTTTGTATCCCGAATACGAGCCCCTTCGAAACAGCGAAAAATGCATTAACTGCCGGGTATGCGAAAAGCAATGCGCCAATGGGGTCCATGTTTATCTGCCGGATGAAGATAAGATGAGCTCCGACGAAGGCAAGTGCATCAACTGCCACCGCTGCGTGGCCCTCTGCCTCACCCGGGCCCTGCGGATCGTAAAGACCGGAAACACTTACCGGGAAAATTCAAACTGGAATAATAAAACCATGGATGAAATATACCGGCAAGCCGAGAGCGGGGGGGTACTCTTATCCAGCATGGGAAACCCCGAACCTTATCCGGTTTATTTTGATAAAATTGTCATTAATGCATCCCAGGTGACCAATCCTTCTATAGATCCCCTGCGGGAACCCATGGAAACCCGGGTCTTCCTGGGGGCAAAGCCCCAGTCTGTTACCCGGGATTCCCAGGGGAGGATAGTTAATACCCTGCCGCCCCAGTTAAAGCTTGCCCTTCCGGTCCTCTTTTCTGCCATGAGCTATGGTTCGATTAGCTATAATGCTCATGAATCTCTGGCCCGGGCGGCGGAAGAGCTGGAGATCCTGTATAACACCGGCGAAGGGGGGCTCCATGAAGATTTTTACCGCTTTGGAAAACATACGGTAGTCCAGGTTGCTTCGGGCCGGTTTGGGGTCCATCCGGATTATCTGGCCGCAGGGGCGGCCATAGAAATTAAAATGGGCCAGGGAGCTAAACCAGGCATAGGGGGGCATCTTCCGGGATCAAAAATTGTAGGGGAAATTTCCAAAACCCGGATGATCCCCGAAGGGAGCGATGCCATAAGCCCTGCTCCCCACCATGATATTTATTCCATCGAAGATCTGCGGCAGCTTGTGTATGCCCTAAAAACGGTGACATCCCATGAAAAGCCGGTGATCGTTAAAATTGCGGCGGTTCATAATGTGGCCGCCATTGCCAGTGGTATAGCCCGGAGCGGAGCGGACATCATTGCCATCGATGGCTTCCGGGGCGGCACCGGGGCGGCCCCCACGCGGATACGGGATAACGTGGGGATCCCTATAGAACTGGCCCTGGCCAGCGTAGATGCCCGGCTGAGGGATGAGGGCATCAGGGATAGGGTTTCGATTATTGCCGGGGGCAGTATACGAAGCAGTGCTGACATCGTTAAGGCCATAGCACTGGGGGCCGATGCGGTATACATTGCCAGCGCCGCATTACTTGCTCTGGGCTGCCACCTCTGCAGACAATGCCATACGGGGAAGTGCAACTGGGGGATAGCCACCCAGACTGAGGAACTGTATCGAAGATTAAATCCCGATCTTGGCCACAGGCGCTTGGTTAATCTCATAAGCGCATGGAAGCATGAAATTAAAGAAATGATGGGAGGCATGGGGATTAATTCCATAGAGGCTCTTAAAGGAAACAGATTGATGCTTAGGGGCATTGGCTTAAACCAAAAGGAACTTGATGTTTTGGGCATAAGGCACGCCGGAGAATAGGTATGAAACGAGTCTATGTGAATGAAAAATGGTGTCTGGGATGCCGCCTATGCGAGTTTCACTGCGAGTTCGCCCATAGGGGAGGGGATGATATGGCCCGCTCCCTGAAGGGAATTAAAATAAACCCCCGGATAAAGATCGAAGAAAAGGAGGGAGTTAGCTTTGCTGTTTCCTGCCGCCATTGCAAAGAACCCCTCTGTGTAAAGGGATGTATCACCGGTTCCTTAATGGTCCTGGATGGGGTAATCATCACCAATAAAGAGAAATGTGTGGGCTGTTATACCTGCATCCTCTCATGTCCCTATGGTGCCATTTCGGCATCCCCTGACGGGGCGGTGCAAAAATGTGAATTGTGCATAGATTCGTCATTTGATATGCCCTTATGCGTGAAGGGCTGTCCCAATAACGCGATAGTGTATGAAGAAAGGGGCTGATATGGAATACGTCATTATTGGTAATTCCACCGCCGGCATAGGCTGTGCAGAGGGTATCCGGGGGCTCGATAAAAAAGGAAATATCACCATCATTAGCGATGAGTCCTATCACTGTTATTCCCGGCCCTTGATTTCCTATTTTATTCAGGGAAAGATCCCCGAAGATCATCTTTATTACCGGAACAAAAATTTTTACAAAGAACAACATATAAAACTTTTATCCAAAACCAGGGTAATGGAAATTAAATATGAGGAAAAACAGCTTCTGTTATCTAATGGAGAGTTTCTTTCCTACGGCAAATTATTGCTGGCCACAGGATCTTCTGCCTTTGAACCTCCCATAGAAGGTATAGATGGAGTAAAAAATAAGACCAGCTTTATTTCTTTAGATGATGCATTCGCCTTAAAAACTATGTTGGACAAGAAAAAAAAGGTTCTTATTATTGGAGCTGGTTTAATAGGCTTAAAATGTGCAGAAGGAATCCTGGGACAGGTGGGGTCCATAAACATCGTCGATTTAGCTCCCCAGGTCTTAAACAGCATCCTGGATTCCGACTCTGCAGCAGTTATACAAGATCATTTTGAACAAAGGGGAGTAAAGTTTTTCTTATCTGCCGCTATAAAGAGTATTAAGGATTCCAGACTCCTCCTGGAAGGCAGTGAATCCATCTCCTTTGATATCCTCGTAGTTGCCGCAGGGGTAAGGCCGAATACCGCATTGTTACAAGGTAAAGCAGAGATAGGACGGGGTATAAAAATAAATGAAAGGGGTGAAACGAGCCTAAAGGATGTTTATGCCGCCGGGGACTGCACCGAAACCCTTGATGTCTCTTCGGGGACCGAAAAAATAATGGCCCTGCTCCCCAATGCATATATGCAGGGCGAATGTGCAGGGGTCAACATGGCCGGCGGTGATAAAGTTTTTGACAAGGCCATACCCATGAATGCCATTGGTTTTATGGGGCTCCATCTTAGCACCGCCGGTACCTATGCGGGGGAACAGCTTATATTCAAGCAGGAGGGTCATACCAGAAAGCTTTTTTACTCGGATAACAAGCTTAAGGGTTATATCTTTATGGGGGATGTAACCAAGTCTGGTATTTTTACCAGCCTTATCCGGGACAGAACTCCCCTGGATACTATAGATTTTCCTCTTATCTGCGAAAAACCAGGACTCATGGCTTTTACGAAAAAGGTAAGGGCAGAAAAGCTTGGAGCCTTCCATGAAGACTAAAAACATTGAGTCATGTTTCGGCCAACGATTCATCGGCGGCGGATCAAAGGACACAAATTATACCATCCACGGTACCCCCGGCAATGCCCTTGGCTCCTTCCTGGATGGGGGGACCATAACAGTTCATGGCAATGTGCAGGATGCGGTGGGGGATACGATGAATGAGGGAACCATCATCGTTCATGGCAATGCAGGGGATGCCCTCGGCTATGCCATGAGGGGAGGCAGCATTTTTGTTAAAGGGGATACGGGCTACCGGACGGGCATACACATGAAGGAGTATAAAGAAAAAAGACCCCTTATTGTTATTGGCGGTAAAACGGGGAGCTTTTTGGGTGAGTACCTGGCGGGGGGGATTATTATCGTCCTGGGTATTAATGAAAGAGATCTACCCTTGGGGAATTTTACCGGGACCGGCATGCATGGGGGAAAAATTTTTGTCAGGACAAAGAAATCATTAGCCTCCCTCCCTGCCCAGGTGATAGCAGAAAAGCCTCTGGATGCGGATCTGCAAGAGATAATGCCCTCTATTAAGCAATTTGCCGAACTCTTTAACTTTGATTTTGATCATATTATTAAGACCCCCTTCTGTTTATTACGGCCCAATGTAAAAAACCCCTATAAGCAGTTATACACCCCACATTGAGGTAAAGGAAAACGAATGCGGAACTATAAGGAAGAAACAGAAAAGAGAATCAATTTTATTCAGGAGATAGTAAGATCATCGGGGCTTAAGGGCATTGTTTACGGAAATAGCGGCGGCAAAGACAGTGCTCTGACCGGGATTTTGTGTAAAAAAGCCTGTGATCATACCCTGGGGATCATTATGCCCTGTGAATCCAGACGAAATTATGCTGAAGATAAGGCCGATGCAGAAATCCTTTCCAAGCATTATGGGATAGAGACCAGGATCATTGATCTAAGCAGGGTAAAAAAGGCATTGACCGATGAATTATCCGCTTCCTTTACCCTGAGCGCTTCCTCCTGTAATAATATGGCACCCCGTTTACGTATGACTGCCCTGTATGCCATAGCCCTAAGCGAATCCTTGCTGGTGGCCGGTACAGGAAACAGAAGCGAATCCCACATGGGCTATTTTACCAAATGGGGTGATGGGGCTTATGATTTTAACCCCATTGCTGATTTAACAGTCACCGAAATATACGAGTTTTTACGCTATCTTGATGCTCCGGATTTTATTTTTGCCAAGGCCCCATCGGCCGGATTATTTGATGGGCAAACCGATGAGTCCGAAATGGGCATTAGTTATAAGGAGATAGATGCCTTTCTTTTGCATGGGGAAGGCACTCCAAAGAGTAGAGAGATCATCAATACCTATCATAATAGAAGCAAGCATAAACGAAGGGTTCCTCTTAATTACGGGAGTCAGAGCGATGATTAATGAAAACTATAAAAACCTTCATGACACCTATTTTTTCTCCCTCATTGCCAAAAAGGTTAATGCCTTTATAGCCGAAAACCCGGAAAGGGAAATCATACGGCTGGGGATAGGGGATGTCACCAGGCCCCTGGCCCCCCTTGTCGTTTCGGCCATGCAGAAGGCGGTGCAGGAGATGGGTAACAAAAGCACCTTTAAAGGTTATGGCGAAGAGCAGGGCTATGAGTTTTTACGAAGCGCCCTAAAGGAATACTATAAAAAGAGCAAGAAGGCTGATCTTTCCATGGCCGAGATCTTTATTAGCGATGGGGCCAAAAGCGATTTAGGCAATATTCTGGATCTTTTTTCTGCCGATGCCAGGGTCTTGATTCCAGACCCGGTATACCCTGTGTATGTGGACACCAACCTTATGGCGGGCAGGAACATAGTTTATATAAATGGCAATAGCGAAAATTCCTTTCTTCCAGTCCCCGATGATTCCATCCAGGCAGATATAATCTACCTTTGTTCTCCCAATAACCCCACCGGGGCCGTCTATTCCCGGGAGCAGCTTGGTTTGTGGGTAGATTATGCCCTTAAAAACCAGTCTATCATCCTTTATGACAATGCCTACGAAATATTTATCAATGACCAGAGCCTCCCCTCAAGCATTTACCAGATCCCTGGAGCCGCCGAATGTGCCATTGAAGTCTCGTCATTTTCCAAAACCGCCGGATTTACCGGAACAAGATGCGGATACACCATAGTTCCCGAGGCATTAGTACGCCAGGGTCTTTCTCTAAACAGCATGTGGCTTAGGAGACAAACGACTAAGTTTAATGGGGTCTCTTATATCGTGCAGAGGGGGGCAGAGGCGGTCTTCACCGAAGAAGGGTTTAGTCAAGTGATGGAAAACATACAGTACTATAGGGAAAATGCCCGTATCTTGTCCAAGACCCTGGATGACCTGGGAATATGGCATACCGGCGGACTCCACGCTCCCTATATATGGATGAAATGCCCTGACCGGATGGGCTCCTGGGATTTTTTTGATTACCTCCTCAGCCGCTTCGGTATAGTCACCACCCCTGGAGCAGGTTTTGGTGCCATGGGGAATGAATACATGCGCCTTTCTTCCTTCGGCGAGCGGAGTGCCGTAGAAAAGGCAGAGGACTTGCTCAAAAACGGATTAAAAGAGGTTTACCAATGAAAACACCCTTTGTTACTAAGTCTAAAATTGATGAAATCACCTCTATATATCCCACCCCCTTTCATCTTTATGACGAGAAGGGCATACGGGACAATGCAAAGGAGCTTCATCGGGCCTTTGAATGGAATCCTTCATTTAAAGAATATTTTGCCATCAAGGCTACCCCTAACCCGGTTATTTTGAAAATCCTAAAGGAAGAAGGCTGCGGGGTTGATTGTTCCAGTTTGACGGAGCTTATGATGGCCGAAGCGGTGGGCTTTTCGGGGGACGAGATTATGTTTTCTTCCAATGCCACACCGGAAGAAGAGTTTATCTATGCAAAAAAGTTAAATGCCATCATAAACCTGGATGATTATTCCCATATCGATTTTTTGATTAAGTATACGGGGGTGCCGGAAATTATCTGTTTAAGGTATAACCCCGGAGGAAACTTTGTCATTAATAACCAAATTATGGATACCCCCAGCGAGGCCAAGTATGGTTTAACCAGGGAACAGCTATTTAATGGCTATGCTAAATTGAAAAAAATGGGGGTAAAAAGGTTTGGGCTT
Organism: Treponema sp.; assembly: GCA_009777335.1. Lineage (GTDB taxonomy): Bacteria > Spirochaetota > Spirochaetia > Treponematales > Breznakiellaceae > WRKT01. Next base: position 67,097 of record WRMC01000005.1, on the reverse strand, counting down.
CATTCTTTTCTGGCCAGTAACACCCTTACTGACGAATATTACCCCGCCTTGGCTAAGATGCTCTTCGAAACGGCGGTTCAACTGCAAAACGATACAGGGGTTAAGCTGGATTTTATCAATTTAAGCGGAGGAATAGGAATTCCCTATAAACCCGATGATAAGCCTAATAATATTGCAGTCATAGGAAGGGCCATTCAAAAAATATTTGATGAAATACTGGTCCCCCATGGTATGGGCTCCCTGGCTATTTATACTGAACTGGGCCGGTTTATGCTTGGGCCCTATGGCTGTCTGGTAAGCAAGGTTTTACATAAAAAGGATATCTATAAGCAATATATTGGCCTCGATGCCTGTGCGGCCAACCTAATGCGGCCTGCCATGTATAAGGCTTACCACCATATCAGTATTTCTGGCAAAGAAGATGCAGTATGCGACCATACCTATGATGTTACCGGATCCCTCTGCGAGAACAACGATAAATTTGCCATAGACCGAATGCTCCCCGAGGTTAATATAGGCGATATCCTCATAATCCACGATACGGGGGCCCATGGATATTCCATGGGGTATAACTACAACGGAAAACTTCGTTCCGCAGAAATTCTCTTAAAGGCTACAGGAGATTTTTCATTAATCCGGCGGGCCGAGACCCCGGCGGATTATTTTTCCACATTGCATGTCACAGGGTATACATTCCCATAATATTTTTTGGAGGATCTTTATGAAATCGGTATCTGATTATTTTGGTTCCATGGTATTTAACGATGTGGTGATGAAAGCAAAATTACCCGACGACGTGTATAGGGCCTTAAAAAAGACCATGTCCATGGGAACCCACCTGGAGCTCGACATCGCCAATGTGGTGGCCAATGCCATGAAAGATTGGGCCATAGAAAAAGGGGCCACCCACTTTACCCATTGGTTCCAGCCCATGACCGGCATCACGGCAGAAAAACACGAAAGCTTTATTAGCCCCGCAGAAGAGGGACGTATAATCATGAAATTTTCCGGAAAAGAACTGGTCCGGGGTGAACCTGATGCTTCCAGTTTTCCTTCCGGGGGCTTAAGAGCTACCTTTGAGGCCAGGGGTTATACCGTATGGGATATTACCAGCTATGCCTTTATTAAGGACGGAACCCTCTGCATACCTACGGCCTTTTGTTCCTATGGCGGAGAAGCTTTGGATAAGAAAACCCCCTTGCTCCGGTCCATGGAAGCCATCAATAAGCAATCCCTGAGGGTCTTGAAACTCTTTGGCAACAACGAGGTGAACCATGTTGTTTCGGTGGTGGGCCCTGAACAGGAGTATTTTCTCATTGACAAAGAAATGTTCCTAAAGCGGCCTGACCTTATCTTTACCGGAAGGACCCTCTTTGGGGCCCTCCCTCCCAAGGGGCAGGAATTAGAGGATCATTACTTTGGCAGTTTAAAGCCCCGGGTTTCTGCTTTTATGAAGGAACTGGACAAAGAATTATGGAAGCTGGGGATCCATGCCAAAACAAAACACAATGAGGTGGCCCCGTCCCAGCACGAGCTTGCTCCTATATATGGTACAACCAATATTGCGACCGACCATAATCAGCTCACCATGGAATTAATGAAGAGCATAGCCTATAAGCATGGCCTTATCTGTTTATTGCATGAGAAACCCTTTGCGGGAGTAAACGGCAGCGGAAAGCATAATAACTGGTCCATTGCCACCGATAAGGGGGGTAACCTTCTTGAACCGGGGCTTACTCCCCACGAAAACGCCCAGTTCCTTTTGTTTTTGGTGGCGGTCATTAAGGCAGTCGACGATTACCAGGATTTATTGCGGGTGTCCTGTGCCAGCGCGGGAAATGATCACCGGCTGGGAGCTAATGAGGCACCTCCTGCCATAGTTTCGATTTTCCTGGGGGACGAATTAACGGCTATTTTAGATTCTATAGATACCGGTTCGGAGTATAACGATAAGGGGAAACTGCAGATGACCGTAGGGGTCACGGCCTTGCCTCACTTCCCCAAGGACAGCACCGACAGGAATAGAACTTCACCCTTTGCCTTTACCGGAAATAAATTTGAGTTTAGAATGCTTGGTTCCTCCTTTTCGGTAGCGGGTCCCAACATAGTCCTTAATACAGCGGTGGCAGAAATTCTTTCCCAGTTTGCCGATGTTCTGGAAAAATCCAGTGATTTTAACAGGGATTTAGCAGATTTAATAAAGAAAACCTATGGGAACCATAAAAGAATTATTTTTAACGGAAACAACTATCAGGAGGAGTGGATTAGCGAGGCGGCCAAACGGGGATTATCCAATCTAAGAACCACCGTATCTGCCCTTCCCATGTTTATTTCTGAGAAAAGTATTGAGCTATTTACCAGGCATGATGTCTTTTCCAAGGCCGAGATCCATTCCCGCTGGGAGATCTTAACAGAAACCTATGTGAAGACCATCAATATAGAAGCTTTGGCCATGGTTGACATGGTAAAGACCAGCATAATCACCGCTAGTTTAGCTTATCAACAGGAGCTGCTTAGCCTTCTGCAGATGAAAAAGAACAACGGCCTTTACAATTCGTCGGTTGAAGAATATGTGTTGAAGCATATCGTGGATCTCTCGGGAGAAATGGTAAAGAACCTCCAGGGTCTTGAAAAGGCCCTGGATATAGCAAAAAAAGAACAGGATTTGCAAAAACAGGCAGAGCTATACAGCTCTGGGGTTGTTCCTGCTATGCAGGACTTACGAAAGACCGTAGATGCCCTGGAAAGTCACATGGCGAAAAAACACTGGCCCATGCCTGGCTATTCGGATCTGCTTTTCGGAGTTATATAGTGTCCGCCGATCTAAACCATTATAAGCTGTTGTATGAGGGAAAATCCAAGATTCTCTATCAGGGACCCGAAGAAAATCACCTTGTTATGAGATTTAAGGATACTGCCACAGCTTATAATGGCGAAAAAAAGGAAGAATTACCGGGGAAGGGCAGAATAAACAGGGCTATTTCAGATTTCCTCTTCTCGTATCTTGAGGAACATGGTATTGCCACCCATTTAATTGAGGTGATGGATGAAAACACGGTTCATGTTAAAAATACAGTGATTTTCCCCATCGAAGTGATAGTACGGAATCGGGCAGCCGGTAGCTTTAGTAAAAGGTATGGTATTGCCGAAGGGGAGGTCCTGCATAATACGGTAGTTGAGTTCTCTTATAAAAACGATTCCTTGGGGGACCCCCTTATCAATGACAGCCAAATTACCGCCCTGGGCCTGGCAGAGATCCAGGATCTGGACTCCCTAAGGGAAAGGGCCCTTGCCATAAACAAGCTGCTTTGCCCTTTGTTTCTTAGATCAGGCATTATCCTGGTGGATTTTAAGCTGGAATTTGGCAGGGCTGCCTTTCCGAATGGAGAAATATTATTATGTGATGAAATTTCTCCAGATTCTTGCAGGTTATGGGATGTCTCCACAGGCGCTAAATTAGACAAAGACCGGTTCCGAAGGGATTTGGGCCATGTAATTGAGGCCTATAGGGATGTATATCAAAGGCTTATAGATGGCAAAAAAACTTAATCAAATCATACTGGTGCTGGACTTTGGCGGGCAGTATAAGGAGCTAATCGCCCGATCGGTAAGGGCCCATAGGGTCTATTCAGTTATAAGATCTGGAACCATGGGGGCCAACAAAATAAAAGAACTAAACCCCATAGGTATAATCCTTACCGGAGGGCCAGAAAGCGTATACGAAGGATCACTCAAGCCCTGGGACCCAGATATTTTTAATCTGGGTATCCCCATCCTGGGGATTTGCTACGGCATGCAGCTCATGTGCCACACCTTAGGGGGTAAGGTAGAAAAGGGCAAAACAGGGGAATATGGGACCACCATGGTACATCCTGTCAATGGCAAAGCCCCTTTTTTAGCCCTCATGAGCCATAGGGATTCGGTAAGCCAAGTCCCCGAGGGTTTTTCTATAAGCTCCCGAACCGAACATTATATAGCATCCATTGAATGTCCAGAAAAAAAGTTATATGCCGTACAGTATCATCCCGAAAGTTCTCACACCGAAGACAGGGGCGAAACCTTTAGGCACTTTCTTTTTGACATATGCGGGGCCATGGGTGATTACGATTTACAAGATTTTATCGAAAACAAAATAATGGAAATAAGGCAGGAAATTCAACATGAAAAGGTCCTATTGGCCGTATCAGGGGGAGTAGATTCTACCGTATGTGCGGGTCTTTTAAGCAGGGCCCTGGGCAAACAACTGTACTGTGTGTTTGTGGATCATGGATTTATGCGGCAAAACGAAGCGGATGAAATTAACGATTTATTTTCCCGTCTGGATCTTACCTTTATTTCTATTAAGGCCCAGGACCGATTTTTTAAAGCATTGGAAGGAATTACTAATCCCGAAGAAAAACGCAAAATCATAGGGAAGGAGTTTATCCGGGTCTTTGAAGAATCGGCAGCACAATTGGGGAATATTCCCTATCTTGCCCAGGGGACCATATACCCAGATATCGTAGAATCCGGGGGTCTATTGGGTGATACGATTAAGAGCCACCACAATGTGGGAGGTATACCCTACAACATTGCCTTTAGGTCCATAATTGAACCCCTTTCTTCCCTATTTAAGGATGAGGTACGGATCATAGGGCAATCATTAGACATCCCAAAGCAGTATATAGAACGTCAGCCCTTTCCGGGGCCTGGTTTGGCCATTCGAATAATTGGAGACATAACTCAGGATAAATTAAATAAAATACGGCACTCCGATTCCATAGTAAGGGAAGAGCTTGATAAAATACCAAACCCGCCGGACCAATACTTTGCGGTATTATTAAATACCCCTTCTGTGGGGGTTAAAGGGGATGCCAGAACCTATGACCCCGTTGTTGCCATCCGGGCAGTGGAAACAACAGATTTTATGACCTGTAATTATACCCCCCTGCCTCACGATGTGCTGCTTAGGATGTCCAGAAGAATATGCGGTGAGGTTGAAGGAATCAGCCGGGTTGTCTATGATATTACCAGTAAACCGCCTTCTACGATAGAATGGGAGTAAGATGGACAGGCAAAAAATAGTTTTTGTAACCGGCGGGGTAATTTCCGGATTGGGAAAGGGTATTACCGCCGCATCTTTGGGCCGCTTATTAAAACAGCGTTCATTAAAGGTTTCGGTGATTAAGTTGGATCCCTATATGAATGTTGATCCTGGAACCATGAATCCATTTCAGCATGGTGAAATTTTCGTTACCGAAGACGGGGCAGAAACAGATTTGGATCTTGGGCATTATGAAAGGTTCATCGACGAAAACCTCAGTCGTTTTTCCAGCTTAACCTCTGGCATGGTTCATTGGAATGTGTTGCATAAGGAACGGGAAGGTCACTACACCGGGAATACCGTTCAGGTGGTTCCCCATATCACCGGTGAAATAAAGGCCTTTATCTACCAGGGAATGAAGGAAAGCGGTGCCGATGTCATCATAGCAGAAATAGGGGGTACCATAGGGGACATAGAAGGGCGGCCTTTTATTGAAGCGATTAGGCAAATAAGTATGGAACATGGCAGAGAACACTGTCTCTTTATCCATGTCACTCTGGTTCCCTATATAAAATCAATTGGAGAGCATAAATCTAAACCCACCCAGCATTCTGTCAAAGAACTGCAGTCAATGGGAATAAGTCCCGATATCATAGTTCTCCGCTCAGATGAATCAATGCCAAAAAGCTTGGCCGAAAAAATAGTACTCTTCTGCAATGTAAAATCCGATTGTGTGATAGAAAACAACACGGTTTCTTCCTTGTACGAAGTTCCCCTTATGCTTAATCAAAAGGGCCTGGACAAGGTGGTATGCAGGGAACTTGGCCTTTTAACCCAGGAACCGGACTTGTCGGCATGGAATAATTTAATTGCTAAAATAAATAATAGAAAAAATGAACTATCTATAGCCATCGTTGGAAAGTATACAAAACTGCATGATGCGTATTTATCGATCATAGAAAGCTTGCACCACGCCGGCTTTGACCTGGGTTTTCATATAAACATAGTATGGATAGACAGTGAAGAGGTCTTGTCGAAAGATGGGCTCCATCTATTATCCGCCGCCGATGGATTGATAATCCCCGGGGGCTTTGGAGAAAGGGGCATCGAGGGCAAAATCGCAGCCTGCCGCTATGCCAGAGAGAAGGATCTGCCTTTTTTGGGTATTTGCCTGGGTCTGCAGATTGCGGTCATCGAATATGCCAGAAATGTATGTGGTATAGAAAAGGCCCATTCTTCAGAGTTTGCTGCCGGTGACTTCGAGCCCCTTATTCATCATATGGCGGATCAGATCGATAAAGTTAACAGCGGCGGAACCATGAGATTAGGCAGCTACCCCTGCAGCATAGCCAAGGGAACGAAGCTGTATGAAACCTATGGTAAGGAGTCGGTTGATGAACGTCACCGGCACCGCTTTGAAGTAAATAACCAGTATAGAGAGGTATTAACGCAAAGGGGTTTAAGCCTTTCTGGATTTTCCCCCTGCGGCAAGCTTGTTGAAGCGGTCGAAATAAGCGGAAAAGCTTTTTTTATAGGGGTACAGTTCCATCCGGAGTATAAAAGCCGGCCCAATAGACCTCATCCTCTTTTCCTGGGGCTCTTGAAGGAATCTTTTAAGAGGAAGGCAGCCAATGGTATGCATCATTGATTATAAGGCGGGCAATGCACCCAGTGTATACCATGCGGTTAGCAAGCTGGGTTTTCCCGCCGTGTATGCCGACAAGCCTAAGATGCTCCGCCATGCCTCTTGTATCATTTTACCCGGGGTAGGGAGCGCTGGAGCTACCATGGAATCCTTGCAAAAGCTATCTTTATTCGATGATCTTCATGAATGTGTGCTTGTAAAAAAAATACCCTTTTTAGGGGTCTGTGTGGGTCACCAAATATTATTTCAACATAGTGAAGAAGACAATACAGATTGCCTGGGGTGGTTAGAAGGCGGGGTAAGAAAGTTTGATTCAATAAGCCAAAGGGTACCTCAGATGGGATGGAATTATGTCTCTTTTAAGCAATCTGCTCTGGCTGCTAAAGATGGGTATTACTATTTTGTCAATTCCTATTATGCTGCTCCCATGGAAGAAGCATCTAACTGGGGATATGCAGAATATGGCACACAGTTTAATGCGGCAGTGCAGAAGGATAATATTTATGGCACCCAGTTTCATATAGAAAAAAGCGGGGTCCTAGGCTTGTCTCTTCTTAAAGAGTTTATAACCCATGCTCACTAAACGGCTCATAGCCTGTTTTGACATAGTCAAGGGCAGGGTAACCAAAGCAGTTAACTTTTTGAATAACATAGATGTGGGTTCCGCTGAGGATATGGCAGAAACGCTTTATGACTCCCAAATAGATGAAATAATTTTTTATGATATTAATGCCAGCGCAGATAAACGGGACATAGACATAGAAGCGGTTAAAAAAACCGCAGCCAAGGTGTTTATTCCCTTTGCCGTAGGGGGAGGTATTAAGAACATAGATGACATGTACCGGGCCTTAAAGGCGGGAGCTGAAAAAATCAGCGTCGATTCCATGGCGGTACGGAACCCCCAGATCATCCGAGAAGGCTCAATAGCCTTCGGTTCCCAGTGTATTGTCTTATCAACCCAGGCTCTTCGTAGTTATAGAACCCCCAGTTCCTACGAAGTATACATAGACGGTGCCAGGGTCGCAACGGGCCTTGATGTTATCGAATGGATTAAAAAGGGTGAAGACCTGGGGGCAGGAGAAATTTGTCTTAACAGCATAGATCGGGACGGCACCATGGAAGGATACGACCTCCACTTAATGGAGCTGGCGGAAAGGGCCGTCAGAATACCCCTTATTGCATCGGGGGGTGCAGGGAAGCCTGAGCATGTGAAGGATTTATTTCTGCATACCCAGGTGCAAGGGGCCATTATTAGTAGCATGTTGTATTCACCAAGGGCCCTGCAAAACTACAGCGTCCGGGAGATTAAAGAGTATCTTGCCGCCCACGATGTTCATATACGGCCCTTTGAGGAAAGGCAATGATACGAAGAATCTTCGTCGAAAAAAAACAGACCTTGTTTAATACGACCCATCGGCTTAAAGAGGAATTAAATACCCAGCTCCATGAATCGATCACAAACATGAGGTTTTTTATACGTTATGATATAGAGGGCTTAGAGGATGGAGATTTTACCCAGGCAGTAGATCTTGTTTTTTCTGAACCTCCTATAGATGACATTTTTTATGACCACCTGCCCTATATGAAAGGCTGGCAATACTTTACTAAAGAATATGTACCCGGCCAATATGATGCCAGAGCAGATGCTGCTGCCCAATGCGTCCAATTATTGACCATGTCAGATCCCCCTATAATTCGCTGTGCAGAGATCTATGCCTTCCAGGGGGCAGAGGATATAGAAAAAATAATTCAATATATCGTAAACCCCGTAGATTCCCGAGTAGGGTCCAATGATATCCCTAAAAGCTTAGTGCAAGAGTATGAAGTCCCTGGTGAAGCAGAGCAGATCAAAGGTTTTTGTTCATTTTCTAATGAACACATGCATGCCTTTCATGATGATTATGCCCTTGCCATGGATATAAAGGACCTCTATTTTATCCGCGATTACTTTTTATCCCAAAAAAGGGATCCCACAGAAACAGAAATTCGTGTCCTTGATACCTACTGGTCCGATCATTGCCGGCATACGACCTTTCTTAGCAGTATTGAGTCCATAAAAATCGAATCACCTATTCCGGAGATAGAAGAAACCAGTAGACTCTATGAATCTTTATTCATTAAACACCATGGCGAGAAAGATTGTCATTATAAAAGTTTAATGGATATGGCCCTCATGGGCCTAAGGGAGCTGAAAAGCCAAGGCGGAGTGGACGGCCTTGATGAATCGGGGGAAATAAATGCCTGCTCCATCAGGATCAAGATTGATACATCTGGCGGCCCCTGTGAATACTTGGTGATGTTTAAGAATGAAACCCATAACCACCCCACCGAAATCGAACCCTATGGAGGGGCCGCAACCTGTCTAGGGGGAGCCATTAGGGACCCCCTCTCGGGCCGCTCTTATGTGTACCAGGCTATGAGGGTGAGCGGCGCAGGGGACATTACCATGCCGGCAGAGCAGACCTTACAAGGAAGGATTCCTCAAAGGATCATCTCTAAAGAGGCAGCCAGGGGTTTTTCGTCCTACGGGAACCAGATTGGCCTTGCCACCGGCATGGTTGCGGAATTGTATCATCCCGGTTTCGCCGCCAAACGGCTCGAGGCAGGTTTTGTTATCGGGGCGGTTAGGGCAGATGATGTTCAAAGGGCAGCGCCGGAACCGGGGGATCTGGTCCTTCTTATAGGCGGAGAGACAGGAAGAGACGGATGCGGAGGAGCTACCGGATCTTCCAAGGCCCATACTACAGGGAGCATAGAACAAGGCGGTGCGGAAGTTCAAAAGGGTAACCCCCTTATAGGACGGAAGATCCAACGTCTCTTTCGAAACAAGGAATGCAGTAAGTTAATAAAACGTTCTAATGACTTTGGAGCCGGGGGTATCTGTGTAGCCCTCGGAGAATTATCAGATGGCATTCGAATTTACCTAGACAGGGTTCCTAAAAAATATGAGGGACTCAGTGCTACCGAACTGGCCATATCGGAATCTCAGGAAAGGATGGCCGTAGTTATTGCAATAAATGATCTTGCCAAGATGATGGATCTCTGTGCCGGCGAAAACCTAAAGGCAAGCCTGGTAGCAGAGATTACAGATTCAGAAAGGATGATCATGACCATGGGGGATAAGGTGATAGTCGATCTTCACCGTTCCCTCTTATCATCCAATGGGGTACGGCAGAACGCTTCTGGTATTATTAGGGACCCTATTCCTTCATATATGGACAGGCCCTCGATAGAAAGCAGACCCTTTTTACAAAAAAAAGATTACCCCGAGGCATTAAGGGCGGAACTTAAAAGATTAAATGTGACTTCCAACATAGGCATGGCGGGTATGTTTGATTCTACCATAGGATCCGCCAGTATCTATATGCCCTTTGGGGGGAAGGAGCAGCTCTGTCCTGCCCTTGTCATGGCCGCCTTCGTACCGGTCTTCCCCTTGGATACCAATACTGCCACGGTAGCTTCCTGGGCTTATGATCCCTATCTTATGTCAGAGAGCCCCTTTATCGGTGCCCAGTATGCGATCCTGGTTTCGGTAGCCAAGGTCTGTGCCGCCGGAGCACCCTTCAGGGGTATAAAGATAAGCTTGCAAGAATATTTCAAGAAACTGGGAAAAGATCCCCTCCGCTGGGGTGAGCCCTTGTCGGCCATGCTGGGGGCCCTCAAGGCCCAGCTTGATCTGGGGATCCCTGCCATAGGAGGGAAGGATTCCATGAGCGGCACCTTCATGGAGAGGGACGTGCCCCCCACCCTTATCTCCTTTGCGGTTGCTGTGGCCCCCGCAGATACATTGATTCAAAATGTTTTATACCCGGGTGCAGAGGTATATAGAATTTCTTTACAACGAAGCGAATCCGGCTGTCCCGATTATAAGTATTTTAACTCCCTTATGGAGACCCTGGGTTCTTTTATTTCCCAGGGAAAGATAAGGTATTGCACGGTGGTCGAAGCAGGGGGTGCTGCCTCAGCTATCGTTACATCCTGTCTGGGAAATGCCCTGGGCTTTTGCTTCCAAACCGCTCAGGATGATCTCTTTTATCCCCGCCTGGGGGATCTTTTGATCGCCGGAAGCTTCTCGGAGGATCTATCCCAGGGAAATTCGGCCCTGGATAGATTTTCTCCTGAGTATATAGGAAGAGCAGGGGGTGATCATTTCCTGTTCTCCCAGGGTGCATTGGCGGTTAAAAAAGCTGAATCGGATTATCTGCATACCCTGCAGGATATTTTTCCCTATCATACCCATGATGAGGGGACCATAGAAAAACCTGACTTTCATACACGCAGCTACCAGGCCTATGGTCATAAACAGTTTGGCAGCCCCCAGGTGTTGATTCCTGTTTTCCCTGGGACAAACTGCGAGTATGATACGGCCAAGAAATTTTTAGATGCCGGGGCAAAGACAGAAATAATGGTTTTTAAGAACCTCGACTCTATAGATATACATGAATCGGTAAAAAAACTGGCATCCCTTATACATGAATCCCAGATCCTTGCTCTCCCCGGAGGCTTTTCGGGAGGTGACGAACCAGACGGCAGTGCCAAGTTTATCGCCGCTGCATTAGGATCCCCCAGGGTAAAGGATGCTATAATGGAACTGCTGGAACAAAGAGGGGGATTAATTTTAGGTATCTGCAATGGTTTTCAGGCCCTTATAAAGCTGGGGCTCCTTCCCTTTGGGAACATAACTCCTATGAAAGAGAATAGTCCTACTCTTTCGTTTAACAAAATAGGCAGGCATGTGTCGGTCATCTCTGCTATCCGGGTTGCATCGATCGATTCACCCTGGCTTTCTAATTGTAAGGTCGGGGATATTTATATGACCCCCTTATCCCATGGAGAAGGGCGGTTCATCGCCCCCGAAGGGCAGATTTCGGAGTTGGCCAAGGCCGGCAGGATATGCACCCAATATGTGGACCCTAGCGGCACGCCAACATTACAATGGCCCCATAACCCTAATGGATCTGCCGCTGCAGTGGAAGGCTTACTTTCACCCTGCGGAAGAATCCTGGGTAAAATGGGACATACGGAGCGGACAGGAAAGGGGCTCTACATCAATGTCCCCATGGGGCCTGTGATGGATATTTTTTCCGCAGGGGTCAGGTATTTTTCGTAATTCCTATGGTATAATCCTATAACAAAGGACACATGGAGGAAGGCATATGCTTAATGTAGGCATTATTAGTACCTGGCATGTCCATACCAGGGATTATGTGGCTCAGTTAAAGAATCATGGAAAGGTTAACATATGCGCCCTCTGGGACGAGGACCCGCAAAAGGGCAGGGATATAGCAGCGGAATGGAAGGTGGATTTCGAAGAAAATTTTGAAGCCTTTATAAACCGGAAGGATTTTTCTGCGGTGATCTGTAATGCCCCCACCACCATGCACTTCGATCTCTTATTAAAATCCGCCGAAGCGGGGAAACATATTTTTACCGAAAAACTCTTAACCGTTACCACCCAGGATGCAGAACAGCTGGCCGAAAAGATCCGCAGGGCGGGGATTATATTCACCATCAGCCTTCCCTTACGATGCAATGCGGCTATCCTTTACATAAAAGAACTGGTAGATTCGGGCACCCTGGGGCGGATTAGCGGTGCCAGGTTCCGCCGCAGCCATGGCGGGGTCAGCGACGCCTGGCTCCCTGAATATTGGTTTGACACCTCCATGACCGGCGGCGGGGCCATGATGGATCTGGGGGCCCATCCGGTCTATATACTATCTTTCCTTTTTGGTCCTCCTGTCCGGGTAACGGGGCTCCTTACTCAGCCCTTTGGCAGCTCCTCGGACGAGAATGCCATAGGCCTGGCGGAATTTAAGGATGGAATTCTGGGGACCATGGAAACCGCTTTCCTCACCTACGGAGTGCCGGATCTTTTGGAGGTCTACGGGACCGAGGGATCGGTTTTTATGGAGGGCCCGGATCTAAGGGTACGAACGAAATCGCTGGACGCCCTGTCCTTCAATGATGCACGGCCTAAAGCTCTGCCTGCTGGACGGCCCTCACCGGTGATCCAATTTGCCGAGGCCTGTCTAAACAAGACCGGGAGTCCCGAGTATCTGGGTATCGATGATGCGGTCTTAATGACCAGGACGATTGAAGCGATCTATCAGAGCGATAAGACCGGCCAAACGCTTAGGTTTTAAGCCTGACGGTAATTTTTTAAGAAATCCCCCAGCCGGCGGACCGCCTCGGCGATGGTTTCTTTTTCCGGGAGGAAGACTATCCTAAAATGATCCGGTTCCTTCCAGTTAAATCCGGTTCCATGGACCAGGAGCAGGTGTTTTTCGTTTAATAGATCCATCACAAATTGCTCGTCCCTGGTAATGTTAAACCGCTGGGCATCAATTTTCGGGAAGCAATAGAGGGCCCCCTTGGGGACCACCACCGATAGACCCGGTATGGCATTAATCATGGAAACCGTCACATCCCTCTGTTCCTTTAGGCGGCCCCCGGGAAGAATCAACTTATTTATACTCTGGAACCCCCCCAGGGCGGTTTGTATCCCAAACTGGGAGGGCATGTTGGCACAGAGCCTCATGTTCGAGAGCATCTGGAGACCTTCAACGTAATTTTCGGTTCCCTTTTTATTCCCCGAAAGGACCATCCAGCCGGAGCGGAAACCGGCGGAGCGCCAGGTTTTTGACAGGCCGTCATAGGTTACGGTAAAAATATCCTTTGCTATGGTAGCCATGGGGATATGTTCGGCCCCGTCATAGGTGATGCGTCCGTAAATTTCATCGGAATAGAGGATGAGATTATGTTTCCGGGCTATGTCGGCGATCCCCTCCAGGGTCTCCCGGCTGTAGACCGCCCCGGTGGGGTTATTGGGATTTATAACCACGATGGCCCTGGTTTTATCTGTTACCTTGGCTTTAATATCATCCAAATCGGGATTCCATTCATTGGATTCATCGCAGAGGTAGTGGACCGCCTTTCCCCCCGACAGGGTAACTGCTGCGGTCCATAATGGGTAATCGGGCATGGGGATAAGGACCTCGTCCCCATTATTAAGGAGCCCCTGCATGGAAATTTGTATTAACTCGCTTACCCCGTTCCCTATGTAGATGTCGTTAATCCCCACATCCATGACTCCCTTGGTTTGGAAGTCCTGCATGATCGCCTTTCTGGCCGCAAAAAGACCCTGGGAATCACCATAGCCCTGGGCATTCCGCAGATTATGGATCATGTCCTGGATTATTTCGTCGGGGGCATCAAAGCCAAAGGCTCCTGGGTTTCCTATGTTCAGCTTTATGACGCTGGTCCCTTCTTCTTCCAAACGCTTGGCGGCGGTAAAAATGGGTCCCCGGATGTCGTAGCATACATCGTCTAATTTCGTCGACTTTAGAAGGGGCTTCATATTTTTACCAGCCAGGACTTGGAATCGGGCAAGGTTCCGTATTGTATGCCCTTTAGGGTGTCCCTTAGATCGGCACTGAGGTCCCCGACCTTGTTGTTGTTAAAAACGACCTTCTTGCCCTGGTGGGTAATGGAATCCACGGGGGTAACCCCCGCGGCGGTACCGGTAACAAAACATTCCGCCGTGTTATCCAGAACCTCTTCTATGGCAATCTTTCTTTCGCTTACTTTAAGTCCCCGGTCCCTGGCCAGTTCTATGATGCTGGCCCGGGTAATACCCGGAAGTATGGTGTCTTCCAGATCGGGGGTGACCAGTTCACCGCTTTTTAGATAGAAGAAGATGTTGCATGAGGATCCTTCTTCTATATATTTTCGGTGGGTTGAATCCAGAAAGATGCATTCCATGTATCCGGCTTTCTGAGCTTCGTTTTTTGCCAGGGCAGCGATGGTATAATTAGATGCCGCTTTAATCCACCCCGTTCCCTTGGGGGTAGCTCTGATCCTGTCGGTTATGACCGCATCGGAGTTCCCGCCGGAAAAGTATGCACTTACCGGGCTCCCTATGACGATCACCCAGGGTTCCTGGGAGATGTTTACTCCAAGGCCGCCTTCGGCGATGGCGAAGGGCCGGATATAAATCGAATCGGCGTTAATAAAAAAGTCCTTCTCCCATTCGGCCTTATAGTGGGGCCGGAATCCCATCTTCGCGTTTTTCGAAATCATTTCTATGCAGGCCTTAAGGAAGCTCTCTTCCGGAAAGGGGGGCATAAGGAGCCCTGCCATGGAACGGTTAAAACGGGCGGCATTCCGGTCCGGCCTAAAGAGGGCCAGGCTGCCGTCTTTTTGAGGAAGGGCCTTAAGACCTTCAAAACAACCCAGACCGTATTGGGTGGTATAGTTTACCAGGGGCATATCGGGGAAGAGGTTTCTTTGTTCTATTAGCTGGTTCCGGTCCTCCTCGCTCATGGCAGCCTCTTCTTCCGATGAACGATGAGGCTTCTCCAGATACTCCTCGGACCAAGCTCCGTTTGTAAATTTTGCCCTAAAGGTGATGGGGTATGAATTTAAACCAAATGCCATAATACGGTACTCCTCTGGAGAGATAGTAGCCTTTTTTCGATTTCCATGTAAAGTAGCACCCTCTCTAGGGGCTTAACAGAGGGTACCCTTGACTTTTTTCTTCAAAATATGATATATACCTTATAAACAAAGGTGTTTATCGGCGGAGGCTATAAATTTGCCTGCTGGTAAACACCTTTTTTTGGAGGTACATGTATGTCCTATGCTGCAAGGGTCCTCAAAGAGACCATAGAGAAGAATCCCGGTCAGAATCATTTCCATCAGGCCCTGACGGAGATCCTGCCCACCCTGGAACCCTATTTAAAGGAACATCCGGAGTGTGAAAAGGACGGCCTTTTGGAGCGTCTGGTAGAGCCGGAGCGTCAAATTATTTTCAGGATCCCCTGGGTAGATGACTCAGGTGCCGTCCAGGTAAACCGGGGCTATAGGGTTCAATATAACAGTGTCTTTGGCCCCTATAAGGGGGGAATACGCTTCCATCCCAGCGTGAACCTCGATACGATCAAATTCCTGGGCTTTGAACAAACCTTTAAGAATTCCCTTACGGGGCTTCCCATGGGGGGAGGGAAGGGCGGTTCCGATTTTGACCCCAAAGGGAAATCTGACCGGGAGGTAATGGCCTTCTGCCAAAGCCTGGTAACCGAATTATACCGCCACATAGGAGCAGACACCGATGTTCCCGCCGGGGACATAGGGGTAGGGGCCAGGGAAATCGGCTTCATCTACGGGCAGTATAAACGGATCACCGGGGTCTTTGACGGTACCATGACGGGGAAGTCTCCTATCTATGGCGGTTCCCTGGGACGTAAAGAAGCCACCGGCTACGGCCTGGTCTACTTTACCGAACAGATCCTCGAATCCCTGGGTGCTACCTTTAAAGATAAGCGGGTGGTCATTTCCGGAGCCGGTAACGTGGCAATTTACGCTGCCGAAAAGGCAATCCAGTTAGGTGCAAAGGTCATTACCATGTCCGACTCCAACGGATATATCCTGGATAAGGCCGGCATTAACTTGGATACCGTTAAGTTAATTAAAGAACAGCAGAGGGGCCGGATCAGCGAATATGTAAAGCATCACAGCGGGGTCGAATATTTTGACAAGGGTATAGTCTGGCAGGTTCCCTGCGATATCGCCTTACCCTGTGCCACCCAAAATGAACTTAATGGAGAAGATGCCAAGGCCCTTATAGGGAATAACTGCCTGGTGGTAGCCGAGGGCTCCAACATGTCCACCACCATGGATGCGGTTCATCTTTTACAGAAGAGCAGCACCATCTATGCCCCCGGAAAAGCAGCCAATGCCGGTGGGGTAGCTGTATCGGGCCTGGAGATGGCTCAAAATTCATCCCGTCTCTTCTGGACCGCCGAAGAGGTGGACCAGAAACTCCGGGTCATCATGAAGAACATCTACACCACCGTATCCACCACCGCCATTAAATATGCGGAAAAGAAGGATCTTGTTGCAGGGGCCAACATAGGGGGTTTTGCCCGGCTCTGCGAAGCCATGCTGCTCCAGGGGGTCATATAAGGTTTTTATGAACCAGAAAATAGTTTTAGCCTATTCAGGCGGACTGGACACCACCGTTATCATCCCCTGGCTAAAAGAAAACTATAGGGATTGTGAAGTCATTGCCTGCTGTGTGGATCTTGGGCAGGGCAGTGACTATGGGCAGTTAAAAGAAAAGGCCCTAAAAAACGGAGCTGCCAAGGCCATCATCATTGATGCCAAGGCTCAGTTTATCAAAGATTTTGTCTTTCCCATGCTCAAGGCCAGGGCCCTCTACGAAGAAAAGTATCTTTTGGGGACCGCCCTGGCCCGCCCCCTCATTGCCAAGCTGCTGGTAGAAACGGCCCTGGCAGAAGGGGCCGACTCTATCTGCCATGGGGCCACCGGTAAGGGGAACGATCAGATACGGTTTGAACTCACCATCCGATCCTTACAGCCCCGGATGAACATTATTGCCCCCTGGCGTTTATGGGACATCAGTTCCCGGCAGGAAGCGATGGATTACCTTACCCAACGGGGGCTCCCCGCTCCCTTTTCGGCGGAGCAAAGTTACAGCCGGGACGAAAACATCTGGCATTCCAGCCATGAGGGCCTGGAACTGGAAGATCCTTCCCTGGAGCCGGACTATGCTAAGGTCCTCCTTCTAAGCAAGAGGCCCGAAGAGGCACCGGACCGGCCCGAGTATGTAGAGATAGAATTTAACAAGGGTGTCCCCAGGGCCATAAACGGCGAAGCGAAAGAGCCGGTGGCCCTCCTGGAACAGCTCAATGCCATGGGGGGTGAACATGGCATAGGCATCAGCGACCTGGTAGAAAACCGGGTGGTGGGCATGAAGTCCCGGGGGGTCTATGAAACCCCCGGCGGAACGATCCTCTACGCAGCCCACCGGGATCTGGAACGGCTCTGCCTGGATCGCAAGATGACTTCCTTTAAAGAGATCGTCTCCGCCAAGCTGGGGGAATTAATCTACGGCGGCGAATGGTATACCCCCCTTAGGGAAGCCCTCTCTGCCTTTATCGATGAAAGCCAGAACACCGTTACAGGAAAGGTCAAACTAAAGCTGTACAAGGGGAATGTCATAAGCGCCGGGGCAAGCTCCCCCTCTTCGCTTTACAACATGGATCTTTCCAGCTTTACCACCGGGGACCTTTACGATCATAAAGACGCTGAGGGTTTTATTAAACTCCTTGGTTTACCCATAACGGTCCGGGCCTTAATGAAAGAACACAGTTCTTCCCAGGCAGGCTGATACCGCATGAAACTCTGGGGGGGGCGTTTTACTGGTCAAACCGATGCATCTGCCCATGCATTTCATTCTTCCCTTCCCTTTGATAAACGGCTTTTCAAAGAAGATATCACCGGCAGCATGGCCCATGCCAACATGCTTGGCCGCCAGGGCATAATATCAGAGGCCCATGCAGAACTCATCATTAAAGGGCTCAGCGAGATTGCCAACGATATAGACTCCGGGCAGCTTCCCCTGGAAGGGGATGCCGAAGACATCCATTCATTCATCGAAACAGAGCTTTTCGCTCGCATAGGGGAGGCAGCCAAGCATCTTCATACAGGGAGAAGCAGGAACGATCAGGTCGCCCTGGACATGCGGATCTACGTAAAACGGGCCATCGATGATCTATCCTCCCGGATACTGGTGCTCCTGGAAACCCTGCTGGACCTGACCAAGGAACATAGGGGCACCATCATACCTGGTTTTACCCATTTGCAAAAAGCACAGCCCACGGTCCTGGCCCACCACCTCCTTGCCTACGTGTCCATGTTAAAAAGGGATCTCCAGCGTTTGGGGGACTGCCGTGCCAGAACCGACTCCATGCCCCTGGGCTCCGGCGCCCTGGCGGGGACCACCTTTCCCATTGACCGGGAGTTTTTAAGGACCGAGCTTGACTTTTCCGAGATCAGCGCCAACAGCCTTGATGCGGTTTCGGATCGGGATTTCTGCATAGAGTTCGTTTCTTCCCTTTCCATCCTTATGATGCACCTCAGCCGGTTCTGTGAAGAACTCATCTTATGGTCCACCGATTCATTTGGTTTTATTGAGATCTCCGATGCCTTTGCCACCGGATCTTCCATGATGCCCCAGAAGAAAAACCCCGATATGGCCGAACTCATCCGGGGAAAAACAGGCCGGGTCTACGGCAGCCTTATGGGATTACTCACCCTGATGAAGGGACTCCCCCTCTCGTACAATAAGGACATGCAGGAAGATAAAGAAGCGGTATTTGATGCCGCCGATACGGTCAGCCAATGTCTCTTAATTTTTAATGGCATGCTTAGTTCCATTCACTTTAATACCCAGGCGATGTACCAAAGTGCCCTCAAGGGCTATACTAATGCCACCGATGCTGCGGATTGGCTCGTTAAAAAAGGGCTGCCCTTCCGGGAGGCCCATGAAGTTACGGGTAAACTGGTCCAGTATGGGATAGGGCAGGGCAAAGCTCTGGAAGAATTAAGTATAGATGAACTTAAGAGCATATGTCCCTTGTTTGACCCTGGTTTTTTTAAGGCAATCTCAATTGAACAATGTATCGAAGCCCGGTCTGTACCGGGGGGCCCTTCTAAAGAGGCCATAAACCAGGCCATAGAAGGGGCCGAGGCTTATATAGCCCATATCCGAAATAATAGCAAAAATGCCGAGGAGGAAGGATGTTAGGACGCGAAGCCATAGGGATAGATTTAGGAACCTGTAACACCCTCATTTATGTGGCCGGTAAGGGTATAAGCATCAGCGAACCCTCGGTGGTGGCCGTCGAAAAGGGAACCAATAAGGTCATGGCTGTGGGGGCCGATGCAAAACGCATGCTCTTTAAAACTCCCGGATCCATCCATGTAATCCGGCCCCTGCGGGGCGGGGTCATTGCTGACATCGATTCCACCGAAAAAATGATCCGCTATTTTCTTTCCCGGGCCATTCCGCGGTTCAGGTTAGTAAAACCCAGGATGGTAATAGGAATTCCCTCCACCATCACCGAGGTTGAACGCCGGGCCGTAGAAGAATGTGCATATAAAGTGGGAGCCAGAGATGTGGTGGTGATCCCCGAAAGCCTGGCCGCCGCCATAGGGGCCGACATCCCCATCAATGAGCCGGCGGGTCACATGATCTGTGACATAGGGGGCGGCACCACCGAAATTTCGGTTATCAGCCTGGGGGACATGGTGGTGAGTAATGCTATCCGTACCGCCGGGGACGATTTTGATGAAGCCATCATTAAGTATGTCCGCAGCGAACTAAACCTTATCATAGGGGGTTCGGCGGCAGAATTTTTAAAGATGGAGCTGGGTAATGTCTTCCCCGACAGGGAACTGGAAAAGGCAGAGATTAAAGGCATCGACTCTTCTTCGGGCCTCCCCAAGCGGCTGGAGATAGATTCTGAACAGATCCGCGAGGCCCTAAAGGTGCCGGTGGTAAAGATCGTCGACGAGATTAAAACCGTCCTTGGCCTGACCCCGCCGGAGCTTGCCGCCGACATCGTCGAAAACGGCATTATCATGACCGGCGGGGGGGCCCTTCTGAAGGGCTTTACCCGGCTCATATCCAAGGAAACGGGAGTCTCGGCCATCCTCGCCCAGCGGCCCATAGAATGCGTGGCCATAGGGGCCGGGCGTTACTACGAAAACACCAAGGGTATGGAAAGCACCAGAACCATGTACGAAAGCTTAAATACCTAAAATTAGGTCTAGCGTTCCCTTAGATCCATCGCATTCAACAAGACCGCTGTTCCATCGCTTCTCTGGGTCACCACCCCTGCATCGGAGAAGAGGAGGGTGGCAAAGGGATGAATACTGATCTGTGAACGGGCCTGGAGTTCCAGGTTAAGGCTAAAGCGCGCCAGATACAGATTGGCTCCGTCGCTGGTAAGAGCGTAGAGGTTCTGCCCGTTCACCCAGAGGAGGCTCTCCTCGGTGATATCGTCTTCTCCCTGCCTTTCCATGGTTAGGGCATCGGCGTTAAGTTCCACCAATCTGATGGCGCTGTTCCCCCGGTTTTCTCCGGCGATGGCAAAAATCCGGTTGCCGATGATATGGACGGTCCTGACATTTATCGAAGTAAGGAGGGATTGGCGAATTTCCATGCCCCCATTGGGATCTATCCGGACCAGGCGGCCCAGGGAGGTCCCCGGTATAAGGATGCTGGCCCCCAGGATGCCTCCGCCGGGAAGTTCCTGGGTCACATCGAGCCGTATCAGGGCCTGGAGGTCCTCGGCGATCTGTTCCCGCTGTTCCTGAGCTTCTTCGGCCCGTTGTTCCGCAAAGGCCGCTTCTAGTTCTGCCAGGCGCCGTAGCTCCTCTGCTTCCCTTTCCCTTTCCTCCAGATCCTGCTGCATCCGGGCCATGTATTCCTCATGCTCCCGGGCTGCCGCCTCCCGCTCCATGAGGGCTTCCAGTTCGGCCTGATCTGCCCCCATTCGTTCCTGGGCTATGCGAAGCTCCTCTTCGCGGATCTGCTGTTCGGCCCGGGCAAGTTCGGCCCTTTCTTCGGCTATCCTTAGGGCCTCAGCCTGGGCGGCGCTGTCCAGGGCTGCGGCAATCCGGGCCGCTTCTTCTGCTTCCCGTTCCTGGAGATCCACCATGTCCCGCCGCATGTCCAGGCCCATATCGGGGTCCTGCCTGAGCTGTTCTATGACCCTGGCATCGGTGATGGCAGAGGTATCTACTATGCTGAGGGGGCCCCCTAATCCGGCCCCTATGGGAATGAGCATCAGGGCCTGCCCTGGCCATTCATCGTAGCGGATCGAAAGCCCCGCCCTTTCGGCGCTTAGGTTTTCCATCACAGGCTGCTTAAACCGGGTGCCAAAGTACCTCATGTCACCCCGGAAGACCGCATTATATACGGTGATATAACTGGCCAAAAGGGCCGCATCTGCCTGGCTGTAATTATAGGTGGCTTCCAGGTAACCCTGAATAATGAGCCTTAGGTTCCGAATATGGTCCACCGCCACATCTATACCCAGGCCAAAGATGTCAGAATCGAGCAAGCTGCCATCGGGGGCGCTTCTGGATTGGATGACAAAGTAGCGGTTCAGGGCCCCGGCTCGCTGATTGCCGGCGCTGATTAACTGACCCAGGCTCGATCCTATCTCCCGGATCTGGTCCCGGGTCTCTATCCGTGCATAGGGCCCCTCATAATTGATAAATTCGACCGGCCCATGCCCTTCAAGCTCCGATCGCTCCACCTGGGCATGGAGGGAAAAGGTCAGGAGGAAAAGCCCTAATATAATTGGTATCGTATATCTTAAATGGGATGGAAAGGCTACTTTTTTCATAATCTAACTCCTCGAAGTGGAAAGGTGTCATTCCATACTATTCTATAATATATCACAATAATGGAAAAATAAAGGTCCCCCGTGAAAAATCGGCCCTACATGAGGTTATTTAGCTCTAGGCGGGCCTGAAGCTGGGTTCTCCCCGGCATATCATCCCGGGCTAAGCGGGCAAGGATCCTCACCGCCGCATCCGCCAGGGGAGGACCCCCGTAGCGGCAGAGGGAGCCGGTGCTCAGGGCTATGGCGGTGAGGACCGCCTCATCCCTGATCGACTGGGGGGGGTAGAGGGCGTTTTCAAAGGCCCTAAGGACTATGCCGTTGGGGTCTAAGCCCACCATCCCTAAGGCAGAAGCGGCAGCAGCCTTTATGACCGGTTCCGGGTCCCGGAGAAAAAGATCGGTTAAATAGGGAACTATTTCCCGGGTCCCGATAAAACCCAGAAGCCGGGTTGCTTCTTCCCGGTAATGGACCCCCCAGGTGGTAAAGCGCTGTAGGGTTACGCTTCCGGAAATCTCCATGAGAAAATTAATATAGAACCTTTCATTCCCTCCCACGGTCCCGGTCCGTATGGCCCTTCGGATCTCCTGAAACCGGTTCAGGATCTCCCGGTCTTCAAACTGGAAGGGAAAACCGGAAGGAAGATTTCCCAGGCCGTAGGACCCTTCAATGTCCCCTCCGTAAATCAGGTGCTGGTTCGCCACCACCCGGTCTTCCATGTGGTAGGCATAGAGGACCCAATCCTGGCCCCCAGAGAAGAGGATCCCCTCGGCCCCCAGGGAAGGGAGCCCCGAAGCACCCCTGAGACGCATAAACCAGAGTAGCATGCCCTGGGTGTTATATCCGGTGGCCCCGAACCTCGTGAAGGCATAGATTCCCCGGTCATCGTACTGCAATTCTATCTCCTGGGCCCTGGCGGGCATTTCGCCGGGCCTTAGATGGCTCTGCCCTATCCAGGGGATGGTCCTGGTCCTCAGGGAGATGAGGGCCATGGAGCCGTCAGCCAGGACCAGCACCGCTTCGGGGCCCCGGCCCTGGGCGGCGATGACATGGCTGGGGAGTTCCAGGGGATGGATTTCCGGCTCCTCTGGGGCTTCTTCCAGGGTATCTTCAGGGGTATCATCTTCCGAATCTTCTTCTTTAGGGGGAGGGTATAATACTTCCAGGCCATTATGACTGGGGTAGAGGAGTTCTATCCTCCGCTCTTCTTCGTAAAAGAGTAAGATACTGTGACCCAGGGTGCCCAGTTGGAGCGAAGCTATGGCACTGGGGCTGTCACCGGTGTTCCATAAGGATACGGTTCCGAAGGGATCAACCCTGATGATGTTCCCTTCCTCTTGGACCATGATGATTCCCCCTCCATTATCCCTAATGGGCCCTATGAGGGTTTCTCCTTCTATACGCCTGGTCCAGAGGGTATTCCCCGAGGGGCTAAGGCAGGTAATTCTGCCCTGGGTGAAGGCGAAGATCCGGCCATCCCAGCCGGTGAGAACCGGAGAAACTAGGGGGCTCCCCAGGTTAACCCGCCATATTTCCCGGCCCGTCCGGGCCACTGCAATCAATTGCCCCGTATTACGGGCCAGGTAGGTCATGCCCTCCCGGGATCTGCTGATAAAGGGACTGACCCTACCCCGGGCATTAAAGGTCCATAGGGGATCCCCCTGGGCAGAATAGGCACTGAGGAGGCCCCCATCGGTGATTACCATCACCACTCCGGGCTGTATGAGGGGACGGCCCATGGCCACCCCTGTGAGGGCCTGCCGCCAGAGGGGAAATTCCCCCATAGTTTCTTGTCCATGAAGGACCGATGGCAAAGAAAGGAGGAGCAGGGGGAGGGCTAGGTAAAAAAATCGAAGACCCCTTGTCATATGTATAAATACTATATCATTATTAAGTGAATGGTATATAGGGAGCGTATTAGGCTATGAATTCGGAGCTCTGTTCCCATGTAGGCATGGACGACGGGACCCTCCTGCACCTTCGCCGCTGGAAAACCGGCGAAAACCCCAGGGCGGTTCTGCATATAGTCCATGGAATGGGGGAGCATTCCCAGCGTTATGCCCGTCTTGCCCGGCGCCTCAACGAGGAAGGAATAGAAGTCTGGGCGGCGGACCAGCGGGGCCATGGAGAAACGGCCCTGAACACCCAAAATAATCCCCGCCGGGGGGGGCAGCTAGGGCACTGTGCCAATGGCGACGGCTTTGCCCGGGTCTGTGCCGATGTCCATGCCCTAAATCAGATCATTTCAAAAGAACATCCGGAGCTGCCCCTTTTTCTCATGGGCCATTCCTGGGGTTCCTTTATCGTCCAGAGTTACATAGAAACCTATGACACTCATCCCTCTCTTCATGGGACGAACCCCCTATCGGGCTGTGTGCTTTCCGGAACCCGGGGCCCCGATGGAATCAAGGTAAGCCTGGGGGCCCCTTTAATTACCTGCCTGGCCTTTCTCATAGGTCAAAGGAGGGGCTCAAGCCTTATTCGGGCCCTGGTTGATGGGGCCTACCACAAACCCTTTAAACCAAACCGCACCGGCTTTGACTGGCTTTCCCGGGACGAAGCAGAGGTAGATGCCTATATAGCCGATCCCCTCTGCGGCTTCCTCTGTTCCAGCGGATTTTACCGGGACATGGCCCGGGCCCTTACCCAGATCCATCTGGGGCCGGCCATGGAAAGGATCCGAAAGGATCTGCCCATATATATTATGGCCGGGACTGCGGACCCGGTGGGAGACATGGGGGAAGGCCCGGCAGCTCTCTCTGTAGCATATAGACGGCTAGAGATAAAAAACCTGGAAACGGTCCTTTACCCCGATGCCCGTCATGAACCATTAAATGAAACAAACCGAGAAGAAGTTCAGGAAAGCCTTTTGTCCTGGATTCTTCGGCAATGTTCAGCATAGGGGGTACCTTGCGTTATCGTTACTCCACAGGGGAAAACGGAAAACTTATAAGGAAGGCCATCGTTTATACCCAGGATGAGCACCAGATCAAACTCTCTGATGTGGATCCTCAGGCTGCCTATATCACCCAGAGGCTTCAGGCCAACGGCTTCGAGAGTTACATAGTTGGCGGAGCGGTCAGGGATCTCATCCTGGGAAAAAAACCCAAGGATTTTGACATAGTCAGTGCCGCCAATCCGGCAAGGATTAAACGGATCTTTAGGAATGCCCGGATCATAGGCCGGCGCTTTAGGCTCGTCCATGTCTATAGCGGTCAGAAAATTTACGAAGTTTCTACCTTCCGTTCCATCATAGACGGCCCCACAAGCAATGTCTTTGGTACCATCGAAGAGGATGTCCAGCGCCGGGACTTTACCCTCAACGCCCTCTTCTATGATCCCCAAAAACAGGTGGTGGTAGATTATGTGGGGGGTATGAAGGATATCTGGAATCGCAGGATTAGGCCCATCATTGCCCTGAAGGAAATCTTTACCGACGACCCGGTACGGATGATCCGGGCGGTAAAATATGCCGCCAGTTCAGGCTGCTCTATTCCCTGGAAGCTCCGCCGCCAGATTCGCCGGGACCTGGAGCTTCTGGGAGGGGTCTCTCCCTCCCGGCTCACCGAGGAGATCTTTAAGATCATCCATTCGCCCCATGCCCATGCAATAGCCGATGGTCTGGATAAGTTGGGGCTTTACCGTTTTCTCCAGCCCCGGGCGGCGGAGCTTTTTAAGACCCGCCCCCGTTTTAGGGAGCGCTACCTGGAATCCCTGAGGACCCCCCTTCCAGAAGAGGGAGAAAGGGTCCCGGGGATGGCCATGAGGGCCCTCATTCGGGATTACCTGGAAGATGAGGCCGATTGGGATGGAAAAAAACAGCAGGAAGAGCATGACCAGGGGGGAGAAGATCCCTTGAACTCCGGGGCTTCTCCCTTATCAGTAGCTGAGTGTTATAAAAGGGTCTTTATCCAGGCCCGGAAGTTCCTTCTTCCCATGAATCCCCCCCGGGTGGAGCTTGAGGGGGCCTTAAAACTCCTCTTTGCAGAACATGGCATTACCATTAAAAGGACCCGCATGGGTGAAAGGAGGCCCCGGAAGGCTCCAGATGGCCCAAAGAAGGCACATCCCGCTCCCTTGCAGGAAAACCCGGAAGAGAAGGTAAAAAAAAGGTCCCGCCGCAGGAAACCAAAGAAGCCCAGCCCAGCCGGTTAAGAGACCTTATTTGTTTCGGTGATTTTATCGATGATGATGTTCACCTCTTCTATGAGGATCCCCGTATAGCGTTCGATGTTGTCTATAATATACTGCTGGAGTTCGTGGATATTCCCCCCCAGTTGAATTCCGTAGGGTACATCGATGGTAATGACCAGCCTATACCCCATGTTATCATCCTTCACGCTTATCTTCTTTATTTTGATTGCCCGGTTATACTCATCGACACAATGAATGACCATCTGGCTTAGGGCCGCCTCGGAGATGATAACCTTGCCCCGTTTAGAGAATATGGGCCGTACCACAGACTTTTCGTGGACGCTGGGGGTAGGGCCTATCCCGGCGGGGCTTATGCTTACGGGGCTGGATTTTTTCTGGAAGATCCGTATGGCATTGTAAAAAATGTTCGGATAGCTCCGTTTTACCTCGATGGAGGGAACGGGGATCACGTGCTTCCCCTCGATGCGCCTGGTCCGGATGGCCCGGTCAATTTCGTCCTGGGTAGAGATGTCTTCGATCTTGATATACTTCGAAGGGGCCGGAAGCTGAAGCCTGGAGGCGATTTTGTTCACCATCTTATCGGAGGTGCCAAGGACCAGGATCTTCCGGCTCTTTTCTCCCTGGAGCTTCTTCGCCACCTCATCCCGGTGGGCCTTCTCATCAAAGAGGGCTACCTTAACGGCGGCCATAAAACTTTTTTCTTTTTTTGCCGAATGTCCCGCCAGGATCCTGTTGTCCCTGATTAAAAGGCCATCATCTATAATATATTCAATCTCGTATTTCTGTGCTATTAACTTGGCCCTAAAGCTCTTTCCTGTGCCGCTTTCCCCCACCAGGGCGAAGACCTTAATTTTATTAAATGTAAAAAGAGAACTCAGGAACATATCCTAAGTATAATAAATTGAAGGGCCCCTTGACAACGGGGACCCTCCTTTGTATGCTTGTACTAGATGAATAGTACAATAACATTCTTCCTGGATCAGGGAGATGGAACACCCATATACCGGCAGATTATCAGGCAGATAGAATATGCTATAGTGTCGGGGAGACTCAAGAAAGGGGATAAACTGCCCACCATCCGTTCCCTGGCGGTGGAGTTAAAAGCTAACCCCAATACCATCGCCAAGGCTTATGGGGAGCTCGAAATCCGGGGCATCCTGGAAACCCAGGTGGGGAGCGGTACCTACATTTCCGATCAAATGCCCAACCTGGAAGATGAAGGTCCGGACCGGATGATCCGCGAACTGGCAGGCCGTTTTATCCGGGACATGAAGGACCTGGGGGTAGATAAGAAAGAATTGGTCCGGGTGATAAACGCCCATAAGGAGGATTAGATGAACCAGTCAAACAAAATCCAGCTTGAGCCCAGCGCCCTGCGTGGCCCCGGCAGCATTAAACCGGTGGCAAAAAAAGCTGTACGCCGCCGCAAGTTTGATCATACCCTGGCCCTGATCCGCCTTCTTTTCCTCCTTCTCGCTATGGCTCCCCTGGCGGTCCTTAACCCTCCTGACCTGGGCCTAAGCTGCGCCGTCTTTTTACTCGCCCTGCTTTTAGCCTTTTCCCTCCGTAAGGCCTATGAGTGGGAACGGGTGGTAGTTCTGCGTCTGGGTAAATTCAAGAAGGTAAGGGGCCCCGGGCTCTACTTTCTTATCCCCCTATTGGATCATATCCACACCAGCATAGATATCCGTATCCGGGTCCTGGATTTTTATTCCCAGGAAACCCTCACCGGAGATTCGGTGACCGTCAACGTGGATGCCTTCTGTTTCTGGCTGGTCTGGGACCCCCAGCGGGCTGCCCTGGAAGTTGAAGACTACGAAGAAGCGGTGGCCCTGGCAGCCAAGGCAGCTTTACGAAACATCATTTCCAAGAACGATCTGACCACTTTTTTGGCCCGGGGAGACCTCATCGAAAAGCAGATTCAGGAAGAAGTGGAACGCCAGACCACCGAATGGGGCATTACGGTCCAATATATAGAGATAACCGACATCCAGGTTCCCAAGGAGCTGCAAGACGCCCTAAGCCGGATTGCCCAGGCGGAACGGGAGAAGAAGGGCAGAACCCTCCTGGCGGAAGCTGAAATCGAGATAGCCCGGAAGCTGGAAGAGGCCATCGCCATCTATGCCCAGGATGAGGGGGCCCTAAAACTGCGGATCCTGTCCATCCTAAACGAGGGCCTTAAGACCGGTAACTCCATGATGCTGGTCCCCAACTCCATCACCGAGGAGTTAAAAACCAAGGACATCTTTGGGCTCCAGGCCCTAAGCGAGTTAAGAAAAAACAGAGAAGGGGAGGGCTGATTCTCCCTCTGCCCAGAACTTCAGTGCCCCTGTTCTAGGGGCACAAAACCCTCCAAAAAAATCGTAATTTTTTTCTCTTTTTTTGTAAAAAATTGCTTGACAATTGTACTAGTACAATGTATATTTGTACTAGGTAAATAGTACAAATGGCAGAGCCAATAGATACACCAAAGGAGTACGGTTATGACAGTAGTAAAAGCTGAAAAGGTAGTGAAAGATTATGGCCTTGACGGCCAAACCGTTCATGCCCTTAGGGGGGTGGACCTGGAGTTCCAGGGGGGGGAATTTTCCGCCATCGCCGGGCCCTCGGGGAGCGGGAAATCTACCTTCCTCCATCTGGCGGGCTGTCTGGATGTCCTCACCGGAGGAACCCTTTTGGTAGGGGGCGAAGACACGGGCCGGATGAAGCGTAAGGATCTGGCCATCCTGCGGCGTCAGAAAATAGGGTTTATCTTCCAGGCCTATAATCTCATCCCTGTCCTCTCGGTGGAAGAAAACATCTCCTTTCCTTTAAGTCTTTTAGGCATCAACCCCAGGGAGATCAAAGAGAGGACCAACCAGGTTCTGGAAGAAGTGGGCCTTAAGGGTTATGCCAAGCGCCGGCCCAAGGAAATGTCCGGGGGCCAGCAGCAGCGGGTGGCCATAGCCCGGGCCCTGGTAAAAAGGCCGGCCCTCATCCTGGCTGATGAACCCACGGCCAACCTGGACTCCAAAATTGGGGCCGAAATTTTAGAACTCATGCTCAACATGAACAAGAGCGTGGGAACCACCTTTATCTTCTCTACCCACGATCAGATGGTCATGGACTATGCCCGGCGGCTTATCCGCATCCGGGACGGCCAAATCGAAAGTGACGAAGTAAAGAAGTAAGCCCCAAGGAGATTTTCATGAAGTTAATCACTTTCTTATATTCAATCTGGGATTTAAAGAAGATAGCCCTCCGTAACCTGGCCCGCCACAAGACCAAAACCATCCTTACCTCGGTGGCCATCATGGTGAGCGTGGCGGTCTATATCTTCCTAAACAGCTGGCTCGGCGGCATGGCCATAGAATCCCGCCGCAATATAGTCAACTTTGAAATGGGAGCCGCCAAGGTTCAAACACACATGTATTTTGAACGCTTTGATGAGATGCCCAGCTACGAAACCTTTATGGACTGGGAGATCTACCATGAGGCCCTGTCCCGGGAAGGTTATGCCAGCGCCCCCCGGTTTATCTTCAGCGGCACCATGTTTTCTGCCAATGCGTCGGCCCCCATTCTCTTCCATGGTATAGACCCCGTGCTTGAACCGGAAGTCATGGGCTATGTATCCTATGTGGATTTTGGACGCTGGGTCGAAGATCATCGTTTCGAAGTAGTTCTGGGAACCCTGGCGGCCGAACGGCTCAGGGTAGGGATCCCCACCCGGCCCTATAGACGGGAGCTGGAGGAGCTTATATCCCAGGCAGCCAGGAACCCAGTGGATGCGGAGTTTATCCGCTCCCTCTACGAGGTGGCTCCCACCTTTGTGGACTTCTTCTCCCCCGACCTAACACATATTGAAGGGAACGAGCGGATGATCCTGGGCCGCAATGTAAGCCGGGAGCATCTGGACCGATACTGGGACCTTATAGCAGCCACCGACCGAAACTATGTGCAAATCGGCGTGCTCATCGAAACCAAGGCGGCTCCCCAGCTTATAAACCGGACCCGCTGGGAAGTAGACCTCATGCCGGCCCTCTCTGTGCAAGATAGGGCCCTGGTTAGCGCCGCCTATAACTACCTGGAATTTCTCGATGCCTATGACCTCATCGAGACCGACCCCCAGCGGCTGGACCAGATCCTTTCGGCCATGATTAGGGCCGATTACGTTGGGGCGGTGCGGCGGGAGAACCAGCTTATTTCTGCGGTGGTGGTGGGGGTTATTAATTCCCCCGCCCCCCTGCCCAACGGGAACACCGCCTACATTCCCTTAAGCGTTCTGCAAGACCGGATGGGGATGATGCTCGAAGGGGCGGTAAGCGAACTGGTTGTCCGGGAGCGGGGGGTATCGGATTCCCAGCTTCCTGGAGCCAGTGAAAGCTCCCCGGCCATCACCGCCGCTCTGGAGCGGGGCCTTAGCTCCATGGGCCGTAGTCTCCCCGATTACCTGGGAGTCTTTACCTGGGATCAGTACATGGAAGACTACCTGGGCTACGAGGCCATCCAGACCGGGGCACCCCAGGTTCTGGCCTTTCTTCTCTTCATCCTTTCCTTCCTGGGGATCTCCAACACCATCCTCATGGCCATCCTGGAAAGGACCAAGGAGACCGGCATGATGCGGGCCCTGGGCATGACCGATAGACAGATGATCATGACCTATATGCTCGAAGCCGGGTTTTTAGGTTTCATCGGTTCCATTTTGGGAATCATCCTGGGCTCCCTCATCAACTACCCCATGGTAAAGACGGGAATCGATTTCTCCGCCATGGCGGACACCCTTTCGGGGGGCATAGGATTCAGAACTACCGGGGTCTTCCGCAGTGTCTGGAACATCCCCCTCATGATCGGCTCAGGGATAGTTGCAACCCTGATAGCTTCCTGTATGGCCTTTTTCCCCACCCGCAAGGCGGTAAAAATGCCAATCACCGACAGTCTGCGTTTTGAATAAGGAAAGGAGCAGGGTATGACAAACGAATTCAAGCAGGGCGGATCGGGAACCCTCATCAAAATAGCCTTTAGGAATATATGGCGGAACAAGCGCAGGACGGCTTTCTGCTTCTCCGCCGTGGGGATAGCGGTGTTCTTCATTGTGATCTATTCATCCCTCATAGACGGGATGACCAACAGCATCAATGACATAGTCCAGATCTTCGAACTGGGCCATGTCCGGGTGGTCTCCCAGGATTACGAATCTGAGCAGGAATATCTGCCCGTCCAGTTCCCCGTGGCCGATGGCCGCAGCTTCCAGGAGATGGCCAATCAAATTAAAGGCATCAGCGGGGTTCGCTCCGTGTTCCCCCGGATCACCACCCTGGCGACCCTCCAGGAAAGCAGCATCCGGCATGCCATGCTCTGGGGCCTGGATATAGCAGGTGAGATGGGGGCCAACAATTTTAACCTCACCGACAGGAACAATGGCCTCATCGAGGGCCGCTATCCCGAACCCAACAGCAACGAAGCCGCCGTGGGCTGGGCCTTCGCCGAAAAAACCGGTCTGAGCATAGGGGACCGGATTCCCCTCAGAACGACCTCGGCTCAGTTTGCCGACCGCTTCTGGGAGCCTGTGATTACCGGGATCTTCAACTTCGATTATATCCGCTACGATGAGCAGTTTATCATGGTAGATATCAGCCGGCTCCAGCGCCTTTTGGCCCTGGAAGATGGGACCCAGCAGCTTATCATCTTTGCCGAAGATGCAAGCATGAGCCCCCAGATCGCCGCCCAGGTCCAGGGCCTTCTGGAGCAGGGCAATGTGGTCACCGAGTGGACCGATAATTACTGGGTGGCGGTGATGCGGATGGTTATCCCCATCTATACCATTGTGTTTCTTGTCTTCCTCATCGTAGCCAGCTTCCTTATCGTCAACACGGTGGTGATGATCATCCACGAGCGGATTAAAGAGATAGGCATGATGGGCTGCCTGGGGATGACCCGTTTCGAGATCGTAAAGGTCTTCTTCTTCGAAAGCCTCTTTTTAGCCGCCCTGGGGGCTACCTGCGGGATCCTCGTCGGGGGCAGTTTGACAGGTCTCTTGGCGGAGTTCCCCATCCGCATGGGGGACATGTACGGCAATACCTTCTCGGACATGCCCATGAGCAATGCCATATTTTTCCAGTTTGATCACCGAAGACTGGCCTATGCCTGGGTTTTGGGGGTCCTCATCGCTTCAATTTTCACCCTGGTACCTTCTTTAAAGAGTGCCTTTGTGGAACCCGTTGAAGCCCTAAGAAAATAGGCAGACATAAAAACTATTGGAGGCTCTACATGAAAAAGAATCTATGTGCTTTATTTTTTACCTTGATTGCAAGCGCCCTTGTCTACTCCCAGACCCCCACAGCCATGGAACTCCTCCGGCGGGTGGATAACAACGAGGTATTCCAGACCATCCAGTACCAGGGAGAGATGATCATCGAATACCAGAACAGGCGGGTGGTAAAAACCATGAACGCCTGGGCCCGGGGCAACGAAGACAGTTTTATCGAGTTTACCAACCGGGAAGATCTGGGGAGCCGCTACCTAAAGACCGGGGGCCGTCTCTTCTTTACCTCCCCCGATACCGAAAGGGCCATGGTTATTTCCGGCCACATGCTCCGGGAATCCATGATGGGGTCTGACCTTTCCTACGAGGATACCCTGGATAACATACCCCTTTCGGAGCGTTATTCGGCCCAGATCCTTAGAACAGAAACCCACAATGGCCGTCCAGCCTGGGTTCTGGAACTTACGGCTAACGACAGAAGCGAAAGTTATTCCACCCGGCGCTTATGGATAGATCAGGAGCATTACGATGTTCTCCGGCAAGAGATGTTTGCCCTCTCGGGGGCCATGCTTAAGGAGTACAACCTGATTCAGGTGGATGTCATAGACGGAAGGCGCTTTCCGGTGGAAACCGAGTTTAGGGATCTTCTTCGGCGCGGAAGCAGCACCCGCTTCATTATGCGCAACGTGATCCTCGATCAGCCCATCGCTGATTCAATATTCACGGTTCGTAACCTGGAAAGGTAAAAAAGCAGGTCATAAGGAGGTTAGGAATGAAAAAGCTATGTATTCTATTGGTAATAATCCTCTCTGCCTCAGCTGTCTTTGCCCAGGATTGGTCGGGGGTGCTGGACAGTACCATTAACTATACGGCTGGACAGGGCGAGTATCTTCCTGATCACTCCTTTGGTTTTGAACAGTATGCCAACCTGCGCCTTAGGGTCCGCACCCGGGAAGCTGCCACCTTTAATGCGGCCTTCAACATCATCGCCCTATCGGGAAACATGGCGGTCCCGGCGGCCATGAGCGGCCTGGCCTCCGTGGGGCCCAACTATGCGGCGGCCATGGAGCTGGAGCGGCTTTTTGTCCGGATCAACGGGGAAGCCGCCGATGTGGAGGCCGGGCTTTTTCGGATGAGCTTCGGCTATGGCCAGGTCTGGGGTTCCATGGATTTTCTTAACCCCCGAAACCCCCTAAGCCCCAATGCCCGGCCCCGGGGTGTCATGGGCCTCAATGCCACCTTCTTCCCCGGCCTATCCAGCCGAGTGATGGCCCTTGCTGCGGCCCCCCAGAACCCCCTGGAAATCCAGGGCGGGGGCATCATAGGGGGCCTCTTTTACGATCAGCATTGGGCCAGGGCCAGCGCCCAGGGACTCTATGCCTACGAGACCCCCCTGGATTCCTCCCCCCAGGGCCTCCATCGCTTTGGACTCTCTGTAAAGGCCGATCTGGAACTCAGCCTTATCCTTGATGCCCTCTATATTCTGGACCCCCAGGATACTGCCCAGCCCATGGAAGGCCTTTCTATGGGAGCCGGCTTTGATTACAGCTTCTTCTCCGGGGACCTTATCATCCTTTTTGAGTACCTTTTTAACGGTAAAACATCGGTCAGCCATCGCTTTAGGGGCGGCCCCTGGGCAAACCATCACTATCTGTATGGGACAGCCCGGTACAGGGTCAACGATTTCCTTTCCTTTACCGCCGGGGGTCTTTCCGCCCTGGAAGATGGGAGTTTTCAAATCATCATTGGCCAGGATTACGAAATTTACCAGGGTTTTGCCATGAACCTCCTGGCCCGGATTCCCCTGGATAAAAAAAGTTTTGGGGGAGACGAAGATGGAGAACTGGGTCCCCTTTTATCAGGCACTTCCTTTACGGTAAACCTGGGCTTTAGGCTCCGGTTTTAGCGGCAGAACCATTGCCTTAACCGGGGGTTTTATAGTATAGTAGGGGTATGAAAAAAGGTTTGGAGGCTCACCATGGCTGATCTTGTCTATATCGACGAAGAAGACGGGAAGAAGCGGGTTATGAATAATGGCAAGCTCTATGCCAGACTGCTCACCAAGTTTACCACCGGTACAAAC
This sequence comes from Treponema sp., assembly GCA_009777335.1. Classification (GTDB taxonomy): domain Bacteria; phylum Spirochaetota; class Spirochaetia; order Treponematales; family Breznakiellaceae; genus WRKT01. The sequence continues at coordinate 32,732 of WRMC01000005.1, read as the reverse complement.
CTGGACATGCTTTTTACTTCCCTGGATGCCCAGGATTGGGAAACTGCCCAAAATGCGGCCCATACCATTAAGGGCGTGGCGGCTAATCTCTCGTTGACCGAGCTATATAACCAATCCCTGGATGTGGAAACCCAAGTTAAAGGTAAAACCATAAACCCCGACTCCCTGGAGAAGCTTAAAACCTGTTTCACCGAAACCCTCTCGGCGGCTGAAAAGGTCATAGAAAAATATGCATGATACCCAGCCCTTTGTCTTAGCGGTTGATGACATCGACATGAATGTCATGATCCTCGAAGAAATCTTAAAGGATGATTACCAGGTCCTCACCGCATCTAATGGCCAGGAGGCCCTGGATCTGCTCCACGAAGCCAAGGTGCTCCCCAAGATCCTCCTTCTGGATGTGCAGATGCCCGTCATGGACGGCCGGACCATGTTCGAGCAGTTAAAAAATGACGAGAACCTCCGGCGTATTCCGGTAATCTTTATCACCGCCGAAAACGATTCAGAAAGCGAGTTATTGGCCGCCGGGGCGGTGGATTTTATCAACAAGCCCTTCACCCCCGAGATCGTCAAGCTAAGGGTTCATAACCAAATTTCTTTAAAAAATTACAGTGACTCCCTGGAAGAAATGGTGGCTCAAAAAACCGCCGAGGTGATCAAAAAAACCGAAGAAGCCAATGCCATCCTCGATAATACCCTTCAGGGTTTAGCCAACGTCATTGAGCACCGGGACCTGGAATCGGGGGAACATGTAAAGCGGACCCAGCTTTACGTGGGGGCCCTGGCAAGCCATCTTATTTTATCCCGGTCCATCTATGCCGATGAACTCATCCAGGCCCAGCCCGAGGTAATCGTTAAGTCCATGGCCCTCCACGATGTGGGTAAAATTGCCATCCCCGACCGGATCCTCTTAAAACCAGGGCGGCTTGATCCCGACGAGTATGAGCTCATGAAAACCCATACCACCCGGGGCCGGGAGATCATAGAAGAGCTGGGGGACGTGAACAGCTCCCTCTACCTTAAGCACTGCGAAGACATCTGCAGCGGCCACCACGAAAGATGGGACGGTAAGGGCTATCCCCTGGGGCTTTCAGAGAACCAGATCCCCCTTACCGCCCGGCTGGCCTCCATTGCCGATGTCTACGATGCCCTGGTTTGTGCCCGGGTGTATAAAGCCGCCATTCCCTACAGTGAATCCATTAAAATAATCGTCGATGGCAAGGGAACCCAATTTGACCCCGTCATGGTGGATGCCCTTATTTCGGTACAAGATAAGTTTGAAAAAATCGCCCGCCAATACGCCTAACTATAGAGGAGGACCCTGTGATATTTCCGCTTGAAGAGCTCATCCAATACGAGAAGAATATGTACGAAATCACCGCCGCCGCCACGAGGAGATCTTTTCAGCTCTCCATGCTCCATGCCGCCAACGATCACAGCATTAAGCCCTGGATCGAAGAGAACGACGGCAAGGTAGTCCCCCTGGCGGCCCGGGAAGTCTTTACCGAGATCATCGAATTCCGCCTGGAAAGTGAATAGCCCCTTCTCCTTGGCATAGCTAGGTTCTAAGGTGGTAAAGCCTTTAGTCCTTGTACTCTTTGGTCCCACCGCCTCGGGGAAAACGGCCCTCTTGCAAGATCTTAGTCAGTGCGGCGGTTTCCCTCCCCTCGAAATAATCTCCGCCGATTCCATGCAGGTCTACCGGGGCATGGACATAGGTACCGCCAAACCCTCCTTGGAGGAGCGGCAAAGGATACCCCACCACCTTATCGATATAAAGGACCCCAACGAACAGTTTAATGCCGGGGAGTTCGTAGGCCTCGCCGAGACCGCATGCCATGAAATAATCAACCGCGGATCCCTCCCGGTGGTATCCGGCGGGACCGGGTTCTTTATACAAAACCTGGTCCAGGGCCTCTCGGCCGCTCCCCCCTCGGACCCTGTAATCCGGGAGACCCTCTTTGCGGAGCTATCCCAAAAGGGAGCAGGGCCCCTCATGGAAGAACTGGCCCGGGCAGACCCTGTCAGCGCAGACCGCATACACCCCAACGACCACTACCGCCTCATCCGGGCCCTGGAGGTCTTCCGCCAAAGCGGCCGGCCCCTGAGCTCCTTCCCTTCCCCCTGGAATAATGTCCAGGCCCCCGCAGAGCGACCCTTCCGCTTTTTGCTCATAGGCCTCGAGCGGGAACGGGAAGACCTCTATGAGCGGATCAACCACCGCTGTGCGGAGATGTTCCGCCGGGGCTTACCCGAAGAAGCCGCTCGCTTACTCGCCAGGGGCTATGAACCGGGATTAGGGGGCCTTAGGGCCATAGGCTATAATGAGTTTTTCGTTAAGGATGATCAGGACCAGTGGGCCATTTCCCGGGACAGCGAAGGAGTCCAGGCTCTGGTTGCCCAAAACAGCCGCCGTTACGCCAAACGCCAGGTCACCTACTTTAAGGCCCTAAAGGGGGTCCACTGGGTAAAGATGGGGGAGGGGAGGGAAGTCGAGGCTCTGGAGCAGGTGAGGGAGCTGATTGGAGGGGAGTTAGAGTGTTGAGGTGGATTCGATTATTTTATCAATCGCTTCCTTAAATATAGACAAGAGCCGTTTGTCCTTGATTTTCTTGAAATATCTCTCAGCGGGTCTGGAAAAGCTGATTTCATACATCGCTTATTCTTCTCCGAAAATATCCTTTGTAGTTGCTCCCCGGCGTTTACTCTCGGCTATTTCGTCCGCCTCGTCAATCAGCCCGCTGATCGCTTTTTTTATTTTCGAGCGTTGCTCTGCAAATTTTGCCAGCAGTTCATCGCCTTCGTAACCCTGTGATATTAGGTCTTTTAGGGTTTCCATAACAAAGCTATCATCGGAAGACGAAAGGGGGCGAAGCACCACAGCTCCATCGGTTAGGAAACATTCAAGCTCCTTTCCGAAACGCAGTTTTTCGTAGAATTTCAAAGGAATAGTTACCTGGCGTTTACCTGTGATACTGATTATTTTTCGCTCCATGGTTGGGCTTCCTAATTTCCTATTATCCATATTATTAATATATCAAGGAAAATAGGATTTGTCAAGTTTTTTTTATAATTTGGCTGTTGTAGGGGAAAGGCGAAGGGCTAACTTGAGGATTAGAACTTAAGACCCCTTGACCAGTATCCCCGCAATTTAGTAGAATACCCCAGATACTATATAAGGAGATCTATGTGCCCTGCGGAAGAAAGCGCAAATTACGCAAAATTGCCACCCATAAACGCAAGAAAAAGCTCAGAAAAAATAGACATAAGAATAAATAGGGAGTCATGAAGCTCCCCTGGAGATATTCCCTCGATTCTTCCCCCCTCATCATGGCCATCGTCAACTGTAACGAAGACTCCTTTTATCCCCCTTCCCGGGGCCTTAGGGACAAAGCTCTCGCCCTGGCCCTTAAGGCTGAGGAGGAGGGAGCAGATATCATCGATTTTGGAGCCGAATCGAGCCGCCCCGGTTCCCGCTTTATTAGCCTGGAGGAGGAGGAAGAGCGGCTCCTCCCGGTTATACGGGCCTTTAGAGAACGTTCGGCCCTTCCCCTGTCGGTGGATACCCGGAAATCCTCCATAGCCCGGCTGGCCCTGGAAGAGGGGGCCGATATCATTAACGATATCTCGGCCCTTACCGATGATACAGATATGGGGCAAATTTGCGCCCAATACGGGGCTACGGTGGTGCTTATGCATAAGAAGGGGGAACCCCAGACCATGCAGGAAAACCCTTCCTACGATAACCTTATCGAAGAACTGGGCTCCTACCTGGGCGCTGCGGCGGAGCGGGCCCTCGCCCTGGGGATAAAACAGGAGCAGATCATCCTTGATCCGGGTCTGGGCTTTGGAAAAACCACAACCCATAATATCGAGATCATCAGGGGTCTATCGAAGATCCGTTCCCTTGCGAAAAAGGGGGCCACCGATTATCCTATTCTGATAGGCCACTCCCGAAAACGATTTATCCGGGAGCTCTGCGGCCTCTCTGACGCCCCGGGGGAAAACCATGAGGCCCTGGCGGGTACCCTGGCGGTGGGGGCCGCGGCCATCCTGGGGGGTGCGTCTATACTGAGGGTCCACGATGTAAAGGCCCATGTTGATCTGGTCACGCTTTGGCGTTCTATTGGTGTAAAAGATGGAATGGTTTCAGCACTTTAATTCTGCCTATGCCCTCATCCGGCCCGTGCTGGATGTGGCCATCCTCGCCTTTCTCCTCTATAAGACCTACGATCTTCTGGTAAAGACCCAGGCGGTGCAGCTTGTTAAGGGGGCGGGGCTCCTGGCTCTGGTCTACGGCCTCTCGGTCCTCTTTAACCTGGCCACCCTCCAATGGCTCCTTAATGCCCTGGCCCCAGGGCTCTTTATCGCCATGGCCATCGTTTTTCAGCCGGAACTCCGGAAAATTATCATCCGCCTGGGCCAGGGTGAGCTTTTCAGGCCCGACTCCAAGCCCCGGCTTGGCACCCTGGAAGCGGTAGTCACTGCCGCGGAGATCCTCTCCCGGGAAAGGCGGGGCATGCTGGCGGTCTTTACCCGGCGGATCAACATACGCAACGTAATCGAAACCGGCACCAGGCTCAATGCGGAAATTTCTTCCAGTTTGATCATCACCATCTTCCAATACGATACCCCCCTCCATGACGGGGCCATGGTTATTCAAAATAACCGTATAGCTGCGGCGGGCTGTTTTCTCCCCCTCTCGGAGCAGTCGGACATCAAAAAAAGTTTCGGCACCCGCCACCGGGCAGCCCTGGGCATGTCGGAGCAGTCCGATGTGGTGGTCCTGGTGGTCTCCGAAGAGACCGGAGCCATCAGCATAGCCTTCGACGGGAAGATCTACTACGACCTATCCCCCCTGGAGGTAACCAGGAAAATCCGGGAGCTCCTTGACAGGGGGGATAGGCGTGAGGGGAGCGACACCTTCACCGCCGGCCTCTCTGAGGATCTTAGCCTGGAAGTCGCCGAAAGCGATGAGAGGATCACCCCATGATAGGGAAAAAACTTTTTGTCCGGGCCGTAGAAAACTGGCCCGCCAAGATCCTTTCGGTGGCCCTGGCCCTTCTCATTTTCGTCTTTCACCGCATGAGCACCCTGGAGGAACGGCTTTTTTTCTCCCCCCTGCATATCGAAATCCATAGCACCATGATGCCCTCCAGTTCCTTTCCCCGCATGGTCCGCCTTAGCATGAGGGGTGAGGCCAATAGCATACATCCCATTATGGAAGAGGACATCGAAGTCTATGTGGACCTCCAGCGTTTCGATGTGCCGGGGACCTATATGGTGCCGGTCCAATGGCGCAGAACCGGCACCGCCCTGGGGGTAGATCCCCTCCAGATCACCGTGGACCCCATGGAAATAAGCATCTCGGTGGATCATCGCCTAAGCCGCTTTGTGCCCCTCACGGTGAGCCTCAGGGGCCAGGTAGATCCGGGCTATGTCATGACTTCCCATGGGCTTTATCCAAACCAGGTCATCCTTGACGGCCCGGCCCAGCTCATGGATGGGATCACCGAACTCTTTACGGAATTTGTTGATCTCGACGGAAGGCAATATGACTTCACCATTCCCCTGGGGATTCTAAACCCCAACCCCCTCACCCAGATTCGGGGGATCCCCAGCACCGAATTTAGCGCATCCATCAGCCGCATCATTACGGTCAGGAATATTCCCAATGTTCCGGTCCAACTGCTTGGACTGGCATCTACCCTCGAGGCCCAAGGCAGTCCCCCGGCGGTTCATCTTCGCCTGGAGGGGGAAGATCACGATCTGGTAAACCGCTTTAGCCTTTCCCCGGGCTTTCTTAGACTGGATCTCGGCGGCATAACTGAGCCGGGAAGCTACGATCTTCCTGTCCTCTATGGATCGGTGGCGGGCCTCCAGATACAGGTGGAACCAAGCTATGTGCGGGTTACCCTAAGCGGCGGGGAGGACTTTTTTTGATCACCGGCATAGGGGTGGATGTGGTCCATGTAAGCCGGATGGAAAGATGGCAGAAGATCCCGGGGCTCCTGGAGCGCTACTTTCATGAGGATGAGCTCCTGGATGCCCGATCCCGGGGGAGGGGACTTACCCTTTCCCTGGCAGCCCGCTTCGCCGCCAAAGAGGCCTTTGGCAAGGCCCTGGGGACGGGCCTGGCGGGGATCGTGTTAAAGGACATCATGGTGAAGAACCGGCACAATGGCCAGCCTGAAATCCATATCTTTGGCAGCGCCCTCAGGGCCTTTGAAGCCTCCGGAGCTGCCAGGATCCACGTTTCCCTGACCCACGAAAGGGATAACGCGGTGGCCATGGTGGTGATGGAATCATAATAAATAGAGGAGGAAGACATGAGATTACCAGGCCGGGATATTAAAATATCCTTCCAATCCAAGGAGGAGTACACCTGCCCCGTATGCGCCACCGTCTTTAACCGGGAAGAGCTGCTCTCCGGCTCGGGGAGACTCATTGCGGGGGTCCTCACCGAAGAACTCCACCGCCTCTATGAACCCTCGGCCCGTTATGGGGATGTCTACCCCCTTTCATACCAGGCAACCGTATGCCCCCAGTGCTGGTTCGCCGCCATGGACAAGGACTTTGACACCATCCCCAAACCGGCCCGTGAAAAGGCCTTTGACGACAAGGAGGATCGCATCGCCGATACTCTCCTCATTTTTCCCAATGCCGATTTTACCCGCCCCAGGGACCTCATGACCGGGGCCGCCTCCCTCTATCTATTGGTCCGCTGTTATGAGTACTTTCCCAAGGAATTTTCTCCTACGATCAAACAGGGAATTGCTACCCTGCGCTGTGCCTGGATGCTCGAAGAACTGGACAAAAAGATGCCCAGCCAACACTACGACTGGCTTGCTATCCTCTTTAAGAAGAAGGCCCACTATTTTTACTGCGAAGCCATACGCCGGGAGCAAAACGGAAAAGAAAACCTTTCGGCCCTTAAAATATTTGGCCCCGACACGGACAAGAACTATTCCTACGAGGGGGCCCTCTATCTTTCAGCCCTCTTAAAGTACAAGTACGGGTATAAGGAAAACAGTGAACTCCGGCAGGCGGAGCTGGACGAGGCAAAACGGACCATAGCCCGAATCTTTGGGGCCGGGAAGTCATCCAAGTCAAAGCCGGGCCCCCTCCTGGAGCATACCCGGAACCTCTACGATAACATCAACAAAGAGATTAATGAGATAGATCTTGTCCACTAGCCCTCTTCGAAACATCAAGATCCTCATCGCCTATGATGGAACTGATTTTGCGGGCTGGCAGAACCAGAAGGGGGAAAGGACCGTCCAGGCCCAGATCGAAGAGGCTCTTTTTACGATCCATAAAACCGATATCTCCCTCACCGGAGCGGGCCGTACCGATGCGGGGGTCCATGCGGCAGGGCAATGCGCCAATTTTTACACCCCCATTCAGAGCATGGAGCCCCACCGCTTTGTGCGGGCCCTTAACCGCCTCTTGCCCCCCGATATTAGCCTCAGGGGAGCCTGGGAGGTCCCTTTGGAGTTCCATTCCCGCTTTCATGCCGTCAATAGAACCTACCGCTACTATCTAATTTATGACCGGGAGGCCCTCCCCTGGGAAACCCGCTACGCCCTGCGGCTTCACCACAGGGCCAACCTGGGACGGCTTAATGAATACACCCGGCTCTTTAGGGGAGAGATGGACTGCAGCACCTTTGCTGCCGCCGGAGATACCAGCCTAAGCAAGCACCGGTATATTTCATCGGCCTCCTTTTTTATTGAGGGGGATAAGCTGGTCTTCGAGATAAGCGCCAATGCCTTCCTGCGCCGCATGGTCCGCTCCATCCTGGGGACCCTCCTGGATTTTGATGAAAAGGCCCTGGCCCCCGAATACCTCCAGGAGGTCATTTCCTCGGGGGACCGGAGCCTCGCGGGACCCACCGCCCCGGCCCAGGGGCTCTTCCTATGGAAGGTGGACTACCAGGAGCCTGCTTCTACCTCTGGCCCTTCCTTGATGAAAGGAGCGCCTTTTATTACCATGAACCCAAAGGAGTAAGCCATGGCCCAATGTTCCCATTGCGGAACCAGGATAGAAGATGAGGCCCTCATCTGTCCCTACTGTAAAACCGTCGTTACCAGCCCCCTTTCGAACCCGGTGAATCCCTTTGCCCCCCCCAAACAAGCCTCCCAGGCCCAAGGGAAGGAGCCCAGCCCCTGGCAGTACTTCATTGGCTGTTTTAAAAAATACGCTGTCTTTAAGGGCCGGGCCCGGCGGGCCGAGTTCTGGTGGTTCACTTTTTTCGATATCCTCGTCACCAGTGTCATTACCTTTCTGGACGGTATCCTGGGGACCCCCACCATAAGTGACTTTGGTCTCCTCCAGGGGATATGGTTCCTCCTTTCCATTACCCCAACCATCAGCGTCACCGTCCGGCGCATGCACGACTGCGACAAACCCGGAGGCTTTATGTGGATCCCCATATATGGCTGGCTCATCCTGCCCCTTACCAGGGGCACTGAAGGTGAAAACAACTATGGCCCTGATCCCATGGAGAACCTTACTTCATGAAGCGGCCGGTATTCCCCATCCTTATTTTCTTCCTCTTAATATCCTTCTTTTTTTCCGGCTGCCGAAAAGAGGCGGTCCCCTCTGCCTCGGCCCCCTCCGGTCCGGCCCCCATAACTGACGCCCTGGGCCGGCCCTTCACCCCGGGCCCCCAGCCCCAGCGCATCATTAGCCTGGTGCCAGCCATGACAGAGATCCTCTTTGCCATAGGGGCCGGCGATGCCCTAGTGGGCCGGACCGAATACTGCGACTACCCCGAAGAGGCCCATCTTGTCCCCTCGGTGGGGGGCTTTGCGGGGGCCACCATGAGCCTGGAAATGATCCGCTTCCTCGAACCGGATCTGGTCTTTCTTTCTGCCCAGATGCACGAGAGGATCGTTGCCCTTTTGGACCAACTGGGGATCTCCTCCTTTGCGGTAGAACCGGCCAAGCTCAGCGAGGTCTACCAGACCATAGAACTCACCGGCCTTCTCACGGGCTGTCAGGAGGGGGCCGCTCTTCTGGTTTCCCGCATGGAGGCCCAGATTGCCGGGGTGCAGAGCTTGGTCCAGGGCCGGCCGGCCCCCGGGGTGTTCTGGATCCTCTCTGCGGACCCCCTCATGTCCGCAGGCCGCTCTACCTTTATCTCCGAGGCCATTCATCTTGCCGGGGGCAGGAACATCTTCGATGATGTAAACGAAGACTGGCCCCTGATAAGCCCCGAACAGGTCATCATGCGCCGGCCCGACTGGGTCCTCATGGGGGATGATGTGGGTACCAGCATAGAGAGCTTCGAGGCCAACCCCCTCTGGCGCAGCCTCCCGGCCCTCTCTCAGGGACAGGTGCGGATGATCGACGCCGGGGCCTTTTACCGTTACGGCCCCCGGCTTGCCCAGGCAGTGGAAGATCTTGCCCAGATCCTCCATGGTCAGAGGTAGGGGATGGCGAAAAAGCTCCCCCCCTTTATCCCCTCCATGATCCTCCTTTCCCTGGCCCTCATCCCCCTCTTCTTCTGGGGGCTCTTCTTTGGCTCCGTATCCCTTAGTCCCAGCCAGGTAAGGGGGGGCCTCTCCTTTCTTCTGGGCCGGGGGGGGGACGAGGTCGCTGCGGCCCTCATCTTCGGGATCCGGCTTCCCCGGCTCATCCTGGCCGCCCTGGTAGGGGCCTCCCTGGGGAGCGCCGGGGCCTGCTTCCAGGGGATCTTCCGGAACTCCCTGGCCGATCCCTATATCATCGGGGCCTCCTCGGGGGCGGCCCTGGGGGCGGCCCTCTCCCTTAGCTTTGGGGGCGCCTTGGGGATGGGATTTTTTTCCGTCCTGGGGCCCGCGGGCCTGGCAGCCTTTGTTGGCAGCCTTTTGGCGGTCTTTGCGGCCTTCATGGTCACCAGGGCCTTTGGAAACAACCCCTCTCCGGGCACCCTCATCCTGGCGGGGACCAGCGTCTCTGCCTTCTGTTCCGCCCTCCTGGCCCTGGTCCTGGTCATGCGGGATCGCAACCTGGTCCAGGTCTACTACTGGCTCCTGGGCAGCCTCTCGGGTACCACTTGGCCCCGGCTCCTCTCGGCCCTTCCCTTCATGATCCTGGGAAACATAGCTATCTTTTTATCCGTCCGGCCCCTGGACCTCCTCCTCCAGGGGGATGAAGCCTCGGTAAGCTTAGGTCTTAACCCCCTGAGGGCCCGCTTTATCCTGGCCGTCTCGGCTACCCTGCCGGTGGCGGCGGCGGTTTCGGTTTCGGGGGTCATAGGCTTCGTAGGCCTCATAGCCCCCCATGGAGCCCGTTTCTTCACCGGCCCCGCCCACAGAAAACTCCTCCCCGCTTCAGCCCTGACAGGGGCCCTTCTGGTCCTCATGGCCGACAACCTGGCCCGGAGCATCATTCCCCCCATCGAACTGCCCCTGGGGGTTATCACCTCCCTGGGAGGGGCCCCCTTCTTCCTCTTTCTTCTGGCCCGACAGGGGAGGCGGGGCCTCGTATGAGCCTGGAACTCCAGGCCCTCAAGGCCGGCTATGGCCCCGAGAGGGGGCTGGCCCGGGATGTGATCCCCCATATCGATATAACCGTCGAGGCCGGGGAGCTCCTCGTGGTCGCCGGGCCCAACGGCTCGGGGAAGACCACCCTTTTAAAAACCGCCGCGGGGCTCCTTAGGCCCCTCTCTGGTCGGGTGATGGTCTCGGGTAAGGATCTCCATAGTCTGGGGATCAGGGAACGCTCGGGCCTTACTGCCTTCTTATTTCAACTTAGGGACAGCCCCTGGCCTTTTACGGTCCGGGAGACCATAGCCCAGGGCTGCTATGCCCGCCAGGGCTGGCTGGGCTCCCAGACCAGGGAGGACAAACAAGCCGTAGAAGGGGCCCTGGAAAAGGCCCATCTCCTGGACCTGGCCGAGCGGCCCATCACCGAGCTTTCCGGGGGGGAACTTCAAAGGGTTTATATTGCCCGCTGTATTGCCCAGGGTGCGGCCTTCCTTTTATTGGACGAACCGGAAAACAACCTGGACCCTAAATACGCCTTTATGGTGATGAACCTCTGTGCCGCCCTGGTAAAGGAAGGCCGGGGGGCCATGATCAGCCTCCACAACCTTAGGCTGGCCTCCCGCTTTGCCCACCGGGTAGCTCTTTTGGGCCCCCAGGGGAATCTCATCGCCCTGGGTCCCCCCCATGAAGTCCTGACCGAAGAAACCCTGGGAAGGGCCTATGACCTTTCCTCCGATTTGGTGAGGGAATTAATTTTGTAGCTTTGTTTTATAAAGGTACTAGAGGGGGAGGCCCTTCTTATGAATCCGGGCCACATACATGGGGCCCATGCCCCCGACGCTGTCGGGGAGGATCATCCTGCCAAAGGCTGTTTTCTCCCCCTCCTCAAAATCCGGTTTATCCAGGATCGCTTCCCCCTGGTATTTTTCGATAAGCCGGGATACCACCCCGTCATTTTCCATGGGATCCAATGAGCAGGTGGCATAGACCAGGGAACCTCCGCTTTTAAGGAGGAGGAAGGCCGAGGAGAGGAGGGCCCACTGGCGGACCGCCAGATTTTTGGGCCGGGAGGGGGTCCATTCGGCGAGGGCCTGGAAGCTCTTTATCACATGGGCCTCGGCGGAACAGGGGGCGTCCAAAAGGATAGAAGAAAAGCGGGAAAGCTCAGTGCGCTTGCCCCCGGCCTTTCCCAGATCAAAGCCCGACACGGTAATTTTCTTCCGGCTCTCAACGCTGAGGTGCTCATCCAGGACATCCACCAGCCGCCGCCGCCGTTCCGAAGAAAGTTCATTGGCCAGGATGGTGGCTCCCTTGGCAAGCTGGGAGGCCAGGACCAGGGTCTTCCCCCCCGGGGCCGCACAGGCATCCAGGATCAACCCCAGTTCCGGGAGCCGCAGGGTCTTGGCGGCCAGCACCGAGGCCCTATCCAGATGGTAGGGTTTAATGAGTCCCTCCTCGTAGGCCACCGTCCCGGCGGGGAACATCAGGGCCTCCCGTAAAGGGGCCCAGCGGCTGCCATAGAGGTCGCGATAGTAGGAATCGAAGGCCGCGCCGCCCTTTAAGGCCGGGCCCGGTTTACCGCTCATGGGCTCATTGTATGCTTTAATGAAATTTATCACAATAGAGTTGTTCGAAAACCAATCACTTAGGGGCTTTAAAACGTCTATTAGGTATAGAAACAAGGAGGCAAGCATAAGCTATGTTGGAACCCAATAAAACCTATAGTTCCCGGGCCATCCTGGTCTTCCTCTTCCAGGCCGCCCCCTTCAGCACGGCCATCCGGCTGATCCTGACCCTTATTCGCCCCCTGCTCCCAACGGTCGTTTTCGCCCTGGCGACTGCCTCCTTTGTGGACACCGCCATCGCCGTCTTGTCGGGGAGCCTTTCGGGGGACCGGATCTACCTGCCCCTTCTCATCCTCCTTCTAAGCCTGGGGGCCATGACCACCATAGACGGATTTTTTGAACTCCTCAATTCCCGGCTTAGCCTGAAGCTTCAAGCTAAGCTTCAAGCCGCCATGGTCCGGATCCACGCCGGCCTGGATTACAAGCACATCGAAAGGGCCGAAACCTGGGAGTTAATTTCCCGGACCACCCGGGAACCCGTCCAGTCCATCATGCGGGGCTTCTATGGAACCTTCATGATGGTGGAGATCATCATCCGGGTGGCCTCGGTGCTGGTTCTGATCATCACCCAGGTCTTCTGGGCCGCCCTGGTGATCACCGCCTTTTCGGTCCCCCTCTTTTGGCTCTCCTATAGGGCGGGCAGGTTGAACTACCAGGCGGGAGTAGAGGCGGAGAAGTTCAAACGCCGAACCGAGTACCTGGACGAGGTCCTCACGAGCCGGGAGGGCACCGACGAGAGGAGCCTCTTTGGCTTTTCGGGCTACCTGGGAAAGATCTGGTACGATCAGTACGAGGCTTCGAGGAAACTCCAGCTTAGGGTTCACCTGCGGATGTTCCTTATCACCAAGGGTTCCAGCATAGGCCTGGCCCTCATCGCCCTCCTCATCGCCCTCACCCTGATTAACCCCGTATTGTCCGGGGACATGAGCCCGGGGATGTACATGGGGATCATCTCGGCGGTCTTTGGGATGATCCAGGCCCTGGGCTGGAACCTCTCCTTTGCCCTGGAGGAGATCTCCCGTCTAAGGGAGTACATGAAGGACCTCTCGGCCTTCTGTGCCCTCAGCGGGAATGGGGCCTACCTTGTTCAGCCTGATGCCCAGAGCGATACCTTCCATTCCCTGGAGTTTAGAAAGGTCCGGTTCACCTACCCCGGAGGAAGCAAAGCGATCCTGGACGGCCTTTCTTTTAAGCTTGATGCTGGAAAGAGTTATGCCCTGGTGGGGCCCAACGGGGCGGGGAAGACCACCATTACCCGGCTCCTTACGGGGCTCTACGGGGACTACGAAGGTGAGATTTTCATCAACGACCGGGAACTCCGGGACTATAGCCCCGGAGCCCTTAAGGCCCTCTTTTCGGTGGTCTATCAGGATTATGGCCGTTACTTCGTGTCCCTGGAGGACAACCTCGCCCTAGGTGATCAAGGTAGCTTGGGTGATCAGAGTGTCCACAATCACCCCCTCAAAATAACCGAAGTCTCCGCCCAGGCGGGGCTGGAGGATATTATAAAGGAACTCCCCCAGGGGCTCGCCAACCCCCTGGGCAAAATTAAAGAGAACGGCCAGGATCTGTCCGGGGGCCAGTGGCAGAAGGTGGCCATAGGCAGGTCCCTCATGAGCGGGAGCCCCGTAAAGGTCCTCGACGAGCCCAGCTCCGCCCTGGACCCCCTTAGCGAGAGCCGGCTCTACGAAGACTATGGCCAGCTCATGGCGGGGAAGACCACCATCCTTATAAGCCACCGCCTGGGTTCCACCAAGTTAGCCGATCGCATCCTGGTTCTACGAAATGGAGCCCTGGCAGAGGAGGGGAGCCATAATGAACTCATGGACCAACAAGGCCTTTATTCGGAGATGTTCGAAGCCCAAAGGAGCTGGTACCAATGAAACAGCGATCCTATTCCTTCTTTACCGTAACCCGGCGGCTCCTTCTTATGCAGATCCAGGCCCTCCCCTTATCAAACATCACCCAGGTGATTATGCATGTGCTCCATGGGTTTTCCTTCGCCCTCAGTGTTATAGTCAGCCGGACCTTTTTTGAGGCCATCACCGGAGCCGCGGCGGGGCAGGTGGATTTTATGGGGGTCCTTTTCCCCCTTCTTCTGCTTTCCGCGGCCACCCTGGGACAGCAGATCATGAATGGGGCGGATAACTTCCATTGGATGGTTATCACCAGAAAGACCGAGGGAAAGCTCAGGGCTTACCTGCACCGCAAAATCTCGGCCCTGGATCCCCTCTTGTTCGAAGACCCTTCCTTTCTGGACGATCTTAATAAGGCCAAGGAGGGGGTAGGGGTGATCCCATCCTACTGTTCTATCTTTCTGGCGATCATCTTTTTCTATGGATCCTATTTCATTTCCATTGGAGCTTTTCTTTTTTCCCTCAAGCCCATCCTCCTCCTTACCCTCCTGCTCTCCTTTATCCCCGCCCTCCTGGCCCAGTATGTCCGCGGCCAGGTCTTTACCGCCCTGGAGGAAGCCAACGCCCCCCTCAGGCGGGAAAACGAGTATTACCAAAGAACCCTCTGCGACCGGGAGTATTTTAAGGAGACCCGGACCTTGGGGGCCTTTACCTATTTTTTTCGTCTCTTTACCGAGACCCTGGATCTCCTGATTCACCGCACCTGGAAGGCCCAATCCAAGAGTACCCGCTGGCAGCTCCTCTTAAACACCAGCACCTTCGCGGGGATGGCCGCCTCGGCCTACCTCCTCTTCCTGGCCACCATGTCGGGGGAGATCAGCGTGGGAGCCTTTGCGGCGGTCTTCTCGGCCCTCTCAGCGATTTTCTACATCATGCAGGAGATCGTAAGCTACCGCCTCAGGGATGCGAATCAGAATCTGGGGAAGGTGACCAACTTCCTCAAGGTCCTGGACCGGGAAGAACGCTTTCCCTTATCGTCCCATGAAGAAGCAGCCCATAAAGATCCAGGGGGAGGGGACTTTGCTGCCCAGGGCATCGTGGCCGAACAGGTCAGCTTTCAATACCCCGGAAGGGAGGAAAAGGCGGTCCAGGATCTCTCCCTTACCATAGCCCCCGGAGAGACCCTGGCCATAGTGGGAGAAAACGGGGCGGGGAAAAGCACCCTGGTCCGGCTCCTTACCGGGCTCTACCGCCCCTCTTCCGGCCGGGTTCTCTGCGGGGGCCATGACACCAACGGCAGTTCCGGGGGATTTAGCTTCCGGGGAATCTCCGGGGTCTTTCAAAAATACCAGCGCTACAAGATGGACCTAAGGGATAATGTCTTTTTGAGCGAAGCCTCGGGGGAGCCCACCGATGGGGAAATAACCAAGGCCCTGGATGAGGCGGGCCTATCCCTGGAACCGGGCCGGCTGGATCTGGACACTATGCTCTCTCCGGAGTTCGACGGCATAGACCTCTCCGGCGGCCAGTGGCAGAGGGTCGCCATAGGCCGGGGGCTCTACCGGGCCAATGGCTTCATAGTCCTGGACGAACCCACCGCCGCCATAGACCCCATCGAAGAAAGCCGGATCTACACCCAGTTTCAGGCCCTGGCCCGGGGCAAGTGTGCCCTCGTGGTCACCCACCGGCTCGGTTCCGCCCGGCTGGCCGACAGGATCATCGTCATGGATGGGGGCCGCCTGGTAGACCAGGGGAGCCACGAGGAACTCCTGGGGCGGCCGGGGAAGTATAAGGAAATGTGGGAGTCCCAGGCCCAGTGGTACCAGCGGGATGCCTCCACGGAGCTTAGCTTATAACGTAGAGGCCCAGACCGTTATGGGAATCGCAGCAGAGACCCACACCTCCTATGGATTCAAGTAAATCGATAAGCTGGGGAAAGTAGTTGGGCCTCATGTTATGCATCACCACCACCGAACCCTTTTCCAAAAGGGGAATGGCCCCCTGGAGGATGGGATAGTAGATCACCTTGCCCCGGTACTCGGGCCGGGGATCGTTCCAGGCCCCCACCGCATCGAGCAGTAAAAGGTCAATGGGCTCCTTCCTCTTCGAGAAGAGGCTCACCGCATCTTCGCAGCATACCCTCGTGTGGTCCCCAAAACCCAGGCGGGAAAAGTTTTCCCGGGCCAGATCGCAGACCCGGGGGTTCACATCAGAGAGGGTACAGGTCCCCCCCCTTTCGGCAATGCCCTTCATGGCCCAGATGGCAAAGTAACCGTAATAGGAACCCGCGATAAAGGCAGACCGGCTCTTAAATGCGGCGGACACATTATAGAGGAGCCGCTCATCTTCGGGATGTATCGAAGACCAGAAGGGCCCATGATCGTAGTGCTCATAGAGAAGATCCCGGTACTCGTCAAAGCCCTCATCAGAACCCTGGGGAAAGGGCACCAGGTTTTTTTCTATGAGAAACCTAAAGAGGTAGTCGGTAGGATACAAATCGTCCCTGGATGAAAGCCTGGATCGTGCCATCTTCAGATAGTACCTGGCACCCCGGAGGAAGTCAATTGAGTTCACCAGACAACTAGGCTATACTCATGGTATGCCTAAGGAAGCTCAAGCCCGGATACGAATTAATAAACTCCTGGAAGAATCTGGCTGGCGGTTCTTTGACTCCCCCCAGGGTAGGGCTAATATTGTTCTTGAACCTCAGGTAAAAATAAAAACCACTGATTTGGAAGAACTGGGTGAAGACTTTGAAAAAACCAAGGCCGGGTATATAGATTTTCTTCTTTTGGATGATCAGGGTTTTCCCTTTATAGTACTGGAAGCAAAGGCAGAGGACAAAAATCCCCTTATAGGAAAAGAGCAGGCCCGCCGGTACGCCCGCTCTCAACACTGCCGTTTGGTGATTTTATCCAACGGGAACAGCCACTATCTCTGGGACATAGGCCGGGGGAACCCCCAGGTAATATACTGCTTTCCTACGCCGGAATTGGGGATGAGTTACCGGAATTTTAACCCATCCAGGGACTCTCTGATAAATATAGTAGTAAATGAAGATTACATAGCTCTGACCAAAAGACCGGATTATAAAACAGACCCTTCATATATAAATGAAAAGAGCCGGGACGGGTTTATAAAAGCAAACAAGCTGCGCTTTCTTCGCCCCTATCAGGTTAGGGCCATAGGGTCTTTGCAGAAAGCAGTAAAAGAGGGGAAGGACCGTTTCCTTTTTGAAATGGCCACCGGTACCGGCAAGACTCTTGTGTCCGCGGCGGTGATAAAGCTTTTCAAGCAGAGCAGCAATGCCCGGCGAACTCTTTTTTTAGTGGACAGGATAGAGCTGGAACTTCAAGCCCAAAAGAACTTTGAAGACTATCTTAAGGGCGACTGTATTACGGTAATATACAAAGAACACCAGGATGACTGGCGGCATGCTGATATCGTAGTTTCTACCATTCAGACTTTTTTATCTAATAATCGCTATAAACGGCTTTTTAAGCCCGATGATTTTGACCTGGTAATCTCCGATGAGGCTCACCGAAGTATCAGCGGGAATAGCCGCTTTGTCTTTGAGTTTTTTAACGGGTATAAACTGGGGCTTACCGCCACCCCCAAGGATTATTTAAAACATATAGACCCCGCTGCATTATCCGCCCAGGACCCCAGGGAGCTGGAACGCCGTAACCTCCTGGATACTTATATTACTTTTGGCTGCGAAAGCGGGGAGCCCACCTTCCGCTATTCCCTATTGGACGGGGTAAGGGATGGCTACCTGGTTAATCCAGTGGTAGCCGATGCCCGCACTGGTATTACCGCCCAGTTATTGTCAGATAAGGGCTATGCGGTCCATATCCAGGACGATGAAGGGAATGAACTGGAAGAAACCTTTTATATAAGGGAGTTCGAAAAGAAGTTTTTTTCAGAAAACACCAACCGGGCTTTTTGCAAGGTCTTTATGGAAAACGCCCTTCGGGACCCCATAACCGGAGAAATTGGCAAGACCATTGTGTTCTGTGTATTACAAAACCATGCAGCCAAGATATGCCAGATATTAAATGAATATGCCCATGATATGTTTCCGGGGAAGTATAATTCCGATTTTGCCCTACAGGTTACTTCACATATTGCAGGGGCCCAAGGTTTTACTACCCAATTCAGTAACAATAATTTATCCGGCTCCGGTAATTTTGAATCTAGTTACAAGACCAGTAAAACCCGGGTCTGTGTTACCGTGGGAATGATGTGTACCGGTTACGATTGCACCGATTTATTAAACATCTGTCTTATGCGGCCCATATTTTCCCCCAGCGATTTTATTCAGATTAAGGGCCGAGGAACCAGGAAGCATGACTTCACCGGCGAAGTCAGCGATCCTGCCCTAAAACCTAAGCTGGGCGCAAAAGAAAAAACCCGTTTTAAAATTTTTGATTTTTTTGCCAACTGCGAGTACTTTGAGGAAACCTTTAATTACGATGAAGCTTTGGAAGTTCCCCAAGGCTTTGACAAAGATGGCTTAGAAGTGTATGACAGACCCCTTAACTCACCGGGGGGCCTGGATGCCTACCACTCTAACCAGGAAGATACCCTTAGTTCCCTAGAGAATACCGAAATAGGGCCCGAAGGAATGAAGATAGACCGGATGTTCTTTGATCGTTTTGAAAGCAGCATACTAAAGCATCCCAGGATAAATGAGCTAAAAGACATGGCAGACTCCGGCAAATGGAAGGAATTGGAAGAATTTGTTTTTGAACATATTTTTGATAAACCGGAGGATTATTTTTCCCTGGAAAAATTGAAAACCTCCCTTTATGCGGATCGACGTATTTTATTACAGGAGATGCTGGAAAAGATCTTTGGATACATCAGCCGTTTCAAAACTAAAGAAGAACTATTAGACGAGGCCTTTGAAAAATTCGACAGCCGGTATATGCCGGAGGAAAAAGATTTTGATAATGCCAAAAACATCTTCAAAGCCTATATTGATGACCCGGAATTTCGTTCTATTATTGATGGGGGAAACCTGGCCCAGTTAAACCTTACATCCTGGGCAAAATATTACAAAGAATTACCTGCGGATCTAAGGGATCGTATTCCCGAATACATAAAAAACCATGTACCCTTAAACACCTTTATGATATAAAGCATTTGGAGTAAGTCATGCTTGACGGCGATACTAAATCGAGAATAGACAAGGCTAGAAACATACTCGTAGGAAAGGTGCCGGACCCAAAAAGCCAGGTGGAGCAAATCACCATCGCCCTTATATACAAGTTCATGGACGACATGGACGATGAATCGGTTAATATGGGAGGCAAACGCAGTTTTTTTACCGGGGAATATAAACAATATAGCTGGGCCAATTTAATGGACAGCCGCCTTGGGGGTCATGAAGTACTTAATGTATATGGTGAAGCCATAGTAAAATTTAATCAAAACCCCGCCTTACCCCCTTTGTTTCGTGAAATATTTAAGAATGCCTTTCTTCCTTTCCGGGACCCTGAAACCCTTATGATGTTTTTACGGGTAATAAACGATTTTACCTATGATCATTCCGAAAGACTGGGTGATGCCTTTGAGTATCTTCTGTCGGTATTAGGAAGCCAGGGAGATGCGGGGCAGTTCCGCACTCCCCGGAACATCATCGACTTTATGGTGGAAGTAATAGACCCCCAAAAGAACGAAAGCATTTTAGACCCGGCCTGCGGCACCGGGGGTTTTTTGATTTCCTCTTATAAACACATAATGAACAGTAACATGAAGCGAGTTCCCGGAGATCTCCTGGGTACCACCGAGCGGATTAAGCTTTTTGATAATTTCCGGGGTTATGATATTTCCCCGGACATGGTACGGCTTTCCTTGGTGAACCTTTACCTTCACCATTTTGTGCAGCCGCAAATTTCTGAGTACGATACCCTTACCAGTGATGATAACTGGAACGAATACGCCGATGTTATCTTGGCTAATCCCCCTTTCATGACCCCCACCGGGGGCATCCGGCCTCATAAAAGGTTTTCTGTACAGAGCAACAGGAGCGAAGTCCTTTTTGTAGATTATATAGCCGAGCACCTGACCCCTAAAGGCCGGGCGGCGGTGATAGTCCCCGAGGGGATTATCTTCCAGAATGTTAGGGCCTATAAGCAGTTACGAAAAATGCTGGTAGAGAAATACCTTTATGCGGTGGTGTCCCTTCCGGCTGGGGTCTTTAACCCCTATTCGGGGGTAAAAACTTCAATATTGTTTCTGGAGCCTGCCCTCGCCCAAAAAAGCGATTCTATTTTATTTGTAAAGATAGAGAATGACGGCTTTAGCCTGGGGGCCCAGAGAAGGGCCATAGATAAGAATGATCTACCCGGAGCGGTGGAGCTGATTGGGGAGTTTAGGAAGATTATCGTACAGAAGATTTCTCACAGAGGCACAAAGGACACGGAGGAGAAGAGGGGAGATCATGAAATGACCTCTCACGGAGGCACGGAGGCACGGAGAGCATTGGGTGGAGGTATCTTAAATAGCTTAATTGTAAGTAAGGCGAAGATTGCTGAAGATGGGGCCTATAACCTGACTGGGGAGCGGTATAGGGTAAGTAAAAGGATTTCTTCAAAATATCCATTATTAAATTTTGATGAAGTATGTACCTTAGAATATGGTAGCAGTCTTCCAAAAAGTAAAAGAATTACTGGTTCCTATCCTGTTGTTGGATCAAATGGCATCACTGGTTACCATAATGAGTTTTTGATCCCTGGTCCTGCTATTATTATTGGAAGGAAAGGTTCAGCGGGTGAAGTGACTTTCATTAGCCAACCATGTTATCCTATAGATACAACATATTATCTTAAACTTATAAATCATCATACTACTGATTTTCATTTCATTTATTATGTTTTAAAGTCAATGAATTTGCCAGCATTACGAGGTGGTGCTGGTATCCCAGGATTAAATAGATCTGATGTATATAGAAGTAAAAAAATCCCTCTCCCACCCTTAGAAGTCCAACAAGAAATTGTTGCCCAGATTGAAGACTACCAGAAGATCATCAACGGAGCCCAGCAGGTAGTGGACAACTGGAAACCTCATATTGATGTTGATCCTGGTTGGCTCATGGTGAAGGTAGGAGATATAGTTGATTTTGTCAGTGGATTAACTGTGTCAATACCAGATGTAGAGGAAGATGGCGGAATACCAATTATATCCATCAATAATGTTACTGAACAGGGTAAATTAAATCTCGTTGGACTTCGATTTATTAAACCACCAAAGAAAAAACTCAATTATGTACAAAAGGGTGATTTATTATTTAATTGGAGGAATGGTAGCAAGCATTTAGTAGGTAAAACAGCCTATTTTGATCTGGATGGAGATTTTCTTTTTGCATCTTTTTTGCTTGGAGTCCGGCCAAATAATTTAAAAGTTAATAATGTATACTTATGGTATTTATTAAACAAATACCGCCGTGAAGGAAAATATGAACAATTTATGAGGCAAAATGTAAATGGTCTTTTTAATAGAGAGGAGTTAAAGGATGTTTTAATCCCCCTCCCACCCCTGGAAGTCCAACAGAAAATCGTAGAAAAAATCCAGGCCGAGCAAAAGGCCGTTGACCATTGCCGGGAGTTGATTAATATATACCAAGAGAAGATAGACCGGCTAGTAGAAGGGCTATGGGGGTAGGCAAAAAATATAAAAATGGCATAATATATATTATGGTTACATTTTTTATCATAGAATGTTTTAGAGTAAAAGATTATAATGGAGATATATGACATGAAACTTAGCAGAATCGCTTTAAAAAATTGGAAAAACTTTCGTTCCTTAAATTGTGAACTTAGTAACCGTACATTTATTGTAGGTGCTAATGCTTCAGGTAAATCAAATTTTTTAGATTCATTTCGTTTTATGAGAGATGTAGTTAAACATGGTGGGGGCTTGCAATATGCAGTATCTCAAAGAGGTGGTATATCAAAATTGAGGTGTCTTTCTGCAAGAGAAAATCCTGATGTTGAAATTGAAATGTTATTTACTGATAATAATACTTCTTGGGAATATTTACTTTCCCTGACTCAACAATCAAGAGGTAGTAGAAATACTGTGATCCGTAAAGAGATAATGAAAAAAAATGGGATCGTGTCTTTTTCACGACCAGATACCGATGATGAAAAAGATAAAGAACGATTAACACAAACATATTTAGAACAAATCACTACTAATAAAGAATATAGAGAAATAGTTACCTTTTTATCAGATATAAAATATATGCATCTGGTCCCACAGCTATTAAAATATCCGGAAGCCTTTTCTGGACCTGATCTGCCTGAAGATCCATTTGGCAAAGGCTTTCTGCGTACTCTAGCAAAAACTCCTAAAGATACTCGGGAAATAAGACTATCAAAGATACAGAGTATTTTATTAAAAACTGTACCGCAATTAAAAGATTTAAGATTTGTTGAAGATGTTGGACAACCACATCTTGTTGTAACTTATGATCATTGGCGTCCTAGTGGTGCTAAGCAAACGGAGGCACAATTATCTGATGGGACATTGCGTTTAATTGGTCTTCTTTGGTCCTTATTGAGTGATAAAGGAATATTACTTTTAGAAGAGCCAGAATTATCTTTACATACTGCAATCGTAGAGCAGCTACCTGAATTATTTTCAACAATACAAAGGGCAAAAAAGCGACAAATTATGATTACTACCCATAGTGCAGAAATTTTATCAGGAAGAGGGATATCATTATCAGAAATTCTGTTACTTAGACCAAAAAGTGAAGGTACTGATGTAACAATATCAAAAAATATTAAGGAAGCTGTAACACTTCTAAAAGAAGGATTAACCCCTGCTGAAGTAGTGATACCTTTATCAAGACCTGATATTAAGCAAGGACTGTTATTTACATGATTTATTTTACTTCGATTTTTGAAGATGAAGTTACGCATCAAGTTATGTTAAAATTATATGAATCTGTTGGCAATTTAATGGAGTATAGATCAATTCCATGCAATGGAAAAGGAAAAATAAAGAAACACATAAATGCTTATAATGAAGCTGCCAGATATACCTATTTTTTTGTTATCACTGATTTAGACAATGATTTTGAATGTGCACCAACACTTATTAATGATTGGTTATCAAGCAATAAAACTACTAATTTTTTATTTAGAATAGCAGTACATGAAATTGAGTCATGGCTTTTGGCGGATGGTGATAATTTAGCAAAATATTTTTCTATCAGCAATAAACAAATTCCTAGGGATCCAGATATTGAATTGGATCCAAAAGGGATTATTATTTCATTAGCAAAACGATCTAGGAAAAGGGAGATACGTGAAGCAATTGTTCCAATCGATAATTTTGCGAGTATAGGACCAGAGTATAATATAAAACTTCAAACTTTTGTGAGAGATTTTTGGGATTTAGGAGCAGCACGAAAAAGATCACCCAGTCTAGATAAAACAATAAAAGCTTTGGATAGAATTTCAAAAAATAGCATATAAAATCAAGGCTAATAAAAAGGCCGTTGACCATTTTTAGGAATTGAGTGGAGATGAATAACATGACCATACCAATTATTAACTTTGGCGACATCCTCATGTCCCGCCCCGCAGGCAGGGAAGCTTTTATGATGGCTAAGGCCTATGTTTTTAAGGACATAAAGAAAGATGATGAAGTTATCCTTGATTTTGATAAAATAAAAGTTCTAGCACCTTCATGGGCCGATGAATTTATTTCGGGGCTCAAAAATGAATATACCCAGAATGTATCATGCATAAATACAGAAAATCCTTCGGTGGAAGCAAGCTTGAGAGCTGTTTTAAATCAATGAAGCAAAAAATTCTTCTCGATACCGACATTGGTAACGATATAGATGATACGGTGACCCTGGCCTATCTGTTGGGCCAGAAAGACTGTGAGCTCCTGGGCATCACCACTGTTTCGGGGGAGCCGGTGGTCCGGGCCCAGCTGGCATCTGCCCTCTGCCTGGCCGCAGGCCGGGAAGAGATCTCCATTTTCCCCGGGGCAGGGGATCCCCTCCTCATCCCTCAAAAACAGCCCACTCCCCGGCAGGCCCGCTACCTAAGCCAATGGCCCCACCATACTGACTTTCCATCCGGGGAGGCCATAGAGTTCATGCGCTGGGCTATCCGGACCTACCCTCAAGAGGTCACCCTTTTAGGCATAGGCCCCATGACCAACATAGCCCTCCTCTTTGCGGTGGACCCGGAAATCCCCTCCCTCCTAAAAAACCTCGTCATCATGTGCGGTACCTTCACCTTTCGATACAAGGGGGAACCTTGCCTCAGCGAATGGAACGCCCGGCTTGACCCCCACGCCACCGCCATGGTCTACAATGCGCCGGTAAAAAACATCCTTTCCATAGGCCTGGATGTGACCTCCCATGTGGTCTTGGAAAAGGATGAAGTCCTTAAAACCTTTGACCAGGGGATCCTAAAAACTGTCCTGGCCTTTTCCGGCATCCTGGACGGCACCAGGGAAATTATCACCTTCCATGATCCATTAGCAGCAGCCGTCATCTTTGACGAGAAGATCTGTACCTATAAACGGGGGAATGTTGAAATTGAAACCGGCCATAACCGTTTCGAGGGCCTTACCTCCTTCACCCCCGATGAGCAAGGAAAAAATCAGGTAGCCTTCACCGTAGATCGAGATAGGTTTTTCCAACACTACTTTCACCATGCTTATATGTGTGAAGTAGAACAAACCTAGGTTTATATAAGGTATCTTCAAAGAAGACAGACCAAGTCCCCTTTCGCTGGTCAGCAAACAATCCCTGTCGGCTCCAGCTGCAGCGAACTCTTTCATCTATATATTAAATATATAGCTTATTTGTGCTGCAGAAATCGCCGCCAGGAATTTTTGCAGCACCAGCGTTGAAAGATACAGGTGATTCGATAGAAGATGATCATCGAAAACCACCTACAAGGTATAGCCGATGAAGGACCATCATTAATTACCTAAATATGATAGTAGAAAGCAACATAAGTATAGATCACGGGAAAGTGGGAGGACCAAGCCCCAGGTGTCTGACACCCTTGTCATGTATCTTTCAAAATTTTTCATCCCCCATCCCAATTGTAGGGTTGTATTATGATAGGCTCTTCTCAATCCAACCGTTCTCTGCTTGCTCAGCTGGAGCAAAAAATGCTCCCGACGGCGACTTCGGCTGCTGAATTAATCTATACACACTAGAAAGAGAGTATGGGATGCAGGCCGTTCGAGCCGACGGGGGCATGTTTTTGTCCAGCGGTGAACTGCGATTGAGGTCTTGGTTTTGAGTTGGCTGTGGCGAGATCAATCCTAGATATATTTACATCTTATATACACCTATCTCCATATCCTCATCTAATGGATATATAGGCCGTCTTACCCTGTGGTAGGGGAGGCTTTCTATCACCTCATTGGAGCAGCCCCGGGTGGTGGCCAAGATGGCCTTTTTAGCGATGGCCTTAAAGCAGGGTTCCAGGTAGCCCAGCTTTACTGCTACTATGCAGTAATCTTCGGCCCTTAGTCCCAGGGCTGGGAGTAGCTCCGGGTCCCCAAAACCTATGTGCCTGGAACTGATCACCAGTAAAAGTTTCTTGTGGCGGACCAAAACCAGATCGGACCTAAAGGGCTCGTAGGCCCTGACGACCTTATCTACCCTCACCCTCAGGGGAACCTTCCTGCCGTTGATACGGTCCCAGTTACCCCCCACCGTGATGTCCAGTTCCCCTCCCTCTCCGGCCTCTATGCAGGCCGCTGCTGCAGGGGCATCAAAGAAGCCCGAGTAAAGGATGGGGGAGGGTAGGCCCTCGGCCCGCTTCATGGTGTCCAGCAGGGCCTCCAAAAGGTCCGTGGCATCGGCGGTGGCCCCTGCGGTGGGGTTATCCCCCGAGTCGGATATAAAGACCGGCCTCTCCCCCGCTTCTGCATATGTAAAAGCGGTCTCCACCGATTCCCTGGTGTCATACCACTCTGTTCTAAATTGAAATTCCCCCCGGCGCTCCCAGAAAGACCGGGCAATTTCGGCACAGAGCTGTTCAGCCTTGTCCCGGATCTGCAGCCCCATGCCAGGAGGGCCAATATAAGTAGGGCTACCGCTGGGACCGCTGTTATGGCCTCCTTCGGTGTAGGTAAGCAGCACCGTCGCCCCATTGTGAGGGTCATCGGCCCAGGGGAAACCCAGCAAGAGGGAAGCAGCCTCAATTCCTGGTTCATTCTCAGCCCTACGGCAGGCAGCAATAAGAGAGGCCATGGGCTCCGCCTCGGTTTCGGATTTCTCCCCGGCGATCATCATGGGGATATACCGGTGGGCCATGCCTATCCTAAGGCCCTCGTTCATGGCTTTTAATAATATCCTCGCGGCATGTGCACCGGTTTCGGCGGCATCCGTATGGGGGGCAGTTTTGTAACCCACCACCCCGTCCACCGCCGCCAGAAAGCCCGGGGTGATAGTGGCATGCATATCCAGGGCGATCACCATGGGGATGCCGGGGAATAAAGCCCTCATGGCGGTGCAAAGATCCTCCTCGGCGCAGAGGGGTTCACCGGCGTAGGCCTTGCCCTGGATCTTCATGGAGCCATGGAGGGCCAAACAGATCCCCTGGATGGGGCCCTCCCTTAAGGCTTCCCTCGCCAGGGTCAAAAAATCATCCTTTATATTTTGATAAAATGAAGCCGACACAAGACCATTGGGAACCCCCCTGCCAAAGAAGAGGGGAACCACCTCCGCTCCCTCTTCCCCCAGGGTACCGACAATCCCCCGGATAGACGAACCCTTCAACAGCCCCGGGTCTAAAAGTTCCCGGTCCCGGAAAACAACAAAGTCCTCTTCCCCAGTGATGATAGGATTAAAGGTGTTAGATTCATGGCTAAGGCCCCCCACGAGGATACGCATAGGGAGAGTATAACACCACCAGCCAAAAATACCACAAGTAATTAACCATCCGCATGAGGGATGGGTGTCGCTCAGGTCTAGGAAATGAGATGAGCCTGCCTACGGAGCCCCCGGCACCCAGTTTCTTGTATTCTTTCATTGCGTTCAGCTTCCCTCGCACATACTGGATGCCGGAGCTTATTTCATTATCCCATTCTGCTTTACCCGCGGTCTCCTTCCAGAGGGGAACCTCGGCTCTTACGAGCCTCGGTGGGGGTTCCGGCAGGGAACTCCCAGATTTTCCTAGCCCCAAGCAACCCCCACCCCTCCTATTTTAGATTATTTTAGTTGGTGATTAGACCTAAATCATCTCTCTCTAGATCACTGGGGAAGTAATGATATCCTTCATGTGGTGTTAAACATACTGGTATGCTCTACCCCAGCGGTGTGATACTACACCTTTTCCGAAACCTATCTACAGCTGCTTTCCGCTATATTCCTACGATGGATGATGATAATATGACTTCGGCTATGCTATGCAGGTGATCTACGTTAAGGCTCTTCTCAATCTAACCACTCATAGCTTGCTCAGCTGGAGCAAAAAATGCTCCTGGCGGCGACATTGGCAGGAAAAACAGGCTATATATAGCTGATCAAGGTCGAGGGCTTTCCCTGCCACCGGAGCCGCTAGGGGCATGTTTTTGTCCAGCGGTGAGGGGATAGTGAGGTCTTAGATTCATAACATCAGATTGTTTGCTGACCAGCGAGAGGAGATATAGTCTGTCTTAATAGAAAATAATCAATTGTGGATATTTCATGTCCAGCGGTGAAGTAATAGTGAGGTCTTGAGCTTAATTTATAATAATCATTTACATTATACTATTTATATCTTGACATTTTATCTCACCTATGTTTTCATTATATTCGTCTGTACCTAATCTTCCATCAACAGGAGGTGTACTATGTTGGCCAGTGTGGTGTCCTCAACATAAACCGCTTAGCGGGAAACCTCTCTATTCATAGTTAAGTTTGTTACCCCTTTATGCGGTTTTTCCCTACAAAGTTGGAGTTTTCCAACCATCAATTTCACAGGAGAAATGCATGGGTAATGTACCTATCGACTTAAGAGAATACGGATTCAATGATAAAGATTTAATAATCGCCCAGGAGTATATCAGCTCTAAACTGGGGGGCCCTCTTTATCCTGCCAGGATCATTGAAGAAAGGCGGGAACAGTACGGAGTAATCTGGGAGGGTGGCGAAGCAACAGCGAAAATCACGGGGAGCCTTTACAATTCCCTTGAGGAGGGGGATCTCTACCCCGTAGCCGGAGACTTGGTGGTCATCAACTACAACCCCACGGGGCCTTCCCTCATCGAAAAGGTCCTGCCCCGGCGCTCGCAATTTTCACGGGTAGATTTTTTGGGCCACGCCTCCGGTTATGCCAAAAACGTGAAGGAACAGGTCAATGCGGCTAACTTCGATTATGTCTTCATCCTCTCCTCTTTGAACCATGACCTGAACCTGAACCGCCTGGCCCGCTACCTTACTGCCTCCCTGCAGAGCGGAGCCATGCCGGTCTTCATCCTCACCAAAGCGGATCTGGTAGATGACATCGAGGGAAGGGCGGCGGAGATCCAAAGGATGCTCGCAGGCTACTCCCAGGTCTCCCGGGGGGTCCCGGTGCTGTGCATCAGCAGCCTCAGCGGCTACGGCCTGGGAGACCTGGAACCCTTTCTGGAACCGGGCAAGACCTCCCTCTTTCTGGGGTCCTCGGGGGTAGGGAAATCTTCCCTCCTTAACACCCTGGCGGGGGAAAAGCTCATGGAGGTAAAGACCATCCGGGAGGATGACTCCAGGGGCCGTCATACCACCACCTATAGGCACCTATTCCGCCTCCCCTCGGGGGCCCTGGTGATTGACACTCCGGGGATGAGGGAGCTGGGCCTCTGGGATGCCCAGGAAGGGATAAGCCTGGCCTTCGCCGATGTGGAAGAATTGATGGGCCACTGCCGCTTTAAAGACTGCTCCCATAAAAGTGAGCCGGGCTGTGCCATCCAGGCGGCCCTGGAGGAGGGCAGCCTCTCCCCGGAAAAGTGGCGAACCTATCAGGCCCAAAAAAAGGAAAATGCCTTTGTGGTAAGCCACTCGGAGTACCTGCGTAAAAAACAAGAGTTCCAGAAAAACCTGGCCCTCTCAACGAGAAACAAGAAAAAAGGAAAGGAGATATATTAGAAAGTTTTTGCAATATACTGCAAAAACCCAACGAAAATCACAAGTTTTTGCAATATAAATAAAGATTTTCTCTCACCGTACCGGCGCGAAGGCCCAGGTGGGATTGTTCCGTGCCCAGGTGTTGTAGTCAAGATTGGCCCTCAGAAAATCGTAGGTCTTCATGCCGTTGGGTAAATGGGAAACCACCGCACTGGCCCCCAGGGCTATGGCGGCATAGGAATAGGCATAATCCTGTTCCTTAAAATAGATCTGGGGATCCACATAGTTGTGATACCTTGCCACATCGGCGGCAAAGCGGGGCCAACTGGCATCGGTATAGTAATTGTTGCTTTGGTCAGACAGGGGCATCCGGTAGGCGATGCCGGCGTAGGGGGGAAGTTCAATAAATCGATTTATGGTGAAGCTCCCTGCCATGTCCCGCAGGGTGACGGCGCCGCTTAGGTCAGGAAGCTTTCGCACCATATCGGCCAGGACCAGAACCATAAAATCATGCTGCCAGGGGGAGGTAATATTTCCCCCGGGCCAGCTGGTGGAAGCTCCGCCGGCTCCTATGCTGGGCCATAGAAAGGAATGAAGGCCATGCCCCCCCGTGGCGGGATTATTCCTCCATAAAAACCATTCCAGGTTGTTGTTAATTTTTTGCCGAAAATAATTTTTTTCCAGGTCACCGTTAGGTGCTATGGCGGCCGCTTCGGAAATGGTTCGCAGTGCCCAGGCACAGGCCCTGAGGTCCCCTTCCACCAATCCAAAACTGTTGGTATAACTGGTCCCGTTAAACCCGCGGCCGCTGCGATGATAGGAAGCAAAAAAAACATTATACCCGGCCCAGTAATAGAGCTCATCGAGAAACCATTTTTCCCCGGTTATGAGATAGGGAATATAGGCCAATGAAGGCTGATGGGCCCTGTCGGGGTGCCATTCGTTATCAGTGGGGCCGATAGCGGCCGGCCCATTGTAGTTCATCCAGACAAAATTGGGCCGGTCATCGATGGAGACGGTGCGGCCATGGAAGGACAAGCCCGTATCATCTTCCCGATAATGGATGGGAATAGAGCCCGACATTTCTCCGTTCCCCAGGGTAATTTCCCGCATCCGGTTGTCCATGGTCAAAAGGTAGAGGGCTGTCCAGGTGGGAAGCACCCCTATATCCGACCGGCCCCCGACCCCCGGCATATATCGATAGATGCTTCCGTTCCCCATGATGTCCTTGTTGGAAGCCTGGTAGCTGCTGTAACTTGCCGCGATGGCGCCCTCATTTATCTGCAGCGAAGTATCGTAGGGAAGGATCATCCCGGTGGAGATCATGTAGGGGAGATTAAAACGGATCTCCACCTCCGGGGGCTCCGGGCCCAGCCAGAGGACCTTCCGCCACCGGGCTGAGTGGTTATGCTGAAAGTTTCCCTTGGTGTACACTTCGGCCGGATTCCTGTTCCCCTGCTTGATGGACAGGGCATAGTGCACATTCCCCCGGGCATGAATATTTACATTTTCTATGGTGTGGGAAATTCTGATGTAGGGAGTCCCCGGAAAGAACCGGACCTCCCAGAGGGCATTCAATTGGTTGTTAAGATTTTGGCGGACCAGGATCTCGGTACAGAGCTCCCCCCTTAGCCAATAGTCCAGCTCCGCCGATTCCATAATTGCCTTTCTAAGATCCGCCTGTAAACCCTGGCCCAAGAGCTCTATCGTAGCTCCCACGTCGGTGGCCAGGATGGCATCCCTGTCCAGCCAAGGTCCTCCCTGGGATCGGGAGGTCCTTACCAGGCCCAGGGTAGTATCAGAGAAGGCCATGAGCCGGGGGATCCGGACCGTGACCACCCCATGCCTCACCGATCCATCGGGGTAGGTGGATTTCACATCAAACTGGCTCGGCAGGATCTCTCCGCTTAGGTGGACCTGGACGGTACTCCCCGAGGGAACATCCCCCCGTTTAAACACATGGCCAAAACTGAGGGGATAATTGCTGCTGGTGGCCCCCGCCTTTTCCCGGATCACCACGGTGGTGATCTCCCCCCGCCCCTCAGGAATGAGTCCCCCGCTCAGGGGCCCGGTGCAGGCACCAAAAAACAGGAGGAGGGAAGCCCCCAGAATTGAAATGAATCGAGTTCTTCTACCCATCTAAGGTTTCCTTTCGTATCCTTCTATCCCCCGGATGCTGGGGACCGCCGCCATGACCAGGGCCAGAAGGCTGATGATGCTGCCGGAGATGACAAACCAGATCGTAAAGCCCGTCATGTCCGCAAGAAGACCAGTGATGATGAGTCCAATGAACATGGCCGCCGATGAGAGGCTGCCGTAGAGACCGAAGACCCGGCCCAAATATTCGGGCCCTATCCTCTCCTGTACCAGGGCCTTTAGGGGACCTGAGTAAAAGGGGGCCGAGAAGCCCATCAAAAATGAGAGGGCCGCAAAGACCATAAAGCCCCCCGGAGGAAGGAGCCCCGAGATCCCTATGGGAAGGCCTATCAGGGCAACCGAAAGTATAAGGCTCAATCCCCGGTTTTTAAAGCCCCCCCAGACCCCCAAAACGAGACCCCCTCCAACCATACCCAGGGCAAAGAGGATCTCCACTATGGAAGCTTGAGTAGTGGTGCCTCCAAAGTAATCAAAGACCAGGAGGGGAAAGAGGGCATTTACCGGGGAGTAGAAAACTGAAAAGATCACCCCCAACCATACAACAGCGAAGATCCCCCGGGCCTCTTTTAAAACCCCGTAGCCCTGGACCACTTCAGCCCCCAGGGCCTTTAGGAAGTTTCCTTTTTGCGGCTTTTGTTCTATTGATGAATTGCCGGCAGGTACCGGCGGAATTTTTACCAGGGCTACCGCCAGGGAAGCCAATACCGCCCCCAGGACATCCAGGAAGATCATCCCCCTGAGCCCCCAGAGGGGATAAAGAATCGCCGCCAGGGAAGTCCCGGCGATGAATCCCAGGGTCTGGATCGTGTGGGTATAACCAGCGCACCTGGTGAGCTCCGATGGGGGGACCAAGAGGGGCGTAATCGCCGAGATGGCAGGACTATGAAAGGCCGTGCCCAGGCTGCGTAAGAAGAGGACCCCCATGACCAGATAGAGGGGAGGATCGGCGTAGAAGGTGTAAAGACCCAGGACCAAACTGATGAGGGCGATAAAAAGGTCCGCCCCTATCATAGTGAGTTTCCGGTTCCAGCGATCCACCAGGGCCCCAGCAAAACTCATTAAAAGGGCCATGGGAAGGAAGGCCGCCATGGAAGCCATGGAGAGGACCAGGGCGGAATTGCTCACCAGGGCCAGGTGCCAGATAAGGCCCATCTGTAAGACCGCACTGCTAAGGAGACTCAGGGCCTGACCCGCCCAGACGGTAAAGAAGGGCCTCTTCCAGGACACATTACTGCCGGTCAAGGCGGACATGTATATCGTTCCCCTGCCTCAGGCTAAGACGGTTCTGGGAAAGGGTGAAGTTAAAACTGGCCCTAGGGTGTTTTTTCATGAAAATGATTATAACATGATCTGACCAAGACCTGCCACTCAGTTCACCATTGGTGTTACCCAGCTAGTTTTATCCTCCCCACGAGGGGTGGGGGCCGCTCAGGTCTAGGAATTGAGATGAACCCGCCTACGGAGCCCCCGGCACCCAGTTTCTCGTATTCTATCATTGCGTTCAGCTTCTCTCGCACATACTGGGTACCGGAGC
>WRMC01000004.1 GCA_009777335.1 Treponema sp. | reverse complement strand
CCTTCATGTTTTTTTATAGGATTTTCAATTTCCTATATGTTTTATTATATCGTACCCGTTATAGTTTGTCAAGTCTTTTTTATAATTTTTTTTAATTTTTTTGTAAAGTTTTTTTACTGGTTTTTTCTTTTCGAATCTAACTTTTTTTCGTGGTCTGCTAATTTGGCAACCTTGATTTTTTTATATCTGCCAATCGGTCTCTTGATGCAGACAATCTCATACCCATCACCATGCCGGGCCTCCCGCAATCGGCGACATATCGTATCGCCATGGGTATGCTTCGACTTGGGGTAAAGCCGGAACACATTGCCTTTTAAGTCCCACAAACTAAACTCATGATTCATGGGGTACATATCAAAGGTCTTTCTTACTGCTCCGAAAATAGATGATTCCATAACATCCCTCCACTAAAAAAAGATATGCAGACCCGCAGGAATTGAACCTGCGAGGCGGAAGACCCAACGGGCAAACCGCCTAAACCATTTGTCTGCACCTACTCGCACCAGTTCCGCACCTGGGTTGCAACTTAATTGCAATAACTTGCGACCTGTTGCAACCTGGGCTGATGCCTAACCTGGAATTCGTGCATCAGTCAACGGATAACCCCAAAGGAATACATTCACATCCCTTGGCGTTGCTTTCGACTTCTAGTAATTTGAACCTAAGCACCATGGCCCTGATTTGATTGGGAGGGGACCATGGTACCTAACCCATCCAGAGCCTATCCCTGCACGGGTCGGGGAACGGGACAGCATGACCTGCCCAGCGGGGAAAGGAAGATAAGCCCACTGTCCTACCTACTAGGCCCGTTCCAAGTTGCCTGTCTCTCCAGGCTGTCACGGTGCCGTTACTATTTTTAAGTGTTAGTAAGTCACCGTTTAACACCCATCACTTTTTTTTACGCTTCATGAATCTCCACCGCTTAACATTGTTAAAAAGCCAGACACATACCAGCCAAATAATTCCGGCGATAATTAAACCGCCGACAAGATACTTCATCCACTTCCCTCCCACACTTCGGCTTTAATCCTTGCCCCAGTTGCACCATGGGTGTACCACTTGGTAGCCCTCGAATCAAAAACAATTGAATCGTCACGCCATACCCGAGCCTGGGTCATGCAATCCATTACGGCCTTTAACAAATTGTCACTATCAGGCTTCACGATATGGGGTAACCCTTCCTTAAACCTTTTCCCATACTTTTTTGGCATAGGAAAATAGAAACACGCAAACAACTTCACTGGTTCATCCAATACAAGGGACCCATACCCCTGTTCATAGATTGTCATTGCTATAGCATCCTTCCACTCTTTGGCGGTGTTAGGGGTATAGATATGACCCGTTTTCGTAGTGCGATGTCTTGGCTGGGCTTTCGGGATTCCTTCTACAAAGATATCTAACACTGTCCTCAATATGTCCTCCCAGCCAATTCCATCTACTTTTTACGCCGAACTGTCTTTCGTGGTTTCTCCACATTCTCTTTACCGCTGACTTTCCCCAGCCATTCATCAAGATCCGCAGAATCAACGCCCCTGTTCCGGGGGCCTATAACGTAGATAGGGATGGGGAACTTGTTCTCTTTCAACCTCCTGTAAACCAGTCGCTTGCTGATATTCAACAGCTCTGCGACATCTTTAACGCTGACGAGATGACCACGAATGTTACCAATTCCTAGTTCACTTCCAGTCACTTGACTACTCATACTCCCCTCTCTTTCCAACCAATTGATACCTACAATGCCACTTGAGGGGCTCAACATCCCCTGCACCAGTGCGACAACTCAGTGCCCTGCTCTCATAGCGTCCTACTCACAGGCTTGCATCTTTTTTGTGTAGGTAGCGAGATCCGTACCGCTGAGTACGTTCGGAAGACCTGACAATCTTCATTTGGGACGACACCCACCCTTTCATTAAGGCTAATCTCGCAATACTCTGATTTCATGCTTCAGTCGAACCCTCCTTAGACATACGTTCCAACTGCCACGTCAATTCCTGCTTCACGCATTCCAATTCCTTTACTCTAGCTCCAGCAACCCGTAAATTTACCTTGGCACACATTGATTCACGCTCTGCTTCTTTCAATTGCTGTTCTGCATCTATTTCAAGGATTGTAAGGCGTTCAATTTGGTCTTTAAGCCATTCTTTAGTGATCACTCAACGGCCTCCCTTTCTAGCTGGTATTTCCGCTTCATGTAATGTTCAACATCCGTCTTGATTCCGTTCTCCAGGCTGACGGTTATTTTGTCTGCTTTTATTTCTTCAACGGTTCCCACTTGGAGGGTCCCAAAGATATTGCATATTACTTCTTCACCTTTTGCTGGCAGGTACTTGA
Organism: Treponema sp.; assembly: GCA_009777335.1. Classification (GTDB taxonomy): domain Bacteria; phylum Spirochaetota; class Spirochaetia; order Treponematales; family Breznakiellaceae; genus WRKT01. The sequence goes on along the minus strand of WRMC01000004.1, from coordinate 146,542 downwards.
CCATCTCTTCATAATCCTGGTCCCACTCTTCGTCTAACCAGTTAATGAGTTCTGCTTCAACTAAGCCTTGCCTGTCGCCTTCCCATATTGCTTCCCCATCAGGAAGTAATAGCCCGGTGTGGCCTTCAATGGATTGATCACCTCTCACGATCACGGTTCCAATTTCTGTAACATCCCCGGTATCCCATGAATACATCCTTGCTTTATCCCCTGCTTTCGGTTGAACTTCAAATGGTATGTGGTTGCTCATATTCTTCCTCTTTTTCCTAGGTTGTTAAAATCACTGGTTGTATATATCCCCAGGATTCCCCGAAAGAGTTTGTAAGCATCAAAATCATCCGCACCTCGGCGAAGGAGTGATTCTCCACTTACTCCATTGTTTTCGTATGCTATGTGCGTAGAATACTTTTTCTTGGTTAGGGTGTAAGAAAACTCGGTTCCGTTAATCGTAATTGCTTTCTCCATGTTCTTCCTTCCTTCATGTTTTTTTATAGGATTTTCAATTTCCTATATGTTTTATTATATCGTACCCGTTATAGTTTGTCAAGTCTTTTTTATAAAAAAAGTTTATTTTTTTATTCTTTTTTTTTGATTTTTTTCTTTTTTCTCCCCTCCCTTGATTTCCTCTTTTTCAAAAACCGTGTAGGTGAATTCGTAATCGAGCTTTTGCACGGCGAACAGGTTTCGGTCTTGATAGATCCTCCGCAATATCACCATGAGCATCCGGGCTGTCTTTTTGGGGAACACCAGCGTATCTTGGGAGGCTCCCTCAAACCACTGCATCACATCGAATAGAGCGTCTTTGTATCCTTGGCTGTACCTCATGTCCATTGGCATTGCTTTTACCTCCGAAAAAAAGAGCAGGAATAGCCTTCACCTCCACCAAAGGATCCGGCTATTTCTGCCCTCTTCTTGCCCCCTTGGTGGCAGGGGTTCTCCAGCTTCCCGCTGGAAAAATCTATATAGAAACCTTAATAAATTAAGGTTCATGCTTTATTATATCTTAATATATAAAGATTGTCAAGCCTTTTTTTAGATTTTTTAACAAAAAACTTTGCTTTTCCGAAGATAATAGCCGATACTTAGAACATGGCTATTTTAGGTACTGAATTGGTGGCTAGAATAGGGAGGGAAATTGACGGGAAGGGCCTTAAGAGAATCGACCTTTATAAGATCGTTCCTTCGGGTACTTTATCAAACTGGAAGAACAGAGGCAGAGAGCCGAGTGCATACACCCTGCATAAAGTAGCGGTGTTCCTTGGCGTATCGGTTGATTATTTATTGACGGGTAAAAATGCTGATGATCTATCTGAGGATGAACGAAACCTGCTTACTGGGTTCCGGGTCTTAGACAATCGGGATCAAAATGAAATCCTTGGTATCGTACAATTAAAGCTCAATAACACAAAAAAGGGCGACATTTCATCAAGCTCGGAAACCGCATAATCTACAGAGACTAAAACTCGGAGGCTCCCATGGCATCATTGTTAGGGCAATACTTTTCACGAATTATCGGCTCCCAGGAGGATATTGCTTCTGAGGGCTTGGTCTATATTCTTAACGCCTCTGCTACTGCTAAAAAGGTATTAAGCGGGCTCTATTACAGCCAAACTGGGCTCACGATTGACAATATAAACTATATCACGCAATCCAGTGGTGACGAAAAAGAACGGCCTGATATATCGGGAATAGACCCAAACAGGGCTGAGAAAGTTATCATCGAAGCGAAGTTCTGGTCATCTCTAACAAAAAACCAGCCAAATAAATATCTGAAAAGGCTCGTTGACGATTCTGTCTTGCTCTTCATCTGCCCTACGCTACGCATGGATTCTTTGGGGGATGAAATAGAGGCCCGCCTACGAAGTGCCGGGATAAAGTATGACCTAAGCAACAGGGTTTATAAGACAGACCATAATAAATACATACTCATCGCTAACTGGGCGGATATCCTCGCCACGCTGAGGAATAGCCTCTCAGACGGGGACGAAAGGCTGCTGGTATCTGACGTAGACCAGTTAATCGGCTTTTGCGAAGTCATTGATAACTACTCATTCATGCCGCTTAGGGATGGGGACCTAGACCCGTCAATAGCCCGTAGGAGTAATTCATATGTTGATCTGGTGGACAAAATAGCTGATAGGCTGAAAGCGGATTACGGTTCAACTATGTCTGGCTATCGTTCTACCCCACAAAAATATGGATATACCAAGTACATGACAATCGGGAAATATGGCATTGCTTTGGATGTAAATACCAAAATGTGGGAACTAAGAGCAGACACCCCCTTATGGCTTAACTGGCAATACGGAGGGAAGTCATGGTCACAGCCGGAAGAGTTAAAATCAAGACTTAAAAATATCACCACCCATCTCAATATCAGAACTTATCAGGGTATAAATAACAACTACCTCTTTATGGCCCTGGTTCCTAAAATTGGGGTAGTGGAAGATGTGATCATTTCAGATATCACCCATTCAATTAAGACAATTTTCAATGGCTTGGAAAACGTATAATGACACCCAAAACGCCCCACAGAGACCCGCTAAAGCCCTTCTTGGTGAATGACACTACCCCGTGGCATAAAACCCCGCAGAGGGCCTTTATTATGCAAATAGGGGCCTTTTTTTTAGGGGTCGGTGACTGCCTTAATACACCCATGAAACCCACGCTCTCTCAGGTTCAAAATCCTATATATACGCTCTGTTTATCTTAATGAGTAATAAAAAACGTGGTGGTTTAGGTTTTCCACAAAAGTTTTCCACATTAAGTTTTCAAAGTGGTTTTTTCAAGCTAGCTTTACCATTACCATTATTATTATATTTATAATTATAATTAGTATTATTATTACGCAATTAGGTTGAAACAAAATTTAGGTTGAAGTTTGGTTGAATGGGTTGAATGCTTGGTTGATTTTGGTTGAAATAGGTTGATTTAGGTTGAAGTTGCTTGATTTTGCTTGTTTTCTTCTATATAAGTAGGGTGCTTTTACCCATCTATTGCCGTGCTTATCTGAGCCCCAATGTCTCGTATAGCCTTATCAGTGGTGTGCAGGTAGATCTTAGTAGTTGACAGGTCCGAATGACCGAGGAACTCTTGAATCTGCCTAAGTGGAACCCCGCCTGTTTCCAGCATAGAAGCCAAGGAATGACGGCTACTATGGGGCACGATCTTACGCCCGTTAAGTTCTATACCGGCCCGTTTCAACCATATTTTGAATCTTTGCTTGAACCACTCTGATTTTGGGGTTTTTCCATTCTCGAAAGAAAACACATATTGATGCTGTCCGTTCTCTTCCCAGAGGGCCTTGATGGCTTGCTGTAATACGTCATTAAAAGGGGCCACACGTTCCTTCTTACCCTTGGTAGGACCTAGCACAGCATTACGATTCCCAAAGTTCTGCCATGCCTGTTTTACCGTTATCTTTGGAGTATCCCAGTCTAAGCAGTCCGGGGTTAGGGCGAATATCTCAGCCCGCCGAAGGCCAGCTAGAAACATGGCAGAGCATACCGCCTGTTCCATACGGTCAAGCAATACCCCCGGCATAAAGAGCTTTATAACCTCTTCTTCGGTAAGGGCATCTCTGACTTTGTTGTGATACTTAGGCGGGGACAGAGCCAAGAAAGGGTTAACCCATTGCTTGTTCCGTTTCTGGTACTCTTTGAAGGCCATGCGGAGGAAGATAATCACCCCCGCAAAGGTCCGGGTTCCTACAAGGGGGAGGCCCTTATAATTCTTCCTACCCGATAACCTGGTGGTATATTCCAGTATGTCCTCTTCCTCTAATTCATCCATGAGAAGGGCAGACAAAGCATCTTTCTTAATATAGTGGTTGAAATAATATAAATAGCCCTCTATGGTGGTTATGGAATAGGGCCTATTGCGGGAGGCATTTATAGCAGCCCTCGGGCTGGTTTCCATGGACGTGAACTTCTTGACCCATTCGCCTACGGTTATATCGTCTATATCCACTTTCTGGGCTCTCTCATTCTTGAGGTTGTTTTTCAGATAGTTTATCAGGGCAAAGGCCCCAGCCTGAGCGGCTTGGTAGCTCTTTGGCTGAGAAAACAGAATAAGGTCCCGAGGGAGGTTCTGGTAACTTCTCCGTTGCCACTTCCTGCATACCTTCTCAGGCAACCCCGAGGTGTTGTTTAATGTGAGCAGAAAGGTCTTTGAATCTTTCCTTTTTTGGATATTAAATGGGGATTTTGGAAGGGCCATAATCACACTCCGGGTTAGGGAAAAAGAGAGAGTTTTTACCTCTAACTTAACACCTAACGAAATAATGCGTGCACGATGCGTGCACGATTGGCTCTTCCTTCCTATTTCGTTAAAATACAGTTTTACTAATTCCTTATATTACAAGGAATTAGCACATGGGCCCCCTGTGACTTGAACACAGGACCCGCGGATTATGAGTCCGCTGCTCTAACCAACTGAGCTAGGGGCCCTAGAACCATTAAATAGTTCAATCAATCTTACAAAAAATGGGTTGTTTATGCAACCTCCATGGCCCTCCTGGCCTTGTTTCATTGGGCTTATCCCGGTAAAATGGGGGCATGGCGAGCCTTACTGTAGATCCTGCCCTTTCGGCCCTTATAATTATCGATGTTCAGAATGATTTTTGCCCCGGGGGTGCCCTGGCGGTAGAGGGGGGGGATGAGGTCATTGAACCCCTCAACCGGCTCAGTGCCCGGCTTAGCGCTTCCGGAGGCAAGGTCATTGCTACCCAGGACTGGCATCCGGGGGGCCATGTCTCTTTTGCCTCATCCCATCCGGGGAAGAACCCGGGGGAAACCATAGACCTGCAGGACCTAAAGGGGCAGGTTCTCTGGCCCGATCACTGTGTCCAGGGCAGTAAGGGGGCCCAGTTTCATCAGAACCTGGACCTGGATTCCTCCTGTCTTATCCTTCGCAAGGGCTTTAGACCTGGCCTGGATTCCTATTCGGCCTTTCTGGAAAACGACCGCTGCACCCAAACGGGCCTCCATGGTTTTTTGCAAGAGCTAGGGGTCACTACCCTCCTAATGGGGGGCCTGGCTACGGATTACTGCGTATACTATAGTGCCTTGGATGCCCTGGGCCTCCAGTACCGGGTCATCATCCTGGAAGATGCGGTTCGGGGGGTTGGGCAGCCGGAGGGTTCCATAGAAAGGGCCCTGGGTTCCCTCAAAGAAGCCGGTGCCCTTCTCTGTCCGTCCAGCGGGATCCTATGAACAGCCAATATAGCTCCGCCCTCTTCATGGATTTCTATTCCCTTACCATGGCCCAGGGTTTTTGGAAAAAGGGGATGAACTCCCAGGCGGTCTTCGAGATGTTTTTCCGCCGCCAGCCCTTTGGGGGGGGCTTTTCGGTCTTTGCCGGGCTCCAAACCCTCCTTGAGCGGATCCAGGCCTTTGTATTTTCCCCCCAGGACATGGCCTACCTGGCAGGCCTGGGGACCTTTGACGAAGACTTCCTCGAATACCTCAAGTCCTTTCGTTTTTCCGGGTCCCTCTGGGCCATGAATGAGGGAACCGTGGTGTTCCCCAACGAACCCCTCATTCGAATAGAGGGGGGGCTTATCGAGTGCCAGCTTATCGAGGGGATGCTCTTAAATACCATCAACTTTCAAAGCCTAATCGCTACCAAGACGGCCCGGGTACTGCTTGCCTCGGGGAAGGGCTCAGTAATGGAGTTCGGCCTCCGCCGGGCCCAGGGGCCCGATGGGGCCATGTCCGCCTCTAGGGCGGCCTACATAGGGGGGGCCATGGGGACCTCCAATGTCCTGGCAGGGAAGGAATTTGGAATCCCCGTCCTGGGCACCATGGCCCACTCCTGGATCATGGCCTTCCCCGGCGAAGAAGAGGCTTTTCAGGCCTACGCGGATCTTTACCCCGACCGGAGCATCTTTCTTATCGATACCTACGACACCTTAAAGAGCGGCCTGATTCATGCTATTAAGGTCGGGAAAAAATTAAAAGCCCAGGGCAAGCCCTTTGGGGTACGCCTCGATTCGGGGGATATCCACTACCTCTCCATGGAAGTTCGTAAGGGCCTCGATGCCGAGGGCTTACATGATGCCCGCATAACGGTCTCCAACGATCTCGACGAGCTGATCATTAAAACTCTGGTTGATGCGGGGGCCCCCATAAATATCTGGGGAGTTGGTACCCAGATGATTACCGGCGGAACCGAAGCGGCCTTTACGGGGGTCTATAAGCTGGCGGCCAGCTGTAACCAGGAAGGGGAGCTTTCGGCCCGAATAAAGTTTTCGGACAACCCGGAAAAGACCACCAACCCGGGGGTTAAACAGGTCTGGCGGATCTGCGATCAAGAGGGGATGTTTCTGGCCGATGTGCTGGCCCTGGATGACAAGAACGATGGGGAAGTTATCGAAGAGGGCCAGGACTACACCTTCTGGCACCCCCAGGTTGATTATCGTCGATTTCAGCACCGCCTGGAAGGCAAAGCTATCCCCCTCCTAAAAGAGCACCTTAGGGATGGCAAACCCCTTCACCCTCCCCCTTCTTTGCATGACCTGCGCCAGGGTCTTTTGCAAGATCTTGATTCCCTGGACCAAAGCTACAAGCGTATGCTTAACCCCCATATCTACAAGGTGTCAATCACCGAACGGCTCCGGGCCCTCAAGCTGGACCTCATAAAAAACTTTTTGGGAGAGCTATAAACCATGAAAAACGAAGTACAGGTAACGATTAAAAATGGCGAGGGACCGGGAACCAGTTTTGCCTGCCCCATAGGGACCAGGTTAGACACCTTTGCCCACCACTTTGGGCCCCTGGCCTCGCACCTGGCGGCGGTAAAGGTAAACAGCGAAATCCTTCCCCTCTTTGAGAAGCTGGAAATCGACGCCCTGATTGAGCCGGTGACCCTGGAAAGCCCCGAAGGGGTGGCGGTCTACCGTTACTCCCTGGCCTTTTTACTGGCCCTGGCAGCCAGGGATCTTTTCCCTGAACGGAGCCTGTACATAGGCCACTCCCTGGGGCGGAGCTACTACTATACCTTCCTGGAGGGGAACAAACCCGAAGAAGCTGAAGTTTCCCAGCTCCAAGACCGGATGAGGGAACTGGTCGCCCAGGATCTTCCCATTAATTGCTACTACATGGCCTATGCCCAGGCCATGGAGGTCTTTAAAAATAACCGACAGGAAGACACGGCCCTCCTTCTAAACGAGAGGAGTGAACCCAAGGTTAAGGTCAATGAATGTGCCGGCTTTGTGGATCTCTATATGTCCCCCCTGGTGAGCCGGACCGGCTTATTGCAGGCCTTTGAGCTTATGCCCTATGGGGAGGGCTTCTTGCTGCGTTTCCCCGCCACAGGGGGGGGGCAGCAGGTGGCACCCTTCGAAGACAGCCCCAAGATCTTTGCGGTCTACGAAGAATACAAACGCTGGGGACGCATCGTGGGGGTCCAGTCGGTAGGACACTTAAATGATCTCATCACCAAAAAAGAAATCGCCGATTATATTCACATTGCCGAGGCCTTTCAGGAAAAGAAGCTGGCCGAGATTGCAGACCAGGTCTATGCCCGGCGAGATGATGTCAAGGCGGTGCTCATCGCAGGTCCCTCGAGTTCGGGGAAAACGACCACCGCCAAGAGGCTCTCTATAGCCCTTAAAGTCCTGGGTATAGAACCCATCGCCATAGGGCTGGATAACTATTATGTGGGAACCGACAAGACCCCCAAGGACGAAAAGGGCGAGCCCGATTACGAGGCCCTGGAAGCTCTGGATGTGCCCTACCTAAACGAGCAATTATTGGCCCTCTTAAAGGGTGAAGAGATCACCCTGCCGGTCTACGATTTTAGGACAGGACGGCGGAGGGAAGAGGGGGGCCAGAAGATTCGGCTGGGCCGCAGGACCATGCTGATCATCGAGGGCATACACGGGCTTAACGATGCCCTGACCCCCCAGTTGAAAAAAGAGATGAAGTTTAAGGTCTACATCTCGGCCCTGACCCAGCTTAACTTGGACGATCATAACCGGATTCCCACCACCGATAACCGGCTCCTCCGCCGCATGGTCAGGGATAACCAGTTCCGGGGGGCCAGCGCCTCACGAACCTTTGGCATGTGGCCCAGCGTCATGAGGGGCGAACGGAAGCATATCTTCCCCTTCCAGAACTCCGCAGACGCGGCCCTAAACACCGCCCTGGATTATGAGCTGGCGGTCTTAAAGTTTTACGCCGAGCCCCTGCTGAGGACTATCAAACCAGAGATGAAAGATTTTAACGAGGCCTCAAGGCTCTTATCTTTTTTGAGTAACTTTGCTCCCATATCATCAGACCTGGTTCCGGGTACGAGCATCTTGCGGGAGTTTATCGGCGGGTCCGAGTTTAAGTACTAGGGCTTTGAGCGGTTCCGTGGATCTGGAGCAGCATCTCGTAGGTGCTCCGGAGCATCTGGGCCATGTTTTTTCCTACGTAGCCTGGGGCCTGATCCCCTATGCCCAATAAGAGGCGGCTCGCAAAGGTGTAGAGCATACAGGAGTGGAGCTTGGCCCAGTAATCAGGATCGGTATCGGACCGGAGGATTCCATTTTCGATGAGGGCATTAATTATGGTTTTTATGACCTCTTCGTTTCCCAAAATGTAATGTTCAGAGATGAGCTTTCCCATCAGGGGATTCCGATGCTGCTCCTGTAAAATGACATAGAGTTCCTTTAAGTAATACTCCACCTTTCCTTCTTCATACTCGAGGAACATACAGGAGAGGATCCCGTCCACGGTAGGATCATCCTTTAACCTCCCCAGATTAATCTGGTTAAAACCAGCCCTGGTAACATTGGTAAATTCTTCCAGAATATATTCTAAGATGGCATTTTTTGAGGGAAAATGATTATAGATTGAAGCTTCCTTAAGACCCACCGCCAGGGCGAGTTCCCGGATGGTGGTTTCGGTATAGCCCCTCTGGGCAAAGAGGTCTATGGCACAATTAAGAATTCTTTGCTTTGTGGTAGTTTTTTCCAGTTCACTGCTCATGATATGGATCCTACCCTCCATTATAGCATAAATGGGGGGTAAAATAAAGGGAAAACCAGCATTTTTAGAGAAATTTGGACTATTAAATAGCAATATAAGAAGAAAAAAGAGTTGACTAACTTGCGTTAGTTTGTTAGACTTAGGATATTATGAATGCCGACACACGCTCATTATACCATTATAAGCGGCCCCGGCTACATCAGCTCTTCCGGGAAGCCGTATCGCGGTACCCTTTGGTGGTGGTCTCTGCCGCCGCCAACTGCGGTAAAACCACCGCTGTCCATGATTTCGCCGAGGAATACCAGGCAAAAACCGCCTGGCTGCAGTTCTCTGAAAGGGACAATGTGGCTGCCCGGTTTTGGGATAACTTTATTCACACCATGGGCCAGGTTGATCCCCAGATCGTAAAAGCGGTAAGTAAGCTGGATTTTCCCGATACCGAAGACTCCTATAGGCAGTTTGAGGTCATGGTAAGCAAACTCCTCCCTGCTTTGGAAAAGAGAATCCTCGTTTTTGACGACCTCCATTATTTGGAAAACAGCGGGGTCATCCGTTTTATGGAACGTCTCATCGCCCATGCATCCATAGGCACCACCATGATCCTCATATCCCGCTCTACCCCTCCCCTTAATATAGCCGGCCTCGTCTCCAAGGGCGGGGTTTTTAATGTCACCGAAAAGGATCTCTGCTTTAACGAAAATGAGGTATCCCAGTTTTTAAAGCGGCTGGAAATTAACAGCAGCACCGAGACCCTTAGGGACATCATGCAGGATTCCCAGGGCTGGACCTTTGCAATTAACCTCATCGCCCGGACTTTCCTGCAGGCACCGGGCTATTCGGGCTATCTTCGCAGTGCCATGAAGTCCAGCATCTTCCGGCTCATGGAAACAGAAGCCTGGGATACTATGGCCAGAAGGGTGCAAATTTTCCTGGTCCGCCTCTCCCTCATAGGCCACCTGTCATTTGAGCTCATAGAACTCCTGGCAGGGGGGGACTTAGACCTTATCCAGGAGATGGAAAAGCAAAATATTTATATGCGCCGGGATACCTACATTCACGCCTATGTTATCCAGCCTTTGTTCTTGGAATTTTTGGCCGCCAAACAGCATCTTCTAAGCCAGGAGGATATAAAGGAGACCTACACCATCGCCGGCCGCTGGTGCAATAAAAATGGATTTAAAATCGACGCCCTATCCTATTATGAAAAGCTGGGGGACTACGAAACAATAATTGATCTTTGGTATGACTACCCTGGCCAGATTCCCTATGATATAGCCAACTACTGCATAGCCATTTGTGAACGTGCTGCCCCAGAGGCGTTTAATTCTGTCATGTTCCTGGCCATTACCCATGTTCGCTGTTATATGCGGACCGGCCAGTGGGAGAAGGCAGAAGAGCTTTTTGATCTCTACGAACAGAAATTTTTAAAGCTGCCAAAAACCAACACCTTTAGGATCATCAACCTGGGGGGTCTATACCTATTAAAAAGTTATATGCGGATCTGCATGGGGCTCCTAGATGGGGTCTTTGACTTTGACAGCTATCTGGCAAAGTTCATCAGCGACAGCAAGACCCCCCAGCTTTTAAGCAATCATTATTCCAGGGTACGGTTTTTGGGGCCCTGGGCCAATGCCAATAGCTCATCCAAAAAGGGAGCCCCAGAGGAATATATTAAAGCCGTTGAGCGGGCCTCTGTGTATATGCCCGGTGCATTCAGCGGTTTTATGGGGGGAGAAGAAGAACTGGTAAAGGGGGAGTTAAAATTTTTCCAGGCCGATTTAATAGAAGCCGATTCCTGGATAAACCAGGCTATCCAAAAATCCAGGGAACACCGGCAATACGAAATTTTTAACCGGGCCCAGCATTACTCCATGCGTCTGGGGCTGGCCCAGGGAAACTTTCCAAGGGTAGAACAGGCCCTTAAAGAAATGAAGGCCCAGTTAGAAGATGAAGATTACGGAAACCGGTTCTTAAATTATGATATCGCTCAGGCAATATATTATTACGCCATGGGCGAGGTGGATCAGATTCCCGACTGGTTTAAAGAAGAAATGTCCCCCTACTACCATGCCAGCTATATCGAAAATTTCGAGAACCTCGTAAAGGCCCGGTACTGTTATCTATGCAGGAACTACCCTCCCATCCTCTCTTACCTGGAAGACATGAAGCAGAGGGAATCCTACCTTTACGGACGGCTGTCCATGCTGGCCCTGGGGGCCTGCGTGCACCACAAGATGAAGAACAAGGACCTGGCCCACAGTACCCTGCGGGAAGCATATGAAACTGCGGAGCCCAATAATCTTATTATGCCCTTTATAGAGCTTGGAAAGGATATGCGCACCCTGAGCGCCTGCGCCATGAAGAGCAAGGTTGCGGGCATAGCTCCGGACTGGCTGGAACTGATCAACCGGAAATCTGCATCCTATGCCAAGCGGCGGGTCCAGGTTAGCGCCGCCTTCCGCATGGCCCATGGCATAGAGGATACGGTCTACCTTTCGCCCAAGGAATCGGAGATCCTGACGGATCTTTCCCATGGGCTGTCCCGGGCAGAGATAGCCATAAACAGGAATCTTTCGGTTAACACCATAAAGATGCTCATTAACCGGATCTTTAGCCGCCTGGGAGCGGGGAATACCCCGGATCTCATCCGCATTGCCAAAGAGAGGGCTATTCTATAGAATACTAACGGTGTCTGTCCTTAAACGAGCAGAGGAGTCATTATGAAAAAAACAGCTACTTATTTTGCCCCCCTATTGTTTGCCGGCCTTTTCGTTTTCTTTATTTCCGCCTGTGCCTGTCCCCCTCCGCCTCGGGAAAACGCCAATGCTCTAACCTTTTCTGCTGTTTACTTTAACCCCGATGAAGAGGACCTCCGGATAATCCTTCCCGCCCTGGATATAAACCCCTCGAGCTGGCAGCTGGAGGTCCGGGAACCGGAACCCCCTTACTTGATCTTTCACCAGTGGGTGGGAACGGGGAACCCTCCGGCGGAGCTCGTCTGGGACGGCAGGAATACCCAGGGTGAATGGGTCCACTCAGTTTCTGATTACCCCGTAATCTACTCGGCCTATGACAACCGGGGAAATACCAGAACCTACGAGGCGACCCTTACGGTCGATGCCTTCGTCATCCGGGAACCCCAGGGGATGCGCATCCTGGTTCCTTCCATAGTATTTGCCCCCAACTCGGCCTCCTTTGAGGGCCTTGATGCCCAGACCCTGGCCAACAATGAATGGATCTTATCCAGGATAGCCCTGACCCTCGAGGCCCATGGGGAATACCAGGTCCGGGTTGAGGGCCACGCAAACCCGACCATCAACCCCAGGAACACCGCGGGCCGTCAATACGAAGAAAGCCAGGAGCTTCAGCCCCTAAGCGAGGGAAGGGCCAGGACCATAGTAAACGAGCTTATTAACCTGGGTATAGACAGGGGCCGCTTAAGCTTCTTTGGCATGGGGGGCCTCCACCCGGTGGCTGCCTGGGAAGATACGGACAACTGGTGGAAAAACCGCCGGGTAGAGTTCCTCTTACGATAGCTGTTCTAAGGGGGGTCCTATGAGCCGGACCTAGGTTTTTTTAGGATTCCTGTCAAAAACCAGCGGATTAAACCATAGAGGGCGAAACTGCAAAAGCCTATAAACAGGGCAAACTGAATATTCCACACCACGATAATACCCGTCGCAAAGATAGCCAAGAGAGATGGCAGGGTCTTCTTGCTTCGTAAAAGCTGATTGGCCAGATGGGGATACCTAATGCGGCTTACCATAAGAACCCCCGTAAGAAGGGTGATCACCGGAAAGGCAAAGACCGTAATTACCTCCAAGGTTTGGTGACTCTCCTGGGAGCGGGATGCCACCCAGGGGAGCAGCTGCTGGTGAAAAATAATCAAGCTTACCACCACCCCTGCGGCAGCCGGAGAAGGGAGCCCCGCAAAGTGCATGTGGGCGGTGGCATCTTCTTCGTTCTCCACATTAAAGCGAGCCAGCCGTACCACCGCACACATGGCGTAGATGATGGCCGAAAAGAACACCACCCTTTCTATGGGGATGGAAAAGCTCCTGTCCACATAGTGAAGATGCTCCAGGTGGTACTCCACCAGCTTTACCATCAGAAAGGCGGGAGCTACCCCAAAACTTACAGCATCGCAGAGGCTGTCCAGCTGCCCTCCAAAACTCGAGGTGGTTCGGGTAAGGCGGGCCACCCGGCCGTCCAGGACATCGGCGGCCATGGCGAGGCAGATCATATACCCGGCCAGGGCGAAGGAGGTCATGTTGGAGCCCCGGGAAAACAAAAAAGCCCAGTCGGGGCCCAGGCTGCGGCTGGCAAAGACGATGGCAATAAAGCCGCAGGCCCCATTCATGAGGGTAATAAAAGAGGGAAGCACCGCAATGTATTTGAGGCGGCGTTTTTTACGGCCCGCCTTTTGAAGCAGCTTGGATACCTTGGTTTTACCCTTCCCCAGGGGCTGGATCTTCATCAGTGGTACCTAATAAGGGGGCTTAGGCCCGCCCTGACCTTCTGGCCTATCTCCACACAGACCTGATAATGGGAACCCTGGGGTATGTAGACCTCGGCCCGGGATCCAAACTTCATCATCCCAAAGGGTTGGCCCTGCTCGTAAAGGCTGCCCTCTTTGGCTTCGCAGACGATATGCCTGGCTATGGCACCGGTTACCTGCTTGACCATGATCTCATCCATGGGAGTTTTAAGGCGCCGCATGTAGACCTCATTGGACTCGTTGACCCTGCCGGAATCGGCGGCCATGGCATTCTTAAATTGCCCCTTCTTGTAATGGACCCTGACAATCTGGGCCCTGCAGGGAACCCGGTTTATGTGAACATTGAAGATGCTTAAAAACATGCCTATTTTAAGGGCCCCCTGGCCCAGGGGACTGTCTTCTTCGATAGTAATATCAGTAATGGTGGCGTCGGCGGGGGAATAAAGGACCGCATCATCGGGAACTATCGTACGCCTTGGGTCCCGGAAAAAAGAGAGGAGCCATATTAAGATGATACATAAAAAGACCCTGGCAATGATAAGGGCGGGAAGCCCCAGGGGAAAGAAAAAAAGACCCCCTTGCAAGAGGAGGACGATGAGGGGAAAGATCACTACCTGGGGTAAGCCGTATCTGGTGAGCGGCACACGCATTCCTTGACTCTAACAGAAAAAAAAGGGCTATGCTAGCATCTCATTGCCGGGACTGAGCTACTGTGGCATACTCTAACTGGAGGAGAAGATGAGCAACCCAAGGACAGTCACTGACCCAAGGAAGCTTCGCCTGGCCCTTATAGGCTGCGGAGCCTTCCCCTATAACACCCTCTACCCCATGTTACGAAACCTGCCGATAGAACTGGCAGGGATCTGCGATCTAAACCCTGCCATGACCGAACGGTTCAGTAATTTTTACCGGGCCCCCAGGGCTTATGGGGATTTTAAGGAGATGATAGACCAGGAGAAGCCCGAAGCGGTGCTCTGTGTCACCAATCTGGATACCCATTACGAGGCCGCGAAATACTGCCTCGAAAGGGGGATCAACATCTTAACCGAAAAAGCTCCATGCCAGAATGCCGATCAAGCTGAAGAGCTTTCGGCCCTACAAAAAAAGAGCGGGAAATTTCATGGGGTCCTCTTTAACCGGCGCTGGGGGACCGCCTATACCCTGGCCAAGGAGGTGGCGGCTAGAGGGGACCTGGGAAAGCTCACCATGATCTATTCAAAATTTAACACCAAGGCCTATAAGGACATAGATTTTTTTGTGTATAACCACATCATTCATATGATAGACCTGACGGTGTTTATTGCCGGGGAACTTTCTTCCCCCGCCCTGCAGGCCCTGGTCCTGGGTGAAAGGAGCGGAGCTTTAGAGATCCATTGCCGGGCCCTGGAAAGCGGAGCCCTCTGCACCATCCAGTCCGCCACCGAACAGGATGAGGCCTATCCCATGGAAAGGCTGGACCTGGCCGGGACCAGGGGAAACCTGACGGCCGATAACTGGCGGGACTTCCATTGGGATAGAACCGGTCCCGGGCGGGACATGGACTATTCCCTGCCCCTGGATCGCCAGGGGGACTCCCTCTCCTGGCACCCCGCCGGGGGTTATGGAATAGGCCGGGGAATTTTTAGCTATATGGGCTTTGAAGCGGCCCTAGATGAATTCGTAAAAGCCGCCCTTGGGGAGGGAACATTTTCCTGCACCATTGAGGATTGCATCCCCACCATGCGCTTTACCGATCAGGTCCGCAGCCTGGTGAAAAACCTGGCCAAGGAGAGGTAATGTCAAAAACCCTGGTGATCTATTATTCCAAGTACGGCACGACGAAGCTCTATGCCCAGTGGATTGCGGCGGAGCTCCAGGCAGACCTTCTGCCCCTGCAAAGGGTGAGCCAAAGAAAACTTTCATCTTATGGGACCATAGTCCTGGGGAGTGCCATCTACGGGGGGACCATAAAGGGGACAGAGACCCTCTTTAAGAACCAAAAAGAGGCAGCAAAAAAGCATCTGGTCCTCTTTACCTGCGGCATCGCCGATGTTTCGGATCCCTCCAGCATGGAAGAAGTTAATACCATGGTGAAAGAAAAGATCCCCCCCTCCCTTGTTTCCCAGGTACCTATATATAATTTTCAGGGGGGGATAAATTACAAAAAATTATCGTTTGTACACAAGTTAATGATGGATCAGCTTTACCGTTCTGTAAAAGAAAAAAATGAAGATGACCTAACGGAAAGGGATAAAAAATTTTTGGAGACCTACGGGAAAACCAGCAACCATACAGACAGTGAATACATAGAAGACCTTGTTAAATATTTACAATCCCTTGATTAGGGGGACATCATCGAGGACCTTAGTCTCTTCTAAAAGCATTTCTTTCCGGTGTTCTTTTTGCTTTCTCTCTTTTAACATATCCAGGACCTTTCGTTCCCTGGAGGCCGCCAGGTAGGCTTCCCGGGCCTCTTCTACCTTTAACTCGGCCTGGGCTGCCTCTGAGAGCAGCTCCTCCTTTAGGTTATCCAGCCTAAGAAGGTAGTACATGTACTGCTGAATCATGGCGGCCGAGTTAGCTCCGTCGAATTGGGATGCCGCTGTCCGGGCCCTCTCGGCTGCCAGGGCTTTAATCCGGTTTTCCAGATCTACCAGAACCCCCGTGGCCCGGCCCAGTTCAATTTTAGCTTCTTCTTCGTCATAAATCCGCAGATCGAGAATTTTTTGCAAGTTAAATCGGAAGGGACGCACTAGATCACCTCTTGGGATACCGCTTCTTGATCTGAATGCTCAGGGACAGCCTGTTCAGGAACTTCTTCATCCATTGCAGCTAGAGCCCCTATTTCTGATTGGGGAATCTCTATGCCTACGATCTCTCCCATTCGTCTAAGGGTCTCCGCCAGGGGGGAAGGTTCTTCTACCGCCTGATTAAGGAACTCTTCGATTTCTTCCCGTTTGGAAATCGCCAGATCTATCCGGGGGTTTGATCCCTGTCTGTAGGCCCCCACGGTGATCAGATCCTCCGAACCGGCATAATCGGCCATAAGACGGCGGAACTGTTCCACCGCTTTTTTGGTTTCTTCCCCGGACACAATGTTGGCCAGGCGGGACACGCTGGACAGGATATCTATGGCCGGGAAATGGTAGCGTTCCGCCAGATCCCTGGACAGAATAACATGACCGTCGATGATCCCCCGGACCGTATCGGCCACCGGTTCATCCATGTCGTCCCCATCGACGAGGATGGTGTAAAAACCCGTAATACTGCCCTTTTGGGAAGTACCGCTGCGTTCCAAAAGCTTGGGCATGGAATCGAACATGGAGGGAGGATAACCCCTTGTGGCCGGGGGTTCGCCGGTGGAGAGGCCAATTTCACGCTGAGCCCGGGCAAAGCGGGTCAGGGAATCAAAGAGGAGCATCACATCCATGCCCTGGTCCCTGAAAAATTCGGCAATGGCGGTGGCCACGTAGGCCCCCCTCAGCCGGGCCAGGGGGGGGGAGCTCGAGGGGGTAACGATGATGACGCTCCGTTCCAGCCCCTGGGGGCCCAGATCACTGGCAATAAACTCGTTTACTTCCCTGCTCCGCTCGCCTATGAGGGCCACCACATTCACATCGGCGGTGGTATACCGGGCGATCATCCCCAGGAGGGTGGACTTTCCCACCCCCGAACCGGAGAAGATCCCCAGCCTCTGCCCCCGGCCCACCGCCAAAAGGCCGTCTATGGCCCGAATGCCGGTGCTGATTCTTTCTTTAATCCGGGGGCGATTGTAAGCATCGGGGGGGGAGGCCATGGCAGGGTAACGGAGGGGGGAATCTATCTCTCCCTTACCGTCTACGGGCCTGCCCAGGGGGTTAAGGACCCGGCCCAGGAGTTTTTTTGAAACCGCCACATCCAGGTGGGCACCGGTGGCTATAACCCGGCAGCCTATCTCTATGCCCTCGGTTTCGTCATAGGCCATGAGCTGGACAGTCTCGTCCCGCAGGCCCACCACTTCGCAGAGGATGATATGAGGATTTCCCTTGGAATCTTTCTTGCGCAGTTCGATCCGGCAGATCTCTCCCACCTCGGCCTGGGGACCCCTGCTTTCTATCAAGAGCCCCTGGACCCGGCTGACATGCCCTACGCTTTTTATGGGGTCTGTCTTCTGAGCTGTATCCAGGTACTTACTAAAGATACTGCCCATGATTATTTTCCGTTATTGCCGTTCTGGCCCGTTAAGCCCCCCAGGCCGTTACTTGGCGCTGGTTTGGCCCTGCTCCGGATAGGAGAAATTTCCAGGATTTTAGCTTCCAGTTCGGCCAGCTGACTGGCAATGCGGGCATCGATTTCGCCGAAATCGGTTTCGATTATACAGCCCCCGGCGTCAACCGAAGAATCTTCCTGAATTTGAATATCCGGGCTCCCCTCCACTAGGGCGATAAAGTTTTTGGTGTGCTCGGTGCTCAATTGTAAATCAGCGGTGTTTACCCTGATAGTAATATTACCCTTACCCTTTACCTTTCGGAGGGCTTGGACCACATTGGCCTTGATCACCTCCCGCTGGTTTTCGGAGATGATTTTTACCACCTTCCTGGAAATAAGAAGGACCAGGTTTACAATTTCCTGCTCGGTTTCCAGGAGGATATCGCCCCGCTTGGCCTGGGCCCGTTCGAGGACAGTCCTGGTGCGGGCCACCAGGCGTTCTACCTCCGCATGGCCCTCAATAAAACCCTGTTCTTTCCCCAGGGCCAGGCCCTCTTCTTCTTTCTCTTTATGGGCCAGTTCCATGGCAGCCCGGCATTCGGCTTCTATCTCCTTGGCCTTTTCCTGGGCCTCGGCGATGATCTGTTCCCCCTGGCTTTGCGCTTCTGCTTTGGAGGCCTCGCTTTCTTCGCCGCCCCGGGTGAGGATCTCCTGGGCCTTATCTTTGGCCTCATTTAGGATAGCTTCTGCCTCGGCCCTGGCGGCTTCGAGCATGGCTTCCTTTTCAGCCTCCCACTTGATCATAAACTCGGCGGCCTCGCGGCGGAGATCCTCGGCAGTGGGGCCCGTATAGAGATCCAGGGGAGCGGCGATCTCTTCCATCTCGTTATCTTGCTGTACCAGATGGGAGAGCTCGGGGAACATGGTAGGGGGATCAAGGACCACCTTTTCTACCATTTCGGCCAGTTCAATGGGCCTAAAAACGGCCTTGTTTAAACTCATGGCAGGTCCTTAGACAACCATCTCTTCTTCGCCGGCCCGGGCGATGACGATTTCACCGGTGTCTTCCAAGTGCCTGATGATGGAAACTATCTTTTGCTGGGCCTCTTCTACATCCTTTAAGCGTACCGGGCCCATGTATTCCATGTCTTCTTTAAGCATCCCCGCAGCCCGCTTACTCATGTTCCGGAAGATCTTGTCCTGGACCTCCGTATCTACGCTCTTAAGGGCCTTGGCAAGTTCCTGGGAATCCACTTCCCGCATAACCTTTTGAATGGACCGGTCGTCGAGCATGACGATGTCTTCGAACACGAACATGCGCTTTTTAATCTCTTCGGCCAGTTCGGGATCTTCGTCTTCGAGCTGTTCGATGATCTGCTTCTCCGAGGCCCGGTCAACCAGGTTGAGGATTTCAACAATGTTTTCGACCCCCCCGGCGGCGGAATAATCTTCGCTGGAAAGGGTAGAAAGTTTCTTTTCCAAAACCCGTTCTACTTCCCGAAGAACTTCCGGGCTGGTTCTGTCCATGGTGGCTATGCGCCGGGCCACATCACTTTGAACCTCATGGGGCAGGTTCTGTAAAATGACCGAAGCTTTATTGGGTTCCAGATAGGCTAAAATAAGGGCTATGGTCTGCGGGTGCTCTTGCTGGATAAAGTTCAAAAGATGGGCCGGATCGGTCCTACGGATAAAATCGAAGGGCCGGACCTGTAAACTCGAGGTAAGGCGGTTGATAATATCTATGGCCTTTTGGCTCCCCAGAGATTTCTCCAGAAGCTCCCGGGCAAAGTCTATGCCCCCCTGGGAGATAAACTGGTTCGCCATCATGAGTTCCTGGAACTCTGCCAGGATGGAATCCTTCATTTCGGGATCCACCGTCTCTAGCCGGGCTATCTCGAAGGTGAGGGTTTCGATTTCATCTTCCCTAAGGTACTTGAAGATTTCGGAAGATATTTCGGACCCTATGGTGACGAGAAAAATAGCGGCCTTCTGACGTCCGGAGAAATCTTTTTGCCCCTTCTTCTTGCCCTGTCCAGCGGCGCCGGTACTTGCTTTTGCCATATCCTAGTCCTCCAAAAGCCAGGTGCGGATAAGCTGGGCCGCATCTTCCGGGTGGTCCCGGGTCATGCTGGCCACAGACTCCTGCAGTTCCAGACGGGTCCTTTCTTCCACAGAAATGGAGACATCCATGCCCTCTTCTTCTGCCTGGAGCAGAGCCTGCTGGCGGAGAGCTTCCTCTCTGCGGGCCCTCTCTTCAGCTTCCATCCTTTTACGCCTTTCAATTTCCCTGGATACTGTTCTAAACAGTATAAAGGAAATCAATAGAACCGCAAGCCCTACGAGGAAGATAATAATGGTGGTCTGCATCTGCCTCTGTCTGAAAAAGGCCTGATCTTCTTCTATGAACTGCTGGGTCCGGTCAAAACGGATGTTGGTCACCGTCACCGAGTCGCCCCGGGCGGCACTATAACCGATGGCATCCCGAATGAGCTGCCGGGTATACTCCAGTTCCCGGGCTTCGATGGGGGTATAGACCCGCTCCAGGGAGCCTTCATCGGTAACGATGGGGTTTCTTTTTTCATCGTAGCGGAGACGCCAGGTGCCGTCGATGTTGACCGACACGGTAACCCTGTTAATTTCGGGGCTCCGTTCTTCCTGGGTACGCCGGGAATTTATCTCTTCGTTAATGGTCAGGGTTTCCTGGGCAGTCCTGCCCCAAAGGTTGGACATATCCGCATAAACAGGAGGAACCTGCCCTTCTACCCCTGCGGGCCCCTGGGGATTAAAGCCCGTGCCCTCCCAGGAGGTAGTAGATTCGGCCCTGGACCGGGTTACCGAGGTATGTACGATAGAGTCGTCATAGGGAAGCCCAGGGGTCCGGGCCCGCTCTACAAAGGGGAAAAATTCTTCGGTAGATACGGTCCTCTGGGACATGTCCATGGTGATCCGTATATCCAGATCCCGGACCCGGTCGGTCCCATAGGTGCTCTGGAGGGAAGACAGGATCTTGGCCCGGTACTGGGCCTCCAGGCGCTGGATCATCCGGGTTTCCCGTTCTATCCGGCTCAGCCTATCCCATTCGGCCAGGCCCTCAAAATCGTTTAAGACCAGCCCGGTATGATCGGTGATAACGATGTTTTCATCCTGCAGGCCCTCAACGGCGAGCCTTAAAAGCTTCTGGATCCCCTCGATTTTCCGGCGGTTGGTGTTAATGTCGCTGCCGGGCTTGGGAGTAAGCGATACCGAGGCGGTAATGGGGTTCTGCTCGGAGGCAAAAAGCCGGTCCTCGGGGAAGGCGATGATCACATTCACATTGTCCACATCGTCCAGGGCCCGGATATGATCGCTTACCATTTGGGTTATGGCCCGCCTGAGGTTGACGTTCCTTTCAAAATCGGTGATGGTCCACCGTTCCCGGTCAAAGATGTTCCAGGGATCTATGCCCGTGGGAATGAGGTCTTCCCGGATCAGGATGCCCCGCATCCTCTGGGCTGTCACCAGGTCGCTTACCATGATGACCCCTGCGGGGCTTACGGTAGCCCGCACCCCCTCTTGATTAAGCCTAAGGACTATCCTGTCCCGGGCCACTTCGTCCCGGATAGGTGCATCGATGACTGGAACCAGGGTGGGTGTGGAGGACACTGTTACCAGGACCACGAGCCCCACTATGGTGATACCGACAATGCCGACGAGCACGAGCTTTTGGACCATGCTCCATCTGCCCCACAGGGCCATTACCTGTGATAATATTCTTCTAAACCATTCCATTTTTCCCCCCCCTATAAAAGGCGTTTACCTGGTGTTAATTAAATCCCTCCAGCCCTGAACCAGCCGGTTCAGCACATTCCGGGTTATATTCAAAGAAATACTTGCCTGAGCCTGGGCCATGGTAACGTCTTCTACGTTGATGGAATCCGGGTCCAAAAGGGCCGCCTGATTGGTGGCACTGGCAATTTGCTGATAGGCGCTTACCTGATCCAGGGCGTGAAGCATTGCTTCGCTAAAGGTCCCTGAACGGATCGACATATCGGCTCCCAGGGTTCTTCCGGTTTCGATCATCCCCTGGCCCTGGGCCTGGAACTGCTCCCGCCCTGTCTGGCGGTGATCCGGATGGGTGATCCTTAGGGCCATTTCCTGGACATTGCCCAGATTAAATAATGTAGGATTAATTAAAGACATACTTCCCTCCCCTTAATGTTTATTACCTGGAGCCTATGTCCAATGCTCTTTGGAACATGGCCTTGGCTCCGTCTACTACCGCTGCATTGGCTTCGTAGGCCCTGGAAGCGGCGATCATATCTACCATTTCGGTGACGATATCTACGTTGGGCATTTCTACATACCCTGCCCTGGGGCCCGTAAGGATGGCATCAGGATGGCTGGGATCGTAGACATAGGTGTTTTCGGTTTTATAGTCCTTCTGGATTTCCTGGATCCTCACTCCCTGTCCAAGCCCGTTGTCCAAGCCATCGGGCAGAAAGGGGGAGCGCCAATAGGGACTGTCTACCCGGGGTCTCATGATGACCCGGCTCCGCCGGTAGGCCCCGCCCTCGTTGGTCCGGGTGGTGTTAACATTGGCGATGTTATCGGCAATCACATCGGCCCTGGTTCTTTGGGCCGACATCCCCGATGAAGCTATATTAATGGCGGTAAAAATTCCCATGAATTAACTCCTTAGCCCCGGAGGACCATGTTTATCTGGCTGTACTCGTAGGTAGCCATCTGGGCCAGCAGCATGTAGCGCAGCTGGTTCTTTAAGAGGAGGTTAAACTCCGCCTCTGCATCCACATTGTTTCCGTTGTTATCCGACTGGGTAAGGTAATCCAGTACCCGGCGGGGTTCCACATCCTGGTAGTTCCTGGGCTGCCAATTGGAGATGTGCATGGGATTGGTCTGCCGCAGCTCCAATACGGGCCTTTGCCGCTCGGTGTTAAGGGCCCGGGCCAGCTCGCTTTCGAAGTTTACGTCGGTGCGCTTAAAATTGGGCACATCCGCATTGGCCAGATTGTTTGCGATCACCGCCTGCCGCAAGGATGAGGCGCTCATTCCCCGGTGTATGAGGTCTATGGTCTGACTAAAATTGTTATTCACTACCATTGGAAATTCTCCCTATTTCAATCATCGGCAGGCAAAATTTTATCTTTATCACAAAATATATCTCCCCAGATCCTGATCTTTTACGAGGGTGCTGAGCTTTTCGTTCACGTAATCCACCGTAATGGGCACCTTGGCGGGGCTAATATCGGGAGCTTCAAAGGAGAGCTCTTCGAGAAGGGCCTCCATGATGGTATGGAGCCGCCGGGCCCCTATGTTTTCCAGCCGGGAGTTAACCTCCGCCGCCAGGGCCGCCAGGTGTTCTATCGCATCGGGGGTGAACTCAATTTCTACCTCTTCGGTGGCCATGAGCTCCACATACTGCTTGGTAAGGGCGTTCTTTGGCTCCGTCAGGATGCGGAGGAAGTCATCTTTGCCCAGGGAGTCCAGCTCTACCCTGAGGGGAAAGCGGCCCTGGAGTTCGGGGATGAGGTCCGATGGCTTGGCCAGGTTAAAAGCCCCGGCAGCTATAAAGAGGATGTGCTCGGTATTTACGGGCCCCCATTTGGTGTTAACGATGGCCCCTTCTACGATGGGCAGAATGTCCCGCTGGACCCCTTCGCGGGAAACATCGGGCCCGCTGCCCCGGTCGTTCTTCACAGCGATCTTGTCCATCTCGTCGATAAAGACTATCCCCGTCTGTTCTACCCTCTGGCGGGCCTCGTCGTTAACCCGGTCCCGGTCGATGAGCTTTTCCGATTCTTCGGCGATAAGGATGTCCCGGGCCCTTTTTACGGTGACCACCTTTTTCTTTTTTCCCCCCCCAAAGAACCCGGCGATGCCTGAGAGGCTGGATTCTATGTCTTCCATATTGGCCCCCATCATTTCGAAGGCCGGGAATTGGGGGCTCTGGCTAATGGTAACTTCTACCGTCCTGTCTTCGAGCTTCCCTGCCCGTAACATGGCCCGGAATTTCTCCCTGGTCTGGGCTGCCCCTTCTGCAGCTTCCTTGGCTGCGGGCTCCTCTGCCTCTTCGACAGGAAGGGCCTGGGTATCATCTCCTTCGTTGGACGGGGGAGCCCCCTTCTTGGCGGGGATCCCTATCTGTATGGCCGTCCCCATGAGGGAAGAGCCGGAGTTCCCCCCTCCGGGGATGGAAAAGGTGCCCATGGGCCGGACCACCGGAGAACTGGGGGCCTTTTTCTTGGTCTTCTTGCCCGTCCCTGGAAGCAAGAGATCCAGCAGGGCTTCTTCGGCCCTCTTTTCGGCTTCCAGGGTAACGGTCTCCTGCATCTCCTGTTTAACCATCTGGACCCCCGCGGACATGAGATCCCGGATCATGGATTCCACATCCCGGCCCACATAGCCAACTTCGGTATACTTGGTTGCCTCTACCTTGATAAAAGGGGAGCCCGTAAGCTTGGCTAGGCGCCGGGCGATCTCGGTTTTTCCCACCCCCGTGGGGCCTATCATAAGAATGTTTTTCGGGGTGATGTCTTCCCTCATGTCGTCGCTTATTTTTAAGCGGCGGATCCGGTTGCGCAGAGCTACCGCCACCGCCCGTTTAGCCTTCTTCTGACCCACAATATATTTATCCAGTTCGGAAACGATTTCTCTGGGGGTAAGTCGATTTAGGTTATCATATTGATCATTCATGGCTCCCCTCCTTTATGGGTTCAGTTCTTCCAGGGTTATCTGATCGTTGGTGTAGACACAGATATCTCCGGCAATTTTTAAGCTCCGCAGAGCTATTTCCCGGGCGCTTAAATCTGAACCGTCCAGAAAAGCCAGGGCCGCTGCATAGGCAAAATTGCCCCCCGAACCTATGGCCAGGGCATCGTTGGCGGGCTCTATGACATCTCCGGTGCCGGAGATCAAAAGGGTCTTATGGAGATCCGCCGCCAAGAGCATGGCCTCCAGGCGGCGCAGGGCCCGGTCGGTCCGCCATTCCCGGGCAAGCTCCACCGCTGAACGGAGCAGATCCCCCGAGTACTCCTTTAGCTTGGCCTCGAAGCGATCAAAGAGGGCAAAGACATCGGCGGTGGCCCCGGCGAATCCGCAGAGGATCTTGCCGTCCATGAGCCTCCGGACCTTTCGGGCATTGTTCTTCATCACCGTGGGGCCAAAACTAACCTGGCCGTCTGCGGCCATGGCAACCTGGCCATTCCGTCTTACCGCCAGAACCGTGGTTGCCCGGACTTCAAGTTTTTCCACTATTGTTTCCTTTGCCCCCCATGGGGATGGGCTTTTGTATATACCTTACGCAGGCCTTCAATATTGACATGGGTGTAGCGCTGGGTGGTGCTGATGCTGGAATGGCCCAGCAGTTCCTGAACCACCCGGACATCGCAGCCCGAATTAACCAGATGGGTGGCAAAACTATGCCGCAGGGAATGGGGATTTACATTCTTGCCCAGGCCGGATCTTTCGCCGTACTTGTTGATGATCCATCGCAGGCCCGGCACCGAGAGGGGGGCCCCTTTGAGGCTGATAAAGAGTCTGTCGGTGGGCCTTTCGGCCTTTATTTTTTCCTGCCGGGCCTCCAGGTAACTAATCAGGGCCAGGCGGGCCTCTTCGGAAAAGAAGACCTGCCTCTCTTTATTCCCCTTTCCCATGATCCTGGCCCCGCTTATATCCTTTTCGAGCTTCGGGAGGCTTAAGGAAGCGGTCTCTGAGATCCGGAGCCCCGCCGAGTACATGACCAGGATGAGGGCCTTATCACGCTCGGGCCAGAGGATCCCCGCCTTGTCGGGGAGCTCGGAAAAGTGGGCCATCTCGGCTTCCCATAAAAAGGCAGGAAGGGTCTTGGGGGTCTTGAGATTTTTAATGGGCGAAGAGGGATCGTCAGTACGGAAGGAAAACCTCTGGAGCCAGCGGTAGTAGCCCCGGATAGAAGAGAGCCGGCGGTTCACGCTGACCGAGGCGTTTCCATCGGCAGAGAGATCGCCGATAAAAAGGCGGACCTCTTCGGGGGTGGCCTTTTCGGGCTCTATGCCATGGTTATGGCAGTAATTGCAAAAGTGGCTTAAGTCCTGGCCATAGGCCGAAAGGGTGCGCTCCGAAACTCCCCGGACGGCAGAGAGGTAATCTAAATATTCCCTGACATGGGTGTTTCCCAGGGTAGGCGCTTCGGCACTTTTGGTTTTAGTCATCCCTTTCTTCTTCCATGGGCAGGGTTTCTGCTTCGATGTCGGCGGAGCGCAGGTAATCGCAGTCCGGATTTATGCAGGCCTTATGGCTGCCGTTTTTCTTGTCGGTCTTTTCTACCAGAAAATGCCCGCAGTTGGGACAGTCCTGGTTAAGGGGCTTAAAGTGGCTGATAAAATCGCAGTCCGGGTATCTGGTGCAGCCGTAGAACTCCTTGCCCCGGCCCTTGGTTTTTCGGGACACTATGTCTCCCTCACACTTGGGGCACTTTGCCAGGGGGATGGACCGGGTATTGCGGCAGTCAGGAAACCCCGAACAGGCCAAGAAGAAGCCAAAACGCCCCAGCTTCTTTATCAGATTCTTTCCGCATTTTTCGCAGATATAATCGGTTACTTCATCTAAGGATCCCTTGTAGGATTCCAGGGACTTACCCACCTCCTCTACCTGATCTTTAAAGGGGTCCCAGAACTCCCGGATCATGTCGGGCCAGTAGGCATGGCTCTCTTCGACCTCGTCGAGTTTGGTTTCCATAAAAGCCGTAAAGCCCGCATCTATCACCTGGGGGAAATTCTCGACTAATAGTTCGTTTATCATCCGGCCCAGGATGGTGGGGACCAGCTGCTTATTGGAACGGGTCACATAGTAGCGATCCAATAAAACCGAAATAATGGGAACATAGGTAGAAGGGCGGCCTATACCCTTTTCTTCCAGGGTCTTTACGATGGAAGCGTCGGTAAAACGGGCCGGACCCTGGGTAAAATGCTGCTCGGGACGGAAGGTATCGACGCTTACCTTGCTTCCTTTTTTTAAGGCCGGGTAGGGTTTTCCTTTTTCGTCCTTGGATGCCAGGAGCTTCATGACCTGGTAAAAACCCTTTTCGATAATTTTGGTCCCGGTGATCCGGAAGATCCCGGAAGAGCCCTCCTCCCCCACCGATATGTCTACGCTGACGGTTCTGGAACGGGCATTGTTCATCTGGGAAGAAACGAACCGTTCCCAAATGATGGTGTAGATCCTTAACTGATCCCGGGTAAGAAATTCTTTAATGTTATCCGGGGTATATTCTACAAAGGTAGGACGGATGGCCTCGTGGGCATCCTGGGAACGCCTTCCGGTGGAGTACTCAAGAGCTTCAGCTGGGAGGTCCTTGGGATACTTGTCTGCAATCCAGCGCCGGACCTCTTCCAGGGCAGTGGCGGAGATCCGCACCGAGTCGGTCCTCATGTAGGTAATAAGACCCACCCTGGACTCCCCCAGGTTTACCCCTTCGTAGAGCTGCTGGGCGATCTGCATGGTCTTGCGGCTGGTGAAACCCAGGCGGTTTGCTGCGGTCTGCTGGAGCTGGGAGGTGGTAAAGGGGGGTCTGGGCCTGATGGTTCGTTCTACTTCCCGGACCTCCGATACCTGGCAAACCCCGTTTTCTATCATGCCTATGATAGCCCTCACCTCTGCTTCGTTTTTTAAGACCGGCTTTTCATCGTTCCAGGAAACAAGTTGGGCCGTGTAGGAGGTCTTACCCACCTTAAAGTCTGCCTCCAGGGTCCAAAATTCTTCGGGGATAAATGATTCCACTTCCTTTTCCCGTTCGCAGATAAGGCGCAGAGCCACCGACTGGACCCTACCAGCCGAAAGGCCGTTTTTTACCTTCTTCCAGAGCAGGGGAGAAAGGTTGTACCCCACCAGGCGATCCAGGACCCTTCGGGCCTTCTGGGCATTCACCTTGGATTCGTCTATTTCGGTGGGACTGGCGACGGCCTCTTTGATGGCCGCGGGGGTTATCTCGTTAAAGCTAATCCGTTTAATGGGAACCTGATCGAATTTTGCCGAGATGGCGTTTTTTAAATGCCAGGCTATAGCTTCCCCTTCCCGGTCATTATCACTGGCCAGGAGGACCGAATTAGCTTTTTTTGCATCCCCTTGAAGCTCCTTTAAAAGCTTGGCCCTTCCGCGGACGGTGATATATTCGGGTTCAAAATTGCTCTCCACGTTTATGGCCAGCCGGGATTTCGGCAGATCGATAAGGTGCCCCATGGAGGCCTTTACGTTGTAATCATTGCCCAGGTATTTTTCGATGGTCTTGGCCTTGGCCGGAGATTCAACTATGACGAGGGTCTTTTTTTCTTCTGTCTTTTTCGCTGCCGTCTTTTTCGTTTTAACCGCCATGATGCTCATTCCTCATAACTTAATATCAAGCTGCTTTGCCAGAGAAGAAGCCAGGTCTTTAGAACTCGCCCCCTCTATACCGGCATCTTTATCCTGGCACTCCCTGGTTGGTATCCCAGGCAGGTTCCATTCCCGTAAAATATCCCTTGCGGAAGATATAACTTTTGCTCCCTCTTCGGCAAGACGCTTGGTGCCCAGACTCTGGGGGCTATCAAGGACCCCCTGGTCCACCCAGAGGTCCCGGCCATGCTCCAAGGCAAAGGCCGCTGTAATAAGGGCCCCGGACTTGGCGGGAGCTTCCACCACCACGAGGCCCCGGCTAAGGGCCGAAATAATCCGGTTCCGCTCGGGGAAATTCCACTTAAAGGGCCCCGTTTCCGGCGGATACTCGGAAAGGATGCAGCCTCCGGTCTCTAAGATACGCCGGGCAAGAAAGCGGTTCCCCGTGGGGTAGACCATGTCGGGGCTGGAACCCAGGACTGCCAGGGTCTTACCATTGCCCTCCAGATTGCCCTTATGGGAGAGGGCATCAATTCCCAGGGCCAGGCCGGAAACTACCGGAAGGCCCGATTCACCCAGTTCCCTGCCCAGGGTATAAGCCCGGGCGGCCCCTATGGCAGAAGGCCGCCTGGTCCCTACCATGCCCACCAGGGGCTGGCCGGGGTCACTCAGGTGGCCCCGGTAAAAAAGAAGCACCGGGGGGTCAAAGATCTCCCGGAGGAGGGGCGGGTACGAAGGATCCCTCCACGAAATGCACTGGATCCCCATTTTGCGGGCCCTGGAATCATCTTTTTCTGCCAGGGACCGGTAATGGTGCATATCCCAGGGTTCTTCTCCCAGTTCCCTTCCTATTATATGCTCCAGGTCGCCCTTGGAAAGTACCGTAAAATCCCCTTCCATGTCAAACCGCATGGACAGTTCAATTCTCTCTTTCGTCTTAAGACCGGGAATTCGGCAGATGATCAGGTCCAGGAGATCCTTCATGACGATTCCCCTTCGGTCTGCCAGGCCTTAAGATTGGGCAGGTACTTGCGGTGGTTATCCCTAAGGCGGCCCGAGTCTATGTGGGTGTAGATCTGGGTGGTGCTCAGATCCGCATGCCCCAGGAGTTCCTGGACCGAACGCAGATCGGCCCCCCCTGCCAATAGCTCGGTGGCAAAGGTATGTCTTAAGGTATGGAGCTTGCTGCTTAATCCCGCCTGAAAGGCCAGCTTTGCATAATTTTTCCAGATCCCCTTACGGGAGAGCCTCTTGCCCAGGCGGCTGATAAAAAGGGCCCGGCTTCTGTTATGGCCCAATAAGACCGGCCGGGATTCTTTGAGATACTGCTTAAGCCAAAGGGCAGCTTCATCGCCAAAGACCACGAGCCTTTCCTTATCTCCCTTGCCCCTTACCCTGGCAAGGTTCTTGTCGAGAAAAAGGTTATCCGTGCTAAGCCCCACCGCCTCGGAGATCCTTAGGCCCGCCGAATAGATCAATTCATAGAGGGCCCGGTTTCTAAGGCCCAGGGCTGTTTTGGTATTTAACAAGGAGAGGAGCTGTTCCACATCTTCCTTATTATGGACCTCCGGCAGATGATCGGAGCGGCGGGGTACTTGTAAAAGGGACGAGAGGCCGCTGGAATTATTATGCCCCTGATCTTCGAGGAAGCGGAAGAAGGAACGGAGGGCAGAAATTGCCTTGGCTACGGACCGGGAATCAATCCCGTCGACCATGCGCCGGCGGGTGAGGTAACGGGTAAGATCTGAGAGCCCCACAGCATGTCCCTTCCCTTCGAAAGCACCGGTCAGAGGAAGATCTTCTTCTTCGAGCCAGTCAAGGAAACGGCCTATCTCAAATTTATAGGTTTCGGCGGTCAAAAGCGATTTTCGCTCCAGGGCCAAAAGATGAGAACCATAACGCTTAAGAAGGGTCTGCTTGTCCATGTATGTTCCTAATTGGACTGGGCATTCCCCAGGGGATCTCCGGGAAAGCTTACAAAGCGTCTATCCCGTATGACCGTTGGCACATCCAGGTCCTCGTCGGCATAGCGGAAATCATCTCGCTTACCCCGGGGAATTAAAAAATCGGCGCTGGAGCTGTTGCCAATGATCTTGTCAAATTCTTTTTCGGAGAGGATCTCACTCTTCTGGGCCTTAACTACTTCCAGCTTATGGGAATCCCGGCGGCCCTCAAAGCCTGTGGCGATGACGGTTACGCGGATCTTGTCTTCCAGGCTGGGATCCAGATACATCCCCGGAATAATAATGGCATCCTTGTCTATGTCCACCGTAAGCCGCTTGATCACCTCGTCATACTCCACCAGGGGAAGATCGTTTCCACCGGCCACATAGACCAGAGCCCTGGTGGCCCCGCGGATAGAGGTATCTTCCAGAAGGGGATTATCCAGAACGCTGGACACCGCTTCTTCTACCCGGTTTTCACCGGCCCCGTAGCCTATGGCCATGAGGGCATCGCCCTGATCTTTCATAACCGTCACGGCATCGGCGAAATCAATATTGATGAGTCCAGTTTCTACGATGCTGTCGGAGATCCCCTGAACACCCTGACGGAGTATGTCATCGGCCTTGCGGAAGGCCTCGGGGATGCTTGTTTTTCGATCCACGTTGGCCAGGAGCTTCTGGTTAGGAATGACGATAAGAGTATCTACCGCATCTTTAAGGCGGGCTATGCCCTTTTCGGCCAGTTCCATCCGGTAGTTTTTTTCAAACTCGAAGGGCCTGGTTACTACCCCCACCGTCAGGGCTCCCTGCTTCTTGGCAATTTCGGCAATGATGGGAGCAGATCCGGTTCCGGTACCCCCGCCCATGCCGGCGGTGACAAAGACCATGTCAGCCCCTTCCAGGGCCTTGGCTATTTTCTCCTTGTCTTCCAGGGCAGCTTTTTCGCCTATCTCGGGCATGCCCCCGGCACCCCGCCCAGAGGTTATCTGGGAACCAATCTGGAGCTTCACGTCCGCCTTACTGTTCCTTAGAGCTTGGGCATCCGTATTTACGGCAATAAATTTAACACCCCTAATGCCGCAGGCAATCATGCCGTCTACGGCGTTAGATCCTCCTCCTCCGGCTCCTATTACTACAATTGATACGGGTTCTTCAGATCTTCCAGTCTCACTAAGTATCTCAAAATTCATGATCCCCTCCCAGGTCACTTTTATTTTTTCCCCTTCCCCGGATGTATATTCCAAAGATAGGAGTTAATGCACCCTCTCTACTAAAAAAATTCCTTCCGTAACCAGTCCACCAGCTTCCCCACCATGGTAGGATCACCCTGGCCCCTGCTCTCCCCCGCCGGGCCCTGGCCGGTTTTTACCACCTGCCTTTCGTAGCCCTCCAGGACCAGCCCTACGGCGGTGGCAAAGGCGGGACTGTGGTAGTCCTCCACCAGGCCGCCCAGGGGCAGGGGGGACCCCACCCTTACAGGGAGATTAAAAACATATGAGGCCAGCTCGGGGGCCCCCAGTAATTGCGCTCCCCCGCCGGTAAGGACCACTCCGCCCCCCAGGGGCCGGGAAAAGGAGAGCTTGTCGATTTTTTCTTTTATCAGTTTAAAGGTCTCTTCCATCCTGGGGCGTATGATTGCCAGGATCTCTGATTTTGGAATCGCCTGGGGGGGTCTTCCCCCTACCCCGGGGACTATGATTTCATCATCGATCTCCAGGAAAGGATCCCAGCAGCAGCCCGCGTCAAGCTTGATCGTCTCTGCCGTCTCGAAGGATATGTTTTTAATGATCGATATATCGCTGGTAACTTGAGTACCCCCCGCGGGGATGGTACTGATGGAATAGGGAGCCCCCCCGGAATAGACCAGGACATTGGAGGTTCCGCCTCCCAGGTCCACCAGGGCTACCCCCAGTTCCTTTTCTTCGGGGGTCAGGACCGAACGGCCCGCCGCCAGGGTCTGAAGGATCAGATCCTTCACCCTAAATCCGGAACGGTTAACACATTTAATTAAGTTCTGGGCCCCCGTGGTGGAGCAGGTAATAATGTGGACCTCTGCTTCCAGACGCACCCCTATCATGTTTAGGGGATCTAAAATTCCTTTTTGATCGTCCACGATAAAGCTCTGGGGGATTACCTCCAGGACCTTTCGGTCCATGGGAATAAGTACCGCCTGGGCGGCTTCCAGGACCCGCTTGATATCGTCCCCGGCTATCTCCCTGGTTTCCCGGTTTTTCCCCGTAACCGCCACCACTCCCCGGGAATTGATCCCGTCGATATGGCTCCCCCCTATGCCGGTCCATACTTCGTGGACCTCCCGGCCGCTCATCATCTCTGCGGCTTCTATGGCCTGGGTGATGGACCGAAGGGTGGATTCGATGTTTACCACCACTCCCTTGCGCAGACCCGTAGAAGGGCAGGTCCCTACCCCGGTAATCTCAAGGGAACCCTGTTCATTTACCTCGCCAATGACGGCGCAGACCTTGGTTGTGCCTATGTCCAGGCCAACTACCAATACTTCATTGCTCAAAGGGAACCTCCTTGAGGAACATAGGAAGCTATACCGGAACGGAAGTCCAGGGTATGGATTCCTTCTTCCGCCGATGCAAGCACATCTACCATTAAAAGGGTATACCGTAAAAGATCTTCATTCAACTCAGAGAGCCTTACCCTAATCTGGGAATGCATGAGATATAAAATAAGATCAAAGCCATCATAGGGCCGCCGGTTAATCCGAAACTCAGAGATGGCGGAAATTAATTCCGGGGCCGAAAGGGTAATTTTTTCCAGTTCCCATAAAAGGGGTTCGAACACCAGGGGAAGCTGCATGCCCAGGTAGGGGTTTTCTATCACCAGGCCCGAAATAGCCGGAAGCCTCTGCTGGAGGAAGAGGTTTTTAGAATCCTGGCCTATCTGGAAAATAACGCCCTGGCTGTCAAAGAAGACCGGAACGGTCCTACTATCCAAAAAGGCCAGGGTAAAGGCCACGGGACGGCGGCCCTGAAGATCGATGGAAAGCCTATCGGGGAAGCTTTTTATGACCCGCACCGATTCCAGGGAGCTAAACCCCATAAGGGCCTGTTCTATGGCCGCCGGGTCGGTGGATACATAGGAAGAGTTCCGCTGAAGCCCCGATCGGGCGATGATCTCTGCCCTTTCTATGCCCTCGTAGCCCGTGATCTCTATCCGGGAAAAGGGCCTAAAGGGACTAATGCCAAAGAGCCAGACCAGTTCGGCGGCCAAAAAGAGGACCGCCACAATGATGAGCCATTTTAGAAGTTTCTTTGACCGGATCGCCTTTGGGGCTTCGGCTTCGGCTTCTACTTCATCGTCGAAGTAAATCTGTTCTGCCATCAGATCCCTCCCCGGTCATAATAAGATGAAGTCCTGGCTCTGGAAGTCCGGGAAATGTTGACGATGAACCCTGCCATGATAAGGGTCATGGCTAAGGAAGAACCCCCGGCCGAAAAGAAGGGCAGAGGTACTCCGGTGGCAGGAAGAGCTCCGGCCACCACTGCAATGTTTAAGAGGACCTGGGAAACTATCATGGTTACCAGGGCACAGCCAAATAAACGGTTAAAGGGGTTTTCGTTTTTCATGGAAGCGCTGTAACCCCGGAGGGCAAAGACCGCAAAGAGGAGGCAAAAAAGAAGGACCCCAATAAAGCCGGATTCTTCTGCGTAGGCAGAAAAAATAAAGTCCGAGTGGATCTCCGGAACGCTGGAAATCTTCCGGGTCCCCTGGCCTATGCCCTTGCCCCAAAAGCCTCCGGACATGATGGACAGGATCGAAGAATTAACCTGGAAGCCCGCACCCAGGGGTTCAAATTCGGGCTGTATGTAACTAAGAAAGCGGCGGATCCGGTGTTCTTTCTGCAAGACTAAAAGGGTCGCCGTGGGCACAAACATAAAAATGGCGCTGAAGAAATAGCGGAACCTCACCCCCGCCAGGAAGAAAATAAAGAGGGCGTTACACGCAATGAATACGGCGGTGGAAAAATTATTCTGCAAAAAAATTAACCCCACAAAAACTCCGGTAACAAGGGCCGGGGGAATGATCCCCGATGACAGGACATCAATATTTTCTTTCTTTTTGTCGAAGATATGGGCCAGGTAAAGGGGAAGGACCAGTTTAACCAGCTCCGAAGGCTGGAAGGTATTGGAGCCTATCCCTATCCACCGGGCTGCGCCGTTTTTTATCACCCCTATGCCCGGTACGAAGGTGAGGATGCAGAGGATCAGACTACCCAGAACCAGGGGCATGATAAACTTACGGATAAAGTCCAGATTGATTACGGAGGCAATAAAAAAGAGGGCCAGCCCTGCCAGGCCCAGGTGTAATTGCCGGGTAACCAGGTACATGCCATCCCCGCCAAAGAAGCGCTGGGCAAAAGAGAAGGAAGCTGAATAGAGGGTAACAAGACCCAGACCAGTTAAGAGTAAGACCGTGGCGATAAATAGATGATCCGCCCCCTGTTTATGGGGGTCATTGAGTCTTATATCCATACTTTACATGTTATTGAATCTTCAGCGTCGACAACGCGATGACCGCAAACAAGCCTCCCAAAATCCAGAACCGGGTAACAATTTTAGATTCTGCCCAGCCCAGTTCTTCAAAATGATGATGAATGGGGGTTTTTAAAAACACCCTCTTCCCTCTTTTTTTAAATGAAGTAACTTGAATAATAACCGACACAATTTCAATTACAAAAACGCCCCCTATGATAAAAAGAAGAATCTCCTTTTTAATGATCAGGGCGATTACTGCCATTACTCCCCCCAAAGAAAGGGAACCCACATCTCCGATGAATACTTCGGCGGGGTGGGAATTAAACCAAAGAAAGCCCACACAGGCTCCGGTAACGGCCACACAGAAAATCATGAGCTCCCCTGCCCCGGAAATAAAGGGAATCCCCAGGTAGGAAGAAAACTCCGCATGGCCGGAAAGATAGGCCAGGATGGCCAGGGTCACAAAGGCGAAGATCAAGAGGCCCGCCAAAAGGCCGTCCAGACCGTCTCCAAAGTTAACCGCGTTGGAGGTACCCATGATAAGAAGGATCCCAAAGGGAATCCATAGAAAGCCCAAATTGATAACCGGATCTTTAAAAAAGGGTATATATATTACTGAAATTTCTTCGTTCCCGGTGAAGTAAAGAAAAAGCATCACCGCCAATGAAATAAGGAACTGCCCTATGAGCTTTTTCTTGGGCGAAAGGCCGCCGGAAGATTTTTTCGTAATTTTTAGGTAATCATCCAGGAAGCCCACAAAGCCAAAGGCCACAAAGGACCCCAGGGTGATCCATATCATGGGGCTCCTAAAGTCGGTCCATAAAAACATGGAAATGAGGATCGAGATAATTACAAAGATGCCCCCCATGGTGGGGGTTCCGGCCTTGGATGAATGGCCCGGCAATTCCTCCCTGACCACCTGACCAACCTTGAGCCGCCTGAGGGCTTCGATAACCCGGGGCCCAAAGATATAACAGAGAAACAGGGTGGTAATGGCCGCATAGGCTCCGCGAAAACTTAAGTATTGGAACACATTAAAGGGAGTAAAATATCTTACTAGCGGGTACACAAACTCATAAAACATGGTCTTCCCCCAGACATATTTTTGTTAATGATTCTAATGCACAACCCCGGGAACCCTTTAACAAGACGAGGTCACCGGGCTGTATGTATTCATTCAAGGCACGGGATAAATGTTCCATATCCTGGGTGTGGAAAAAGGGGATGCCCTTTTCTTCGGATTCAAAAATTTCTGCCGCTGCCTTGGTTTCTTCGCCAAAAAGGTAGACCATGTCCCCCTTGGAAGAGACAAGGCGTCTGCCCAGGGCCCCATGGGCCTCGGCAGAGGAGTCCCCCAGTTCCAGCATGGAGCCGATGACATAGATCCGGCGGCCCGGCCAGTCAAGACTGTCACAGAAGTCCAGGGCAGAGCGGGCACTCTCGGGGCTGGAATTGTAGCAGTCCCGGATCAAGGTAGTGCGGCCCTGGAAGATCTCTCCCCGGCCGAAGAGGGGCTTTACCGATTCGAGGCCCCGGCGGATGGAGTCAGGCCCCAGCCCCATCTCAGAGGCCAGGGCCGCCGCAGCCAGGGCATTCTGGAGCATCGCAGGGCCAGGGAGGCCAAAGCGGGCCGTCTTGGACTCCCAGGTGATTTCGGTCCCCAGGAGCCCCAGGTCCCGGCAGGCCCCCAGGCCCTTCAAGCTTGAAGGCCCGTAGAAGACCACCCGGCCCGGAAGCCCGGCGGCGAGGAAATCCCGGTAGGGATCCTCGGCGGGGATAAGGGCCGTATTGTTATGAGTAAACTGGGAAAAAATTTGCTTTTTTTCTTCAGCTATGGCGTCCTTTGTGCCGAGAATACCGATATGGGCAGTACCGATGTTGGTGATTAAAGCAAGGCGAGGATTAAGGACCTTGGCCAATTCGGAAATCTCCCCCCTTCGATTCATGCCGGCTTCGAAGATGCCCACCTCATGATGGGATCGGACATTAAAGACCGACAGGGGCAGCCCTGTTTCGGAGTTCAGATTTCCCTGGTTCATCACCACCGATTTTTCCTGACCTATGATGGCGGCGCTGATCTCCTTGGTGGTGGTCTTCCCGGCTGAGCCGGTGATCCCTATGGTTAATAAATTGGTAAACTGTTTTAGGTAAGCTCCCGCCGCATCCTGGAGGCCCTTAAGGGTGTCTTCTACCACCAGTAAAAAGCCCTTCCATTTCTGCGCCGCCCCCAAAAGGCCCAGGGACGGATCTTCCATGGCCGAGGCGGCTACCATGGCCCCCCGGGCTCCCGCCGCAAAGGCGGCTTCCACATAACGGTGGCCGTCATGAAGACTGCCCCGGAGGGCCACAAAGAGGCCCCCCGGGGATATCTCCCTGGAATCTAGAGACACGGAGCTAAAGCCCTGGGTATCTGTCTGTCTCCCCTCCCCGGTTAACAGAGGTACCCCTAGAGCCTGGGATAGCCCGGAAAAACTCATGAGCATTTCCATGGATCCGTCTATTCCCCTTCTATCCGAATTTGGATTACCCTTTCGGGCTGTATGGGCCCCAGGCCCATATCCTGGGTAGCCACATGGACTATCCTTTCCGATGAAGTAAGAACTGCTATTCCCGCTATCAGCCTCCTATTGGTCTCTATCCATCCTTCCTGGACTGCCTCAAGGTGCCTGACATTCCTGTCCAGTTGCGTGTAACGGACCGATTGCCAGGTCACTATACCCAGGAAACATGGAATACTGAGTACTAAAAAATAAAGAAAAACATAACGTCTAATCATCTGCCGCCTCATCTAAAAGTTTTTCTATCACCCGTAAGCGGGCACTCCGGGAAGGAGGATTCCTTTGAATCTCTTCCTCACTGGCTTTAATTCCCTTTTTTGCCAATATATTGAGGGTTCTTTGACCCCTGCATTTACATATCGGCGCATTTGGGGGGCATATACAGTCCCTGTTCTTCTCCCGGAAGAAGTTTTTTACTATCCTGTCTTCCAGGGAATGAAAACTAATCACCCCCAGCCTTCCGCCCACTTCCAGAACCCTAAAGGCCGCTTCCAACAGGTCCTCCAGGCGGCTTAATTCCCCATTCACCGCAATCCGCAGGGCCTGGAAGGTCCTGGTGGCCGGATGTATGGGCCCATGCCGGTAGGGGGCAGGCACGGCCCCGGTAATAAGCTCCGCCAGGTGGGCCGAATCTTCCAGAACCCCCTGGGCTTCTTTAATGGCCCTGGCTATTCGCCTGGAATAGCGCTCCTCGCCATAGGCGAAGATAAGGTCCGCCAGTTCATTCTCGGGGAGCCGCTGTATCAGCTCCGCCGCACTGAGCCCCGAAGATTGGTCTATCCTCATATCCAGGGGTTCATGATAACGGAAGCTAAAACCCCGGCGGCCCGACTCATAATGAAAAAGACTCACCCCCAGATCCATCAAAATAAGATCCGGACGCTTTTCTTCCCCCGGGTATTCGGCGAAAAAATCATGGGACCAGCCCCGGTAAAACTGAACCCTCTCGCCGTATGGTGCCAGGCGCTCCCTGGCTTTGGCCTGAATGTCCGGATCCGCATCTATTCCTATGAGTTTTAGATCCGGAAACTGGCTTAAAAAGGCCAGACTATGCCCCCCTTCCCCCTGGGTGGCATCGATTAAAAGCGCCCCTGCCTTGGGGGGGGCCAAAAAATACAGGACCTCCTCTTTTAGAACAGGTTCATGGATTATTTCCATGTCAAAAACCCTATCCGGCCCTAAAGATATCGGGGGTGCCAAGCTTGTTCATCGCCGCCTGGCCCATGGAATCCTTACTCCTCCTATACTCAAAAAAGGTATCCACGTCCCAAATTGAAAGCCGGTCTTCGGAGCATATAACTAGACATTCCCTGGTCATATTGGCATAACGGCGAAAGGAAGAGGGGATGGCCAAACGGCCGGCCCTGTCCAGTTCGGCCGGCTGCTTCTGGGCCAGGACGGTGTACTCAAAGTAGCGCCACTCTTCCTGGTTAAAAGCATCGGAGCTCCGCATCCTCTGCTCAAAGGCCTCCCAGGTGGCGGGCTTCATGATCCAGACGCATTGCTCCATGCCCCAGCTAATGATCAGGTCACCCTGGAATTGGTCTCTAAATCGTATGGGAATACTAACCCGGCCTTTGTCATCCAGGGTACTGTCTGCAGATCCCGTTTTTAACTCCATTATCCCACCAATTCCCAATTTTTACCACGAATCTACACTAAGTATCCATAAAAACCAGGGTCCCGTCAATAGAAAAACCAGAAAAAATTATGAATAGTTCTCTTTTTTTCCCGATTTATACTATACAAATATATAGTAGTGGCATTTTTGAGGGGTTTTTGCTGGGGCTTTCATCTTGTCAATTTGAGTAAGACCGGATATGCTGGACCCATGTACATCCGTGAATACTTCATCGTTTTTCCCGAAGGGGACAGCCAGGAGATCCATGGCCGCCTGATGCTGAACCAGCTGGTGGATATGAATGGGAACCCCCTGGACCTGCCCCTTCCCACCAATAGGATGATCGTTTTTCAGGTGATGAAGATAAAGACCAACGAGTACAAGGGGGGGGCCCAGACCTACCATTTCCTGGAACAGGTAAGCGCCCAGGAACTGGCGGAGCATGTCGGATAAGGTCCAAAGCCCCCCCAGATCCATAGGAACCCACAACGAGAGCAGCCTTCATAGGAGCCTAAAGTTCCAATATTCCGGGGCGGGGAAGACAGAAACCCTGGCCGGAGCCTATGTCTGCGATGCCTGCACCTCCGATGGAGAACTCATTGAGGTACAGACCAGCAGTTTTGGGCCCCTAAAAAAGAAGGTAAGGGCCCTCTGCGAAGAACACAGGCTTAGGATCATCCATCCCATCATCCTCCATACCTATATAGAACTGTATAATCTGGACGGAACCCTCATGCACCGCCGAAGGAGCCCCAAAAAGGGGAAGACCTGGGATCTTTTTAGGGCCCTTATCTATGCCCCGGAGCTGCCGGCCCTGGAAAATCTACGGATAGAGCTGCCCCATGTGGAGGTGACCGAGAGGCGGATCAACGATGGCAAGGGTTCCTGGCGGCGAAAAGGGGTCCGTATACAAGACCGGGTCCTGGAAACCTGGAGCCATTCCC
This sequence comes from Treponema sp., assembly GCA_009777335.1. Classification (GTDB taxonomy): domain Bacteria; phylum Spirochaetota; class Spirochaetia; order Treponematales; family Breznakiellaceae; genus WRKT01. The sequence continues at coordinate 106,987 of WRMC01000004.1, read as the reverse complement.
TTATCCTAGGGGGCCTGGAAGACTACCTCCAATTTATCCCCTTCAAAAAAAAGGAAGCCTTCACGGCCCTGGATTTATCAGAAAAGGCAGGAATAGACCGGGATCTGGCCCAGAAAACCCTCTACACCCTGACCAAGATGGGGCTTATAAAAAACACGGGCAAGCAGGGCCGTTCCTTCCTTTATAAGCGGACATAAAAAAAGCAGGGCCAGGCCCTGCTTTATTACACGATAGTTTTTTACCAGCCGTCGGGCAGGTCGTCTATGTCCCTGTCATATTCGGCAAAGAGGTCGGTCACCGCCCTCAGGTCATCAAAGTAGATGTAGTAACTGCCATAAGCTTCCATGGGGGACACATCGATCCGGAAGCCCCGGATTTTAATTCCCATCTGGTTGTTATAGTGGTAGTTCCTCTGGACTATGCCCATCCGGCCGTCTTCGCCCTGGGGAGGAATGGCCACCGTAAGGCGCTTCCAGCCCTGGAAGTTAAGCCGGCCCATGTTTAATTCATAGTGGCGGCCAAAGAAGTCTTCGATGAGGAGGATGAGTTCGTGGTTAAAATTCCGCCCCGCTACCCAGACCGAAACGGTCTTGGTGATCCCCTCTATGGGGATGGGTCTGAGGGGGAAGACCTCGAAGCTGCTGTGTCCCCGGCGAAGGAAGTCTACCCTGGTACCAAAGACATGGATATCGGGGATGTTGAGCCCCTCTTCGTCCGGAATGGTGGTCTTGCCCATGGGGCTCCCAATAAAGAGCCTGGAGGTGACATAACCAAAGTCCGGAGACATGTAGGATCTCCAAAAACCTTCCCTTTCAAACTTTTCGACCGACACTTCTTTTAAGAACTGCTGAGCCGCATCGATCCCCAGACGGGAAGGATCGGGCGCACCAATTTCCTGCCATTGGGCAAAAGCACCGGCGGCAACTGACAACATTATAAGTATAACAAGTAAACGTTTCATACGTGGGCCTCCTTGATCCCGTTTATGGCCTACTGGGCCCAGAGTTCCAAGATCCTTTCGGGATCGGAAAGATCACTGCCGTCGAATAGGGACTCGAAGGTGTCGGTGACTATCTTTAATTGTTTAAAGTAGACAAAAATGTTGTCTACCCTTTCGGTGGGCATGGTCCAGATCCGGAATTTTACGAAGGTAAGTCCCGCAAGCCGAGGCAGGGTCCGCCTGGACTGGGGTATATGGTTGGGGATCCGGATGTTGAGGTTTCTCCAGCCTATGAAGGCCAGGCTGCCCATGGGTACCGCATGGACCACCCCGTTATGATCCCTAAAATAAGCTTCCAGGGTGAGGTTTTGGTTCATGCCCCAGACCCACATGTCCATGGTCTGAAGGCGGCCGGGGAGGGGAATTTCGAAGGGTTCCGGATAGTCTCCGTCCTGGCCGGTACCGGCGGCTACGGGGTAGACATCTACCCAGTTATAGCCCCGGCGATCGAAGCGGGCCCAAATGCCAAGGCTCCGAAGATCCAGCCCGTCCCGGTTGACCCCAAAGGCCGCCTGGGGCCAGGCTTCGACAAATGAAAGCCGGGGAAACCGCTCTTCCCCTACTACCGTGGCGAACCGGGAAGCATCCGCCCTCCATTCAAAGTTATAACTATGGAGTCTGCCCCCTACAAACCATTCGTTGTTGGCCCCCCCATTAAAATCTTCCAGTACTATTGTTTCTATATTAACGGTGTTTTCGTCTGCAAAGACCAGAAACCCCGTTAAACCCAGCATAACAAGCAGGAAAATTGCCAGGCGCACCGCCCTGAAACCACCCTGTTTCATCCATTACTCCTTTCTCCGACTTTTGGGAAATGCGGATATGATCATTATATTTCCTAGATACCGTTTTGTCAAACCACATACGCCCTACCCGGTCCCATGGCCGGATCTGCCGAAGATGGTCTATTGCATTATCGGCCGATTCTTCCTATTTGACCCACTTTTTTTAACTTTTTTTAAGGGCCTCCCCTAAAATGGGCCCCCATCTGATGCCTCGAGAAGGGCTTCCCTTAGGCGCTGGGAGACCAGGGGGTCTTCTATCCTCTCTTCGAGAATAATCAGGCCCGAAGAGATATGGGGAAGGGGCTGGGCATGGTCCCGGTAGCTAAGAGCATCCAGGAGGAGACCCCAGGGGGAATCATCAAAGATAATTTTTACCGATCCGGGGGTCCAGGAAGGATTGGCCCAGGAAAAAAGCAGCACCGGAACCCCGGGATAGGCCTCGAGAACCCGGGCGTTCCCCCCAGCCAGAACTATGGCCCCCACCCCTTCGCGGTAGGAAAACTCTTCCGAGGCCAGGGTAAAGAGGGGATCGTCGCTATAGCCCTGGGATCTCAGCCCCTGGGTAAAGGCCGCCTGTTCATCCGGGGAGGCCAGATCTATGCCAAAAAAAAGGATCCCCTCCCCTTCCGAAAAGATGGCCGCCGCCGCCCCGGCCCTGTAGAGATCCAGGCTCCGATGGGGGCTTATATGCAGCAGGGCTTCGGTATTCCTTCTTGGGTCCCCGGGGCCTATAAGAAAAACGGGGATCTCGGGGCGGAGGTTCTGGTAATACCGGGCGGCCTCGTCATAGGCGGCCAGGAAAAACACCGCCCAGGGCCGCCCAGAGGCAGCTTCTATGGCGATGGCATAGAGATCGGGACCGGCGGTATCGGCCAGGACCACCGGGATAATCCGGCGAAGGAGTTTAAAAGAAGTCGCCCGGGCCTGGGTCTGAATCCGCTCTTCTCCGTAGATCTGGACAAACCCGGGGTCCATGACCATGAGGACCGGAGGACGGGAAAGAAACCAAGCTCCCAGGGCAGAACAGAGGAGAAGAAGGACTAAGAGAAATAGAATGCCCCATTTAAGACCCCTGTTCATCCTGGCATGATACAAAAATAAACTAAAACTTTCTATATAAATGACAATTCAATGGGAATTCTTTTTCCTTCCCTTGCTATGAATGGGCAATTAGGATACCATGGGGAAAGAATTTATCTGATCACCGATCTTACATCCCGGAGAGTACCATGAACCTAGGGCGGCCCATCGAAAAAGTTTTTACCACCGAGCCCTATACCGATTGGCACTGGGATATGCTTGTAAAGGCCCTGGGTCCCGGGGTCGAGATAGTCCGGGCCTCCCAGTCGGATCCCGAAGCCATGAAGGCGGGGATTAAGGATGCCGATGTGGCCATCCTGGCCGGGGATATTTCCCGGGAAGTCCTGGGAGCCGCAGAAAAGCTTAGGTGGGTCCACTGCGATCATGCGGGGGTAAATAATTCGGCCCACCCGGAGATCTTCGAAAGGGGCATCCTCTTGACTTCCTCTGCGGGCCGCTCCGCTCCGGTCCTGGCGGAACACATTTTCTTCCTTATACTTTCCCTTATTTACGATTCCCGGAAACTGGAGCAGCAGCAACGGGACCACCTCTGGGCCAACCTCTATAGGGATAGGCGGGGGCTCTTTACGAAGACCCTGGGCATAGTGGGCCTGGGGCATACGGGCCTGGCTCTTATCCCCCGGGCCAGGGCCTTTGGCATGAGGGTCCTGGCCTACAGCCGAAAGGCGGTTCCCGCCCCGGAGGGGGTAGAGAAGGCCTGGTTCGCGGACCAGGGGGACAGGATAGATCAGCTCTTAAAGGAGAGCGACATCGTGGTCCTCTGCCTCAGCCTTTCGGATGAAACCTACCATTTAATTGACGAAAAAGCATTTAAGATCATGAAGCCCACGGCCTTTCTTATCAATATGGCCCGGGGTTCGGTGGTGGACGAAGGGGCCCTCCATAAGGCCCTGACAGAGGGTACCATAGCTGCCGCCGCCAGCGATGTCTTCGAGACCGAACCTCTGGGTAAGGACAGCCCCCTCTGGGACCTCCCCAATTTTATCATCACCCCCCACTGCACCCCGGAGGTCCCCGATCTGGCCCTCAACGGCCTCAATATAATCTGCGAAAATATTTCACGTTATAAGGAAGGAACAGCCCTGTTGAATTGCCAGAGCTCCAGGGATGTCTATACCAAGGGAGTAAGATAATGGCCGAAATGAGCCTTGCATCGATTCAAAAAAAAGAAAAGATCACCGACCAGGTTTTAGAGCAAATTAAAGACGCCCTTATGAAGGGGGAGCTAAAACCGGGGGATAGGCTCCCAGGGGCCAGGGAACTGGCAGATAAGATGAAGGTGGGGATCTCGTCGGTCCGGGAGGCCCTCAAGATGCTCGAGAGCCTGGGAGCCCTGGAGTCCCGGCAGGGCGAGGGGACCTTTGTCTGCGATGCCCTCCAGGGCGGAGCGGCCAATGCCTTTGCCATCCAGATGGCCCTGCTGCCCCAGACCGCCGACTACCTGGTGGAGTTTCGGAAGATCTACGAAACCGCCTATACCCACCTGGCCATGGATAATGCCAGCGAAGAGGATCTCATCAATATAGAAAAACACGTCCTGGCCCTGGAAGATAAAATGGACCGGCTGGGCTCCGAGGCCTTTATGGCCGCAGAGGATGAGCTTTCCTTTCACTATGCGGTCCTTAGTGCCACCCACAACCCCTATATCATTAAAATAGGCGAAGTCGCCCTGGACCTCTTTTTTAACATCCTCCAAGAACGGCTGGAACCCCTGAGGATCCTCGAGGCCGTGCAGGATCACCGGAACATTTACGAGGCCATTAAGAACCATGACCAGGATCTCTTACAAAGGGTCTTTGTAAAAAGCTTCACCTGGTGGAGTACTCGCTTTAAAGAGCCGGGCCTAGAAGCTTAACTCCAGGTTCTGTCGCTGGAGTAGTCGTCGTCCCACTGGGGGGTGGGGAGCCAGATATCCTTCTGGGTGCTATGCAGATGGGCCCGGATCACCTCGTCGTTTAGATCATCTATGCCCAGCCCCGGAGCATCGCTTAGCTCTATAAATCCATTTTTGATGATGGGTTTATGGGGGGCCTTAACAATGTCATCCCACCAGTCCACCTCTACGGAGTGGAACTCCAGGGCCAGGAAGTTCTCGGTGGCCGTAGCTACATGGGCGGAAGCCAAAGCTGCCACGGGGGTCTCGGCCATATGCATGCACATGGCGGCCCCGTAGTTCTGGGCCAGGTCCCCTATCTTCTTGGTTTCCAGGATCCCCCCGGTACTGAGGATGTCCGGGTGCACTATAGAGAGGGCCCCCGATTCCAGGAGGGGCAGGAAATTTTCTTTGAGATAGATATCTTCCCCGGTGCCCAGGGGGGTAGCAATGGCCTGGGAGAGCTTCTTCCATTGCTCCGTGGCCTGCCAGGGGAGGAGGTCCTCGAGCCAGGCTATGTTGTATTTTTCTGCCCGGCGGCCCAGCTTGATGCACTCATTCAAGCCTATGTGGCCGCAGTGGTCTATGGCCAGGGGAACCTCATAGCCTATGACCGAACGGACCTCGGCCAGATAGTTCTCGAGAAAGTCCAGGCCCTTTTCGGTGATCTGAAGGCCCGTAAAAAAATGGGCTATGTTCTGGACCTCGTTATACTTGTTGAATTTTTCCCGGTCGCTGTAGTAGAGCCTCCGGACCCCCCGGGTGGCCTTTAGCTCATCCAGGAAGCCCAGGGGGGCCGTGAGGTAGCCCCCTTCCTCAAGACCCATGAGGGTCCCCACCCCCCAGTCCATTTTCAAAAAGGTAAAACCCAGGTCCAGCCTTTCCTTGAGGGCGGCTCCCATCTTCTTTCCATCCGGACGGCCCCCCTGATCGGTGTCCGAATAGAGCCGCACCTTATCCCTAAACTTCCCCCCCAGCATCTGGTAGATGGGAACCCCGTAGGCCTTGCCGGCCAGATCCCAAAGGGCCAGCTCCACCCCCGAAACCCCGCCGGCCTGACGGGACATGCCCCCAAACTGCTTGATCTTTCGGAAGAGCTTGTCCACGTTGCAGGGGTTTTCTCCCAGGAGCCGGCTCTTAAGGGTAAGGGCATAGGTCTCAGAGGCCCAGTCCCGGACCTCCCCAAACCCAACTAGCTCGCTGTTGGTATAGATTTTAAGGAGCACGCAGTCCATGGGGGCCCCGCTGATCTTGGCGAAGCGGAGGTCCGTGATTTTTAGCTGCGAAGGAGCAGAGAGGCGGTTAAAATTGCCCAGGGCCAGGTCGCTCATAAGTGGGCCCCCGATCCATCGGGATTGTAGGGCAGGCCGTCCCGGCCCCGGCTTCTTCGCCTGGTGCCGTCATTACTAAACTGGTTTTCTATGTCGGCCCCAAAGTCCAGGTAACGGTACTCTTCGGTTTCCTTGTCGGTTTTAAACCAGGCCACAAAGTCATCCCACATCTCCCGGGTCCAGGGATTGTCGATCTGGGCGGGGGTATAGGTCTGGGTCCTGAGCCGTTCAAAGCCGAAGACATCCCGGACATGCATCTTTTCTGCCCGGTCGGCGCACTGCTCAGCCAGATGGCAGGGGATAAAAGCAATACCCCCGGCGCTGCCAAAGACGATGTCCCCCGGCAGGGCCACCGCCCGGCCTATCATAGTGGGCCTGTTATAGCCGGTCATGACGTAATCCCGGATGGCCGTGGGGTGGCTTCCCCGGTAGTAGATCTGCAAATTGGGGATAAATTTTACCTGATCGACGTCCCGGATGCCCCCCCAGATGACCGCCCCGCCTCTTTTGGTCTTTTCTGCCACCGAAGTAGAGAGGTTTCCCCCAAAATAGGTGCCATATTCAATTTTATCGTAAAAATCTACCACCATTACATCGTCTTCTACCAGCCGATTGACCGCAGATTTGTTATAATGGCTCTCGAAGCCAAAAGCTCTGGCCTCTTTCATGCAAACTTCATCTAAATCGGGCCGTATGGGCATACATTGTATGGTTAGGGCCCGGCCAACCAGGGGTTTGTCGGTGGAATGGGTCGTTTTAAAGTCCGTTTCTACCTGGAATTCGTAGTTATTGTTCCAGGGAAGGCTCCAAACCTCTTCGATTGTAAGCTTTCTCATCCTTTCCAGTAGCTTTTCGGCCACCTTGGGGCGGCCATCGGCGAGACGCTCCCCCTTCCAATGGGGGGTCAGCATTTCTACTTCCTGTCTTGAGCTAAAAAACATAGGAGCCTCCTGGGTTCATAGCGATAGTTCATTGTAAGGCATCTGGGCCGATCTGGCAAGAAAAATCTTGCTTAAGATCGGATGATCTGATATCCTGAATATTGTCCAACAGGAGGGTCCTTGAAGCTAAAAGATAAGATAGTTCTTATAAGCGAGGGGGACTCGGCCCTGGGCCTGGAAATAGCCAAGGTTTGTAAAGAGGAAGGGGCAATCCTGGCTGAGCACCATGTCAATCCGGTCAGCAAGGCCGAGGTAGATGGGGCGGTGGACAAGATCCTCGCTGCATACGGCCGAATCGATGTGTTTATCCATAATAACAACCGGCTTATCCCCTCTCTTTTAGAGGACTGTGACGATGATAGCTACGATGAGGCCCTGGATTACAACCTAAAAAGCGCCTTCCTCTTTGTTCAGGCCCTGGGGAGCTCCATGAAAAGGGCGGGCCGGGGGAACATTATCTTTATCAGCTCCATCCACGATGAAAAACCCAGCGGAGCGGCCTTCTCCTACAGCCTCGCCAAGGGGGCCCTTAAGCTTTTAGCCAAAGAGCTGGTACTGGACCTGGGGCCCCATGGGGTCAGGACCAATATTATCAACGCGGGCCCCATGGAGGGGGACGGGGAGCGGTTTAAGAGCAGCCTCAGCCCCCTTTACGAGTTTACCCGGGAGCGGATTCCAGACCTCAGCTATGTGGCCCCCGAAGATATCGCCCGGGGGGCCCTCTTTTTCGCCGGCGATGACTGCCCCTCGGCCAACGGGGCCAGCCTTACTCTGGACAGGGGCTTTTTGCTCAGCTACTTTGTAAAGCGACGGCCCCCAAGGACGGCCCCATGAACCTCGAAGGAAAAACCGCAGTGGTCACCGGGTCTTCTACCGGCATAGGCCAGGGTATTGCTCTGGCCCTGGCTCAGGCGGGGGCCCAGGTGGCGGTGACCTATAACCGGGACCCCCCGGACGGCACCCTGCAGCTTATTAATGAGGCCGGGGGCCGGGCCATTTCGATCCAGACCGATGTCCAAAAGCGGGAAAGCATCCGCAATCTAATGGAAGAAACCAAGCGGGCCTTTGGGGGCATAGACATCCTGGTCAACAATGCGGCGGTCCAGCTTAACAAACTCTTCTTTGAATACACCGAAGATGAATACGACTGGGTTATGGGGGTAAACCTTAAGGGCTATTGGCGCTGCATTCAGGAGGCCCTCCCCTATTTAAAAGAAGCAGCTTACGGACGGATCATCAACGTGGCCTCCATCCACGCCAAGCGGCCCACGGGCTTTGACCCCATCTACGGGGCCTCCAAGGGGGGCATAAAGATGCTCACCCGGGAGGCCGCCCTGGCCCTGGGCCGCTACGGGATCACCGTAAACACCCTAAGCCCCGGGGCCACCCAGGTTGCCCCCAGACGCTACAGAAACCCCATCAGCAAGCGGGCCATAGAGCGGGACCTGGACTTTCAGAACTTTCCCCCCGAGGGCTTTTTATCGGGCCGGGGGGGCTTACCATACGATATGGCCTATTGTGCCGTCTTTCTGGCGGACGAACGGAGCCAGTACATCACCGGGTCCACCATCAGGGCCGACGGCGGTGCTATGATGTATTAAGGGGGAAGGACCATGCAACAACTAACCTTAAGCGATCTGCCCTTTAGGACCCGGCAATTAGATACCGCCTATCCCGATGGGAAGTGCCCAGAGGCAAACGAGGGTAAGGACCCTAAGGGCGAATGGTTTCCTGCAAAGGTGCCGGGGGCCATCCACTACGACCTGGTGGCCCAGAAGAAGCTGGAGAATCCCTTTAGGAGCACCAAGGCCGCCTTTGATGCCGCCTGGGTGGCCCGGAGCGACTGGGTCTATCACTGCAAATTCGAAAGCCCTCCGGACTATGACAAGAAGCAGACCATCCTCCTACGGTGTACAAGCATAGACACCTATGGCGAGGTCTTTCTGAACGGCCGGCTATTGGGAGAGACCGCCAATGCCTACCGGGTCTACGATTTTACGGTGGACCCTTCGCTCTTAAGACCCAAGGGAACAAACGATCTGGTGATCCGGATTAAGGCCCACGAAAGGATGATCGCCGGAAAAATAGACGAGACCGAAAGGCATCTGCAAAACGGCCGGTCCCCCGAGGGTACCCTGGGAAAGTCCCTGATCCGCCGCTACCAGAGGAGCTTTTACGCCGGGTCCAGCCTGCTCAACCTGGGGACCGGGGTCCTGGGCCTGGGGATCATCCGGGAGATTTCCTTAGTCATGTACGAAGGCCCCTACCTGGAGGACCTCTGCTTTAAGACCCAGAGTATTGGCTCTGACCAAGCCAGGTGCAAGATCCTTCTAGCGGTACGGAATGCCGGGGCCGCCACCATGGCCCATATCAGCCTCCACAACCGGGGGGGTGCCCAAGTTTGTGCCATGGACATACCCCTGCCGGCTCAGAAAAACCTCATAGAGCGGGAGGTTCCCCTGACCATACAGGACCCCGAAACCTGGTGGCCCCGGGGATACGGGGAGCCCCATCTTTACACCCTGAAGGTAAGGATAGAAGAAGGGGGAAGGATCAGCGACGAGCTAAGCCAGGACATAGGCATTAAGACTGTAGAACTGGTCAAAAAAGATGAGCGGGGACGAAACACTTTTTACTTTAAAATAAATGGAAGAAAGGTGATCATCCATGGGCAGAACCATGTCCCCCTGGATTATATAAAATCCTACGGAGAACCCGAAGCCTACCAGCAGCTCTTTATGCTTTTGGAAAACCAGCATGTAAACATGGTCCGCATCTGGGGGGGCGGCATGGTGGAGGACGAATCCTACTACCGGGAATGCGACCGCCGGGGCATCATGATCTGGTCCGACTTCTTTCTCCACTCAAACCAGTACCCGGATTATGACCCGGTATGGCGCAAGGAATTCCTGGCCGAATCCGAAGAGATGCTTAAGGTCATCCGCCGCCACCCCTGCCTGGTGATCCTCTGCGGGGGGAACGAAACCCTCGAGGGCTGGGAGGGCTGGGGCTGGCCCCAGGCCACCAAGGTCTTTAACGGCGAAAGGCTCATCATGAAGGACCTTCCCCTGATAAGCGAGAGACTCTGCCCGGAGCTTCCCTATATTATTAATTCCCCACATGGGGGTCTAAACTGCCAGTCTCCGGTGGAGGGGGAATCCCACAACTGGGGGAACTTCTACAATGCCACCAAGGACCCCACCTTTGTGACCGAAACCTGCTGGACCCAGGAAAGCTACTCCCGGCCAGAAACCCTGTTAGAACACATGGACCTGGACGTGGATTCCTTTAAGGGCCAGAACTGGGCGGTCAAATGGAGGGAGCGGACCAGCCTGGGTCTCTTTACCAAGTACCCCTACAGCGACTGGTTCGAAACCCGGAACCTTCGGCTCTATCTGCGGAGCCTCGAGATAGAACAGCTCCGGGCGGATTACAGCGCCCTGGGGCTCTTCCGTTTTGAGTGCCCTAATAACAACGGGGTCCTCTACTGGTCCTTTACCAAGGGGGGACCCCTCTTTCAGTTTGGCTGTGTCGATTACAGCGGCCGCCCCCTGATGAGCTACTATGGAGTAAAGCGGGTCTTTGCTCCCCTGGCGGTAAAGGCCCGCCGGGACCTCAACGATATATCGGTCCTCCTTTCCAAGCACAGCCCCGGGGCAGTGCAGGCGGACCTGGAGGTCTTCCACCTCCGCAATGACGGAAGCCCCCTGGGCTACTGGTCCAGAAGAATCAGGGCAGAAGAGGGGGACCTGGAAGAGGTCTTTAGGTTGAAGGATCTTTATGGCGAGGTCGAGGACCGGACTGCCGAAGTGATCCATGTTTCTGCCTCGGTAAAGGGAGAAGTGGTGAGCGACGACATGCTCTTTTTCTGCGCCTATAGGGAGTATGTCCAGGAGGCCCATGCCCTGAGGGCGAAAACCGAAAGGGCCGGCCCAAACCGGTGGCTCATCCATCTGGAAGCAGATGCCCCCATACGGATGGTAGAACTGGAGAGCAAGCAAAAACTCCTCTATAGCGATAATTATTTCCCCATGATAGGGGGCATGCCCAAAACCATAGAGGCGGTCTTACTGGAACCTAAAGCCAAGCAGGCCCTCCAGCTACAGGTGGGAGTCCTGGGAGACGGGGAAGGAAAGCTGATCACCCTGCCCTTGACCCGGGACTAAGCATGTCTTACCATAAAGGTACCTATAAACTAAGGAGATTGGAATGATAAGTTATACCGAATTAGGCTTGGTTAATACCGTTGAGCTATTCAAAAAGGCCATGGCGAACAAATATGCCCTGCCGGCCTACAATTTTAACAATTTAGAGCAGCTTCAGGCCATCATTCAGGCCTGTGTGGAGACCAAATCGCCGGTAATCCTCCAGGTTTCTGCCGGAGCCCGGAAGTATGCCAACCAGAACCTCCTCAAAAACATGGCCAAGGGGGCGGTAGAATACGCCCACGAACTGGGCTGTGACATCCCCATCGTCCTCCATCTGGACCACGGGGACAGTTTTGAACTCTGCAAGGACTGCATAGAGACCGGCTTTTCCTCGGTCATGATCGACGGCTCCCACCTTCCCTTTGAAGAAAACATCGCCCTGACCAAAAAGGTCTGCGAGTTTGCCCATTCCCGGAAGGACTATGTGACCGTCGAGGGCGAACTGGGGGTTCTTTCCGGGGTAGAGGACGATGTCTCCTCGGAGCACAGCCACTTTACCCAGCCCGACGAGGTCGAAGCCTTTGTAAAGGGCACCGGGGTAGACAGCCTGGCCATCTCCATAGGGACCAGCCACGGGCGGACCAAGTTTAAGCCCGAGCAGTGCACCCGGGACGCCAACGGGGTCCTGATCCCCCCTCCCCTCCACTTCGAAATCCTGGAAGAAATCGAAAAGCGGATCCCCGGCTTCCCCATCGTCCTCCATGGTTCCTCTTCGGTGCCCATGGACTATGTCCACATGATCGAAAAATACGGGGGCAAGTTAACCGACTCGGTAGGGATCCCCGAGGAACAGCTTCGCCGGGCGGCAAAAAGTGCGGTCTGCAAGATCAACATAGACTCCGACGGGCGGCTCGCCATGACGGCCCTTATCCGGCAGGTCCTTTCGGAAAAACCCGACGAGTTTGACCCCCGGCGCATCCTGGGCCCCGCCCGGGACGAGCTCAAGAAGCTCTACGCCCACAAGAACATCAAGGTCCTGGGCTCGGCCAACCAGGCCTAGGCGGGTCTGCCCCTGGTCTAATCGCCGGCACTGAGGCCGGAAAAGACCATCGAGACCAGAAGGGGTATGGCAGCGGCGGCCAGAAAGAGGGCTCCCATGAGCTGCCTCTGGGAAAAAAAGGCCCAGTAGGAGCTGGCCGCTGCCAGGGGGACGACCAAAACCCCCAGGGACGCAAAAACGATGACCAGGGGTTGACTGTTCATAATGATATTGATAAAGAAGGGAACCCCCACCGCAATGGCAGTCCAGAGGATGGGTACCAGGATTAAGAGGGAAGGGTCATTGAGGGAACTCCAGCTGGCGGCTTTGATGACCCCCCCGGGGATGAGCCAGAGAAGGGTAAAGTTGGCAAAGTTTATGGTGCCCCCTATGACCCTTAAAAGCACCAGGAGCAGGTAGATCAAGAGGGGGAGCAGGACCGGAAGGGCGATTACATCGACCCAGGCATGGGCCCAGCGGGAAAAGCCAAAACCCCCGGGATCGACCAGGTCCCCCAGAAAGAAGTGCACCAGGGCCACTATGCTGCCCACCAGGAGGCCCCAGACACCCCCTGCTGCTTCGTTGGTCCCCGTCAGGGAACGCCAGAAAAGATAAAAAAGGGGCATCCAGAGGAAGGAAAAGAGACTCATGGCCCATGGTACCAAAAGGCCCCTGGGCTGTCTATGTCCGCTGACCCGGGCTATGGACACAATCATTTATTTTTGCTAATAATGACCATTAGCAGTCAGGTTCTGAAGAACAGCGAGGAGGTCAGTTGTCGGAAAAGGATTTACGAATTAATGAGCAAATTCGGGTGCGGGAGGTCCGCCTTATCCGTGATGATGGGGCAGAACAACAGGGAATAATTCCCACCATGGAGGCCCTCGACATTGCCAGAGAACAAGGCCTGGACCTGGTAGAGGTGGCACCGAATGCGGCCCCGCCGGTGGTCAAAATCATGGACTACGGCAAGTTCAAATTCGAAAATGAAAAGAAGGTACGGGATTCCAAGAAAAAACAGAAGCTCATTAAGCTTAAAGAAATCCGTATGCAGCCGAAAATTGACGACCATGATCTGGATTTTAAATCCAAGCATGTAAAGGATTTTTTGCTCGAAGGAAATAAGGTTAAAGTAACGGTTCGTTTTAGGGGCCGCGAAATGGCCCATACTGAACTTGGCTTGGAAGTATTAAAGGATGTACTAGCAAGGATAGAAGGTGATTATGTGATGGACAGGGCCCCAGCCATGGAGGGCCGGTTTATGTCCATGATCCTTAGTCCTAAAACCAAGAAATAGCGAGGACGGCACCATGCCTAAAATGAAGACCAAGAAAAGTGCTTCAAAGCGTTTTTCCTATACCGGAACCGGAAAGGTTAAATATAAAAAACAAAACCTCCGCCACATTCTTACCAAGAAGTCAACGAAAAGAAAGCGGAGACTAAGAAAGAGCGGGATACTCTCCGCTGATAATACGGCGGCGATAAAAAAGACCCTCATGCCCTACAGGTAGGGGTTTTATCCGGGACTTTTAAGGAGTTAGTACAATGGCAAGAGCAATAGACAGTTCAAAACGAAAGAACCGCCGCAAAAAAATATTAAAACTGGCCAAGGGTTACTGGGGCAGAAGGCATTCAAACTATAAGGCCGCCAAAGATGCGGTTACCCATGCCCTTACCCATGCCTACCGGGACCGAAAGGACAGAAAGGGAAATTTCCGCCGCCTTTGGATCATCCGGATTAATGCGGCCTGCCGGGACGAGGGGCTCACCTACTCACGGTTAATCAACGGCCTCAGCAAGGCGGGGATTACGATTAACCGCAAGGCCCTGGCCCACCTGGCCGTAGAAGACTCTGGGGCCTTTAAGGCCGTGGTCGCCCAGGCAAAAGCAGCCCTGGGAGCTTAACAATGGTAAGCCTCGAACAGGTAAAGCTGCTGGAATCAAAGGTCAGCCGAACCATTGAGTATGTAAAAAAAGTTACCGCCGAAAATTCACAGTTAAAAGAAAGGCTCGACTCCTACCAAAAACGGATCGGCGAACTGGAGGTCCTTATTCAGCGCTTTAAGGATGAGCAGAGCCGGATAGAGGAAGGAATCCTCTCGGCCCTGACCCGCCTTAATCAGTTCGAAGACGCCCTGGATACTACTGCACAAAAAGAATCCCCTTCTCTTGAAGAGGCTGCTTCGGCTCCTTCCCCCCTGGAAGAAGATGATGAAGCTCCTTTAGAGCTCCTGGAAGACGAAGACGAAGAGAAGGAAGATGGGGAACTGGATATTTTTTAAAGGCCCATGAGTAATCTCCATATAGATATACTGGGAACCGACTTTAGCATTTCTACCGATCAGGACGCAGAGTATCTGGCCATGCTCCTGGAAAAATACCGGGGGACCATAGAAAAAGTCCAGCGTCTTTCGGGCCTAAAGGATCCCCTAAAAGTGGCGGTCCTGACGGGCTTTTTACTCTGTGATGATCTGGAGAAAGCCGGTTCCCTGCCCCAATCGGGAAATCAGAACTCCGAGGCCGAACGCCTAACCCTGGGGATGATCTCCCTCTTGGATTCCATAGTCCCCGGTGATATAGCAGTCTCCGATGTAGTACAAGCAAGCCCGGAAGCACCTTCGGGCCCAGAGCCCAAGCCCCCCTCCCTGGGGCAGAAGGTTTTTAAGCTCCACAACTCCATAAAAAATTATGAATGGGGATCTCCTGAATGGATCCCCTCCCTGATGGGAGAAAAAAACTTAAGCCGCATCCCCTGGGCAGAGATGTGGATGGGGGTGAACCCCGCCGGGCCCTCCCGGTTAAGCACCACCGGGGCTGAAGAAGGGCCCCTCTTGTCGGACCTGATTAAAGAAAATGGCGAAACCTATTTAGGAAGGGAAACTTCCGAAACCTACGAAACCCTCCCCTTCCTGTTTAAGGTGATAGCTGCCGCCAAGCCCCTTTCGCTCCAGGTGCACCCTAACCTCGAAAAGGCCCGGCTGGGCTTTGACCGGGAGAACCAGGAGGGCATAGCCCTGGATGCCCCGGAGCGGTCCTATAAGGACCCGAACCATAAACCAGAAATTATCTGTGCCCTGGAGCCCTTTGCGGCCCTCTGCGGCTTTAGAGATACCGACGAAATAAAGGTACTTCTTACAAAGCTCATCTATAAGAGCGACGGGCCGGTAAAAAACAGCATAGTCCAGATCCTGGCCAGCTTAGAGGGGAATGATCCCCATAGGGCCCTTCTGGAAGGCCTCTTTGCCATGGATGAAAATGCCAAGAGGGCCCTGGCTCCCTTTATCAAAAATCAACTCCCCCTCTTAGAGCGGGAGTACCCGGAACACAAAAACGAATGGGTCCTTTCTTCCTACTTTGCGGGGCTCCACCCCGGTGAGGCCGCGGTCCTGGCCCCCCTCTTTTTAAACATCATCGAACTGGCCCCAGGGGAGGCCCTCTTTATCGCCCCGGGGATGCTTCATGCCTTTATCCACGGCATGGGCATGGAACTCATGGCCGATTCCGATTCGGTAATCCGGGGGGGCCTTAGTCCCAAATATATAAACACTGGTGAGCTGCTGGCGATCCTCGATTTTTCTGCCGATAAACCGGAGGTCCTAAAGCTTCCCAGCCCGGCCCCCCGCTGCTACAGCTACCCCAGCCCGGCTACGGAATTTAAGCTTTCGGTGATCCATAATAAGGGTGAAGAGCTTCCCTATCCCGAGAAGGGGGCGGCCATCCTCTTCCTTAGTGCCGGCCAGGCAAAGCTTAAAAACGGCGAAGAAGAACTGGACCTTCAAACCGGGGAATCCCTCTTTATCTCTGCGGGGCTGGAGGGGAGCCTTAGCTTATCTGGAACCTTTAGGGCCCACCTCGCCGCATGCAGATCCTCCTAGATGCAGACTCCTGTCCCCGGATAGCCCGGGACATGATCCTTCGGTTCTCGGTGCGATTAAAGGTCCCCGTGGTCTATGCGGCCAACCGGCCCATCCCCTACCCCGACTCTATCCCCAAGGACCTGATTCGCATGGAACACTGTTCCGCCCAGGAGGGAAGCGCCGACGACCGCATCGTCGAGCTGGCCCGCCCCGGAGATCTGGTTATCACCAGGGACCTGCCCCTGGCAGAGCGGCTGGTAGACCAGGGGGTCGATGTCCTGGATGACCGGGGACGGGTTTTTACGAGGGAGAATATCCGCCAGCTAAGGTCCCTGCGGGATTTTACCGTGGGCCTGGCAGAACAGGGCCTGGATTTTGAGAGGACCCCATCCTACGAGAAAAAAGATCAGCAAGCCCTGGCCCAGGGTCTGGACCGGGAGCTAAGCCGGCTCTTAAAGGGTTAGTCCCTTTTTCCGGTGCACTTAATCAGGTGGTAGCCAAACTGGGTCTGGACTATGTCCCCCACCGAGCCGGCCCCAAGCTGCTTGACCGCCGCTTCGAAGGGGGCCACCATCTTGCCGGGGCCAAACCAGCCCAGGTCTCCCCCGGAAGACTTGGAGGGACAGCTTGAATGCTGCCGGGCCAGATCCTCAAAGGATGCTCCCTGTTTAATCTTCTGCAATAAGTCCGCCGCCAGGGCCCGGTCGCTGACTAAAATATGACTTGCTCTCCATTCCATGTCCTACTCCTTATGTGGTTTTTCTTTGGCTTCTTTTATTTCTGCCTCCCATTGGGCAATAAAATACTCATGGGCCGCCAGGGTTGCGGCCATCTGAAGTTCCTGGACTTCCCCCCGGCCCAGGCCGTCTCCGCCGTCTTTGATGTAAAGATGCTTTAAGACCCCCTGGATGTCTTCGATGGTACAGCGGGGGTCCCGCTCCCGGCGGCGCTCAAGACCCGCCAGTTCCTGGTCAAAGGTTTTTTGGTAGGTGATCTCCTTCCAATCGGTTGAGAGGCTCATGGGGCATACTCCACCATGCGCCAGTGGACCGGCCCCGCCGAGGGAACCAGGACCCCCATGGAGGGGATCATTCTAATTTCACGGCGCTCTGACCAGTTTCCCCGGGGGTCATCCCGGTACTCATAGCGGTAGTCCAGGGCCCCCAGGACCCCCGGTGCATCGGACCAGAGCCGCACCAGCCGGTCCTGCCCGTCCCACTGGAGGGTAAGGGGGATGCCGGAGGCTTCCCAAAACCGGGGGAGATTATCCCTATAATAAAGGACCCGGGAGGTCCCGCCGGGTCCCTCGAGCTCTGAGATAAGACCCCAGCTGTCGTAGTGACGGGTAAAGGGGGAGCCTTCCATAAGGGGGTTGAGTTCCCTCTGCTGTCTCAGCCGGGGCCTTCCCTGGACCTCTATCAGGGAATAAAGATAGGCCCCCAGGGCATTTCCGATTTCGTCATACCAGGTTTCTATCACCTCGTTAAGGCCCCAATGGATGGTAACGAAAAACCAGTAATCCCCCTGCTCTACCCTGATCAAGGCCTCCACCTCTGCTATGTGCTCCAGGAACTCAAAATAGTAGGGTTCTTCTTCGAAGCTAAAGAAAACCTCGATATCTGCTATCTCCCCGGCATAGTCCCGGTAAGCAAGGCTTACCTGGGCCATCCGGCCCTTTAAGCTAAGGGGAAAGGCCAGGAGCCTTCCCAGGCTGTCGAATCGTAATTCCAGGACATAATCATCCCCCCCCAGGGCTATGCGGCTAAAGGGGACCGTCAGGGAAAAGGCGTCGGGGGGGAGGCTCAGGGGCCAGTCGGGCCGCCAGGGGTTATGGCCCCCCTGGGCTTCAGCGGCCTCTTCCAGAAGCAGGTAGAGGGGGATGATCCCCTCCCCCGGTTCCAGGGGCGTCCATTCCCAAAAACCATCCTGGGCAGGAAGGTGGGAGAGGGAACATACACAGAGAATGAAGAAAAGGCGGCGCCCCATGGGACCAGTATAGCCAGAGGAGGGCCGCATTGCTAGGGCTCAGGGGGTTCCCGGCCCCTGGTGAGCCAGTAATAGACCAGGGCCAGGGCCAGGGCAGCGGGGATGATCATGGCCTGGCTATCCTGGTTCTGTTGGTAGAAGGGGGGAAAAAGCCGTATCAGCATACTGATGAGCCCCGCAGCGGCCAGATAGATCCAAAAAACAAGGGAGATTTTAAGGGCCCCCTGCCGTTTATCTTCGTCCCTGTTAAAGGCTAGGCGTAAACCTAAGGGGATGGAGGCAATAAAGAGGGGGTTTACAAAGAGGATATTGGCATTTTCGTAGGTGTAGTCATGGTCGGTAAGGGCCATCATAAAGGCCAGCATGGTCCCGGCGATACCGAAGAAGAGCCCCAGGCTGGCCTGGGTAAGGCCCAGGGTCCTTCGAAAGGCCAGGGTCCCCCCCCGGTACTTGTAAAAACCCAGAAGGAGGGCCGAAAAGACAAGGCTACCGATGAGCTGCTGGGGCCCCTGGGGCCGGGGGATCTCCCGGACCACAGGACGGCCCTGGGAGGCATAGATCACCTCTACAGAGCTTACCAGGGGCCGCTGCCGGCCGGAATTATCGGTGTAGGAAAACTCCAGGGCCCTTCTGCCTATTTCTGAGGGGAGGAACATGTCATCCCAGACGGTGATGGGTCGGTCTATCCTCTGGCCCATCCAGAAGCTCAGGGCCCAGTCGACCAGGGGGTTAAACCAGGTGTGGCGCCGGACCTGCTGGCGCAGGGTAAATTGGCTGGGCATCTGGCCATAGGCCTCGAAAAAGCGGCCCTCCAGGGCTATATCCAGAAGATCCCTAATCCGGGTGGCGCAGTTATCATCAAAATGGTGGTAGTTGTAGTCCCGGTTTTCGGGGAGCATGTTGATCGCCGCCCGGCGGAGGACCTCTTCCTTCCGTTCGGGGTCTAAATCCAGGGTATAGAGGGTGATATCCCTGTTGGTATTAATATAACCCCGGTAATTCCAGTCCGCGGGGCTCACATAGCAGCTATAAATGAGCCTTCCCATGGTAAAATTGGTAAAAAAATTCTCGTTATCGAAGGAAAAGACCCCCCAGTCAAAGAAAAGCTCCTCCCCGGTCCGCATATCCTCTACCACCAGGCCTATGTGGCCCCACCAAAAGTAGAGTTCGTTCCCGGGGCCTATGACCGCCAGCCGTAAGACCAGGTCATCCCCCCGGCCGGTAAACTGGTCCTGGGCCCCAAGGGGAGTAGAGAGGGCCCCTAAAAAAAGCAAGAAGAGGAGGAAGAGAGGGATCTTGGGTATAGAAGGGGGCCTCATAGATCCTCCCGGGTTGAATTCATAAAAAAGAGGGTACAAAAGATTCGGCTTTTTGCCAATACGATGAAAATGTTGTATATTTATAGTTAAGATGCACAAACTCGTCTCGCTAGCCTGGGCTGGATGTATCCTATTCCTCTCTGCCTGTGTAATGCCCGCAAACCTGGAACCCCTGCTGAACGACGAGGCAGTGCAGGATATTATTACCGCCAGACAGGGACAGGTTAACCTGATAGACCTAAGCGATGACCGGCATCTAAGGGCGGGGAATGGCAGGATAACGGGATTAAGGGGGGACAGCTACTACATGGTAGAAGAGCTAAACCCCGCGGGGGTCTCCCTGGGCTATAGCTATGTCACCGCCGGGGGGACCCGTTTTTTGGACCTGGGGGGCATAGACCGGGCCGCTTCGGGGCTGATCCTCAACCTGAACAACGACCATACCTATAGGGTAAGACCCGCCAGGGCCCTTTATCCCGATGGGACCAGCATTAGCTATATCACCCTGGAGCCCGGGGGCCTGCTCCCCGCGGCCCAGCCGGGCAGTGCCTCCGCCGTCATGGGGGGCCGCATCAACCTGGCCAGGGCCGACCAGGATCTCTACATCAACCTGGCCCCCCTGGTAGACCCGGAAAAGCGCTACGAAGTCATGCTGGTCCCCCGGCAGGGGCCCCGAAACTGGGGCTATATGTCCCGGGTCTCGGGCTATTTTAACCTGGCCGGGGGGAGCGGTACCCTTACTTCCATTATAAATAGCAATTATGTGCACAGTTTTCCCGTGCCATCCAAGGATGTAGGGATCTACCAGTACCGGGGGACCCCCAACCCAGCCTATCTGGGGGGGATGAGCCTGGTACCCTTCCTGCCCGCCGATGGAAACGGGGACTATATTATATTAGAATATAACAATGAAGGAGGAGTGAGCAACTTTGCGTATCTAGGAGTCCAGATTACCGGGACCTCCCTATCGGTGGACGTGGAGTTTGACTTCAGCGACAGGTCTCCGGTGGTCAGCTATACGGGGCTGCACCATACCCCGGGACAGGGTCCAGGAACCCTGTATTTTATGGTGAACAATGCGGTGGAGTTTGACAACTTCGATACCGACGGGATAGAATGGTATGTAGACGGACAAAAGACATCCGAAGGAGAGTTCTTCGCCATGTCCTTTGCCCTTCCAGCCTATGGGATGATAGGGGTCTATGACCTGACAGTCATCGCCTCCCGGGCCGGGGTACCCTACTCCACCACCATGAGAGTAACAGTTTCCCCCTAGGGGATATAACAAGAAGGAGATTACAACATGAAAAAGAAATTCGGCTTTTACACCCTGGGCACCATCGCCCTGGTCCTGGGGACCCTCCTCATCCTGGGCTGCGTAAACCCCCAGGACGGGACCCTGGTTATAGAGAACCAAGAAAACCGCTCCTACCAGGTAGACGGCTTAAACGGGATGGGCTATATACGGTTGAACCTTAGGGATGCAGTGGGCAGGTCCACCGTACGACCGGATGTCCCAGATATAAATGAAATTGATGCATTCAATGTGATCCTTACCCTTGCTGGCACATCAACAACAATAACAGAAAACGGTTACACCTCTAACGATCCGATTTTAGTGCCGCCAGGAACATATGATGTAGAGGTCGTAGCAATGATTGGTACCGAAGCAGTGGCATATGGAATCACAGAAGGTGTTAATGTACAGGGAGGGACAGGGGGCAGTACCACAGTGATCCTCCGGGAGATCGTTACCGGCACCGGTACAGGAACCTTTGAATGGGACATTACCTTACCAACTGGGGGTGATGCCTTATCAACCGCCTTCATGCGGATCATGCCATTAAGGGCCCAGGGGCAAAGCCAAGTGGATGTGGATTTACGTACTGGTGGTAATGCAGACGATGAAAGAACCCTTGTTGCAGGGTTCTATCGGGTAGAAATAGATCTGGCCAGGTCAGGGTATAAAAGCGTTACGGTGGTTTTCATCCTCCATGTTTACGGAGGTCTTATATCTTCATACGATAAGGCACTGCCAGTCTTGAAGGCTAACGAATACATTGTAACGTATTATTACAATGATGCAGTCGATTCTACCACTGTTGCAGCTACCGCTGGCAACATTATACACGGAAGTACCTTAACTGCACCAACTGGAATCGTGAACAGAGATAATAGTAACCTAT
This sequence comes from Treponema sp., assembly GCA_009777335.1. Taxonomy (GTDB): domain Bacteria; phylum Spirochaetota; class Spirochaetia; order Treponematales; family Breznakiellaceae; genus WRKT01. The sequence goes on along the minus strand of WRMC01000004.1, from coordinate 85,421 downwards.
TCTTAAATGGTTGGTTCAGGAATGCCCTGTTGGACGGAACAGCATGGGTCTTTGGTACTGGCGGCGATGTGGTCATCGGTAATACTTCCCTCTATGCAGAATGGAAAGCGGTGGATGAACTTAAGGTAGTAATAGAATTAGATTATACCGATCCCAAACCACCACAATTAGTAGGGTTTGTCACCTCCTATGATCGGAATACTGCCACCATATCGGTAACTATCACAATTGACAATGCGGGTGATTATGCAAACCCGACATTTGAGTGGCTTTATGAAGATGGGTCAGCTATTTCTGGGGAAACCGGAAGTTCCATCACCCTGGACTTCAAGCATATCGACTTCATGATTGTGGGATCCCATACCATAACAGTGATAGTCACAGAAAGAGACGCAAGTGATATAGCATTTAATTGGGAGAGTGCGGACGCGGTAATCACCGTCACCGACGGGCCCTAATAAGAACCTTAGCTCTCACGGAGCTCGCAGAGGCACAGAGGGAAGAGGTAGTTATGCTACCCCCCTCCGTGTCCTCTGTGCCGCCGTGAGAAATCTTCTTCTTTCTTTTCTTTATCTACGATTAATAAACCCAAACTTGTACCCCACCCCCAAAGCTATAACAAAGCGCTGGTAGTGGATCACTTCGGGATAGGGGAAGAGGGCCCCATAGGTGTTGTATAACTGGGCATTTCCCAGGTAGTGAAGGTAAGAGACATCAAAAAAGAGGGCGCCATGCAGGCCGCCCCTCATGCCAATCTGAAAGCCCCCGCCTATGGCGAATTGGGGGATCTCGGCGAAGACTTCCGACTTATTCAAGGGATAGACAAAGGTACCGTAGGGCACCATGAGGGGGTTCCGCACCCGGCTGATGGGAAACTTAAGGGAAAGCCCCGCATCCATGTTCATAAAGTCCGTGTTTTGGGGGTCCCCCAGGGAAAGGCGGAAGAAGGGCTCCAGGCTGAGCCAGTCAAGAAGGCAGAGCTCAAAGCCCAGGGTGATCCCCGGAAGGGCCAGAAACTGGTTATCCACCGGCGAGACCGCGATGGGCCTGGGGTCATTGGCCGCCCGGTCATAGACCGCCACCCCCTGGTGGAGCCCCTCACTCTGCAGAATGTAGACACTAATCAGGTAATCCAGGGAGAGGCGAACATAAAAACGCTTGTTCCGCCAGGTGAGATCCTCCTCTGGACCTTCAATAATGATGATCGTGTCCCCCCCTTCTGGCCGGGGGATTAGGACCACGGTTTGAAAAAACAGGAACTGGTTAAACTCATACATTTCTTCCAGATCGGAAAAAAACATGCTCATCGATACCAGCTCGGTGTTGTGATCGTTGGCGATAAGCCTGGTTTCGATAATATATTCATCATCGTAGGGTAATACGTTAAACCGAAAGGTATATTCCGCATCGGTCCGGGCTGCCACGGGGTTAAAACCCAAACTGGCGGCTTCCATGCGGAAATTATCAAGGAAAAAGATCCGGTGGCTGGGCTGCGAGGCGATGCCATCTATATAAATATCAATATTTTGGCCGTATAGCCCCAGGGCGGCTCCTATGAAGGCCACAATGAAGAAAATCCGCCTGCCTTTACCCATAATTTAAGTGTATTACTTCATCCTTCATAATGCAAGCCTTGCGCTTTTACCCCGCATCCTTTACTCTTACCTATGGTTTCTTCCTATAAAATAAAAACCATGAGAGGAGCTGTCATGGATAAAGCCGCAGTCACCGAAAGGGTCAAAGATTATATAAGCCGGGAAAAGGACCCCGCCTTTCGAAAAGAAGTAGAGGAGCTCCTGGCCCAGGAAAACTTTACAGAGCTGGAAGACCGGTTTTACCAGAACCTGGAGTTCGGCACCGGGGGCCTAAGGGGCATCATAGGGGGGGGCTATAACCGGATGAACTCCCTGGTGGTAAAAAGCGCCACCCAGGGGCTAGCTACTTACCTAAAAAAAGCCTTCCCCGACCGGGCCCAGAAGGCGGGGGAACTCTCGGCAGTGATTGCCTACGACAGCAGAAGGTACTCGGCGGAGTTTGCCGAAGCGGCGGCCCTTATCTTCGCCGCCAACGGTATTAAGTGCTACCTCTTTACGGGAATGCGTCCCACCCCGGAACTCTCCTTTGCCATCCGAAAACTGGGCTGCGACACCGGCATAGTGGTCACCGCCAGCCACAACCCCCCCCAGTACAACGGCTACAAGGCCTATTGGGGAGGGGGCGCCCAGGTTATCCCCCCCCACGACAAGGGGATCATAGAAGAGGTCAACCAGGTCAGCGAGATCAAAGAGATGGAAAAACAGGAAGCCCTTTCCAAGGGGCTCCTGGTGATGATAGACAAGGAAATTGATGAGCCCTACCAGGAGATGGTAGGAAAGCTGCTTTTTAGGCCCCAGCTCATCAAAGACAAGGCCGCAGAAGTTAAGATAGTCTACACCCCCCTCCATGGGACCGGGGCCATGCATGTGGAGCAGATTTTAACCAAACTGGGCCTTAAGGTGATCACCGTCTCGGAACAGCGGGAGGGGGATGGAAACTTTCCCACCGTGGACTTCCCCAACCCCGAAGAGGCGGCGGCCCTGGACCTGGCCATTAAGCTGGGGAAGAAAGAAAAGGCCGATGTGGTCATGGCCACCGACCCCGATGCGGACCGCTTTGGCATCGCCGTTCCCGCCGGAGAACCGGGGGGGGACTATGTGCTGGTCACGGGGAACCAGATCGGCACCCTTTTGGCGGACTACCTCTTCCTCTCCATGAAAGAAACGGGGACCCTGCCTGCCAAGGCGGCCATGGTCAATTCCATAGTCACCACGGGGATGCAGAAGAAGCTGGCCGAGCACTACGGGGCCGCCTGCTTCGAATGTCTTACGGGCTTTAAATGGATCGCCGACATCGTGGCCCGCTGCGAAAAGGACGGTTCGGCCCAGGTGGTCTTCGGCACCGAAGAGAGCTACGGCTACTGCATAGGCACCGAAGTACGGGACAAGGACGGGATCTCTGCGGCGGCCATGTGCGCCGAAATGACCCTCTACTGGCGGAGCCAGGGAAAGAGCCTCTTGGACCGGCTGGACGAACTCTACCAGATCTGCGGCTACTGGGAAGAAACGGGGATCTCCAAGTACTTCCAGGGGCCCGAAGGGCCGGCCATCATGAAGGGGATTATGGAGAGTTACCGGAGCGGGCCGCCCGCAACCTTGGGGGGTATTCCGGTTCAAAGGGTCAGAGACATTAAAAACGGGGCTGAGGGGCTCCCCCCCAGCGATGTGCTCCAGTTCTTCCTGGAAGACGGGACGGTGGTAAGTGCCAGACCCTCGGGGACCGAGCCCAAGATCAAGTTCTATGCCACCTCTTCGAGCCCCCTGGGCCAGGGGGGTCTGGGGGCCGCCAAGGCAGAACTAGGCCGGAAATTTAAGGCCATCGAAGAAGATCTGCGGAAGGTCATAGGGGATTGATGGGCCTTCTATACGGTTTGACAGAGGCGGGGCATTAGGCATACTATGACAGGAAGTTGAAATCCATGAAAAGGAACCTTTCAAAGAGCCTTACTTCCATGGCCCTGCTCTGTCTTATTCTTCTCCTTCCCTCCTGTGCGATCAATCGGGTGGCCATAAACCTGGTCTCCAACGCCCTTACGGGGGAAGGAAGCGCCGATGTCTTTACCAGCGATCCAGACCCCGAACTGGTGGGGGCCGCCATCCCCTTTGCGATCAAGCTCTACGAGACCCTTTTGGCCCAGAATCCGAACCACCAGGGGCTGCTTTTAACGACCGGTTCCCTCTTTATCATGTATGCCAATGCCTTTGTTCATGCCCCGGCCCAGATGATGGACCCCATTTTTGAGTACCACCAGCAGGTCCAGGGCCTGGACCGGGCCAAGGCCCTCTATATAAGGGGATACGAAATACTCGTCTCCGCTCTGGACAAGAAATTACCCGGTTTTAGCTCCGCCAGGGCCGAAGACGGCACCCTGGCCCCCTATTTGGCCAGACTTGGCAAAGATGATGTCCCCCTCCTCTACTGGACCGTCGCCGGGGGGCTCTCTGCTTATTCCATGGATCTCTTCGACTTTTCCCTGGGCAGCCGTATCCCCGAGTGGGAGGCCATGATGGCCCGGGCCTACGAGCTGGACCCAAATTTTAACACCGCCGCCATAGACGAGTTTTATGTGCTCTTCTATGCGGCCCTGCCCGAAAACATGGGGGGGGACCGGGCCCGGGCGGAATGGCACTTTAATCAGGCCCTGGAAAAAACCCAGGGACTCTCGGCAAGCACCTATGTCTCCTGGGCCATGGTGGTGAATGTAAGCGACCAGGATTACGAATCTTTCCAGGCAAACCTGTACATGGCCCTGGCCATAGACCCCGATGAGGACCCCTCAACCCGCTTACTCAACATCCTGGCTCAAAGAAGGGCCCGGCACCTATTGGAAACGGCCCATGAACATTTCTTCTTCCTTCCCTTTCCGGGGGGCGGGGGCTATTAGATTCTCACTCAAGGAGCTTAAGGCTATGGGTAAAATTGCATTACTGGGGCTTATCATTTTAAACCTGGGACTTTTTAGCGGGGATCTCCATGCCCAGCGGGGCACCGCAGCTCCCTCCCAGCAGGTTATTACGGTCACCTTGTTCTCTCCCCTCCCCGCCGACACCCCCTGGGGCCGGTCCCTTAACGAGATCGCCGCCGCCTGGGCCCGGGTGACCAACGGTGAGGTCATTTTGCGGGTTCAGCACGGGATTACCCAAAGCGAATCCACCATGCGCCTTTCTCTGGACAGTAATACCATCCAGGCAGCGGTCTTTACCTCCGTGGGGCTTAGTTCCATAGAGCCCAGCATTATGACCGTAAGCTCCCCCTTCCTTATCCGGAACGAAGCCGAGCTGGGGGTGGTCATGCGGGAGATCCAGGGGGACCTGGAAGCCAGGGTAAACAGCGGAGATTTCTTTATCATCGCCTGGTCCCAGTCGGGCTTTGTTAATATTTTTTCCCGGGAGCCGGTCTTTACCCCCGACGATCTAAGACGGATGCGTATAGCCTCGGGGGAAGAAATGGCCGAAATGAACCATGTCTTTAGGGCCATGGGTTTTCAAGTGGTAGAGGGGGACATGGCAGAGATAGGCCTCCGCCTGGCCCAGGGTCAGGTCACCGCCATATATACAAATCCTGCGATGATAGCCGCCGGGCGGCTTCATACTCCGGTCCAGGGGAATCTGCGAAACATGCTTTCTACCAATATAGCTCCTGTCCTGGGGGGCATCGTGATTAATCAGGTGACCTGGCGGAGAATCGGGGCCCTTAACCCCCGGTACCAGCAGGACATAGTCCGGGTCACCCGGGAAATTGCCGGACGGCTGGACCAGTCCCTGCCGGTGACGGTAAACAATACCATCGGGACCCTTACCAGGGAGGGCTTAACGGTCAACCGGATCACTCCGGCCCAGGAGCAGCTCTGGTACGATGAAATGACCCGGGCCCTTTCTTCCCTCATTGGAGGTTCCCTGGACATGAACCTCTACAATAGAATTAATGCCATCTTAACCAGACACAGGGGAAGCCGGTAACAAGTCATGGGCAAGATCAAAACAATAGCCCTTAACACAGAAAAGGCTGTTTGTTATGCCGCCATAGTTCTCATGGCCCTCCTGCCCGTGGTAGATGTCTTTTTAAGACCCCTTAACCTGGGCATTCCCTTTTCCCGCTCATTTATGATCCGCCTCTTTTTGGTGACCGGCCTCTTCGCCGCCATGCAGAGCACCCGGACTAAGGGGCATATTGCCATTGCCATAGTTCAATTCTCAAAAAACGAAGGCCTAAAAAGCACCCTCGCCTCTATCAGCAGCCTTATATCGGCGGTCATGGCGGCCAGGCTCTTTTGGGATTCCCTTTCATTTTTGCGCTACAGCATGGGGGGCAGAACCGTGGGCCCCATCCCGGAACTGGTCTTTGCCCTGGCCCTGCCCATAGCATTTGGGATCATGGCCCTTCGCTTTGCCCTCTATGCGGCAGAGGGAATGGGCGAAAGGTTAAGGGCCCTCAAAATCGCCCTCCCCCCCCTGATCCTCATAGCGGGGAGCCTCATCGCCCTCCCGGCCATTACAAAGCTTATCTGGGGCTTTGAGCCGCCGGAACCGTTTTTTTCCTGGGTAAACTCCCTCTACGATTTTACCTTCCACGCCAAGATCCCCCTCATACTATTCCTGGTGGCCGCAGCCCTGGGGGGGACCCCCATCTTTATTGCCATAGGGGGCATAGCTCTGGTTCTGCTCCAGGCCGCCGGGAACGAACCCGAGGTGGTACCCATCCAGGTTTTTTCGGCCCTCACCGGCCAGGACCTGATCGCCATTCCCCTCTTTACCCTGACAGGTTTTTTCCTTTCCGAAAGCCGGGCCGGCGAAAGGCTGGTAAGGACCTTCCGGAGCCTCTTTAGCTGGATCCCCGGGGGCATGATCATCGCCACGGTGGTGATATGCGCCTTTTTCACCTCCTTCACCGGAGCCTCGGGGGTAACCATCCTTGCCCTGGGGGGCATCCTCTACTCCATCCTCTCGGAAAAACTGGGATACTCCGAAAGATTTTCCATAGGCCTTTTATGCTCTGTGGGATGTATAGGCCTCCTCTTTCCCCCCAGCCTGCCCATCATCCTCATTGGGGCCACCACCAATAGCATCCTCTTTTTTATCGGGGAGCAGATAGATTACAGCATCATCGATTTTTTCCTGGGGGCCATCATCCCCGGGATCATCATGGTCTTAAGCAGAATCCTTTTTGGGATCTTCATTTCCAAGAAGGTAAAGATCCCCGTGGAGCCCTTTGTGTTTAAAGAAGCCTGCTCCAGCGTAAAGGGATCGATTTTTGAGATCCTCCTTCCCCTGATTCTTATAGGGGGATATTTTACGGACCTCCTTTCCCTGGTGGAGGTGAGCGCCGTATCGGTGGTCTATATCTTTATCGTAGAAGTCTTTGTAAATAAGGACATAGCTTTAAAGGATGTGCCCAAGGTATTGATAAAGGCGGTCCCCATAATCGGGGGCATCCTGGCCATCCTTGCCATGGCCAGCTCCCTGTCATACGCCATCGTAGATTACCAGGTGCCTTCGAATTTCGCCTACTGGATGCGGAATAACGTGGAGTCCCGCATCGTCTTCCTCTTGCTCCTTAACCTGGCCCTTCTGGTCGTCGGCTGCCTCATGGACATCTTCTCGGCCATCCTCATCGTCCTTCCCCTGATAGTCCCCCTGGGCCAGATCTACGGCATAGACCCCATCCACCTGGGGATCATCTTCATCGTCAACCTGGAACTGGGTTTTATTACCCCCCCGGTGGGAATGAACCTCTTTTTGGCCAGTTATCGATTCAATAAACCCTTTACCGAAGTCTGCCGCAACGTCATGCCCTTCCTGGCCATACAGTTGGTGGTGGTCGCCCTGGTCACCTATGTCCCCTGGCTCTCCACCTTTCTAGTGGGGGTTTTTAAATGATGAATACCAAAATTGACAAAGTACATTAATACTAATATGCTTTTAACATGGATAAACCATATTCCGTTGAAGAAATAAAGAGTAAAATCACTGGTGTTGCCAATAAATATGGTATTCAAAAAGCATTTTTATTTGGTTCCTATGCCCGTGGAGAAGCCGGATATAAAAGTGATATTGATATCTGCATCGAAAAAGGAGAAATCCGTACCCTCTTTGAACTATCTGGTTTTTGCCTTGACCTTGAAGAAACTCTGGAAAATAAAGTTGATGTGATCACCACTGCCGGGATGTCTGATGATTTCAGAACGAAAATCGAAAAGGAAATGATCTGTATATATGGATAAAGATACTACAGTAATAAAACACATCATTAAACATATTGAAAATGCACTCAAGACACAAGAACGTTTTGGATCTGATTATAATAACTTTATTTCTGACAAGGATTACTTTAATTCAGTCTGCATGAGCCTATTACAAATAGGAGAGCTTGCTAACCATTTATCAAATGAATTTACCGAAATACATTCTGATATTCCATGGAGAAATATCATTGGACTACGGCATGTGGTTGTGCATGGATACGGGCAATTAGATGCCGAAATTATTTGGACATCATTAACAGAGGATCTGCCTGGGTTATTCGTAAAATGCAAAGCATTAATCGAAAAATAAAAATTACGAACCAGAAGAGTTGTAGTGCCTTACTCCAATACGCCAGACTCCTACGCAGGGAAGCAGGAATAAAAACCCGAGCAGGGGCATGAGCATGTAGAGCAGCGGCCACTGGCTGACCCTGCCGGTTAGGTACAGAAGGGGCAGGTAGTTCATGGTGCCGTAGGGGATGACAAAGGTAAAGAAGCGGCTAATCCAGCGGCCGTAGATGGGCAGGGGATATGAGGCCAGTTCCCGGCCCCCATCGGTAAAGATGTTGATCACCTCCAGCCCTTCGAGGGTGAAGAAGCAAAAAGTGGCCCCCAGGATAAAGACCCCCGTAAAGACTGCGCTGCCTCCCAGGATCATAAAACAGAGGGTAATGATTTTGGGGGACTCCCAGCTAATGCCCGTCATGGGGAGGATAGAGAGGAGGATCCCCATGCTCATAAGAAACCTTCCCAGGCGGCTGATCTCAGTGTTGGCCCCCATGACCTGTAATATTGTAGACCGGGGCCTTAGGAGGATCCGGTCAAAGCTCCCCTGGATTACCAACCTACTAAAAAGATCGAAACCCCGGGCAAAGCATTCGGCCAGTGCAAAGGCCGCACCGGTGACCCCGTAGCAGAGGGCTGCTTCGGCAAAGGTCCAGCCCGCCAGGGAATCAAAGCGCAGAAAGAGGAGCCTTAGGCCAATAAAGTAAAAAAGGGTGGTAAGGCTTTGGGCCAGGATGAGGAACCAGGAGGAAAGCCGGTACTCCAAGACAGCCTTTAGGTTTAGCTTTAGGTAATGCCAGTAGATCATCAGCCCCCCTGCAGAACCAGCTGTCTTTGGGCGGCCCTAAAGCCCAGGGCCCCCAGGACGATGAGGGCCAGGAACCAGAACCCCTGAATGGCCAGGCCCCACAGGGCCTCAGAGCCCCCTATGTGGCCGCTATAGACCCGAAAGGGAAAATCGGCGGTGTACTGGAAGGGAAGAAGGGCGCAGAACCTCTGCAGAGGAAGGGGCATAAATGGTATGGGGATGATGGACCCCATGAGGAAATCGGCGATGATTCCCAAAAGGAGCCGGGAACCCAGGGGACTCAGGGTGTAAAAGGTGATCAGGCAGATGATCATGGAGAGGGCCGTAGCCAAAAGGGCCGCCATCATCAGGGAGGGCAGAAAGAGGGCCAGGGCCGAAGTTCCGGCGGGAAGGTTAAAGCCCCAGGGGCTGGGTAAAAAGAAGGTGACGACCAGGATGGGGAAACAGCGCATAAGGGTCCGGCTGATCCTAAAGGCCAGGATCCGGGCAAACCAAAAGACGTAAAGCGAAAGGGGCCGGACCAGCTCATAGGCCACATTCCCCGAGGCAATATGATCCAGGAGCTCGTTGTCCATGCTCCAGAGCATGACCAGGGCCAGGAAGGCCTGACGCATCCAGATATAATCCCCCAGCTGGGAAAAGCTCATGGGGGCCTCAAGGCCGCCGGAGCCCTCGTAAAAGGCATAAAAGACCAGGAGGGTGATAAAGCCCCAGAAAAACTGGGTGGCCACCCCCGCCCAGGCGGCGGCCCGGTATTGCATACCGGCGATGAAGCGGATTCTAAAGATCCCCCCATAGGGGGCCAGGGAGCTCAAAGGTTTCCCTCCCGGTAGAGGGAGGAGATCAGCTCTTCTATGGGGCGGCTGGCGGCACTCATGTCCCGGATATCGAGATCCTTCCCAAGAACCTGCAGGGCCTGGGAAACCCCTATGACATTGGTGTCTACCTCATAGATCCCATGGTTGGGCCTTTCACTGATTATCCTGACCCCCGCAGGAAGCTCCGAGGGGCCCTGGCCTTCGTAGAAAAGCTCCAGCCGCCGGATCTGATCAAACTGGGAACGGAGCTTCGCCAGGGGCCCGTCGTAAAGGAGCTTCCCCTTGCCTATGAGCAAGATGCGGTTGGTCAGAGCTTCGATGTCATCCATGTCGTGGGAGGTAAGGATCACCGTAATCTTGAGTTCCCGGTTGAGCTCCCCTATGATCTGCCTCATGGCCAGCTTTGAGGGAGCATCCAGGCCTATGGTAGGTTCATCCAAAAAAAGGACCTGGGGGCCGTGGAGGAGGGAGGCGGCTATTTCACACTTCATCCTTTGACCCAGGCTTAACTGCCTAAGGGGGGTGGAGAGGAGATCCCTCAACTCCAAGACATCGATTAAATAATGGAGGTTCTTCCGAAAGAGGGTTTCGTCCACGGCGTAGATTTTTTGCAAGAGTTCCAGAGAATCTTGGACCGGGACATCCCACCACAGTTGGGTCCTTTGACCAAAGACGACCCCTATGGAACCCACATAGTGCTTCCGGGATTTCCAGGGGCACATCCCCAGGATCTGGCAGTCCCCCGAGTCGGGGACCAGGATGCCGCTCATGATTTTTATGGCCGTGGACTTTCCGGCTCCATTGGGGCCTATAAAGCCTGCAATTTCACCCTTTTCAACGGTAAAAGAGATGCCGTTCAGGGCCCGGATCTCCCGGTACTCCCTCTTAAAGAGGGATCTAAAGGCCGCGGCGGCCCCTTTTTTCCGGGAGTAGACTTTGAAGGTTTTACTGATACCCTTTAGTTCGATCATTTACCGGATGGAAACACCGAACACCGTTCCTACAGAAAAAGCTCTGGTGCTGTCCAATGCATCGGTCATTAAGAGGTCTATGACAAATTTGTTCCGGTGGAAGACCGGGATGATGGACAGATCTATCCGCAAGCCCGTATTCAAGACCCCCCTGGTCCAGGCATCGGCCCTAAAGGGTTTATGGCTATAGGAAAAGTTGGCATAGTCGGTGATCCAGTGGATAAAACCATCAAGAACATCGGGCAGAAGGAGGAGATCGAAGCCCATGCCAAAATCTATGTCGCTGTTGGAATAATCTTCTCTAAAGGTCTTGCCTATGACCACCGTCGTTTCTGCGGGGAGGTTAAAGAAGAGCCCCCTATAGGTGACCGCCCCATAGACCTGCCCCGCATTGTAGCGCCGGTCATCCGAAGCCCGCTCCAGATGGAGGGCCTGGAAGTTTCCCCCCAGGGCTATGGCCGTATTGGTCAAGGGCAGCTGTATCTTGGCCCCTCCAATAAAGTCGGTCCCCCGGTTATTATTGGGGCCCCCCAGGGGCTGAAAGTCAAAGGCGGCGTGGACCTCGACCCAACGGAAGAGGCTAAGGCTTACCTTGGGGATGTGGGCGTTTTGATTCCGGTAGAAGGTGGCGTGGTAACCCAGGTCCAGGGCGAAATCACTGGACTGTTCCCAGCCTACCCTGGCGGTGGGGATGGAAAAAAGCCCGGTTGCTCCGTTTAGGCTCATACCCTTTAATGAGTTAACCCCCACAGGCTGGGCCAGGAGCCCTGCAAGGCCAGCGAAACAGAATATACATATAAAAAACCGCAGTTTGCTCATAGTTTTATCTCCTCGTGGTATCATACTAGTAAAAAAAGAAATTATTAAATAGTCCTAGGGGACCCTAGGTCTTTGCGGGGGACAGTTTATTAAACAGGGCTACGATGCTTGGTTTTTTAAACAGAAAGGCGTATTTTCGGGCACTGGCCCCCAGACTGTCAGAGATATCCGCATTGGCATGGGCCTTTAAGAGGGCCTCGGTCATTTTTTCGTTCCCCGCTCCTACGGCCACCACCAGGGCGGTCTGTCCGTCCTTGCTCTGTATGTCCGGGTCAGACCCGGCCTTTAAAAGGGCGGCCATTACGGTATACTGCTTGGCCATGACACTGTCCATGAGGGCCGAGGTCCCCCGGTCTTCGGAACGGGCATTTAAATCTGCCTTGGCGTTAATTAAAAAGCGGAGACTCTTGTCGGCCCCGCTTCGGGCCGCAATGTTTAAAAGGGGCACCCCGGCCTTATTCCTGGTGTTAGGCGAAAACCCGGCGGCCATAAAATGGGCCAGTTCGGCGGTCCGGTTTTCGCTGATGCACTGGGCCAGGGATTCACCGGTGACGGGGACCCCCATCCTCAGCAGGGTATCCTGGGCCCTGATGACAGTCCTGGCAGCTTCCAGCTTTGTATAGGCTTCATTTTCGGTTTCAAAATACTGCCTAAGGGTTTCTTCGGAACCCAGGAAGGTAAAGAAATGGGAGAACTCCCTGGAAATTCCGGGGATGGCCTTATCGCCGTATATTAAGAGGGGTATATGGCTGCCGCAGGCAAAGCCGGCCAAAAAATCGCACCATTCCTTGGCCAGGGAAGAAAGGATCACCACATGGCTGGGGCCTTCTTTTTTATGATGTTCATCGGGGTTCTTTTGGCTCATCTTGGAAAAGATTCCGGTGATTTTTTTGGAGTTCCGGGGGAGAACAAAAAGCAGGGGGTCTACTTCGATCTCCATCCCCTCCAGGAGGCCCTTAATTAAAAGAACTGTTGGGTCTTCTTCTGCATATAGGAGTAAAATTTTCATGGTTACTACTATTTACGGTAATTTTTTACCCCTCCCATAGACTTTTCACTTAAAAATTTGGAATTTCCCCTAATTATGAAAAAGGCCCCGGAACCCCCTGATATAATTATTCATTTAATGCTATATTATACCCACTACATTGCATTTTAGGAGCAGAACATGAGCGTACGAGTTACACCCCGTTTGATTGGGGATCTGGTTGTGGTTACCGCATTACCCAAGGGTCCCCAGATGATAGTCCAAGACATTGATGAAGAAAATAAGATGGTTACCGCCGTCTGGTTTTCTGATTCCAACGAATACCAAGAAGGCTTCTTCCCCGGCGCCGCCCTGGACCGGGTAGAAGTAAAAGGCCCCGCCAAGGCCAAAGCAGCCCCCGGCAAAAAGGGCGGAAGAAAATAAAACCCTTTTTAGCTTAGACCATAAAACCCGTCCCAGGTTTCCAGGGGCGGGTTTTTATTAATACCGAGGCCCCTTAGAAAAAGCCCTGGAACTCATGTCGAGCCCCACCGGCTGAGGGGGAGTAAGGGCCGATGCCCCCTGGGTTTCCCCCTCTGCCCCCGATCCTAATCCCCTATAGCCAAACTCCCCTGCCCGGCCGTCATACAGAAGGCTGATCACGTTCCCGGCGGGGATAGTTACTTCCTGACCCCGGTTTCCCTTATACAAAACCGTGCCGCTTATGACCCCCAGGTTATATCCATCGAACCAGAAGCTGGTGCCCCGGATCGAGGCAGTTGCATGGGGGCTCGTCACATCCATGGAGACCCTCATGCCCGCCGGGGGGTTCACGTCGGCCCGGATCCTTCCAGCCTGGAGATCAATATGCAGGTACTCCTCGGCTCCGAGGTAAAAAATTTCATCCAGGCTAAGGCGGCTGAGGGCCCTGACCGAAATGAGGCAGCTGCCTATCTCTATCAGGGCGCTGCTTCGAAAGCCGGTGGAAACTACCGCATGCTGAGAAACCCTATCCCCTACCCTGGCGGGGGAAAAGGTAAGTGACCCTGGGGCCTTAACTTCCACGGTCCCTGTGATCTCCCTAATAATCCCCGTCTGGGCATAGAGGGCCAGGCTGAAGAAGGGCATCACAAAAAAAACTAAGAAAAACAGGATCTTCTTCATGGTTTCTCCTTAGTAGAGGGCAAGGACCAGATTTAATTCTATCCGCCAGAGGGGATCTGAATCGGGGGCAGCATTGCCCAGGGCGGGTAAAAATATGCCGCCCCCCAGGTTCAGCATGAGATCCGACCAGGGGTTAAAGTAGACCCGACCAAAAAATTCACTCCCCAGAATTAAGCCCTCTCCAGAATCTTCTTTGAGGGGGTAAGCATAAAAGCTCACCTGATCATGGCGCAGGAAGCAGGCGCTCGTTATCCCCAGAGAAAGCTTTCTGTGGACCCGGTTAAGATAGTCCAGAGAGATCATTGACATGCCCACCGGGTAGACCTGGAATACCGAGCCCTGAGTTTGGGAGCTTATGGGCAGAAAGGCCTGGACAGTGCCATTTTTTGATTCACCGCTGGAGTAACGCCATAAAAAACTCAAGGAGCTCATGGTTGGGGCCGGCAGGGTCCAGGCTGCTCCCATTTCACCGATGATAGAAAAGCGCATGTTATCATCCAGGGCCTGGATGAGCCCCAGGGACCCCCCCAGATCAAAGACGAAGGCCCCATGGGGATATGAAACTCTAAGGGTGGTGTACTGGTTGTGGAGCTGGTCTTCGCCCAGATCGAACTGCCCGATAAAGCTAATAGCGGTCCTTAGATGGCCCCCCAGATTTGGGTGTTCCCAGTCCAGGGCGGTAAAAAGCCGCCGGGGGGCAAAATAGGTTTCATTAATATTGCCCAGATCCAAGGGGATAAGAAAACTCTTTAAATCTGAAGGGCTCATGACTATCCTGGCCCGGTCCTTGTAAAGAAAGCCGGTATACCAAAGGCCGGCATTAAAACTGCCCAGCATGGTATTGTAAGAAAACCTGGCTCCGTCAAAGAGCCCCTGGGCGATAAGGCCCAGAGGATCGGAATAGTACATTCGGCCCGCTTTGATGCTTAACGCAGAGCTTAGCCAGCTAAGCTCGGTCCTCAGCAGTTCGGGGATAAGGCTCCAGGTGTCATCTTCATAGAAAAGAGTGGCTCCCAGGGAAATATAGATATCCCCCCCCTCCCCCAGGGGAGCAGAAAAGCGGGGAATAAGGCCCAGGCTATAATCAAGCTGATTATCGGGAATAATCCCGCCGTAAGAGCCCCTCTGATCCAGGATAAGTCCAAAATCGGCGGCTCCTATATTTTTTATGGAAGAAAAGAATGCGAATAAGAGGCAGACCCCCAGGATCCATGGCTTTTTCATTTATAGGACCCCTCCATGCTTAAGACCCGGTTAATGAGACTAAGCAGAAGATCCCCCTGGACCTCCATGCCCGGACTCACCCTGCCCTGTATTATGGAAAGGTACTGGAGTTCCCGGTAGGCATAATGGGAATTCCCGGTGAGGCGGTAAAAGATCCCCCCCGGTATATCAAAGGCCCTCATGATAAGCAGTGAAAGATCATCCAGCCGTATGGCATCGGAGCCCTGGAGCCGGGAACATAACCAGCCCTGTTGGACCGCATAGGAGAAGGCATTGCCCGGGCTTGATCGGTAATCGGTGCCGGCAGCTTCCAGGACCATAAAAGCCGCTTGCTCCCTGTTTACTTTTTGGGAACTAAGCAACTGTTCTAGGAGTGCCCCGGTTTGGGCCCCTAGAAGGCCTGGGAAAAGCAAGAAACATAGGAGTACTAGTATTCTTAACTTCATGCTTAAATTATCTATGATTCTCATGTCAGGGTAAAGATACTTTGTAAGGATCTGGTTTTTTTTTCGCAGTCCTGCCGGGGGCCCCTAGCCCTTTACCCCCCCCTGGGCCACCCCGGTAAGGATCTTCCTCCGGGCAAAGAGGAAGAGGATGATGATAGGCAGGACCACGATGGCAGCCCCCGCCATGAGCCTTTCGTAACGGATGCCCCCCTCGCTCATAAAGGCATAGAGCCCAAAGGGCAGGGTCCTCTTGTTGGTGCTGTCAATGACAAGGAGGGGCCAGATAAAGGCGTTCCATGAGGTAATGGTGTTTAAGAGCATGATGGTCGTTAGGGTGGGCAGGGACATGGGAACCATGACCTTCCATAGGTAGAGCCAATTGCTCGCTCCGTCTACCCTGGCAGAGTTATAGAGGCTTTCGGGGATGTATAAAAAGGCATTGCGGAGTATGTAGGTGTAAAAAATACTGGCAGTAAAGGGAATAATAAGACCTATGATACTATTGTGGAGCCCGAGACTTAGGATCGTAGAATAATTCGTAATGACGAGCATCTCGAAGGGAACCATCATAAAAGCCAAAAGGAGGGCGAAGATAAGATCCCGCCCGGGAAACCTTAGGCGGGAAAAGGCAAAGGCCGCCAGGATGGTGGTAAACCCAGTAAGGGCCACGCAGCCTATGGCGACGATGAGGGAGTTTACAAAATACCGTCCAAAGGGAGCTGTATTAAAGGCGAAGACGTAATTAATAAGATCAATGCGGCTTGGTAAAAAGGTGGGGGGGGTGGTATATACTTCGGCGGCGGTTTTTAAAGAAGAAAGGATCATCCAAAAAAACGGAAAAAGAGCCATGAGGGAGCCAAAGAAAAGGACCCCATAGGCGAAGGTTTTCTTAATTGTTTCTTTATACATGCTTCCACTTCCTCTGGATGTATAACTGGAGCATCGTATAGGTGAAGACCACGAGAAAAAAGATCACCGCCGCCGCCGAGGCGGGCCCGAGCATCCATTTAAGGTAAAAGTTTTCGTAGATATAATACACCATGGTATAAAACGAAGACCCCGGCCCGGGCCGGCCATTAAAAAGGGGAAAGAGTTCCATAAAGACCTTGGAGGTGGAAATAATGTTTATGATAATTACGAGCCCTATGGTAGGGGACAAAAGAGGAAGGGTAATACGGCGAAAAATAAGGGCCGGCCTTGCCCCATCTACCCGGGCGGCGACCCCTAATTGGGGATTTAAATTTTGAAGCCCCGCCAAAATTATTAAAATGGTAAAGGGTAGGATGCTCCATATGCCATATATGACCATGGAGCTGAGGGCAAAGGCAGGATCATCGAGCCAATGTATGGCCGGTACTCCAAAAAAGGAAAGGAAAAAATTAAATAAACCATACTCGGAATGGTAAAACCATTTCCACACCAGACCCACTGCAATGGTGCTGGTGACCAGGGGAAGAAAAAAAGCGGTCTGAAAAAACGAGGTAAACCTTAACTTTTGGTTTAGCATGAGGGCGAAGAAAATTGACAGGGCCGTAGAGATGGGAACCGTAAAGGCCACATAAAGGGCGGTGTTTCTAAGGGCGGAGATAAAATCCCTGTCCGAAAAGATCCATTCATAATTTCCCAATCCTATGCCGGAACTGGTACTGGAAAGGAGGCGGTAGTTTTCCTGAAAGGATAAGATGATGACATTAATAAAAGGGTAGACAGTAAAGACGAGGAGTCCAATGACAAAGGGCAGAAGAAAGAAGATGGGTTCCTTCCGGTTCATGAGTAACGTTCTCCCGTTTCTGCATCAAAGAGGAAGACCCCCTTGTTTCTAAACCGCAGGGGCACATCATGTTTATCCAGGGCCTGGTCTTCGGGTATGTAGATCCGGCAGAGGGCAGAACCTATGCGCAGAAGGGCCAGGTAATCCTTCCCCGCCGCATAGACATCGTCCAGGGGGGCCCCCAGGTGGGTCTCTTCCCAATTACTGCTGACGATGAGGCTCTCTGCCCTAAAGGCAAGGATGAGGTCCCGGTCCTGGGGGGCCTTAAGCTGCGGGGGCAGTTTTATCTGGGCAGTCTCGGCATAAAAAACCCCCTCCCTATACTTCCCTGGGACTCTATTGATTGATGGGGCCCCGATAAAACTGGCGGTAAAGAGGTTGGCCGGGTTATCGTAGAGATCCCGGGGGCTGGCGTACTGTTGGGTAATACCCTGTTGCAAGAGGGCAATTTTATCGGAGATCCCGGCACTTTCTTCCTGATCATGGGTGACAAAGATGGTGGTGATCTTCATCTCCCTTTGCAATCTACGGATTTCTTCCCGCATCTCTATGCGAAGCTGGGCATCTAAATTAGAGAGGGGTTCATCCAGAAGGAGGATCCCCGGTTTTTTAGAGAGGGCCCGGGCTATGGCCACCCTTTGCTGCTGCCCCCCCGATAGCTGGGCGGGCTTCCGGTTTAAAAGCTCCTTTACCTGGACCAGTTCCGCATACTCTGCCGCTCTGGCATGACGCTCCTTCTTGGGCATCTTTTGCACCATCAGGGGAAAGCTGATGTTCTCTAACACTGTCATATGGGGATAGAGGGCGTAGTTTTGAAAAACCAGGCCTATGCCCCGTTTTTCTGGGGAAAGCTTAGTCACATCCTGGCCATCAAAGAGGATGGTTCCCGATGTAACCGGGAGGATGCCGGAAATTACATTAAGGATCGTCGTTTTACCGCAGCCCGAAGGCCCCAGCAAGGAGACAAGCTGCCCCGAATCTATACTCAAAGAAAGATTATCCACCGCCTTTACGGGGCCGAAATGTTTAGAAACCTCTTTAAGCTCTATGTGCATAAGCTAATCCTTTAAGAGCTCCGTCAGGACCCGTCCGTCCACATTGGGCATATCGAATCCGAGCATCCTGGCCATGGTAGGAGCTTCATCTACCATCAGGGCATGTTCCAGGCTTACCCCCTGTTTTATCGAAGGCCCATAGGCCAAAAAGGAGGTGGTTTCTTCCTTAAAGGGGAGGCCCCCATGGGAGGCATTCCCGGCTACCTTGTCTCCCAGAACCCTCTCGGTAAAGATGGAGCCCAGCTCATAACCTTCCCAGAAGGAAAGACCCCGCTCACTTTCGATGACATAATCAAAGGGGCCGGTGAGGCCAAACTGGGATTCCGCTTCTTCTTTGTTAAAAATATATTTTAGTTTTATTCTTGGATCCCTTTGGAGGGAAAGCAAAAAGTTATAGACCCTTTGCCTGACTTCCTGATTATCGGGATCGTAAAGTTCTATCCAGGCGGACATGCCCACCGAATGGCAGAGGGCGTCGTAACTCTCCAGCCCCCCCGATTCATTTAAGCGAATAAACCCATGGTCCTTAAAAAGGGCGTTCATGTTAAGGACATCTTCCACATCGGTCTGGCCATGATCCCCTAAAACTACAAAGTTAGTAGCTTCGTAATCCCCATACCGGCGGACCGCATCGACGATGACCCCAAACTCATGGTTGTGCTTGCGCAGCTGCTCCGCCGCTTCGCGGGAATAGACTCCATAATTGTGGCGGATATTATCAAGATCGCATAACTTGATAAGCATCACATCGGGCTGGCCAAAGTCCCGGATTATTTCCGGGGCCAAGGCCATGGTATAATGATCAAGACTCCTGTCCTTTCCCTTAAGAAAGCGCCCGAACTTCCACCAATAGGCATCCAAAAGATTATCCGTGGCCTTGCCCCTAAGGTACTTGTCCGGTTCATCTCCGGTGTAATTGTAGGGAACTATCATGGGCATGTTAAAGTCATAGTCTGCCGCCCCGCTGACGGGCCAGCTTAGGGAGCACACTACCCGGCCCCTCTCCTTGGCCAGATCCAGGAGGGTGGGGACCTTTACATCCTTCTTCATCACATACCAGGGGGAGCGGAGCTTTCCCCGGACTACGTTTTCATTTTGTTCTATGCCGTGCTTGTTTACATAGGTCCCGGTAAGGATGGAGGTGTGGCAGGAGTAGGTCATGGATGGGTAGACTGGCTGGACCCTAACCACATTGGACCCCTGCATAAAGAAGGGAGCAAAGTGCTCGAGGATACTCATCTGTTCGAGATCATAGGTGCACAGGGCATCTATGCAAAACACAAGGAGCTTATTCATCCGTTAATCGCCCTTCGGCCAGGATCATGCTGCTGGGAGGAGCTGCCCAGGGCAAGCCCTCCCAGCAGGAAGTTCTTTATCTATACGCCTGCAGCGTCCTATTGGAGGTATCCACCGCGTCGGCTATGGCCTGAGCAGGTGTTTTAGTTCCCAGGGCGGCCGCTTCCATGAGGGTAAGAATAGAATCCCGGACCGTCGATGAGCCCACGGTGGTGGGAACATAGCCTATCCTTCCGGACTGCTCGACCAAGGCCCGAAGTACTATGCTCTCATTTGCAAAGGCCTGGTATGCCGGGGAATTAAAAGCTTCGATGGGAATGGGGATGGCATCATAATCCATGGCCCATCGGGCGGCAATTTCGGGCTGCATGAGGTACTTATAGAAGAGGTATACGGCAAACTCCCTTTCCGGGGTGGACTTAAAGCCCGCGTAGGCCATGTTGAAGGTGGGGACCCACTGGACAGGACCTTCGACAGGAATGGGAGCAGCACCTATTTCAAACCTATTCCCCGTGGCTTCACGGATAAACCCTATGCTGGCACTGGACCCTATATAGGCCGCAACCCCTTCGGAACCAAAGACATTGGAGAAACGCACATCGCTCCCCGCCAGGCGGAAGACCCGTTCCTGAACCAGGTTGGCAAACCAGGTAACCTTTTCCAAGGTGACGGGGGTATTAAAAGTCACCGTCCTGGTCCGCACATTGGTGTGGGGGGATCCGCCCTGCATGATGAGGGAGTTAAAAAGGTCCTGTAAGGAGTCCACCCCAAAGGCGGGTCTACCGGTTTCGCGGACGATGATCCGGCTGGCAGCCTCAAGCTCGGACCAGGTCCGGGGGGGGCTTAGCTGCAGGTTGTCAAAGAGGGTTTTATTGTAGAAAAGGACCGGCCCGGTGGCAATGACCGGGAACATGTATATGGTACCGCCCCCCCACTGGGTTATATCCGCATAGGAACTGGCGGGGATGGAACTTCTAAGATTGGGCATCCCCACGCTGCGGTGATTTACAAAGGGGGCAAAGTCGATAAGACGGCCTTCGGCGATATAATTGGAGGCGTCATCGGCAAAGATGCTCACCATATCGGGGCCTTGGCCTTGACGGACCCGCTGCAGAAGATTAGTCGAAAAATTCTGACCGGGCTGAGATTGGAGAGTCACCGTCACCATGGGGTTCTGGGCATTAAAGTCATCTACTATCCTTTGAAATGCTGCCAGTTGATGCCCGGCAAGGGTATGCCACATGACGATGGTAACGGGGCTGTTTAACTCGAATACAGGAGCGCTGCTCCTTGATTGCTCGGAATTGCCAAAGGCCCACCCCGAGAGGGTCACCAGGGTTACAAGGACGAAGAAAAACAGGATCTTCTTGGCTTTCATCTTTATACCTCCACGTAAATAAAATACCACCAGGGCAATGGTGAGGCCAGTATACCCCGGTTCTTCCCAAAAAACCACCACCCCCAGACAAAAAAAACCCTTGATAGAAAACTTAGCTACCCTGTATCATGGAAGGATCCAAATGGCAGGCAGGGAGAGGATGAGGGAGCCAAAGAACCTAAGACTGCTGATAATGAGTTTCTTCGTTATTTCCTTTGGGGCCGTCCTGGTGGCAAGCATCCTTATAGCTCCCATGCGGGTCTACCTTTTGGATAATATGGAAATAAACATAGAAAAACGCCTTAACATGACCGCCGAAAAGCTCAGAAGCCTGGTGAGCATAGAGGAACTCAATCAGTTTAGGATGCCCCAGGACATGTCCCTGCCTGCCTACCAGGCCCTGAGGGAAGATCTGCTCCAATTTGCCCTGGAAAATGATATCCTCTACGCCTATTTTATCCGCCCCCAGGGCAATTTTATGTACTATATCGCCGACTCGGATCAAAACGAAGCCACCAGAGAGGGCCTGGATAGCCCCCCATTCAGGATAGAAGAGGAACCCCTCATCGCTTATGCCCTGGAGGGGCAAACCGTCTTTTTGGGGCTGGGAAACTACACCCTGGGCTGGAGCGGCCTTACCACCTCCTATGCCCCCATGTACGGGCCCCAGGGGGAGGTGGCCGCCATTGCGGGGGTCGATCTCCTGGACCAATCCATCCTTAGGGCCATGCGGATGGTGAACAACCTGGCGGCGGTGCAGATTATCTCGGTGATGGTCATTTTTATCAGCTCCCTGGTATCCTTTCTCTCGTTCCGCCGGGAAGCCCTCTCCGCCGCTTCAGCCAATGCAGCCAAGAGCAGTTTTCTGGCGGCCATGAGCCATGAGATCCGTAGCTCCATGAATGCGGTCATAGGACTTTCAGAAATAGAACTCATGGGACCCCATAGCGAAACCAGCACCCACAATATTACCCAGATCCACCGCTCGGGTACCTATCTTTTGGGGATCATCAATGACATTCTGGACATCTCCAAAATAGAAGCCGGGGGACTGGAACTTAAGCCCCATGAGTATGACAGCGCCTCTTTGATCAATGACACGATCAGCATACACAGGGTACAGCTTGGGAACAAGCCAATTGAACTTGTCTTGGAGCTGGAGGATGATTTTCCCAGCAAGCTCTATGGGGACGAGCTAAGGGTGAGCCAAATTGTAGGGAACATCCTGTCCAATGCCATTAAGTATACGAAAGAAGGAAGGATTACCATTACGGTTTCTTGGCGCCCTTTATCCATGCCAAGGGCCGGTGAAGCAGGAAGGGGCCAGTTAGGGTTTACAATCAGGGATACGGGCATAGGGATCCGCCAGGAGGAACTGGGTAAACTCTTCACCGGTTACTCCCGCCTGGATTACCAGATGAATCAATCTATAGAAGGGACCGGTTTGGGCCTGGTGATTGCCAAAACCCTGTCCGAGATGATGGGGGGCACCATAAACGTAGAAAGCGAATACGGAAAGGGTTCGGTCTTTACGGTGGAGCTTATCCAGGGCATATATAATCCCTCTCCCCTGGGGCCCGATACAGTGCAGGCCCTAAAAAAGTTTACCTTTATCAGGGAAACAAGCCCCGCTGAGACAAGAGCCTTTGCGGCCCCCGAAGGCAAGATCCTGTTAGTAGATGATCGTCAGACCAACCTTCTGGTAGGACGGGGCCTTTTAAAGCCCTATGGAATCCAGGTTGATACGGCCGCCTCGGGCCCTGAGGCCATAGAGCTAGTCAAGCAAAAAAGAAGAAGCGGCGATAAGCAATACGATCTGATCCTTATGGACTATATGATGCCCGGGATGGATGGAGTGGAGACCGCAAAATTAATCAGAGCCTGGGAGGGGAGCTCCTCCGAATCGCCTATACCGATCGTGGCCCTGACAGCCAACGCCCAAAGGGGTATGAAGGAATACTTTGAGGAACAGGGTTTTCAAGCTTATATCACCAAACCCATAGATCCCCTTATGCTGGGGGAAACTATAGAAGCCCTGCTGCCGGAACATAAAATAAGATCCCAGACCCAGGGCAATGTTATGAAAAAACCGGGCTTGCAATTACATATGGCCCATGCCATGGAAGCCCAGCTATTGGATTCCCTTAATCATTACCGTTCATCCTTCCGGAATATACAGGAAGGCCCAGGGGATACTGTTCCTGGCGCTAGCTTTGACCCGAATAATTTGCAAAACTTGATGTCGATAATTGATTCCTTTATTTCCTTTGGACTTAATACCCAGGAACAAGAAGATGCCCAGATCCTTCGGGAAGCTATTTCCATGGGGGATATACAAAAAATAGCTTTACTTTTCCCTTCGTTCTATGGGTCCATGGAACAGCGGATTTCCCGCCGGGATAAATCAGAGGCCCCGAAAGAGCCGGGCAGCGATGGGACAGATGAATGCAGAGAAGAACTGGAATTGTTAAATAACTTAAAACATGCTATGCTGGCAGAAGACATTCAAAGCACCGAAGAGATCATGGGAAAATTGGGGACCATACAACTTGGTCCTCTGTGGCGGGAACTATTTTTTCTGCTCTACGATTTACTCCTGGAGGGCGAAACCGAAAAGGCCCTGGGGGCCATTAGCCTGTGGGAGCGTTTAGAAAAGAGAGGATAGGATGATAAAAATTCTGATTGTAGAAGATCAAATCATGTTTAAAGAAGCCCTGGAGCATCTTATCAACGGACAGCCGGACATGGAAGCGATTGGCTCAACAGACGATGCCTCCCTGGCCCATAAACTCTGTCATGAACTCTCCCCCGATCTGGTCTTGATGGATGTGGTAACCAAAAACGATGTATCCGGCATTACCTGGGCCTGCCAGATCCGTAAAGAGATCCCCCATATAAAGATAGTGATCATGACAGCCATGCCGGAAATTACCTTTCTGGACGAGGCCCGGAAGGCGGGGGTTCACAGTTACATTAACAAAAATTCCAGCAACGAACATCTTTTTTATGTTATCCGAAGTACCATGAAGGGATTGGGAATTTACCCCGGCCCCGAAGAAGCAAGCCCCTTTGCCTCCCAGTTTAATGAAAAAGAAATTGAGGTCATTCGCCTGGTCTGCCAGGGTAAGTCCCGGAGTGAAATTATAAAAGAGTTAAAGGTTTCTGAATCCATGATTAAACCAATTATTACTTCGATTTTGGATAAGACTGGTTTTGACAGTATCGCAAAGTTTGCCATCTATGCGGTAGGACGGGGCCTTATCGTCCCAGATCTGCAGTAGGGCCCTGCCGCTCTTTTATTGAGGAAGGGCGGTACGGCTTTTCTTTGTTTTTTCCCGGGCATCCATTTTTAGGTAGTATTCGGCGAGCTTGCCTATTTCCAAGACCGAGTTGGTATGTATCCTGTCATTTATTACCTGGATTCTGCTGGCACTGACCATGCCGGCCAGGAGGGAGGTCCTCTGGTTTTTTGGCACCCCCGCCATGTTGTAAAGCTCGTCGGGGCCAAAGCTAAAGGTATAGGGAACATCATCGTAGAGGGATAAACGGTTTTTTTCCAGTTGGATCCTTAGGGCATCGTACATGCGGCCCAGGGGACTTAAAATATTGGTATTGGCCAGCTGTTTATAGATGAGCCAGATCCGTTCGGCCAAAAGGGTGGTAACCCTTTCGATGAGCTGGGGCTGGTTGGTGATCATTAATTCAAAGTTGGCCTTGTTCACCACCATGAGGGAGCAGTCTTCGTAAGCCACCGCCGAAGCAGCCCGGCCCTTGCCCTCCAGCAAGGCCATCTCTCCGAAGATGTCACCGGGGTTGAGGACCGCCAAAAGGACCTCTTTATTGTCCACGATCTTGGTTATTTTTACCGAACCCTTTTGGATGATAAAAAGCTCAAAGCCCGGTTCGCTCTCGGCAAAGATCATGGTGTCCTTCCGGTAGCTGCGGCTGGTCTCTGAGGGGTCAAAGGTCATTTTTAGCTTCGCTGCCCTGCTGGCCAGACTGGCCAGACGTTCCTTGGCCTTGGCAATATGATCCCCCTCGGGGCAATAGCGTATATAACGGACATAGGCATGGACGGCCAGATCACCCTGACGCTGGCTATAGTAGTACTCCCCCACATGAAAAAGATGGGAAGGGCTCTCTTCTGCCATACCATGGGTCGTTAAGTTGGCCAGGGTCTGGTTTAAAAACCTAAGGCGCTGGGAAAACTGCTTAATGATCTTGATTGCCACCGGAGCTGTCTTCTGAATAAGCCCCGCATACTGGTTCCGGAGGACCTTTATAAGCACCACATCGCTTAAGGCCCGGGCGGTCTCTATGTGGTTGTGGCCCGACATGGTAGAGATAACCCCGAAGAAGTCCCCGGGCCCCAGGATCTCCTCCCCTTCGGTCTCGAATTCGATAATTTTGCTGATGCTTACGATGCCCTGCTGGATGATATAGAAGCAATCAGCATCCTGCTTGCCTTCGACTACGATATATGCATCTTTTACATATTTTACAAAGCCAAGCTGAATCTGATTTTCCATCAATGCACCCATGCATCGACTTATAAAACATGTTATTGAACTTGCCACCTCGGAGAATTGAACTCCAGACACGCAGATTTTCAGTCTGCTGCTCTACCAACTGAGCTAAGGTGGCGTGATAATAACGTTATAAGCTCGATAATCTAACGCTGGGTTAAGACTACTACAAAAACCAAAAAGTTTCAAGTAGGAAAGGACCTAGCGGGCCTCCCGGCGCTCCAGGAGGGCTGCGGAAAGCTCCACCTCGGCGATGCTGATGCCCAGACGGGAGGCTATGAGGCCCGGACTAAAGCCTCCGCGCAGGAGTTCCCGGATTTGCTCCCCCACTGGGGGGCTTGGGGGGGGCTCAGAGGCAGAGGGGGCCTCAGCGGCCGAAAGAAGGGTAAAATCGGGGATGGGATAGGGGCTTTCTTCCGGGCCCTCTTCCTCTTTTATCTGGGGCCGGCGTTTTTGGCCCAATTCATAGTAGCTCTGCAGGGGATTGGGGCTCTTTTCCTTCTCTATCTGCCTGTTTTTAAGATCCTCATAGGCTGCCTCGGCTTCTTTTCTGGTTTCCATCTCCCGGATATAAAGGTTTATACGCCGGTCGGTTTCTTCCAGCAGCTTCCGTAAAGCCAGACTACGTTCTTCTATAAGGGTAATATCCCTTTCGGTGGTGCTGTCTATGGTTTTTATGATCTGGTCAATGTCTTCTTTTAACTCTGAGAGTATCCGTTCCTGGCTGGTCCTCTTTTTTAGGTAAGACTTAATATACAGAAGGGAGATACATACGATTAAAAGGGCCCCGGCAGAAAAAAGGAGGGGCAGGTAGAGGGCCGCTGTATACATAAGCTACCCGGAAATATCAAGGTTTCGGCCCAGGGCAGGGTCACGGATTACATCAACGTGCAGCGCCCTCTCCTCTTCCTGGTCCTCTTCTTCTTTCCCGGGGCCCCCCTGTCCGGCCATGGAATTCCGGCCCCGGTTTTCGTCCTTTATCTTTTCTGCCTCGTCCCCCATGTTTTGGGCTTCGTTGACGGCCTGGATGTTTTCTTCCAGCCTTCGCTGGCTCTGCTGGGCCTGGAGGTTCTCTTGAATCTGCTGACCCTCCCGGGCCATGGCCTGGGTCTTCCCTACCTGGTGGAGCTGAGAAAAAAGGGCCTGCAGGTCAATCGGCTGTATAGCCATCGGGCCCCCTGCTTATATCTTCATCCGGTTCTTCGTACTTGGAGACCCTGATAAGGTTATTCTCCAGCAAGAAGGTGACATCCTTATAATCTGTCCGGACCTCGTTGACCACGTCCCGGATTATCACCTTAACCCCAGGGTAGACCTTGGAGGAGGCAGAGACCCTGCCCCGGGCCTTAATGGCCGCAAGAAATTCCTGGATCTTCTGGGATTCTTCCATATTCTTTTTTAATTCCAGCAAGAGAAGCTGCCTTTTATCCATGAGTTCCCCCATGTTGGCCTCTTTTTCTTCCGAAAGAGTCTTTCTTTGCCTTTTAATATTGATGAGGGTGTTGAGGTTAAGCTGGACTTCTTCAAGCTGCTTTTCCATGGCCCCCTTCTTTTCGATGAGGGTCTCGAGCTGCATCTTGCTGGCGGGGTCTATCCCTACCTCGCAGATCGTTTCGGTTCCGCTGGTGGGGCTCCCCAGGATCTTGGCATTAATCTCTTCCGATGCCCGGAGTCTGCCCCCCACGATGTGGGCTCTCTTGCCCTTGCAGATGATCCGCTTAAAGGCATCTACCTGGGAATTAATGATCCCGTCGGAAACGACGACCATGTTCCCCGATTCGACAAAGGAGTTTTCTATAAACCGGGCCCAGATGGATCTTCCCGCCCGGATCTTCCCCGCCCCCTTGCCGGTTATGCCCTGGTGGACGATGATATCCCCTTCTGCATCCAGCTCGGCCTTCCCTACGGTGCCGTTTACTTCGATGTTGCCGGTGGCCTTGACGGTAAAGCCGTCCTCTACGCTGCCGCTGATTACGACGGTCCCAAGGAAGATGATATTTCCGGTCTTTAAGTTCACATCCCCCGAAACGGTGTAAATGGGTTCCACATTGATCTTGCCCCCCGCCAGAACCACCTGGCCGGAAATATCGGCGATGATGGTAACCCCGTCTTCGCCTACGTGGACATTCTTGCCCACCGGCAGAGGAATATCCCGGCCATCCCGGGTGGGGATCATCTTGCCCGTGACGGTTCTTCCCAGGACCCCCTGCTGGGCTGGGATCTTTTTAGCCAGGGGCTGTTTTTCTACCACATTTTTTATGATGTTTATTTCTTTAAAATCGATCCGGCCGTTGGAGCCTTCCCGGAGTTTCAATTTAGATTGATCGGTTTCAAAATTATATTGAATAAAGGCATTGTCCCCCGGGGCGGGTTTAAGGCCCTCGGCGACCACCACCTTTTCCTTGTAGACCGGTTTTTCCACGAAGGCCCGAAGGTAATCTTCGTTGATGCCATAATATACCCGGTTGTTTTTTAGGATCGTGATATAGGTCTCGACGGAAAAGTCACAACCCCCATAACCGGGGGGGGAAACGATAATGCAGCCCACCATCTCTTCTTCGAGGATTTCCACCGCCACGGTGCTGTCGTTCATGGGCCTGTGTTCATAATCGCCGATGCGGACGAATCCCCCCGCCGCATTCCGCACTACTTGAGCTACCAGGTCCTTGTCTATATTTTCTACGAGCCGGTCTTCCAAAAGCCCTATGGCCCTGGCAGCAGAGGCCCGGACACCGTTCCCCCGGGGAGGAATGGCTTTAAGAAACATGCCGTCCGGTGTCAGCCGTATAAAGACATCGCCGTCGGCGTCGTCCCGGACCTCTTCTTCAAAATCATCGTCATCGGTATAGCGTTCTTCGTTTTTTACGTTTATGTATTCCAGCCGTTCGTAGGCCCGGACGGTCCATTTCTTTTTTCCGGCCCCCATAAAACCGGGGAAACCCCTTTCGGTAATTTCGTACTCCAACTTTCGTATGGGAATATCAAGAAGCAGGGCTGCTTCGGCTACGGCTTCTTCGAGGGTTCCCCCGGAAGCAGTCACTATCTGTACCCGCCGCTCCTGCTCGAGCCGCTCCTTTACCAGTTCCTGTAGCTGGGTAAAATCGACCATGCTTACATAATCCCCTTGGGTCCGTTTCTTAGCTTAAACCGAAGCCGCATAATGGCCTTGGTATGAAGCTGCGAAACCCTGGATTCTGTCACATCCAGGACTTGGCCTATCTCCTTTAAGGTAAGGTCTTCGAAATAATAAAGGACAAGGATCTTTTTTTCTTTATCGGGGAGTTCATCAATGGCTTCTACTATAACCCTGCGGATCTCGTCCCGCTCGGCTATAACTTCGGGGTTAAGGCTGGCGGGGGATTCTATGCTGTCCCCTATGGAGACCTTGTCGTTTTCGTCCCCCGAGTACCACACCTCATTAATAGATAATATCGAGGTACCGGAAATTTTCTGCAGGGTCTTTAGGTATTCACCCTGACTGAGACCCAGGGCGGTGGCCACTTCCTGATCCGTGGCGGTCCTTCCCAATCGGGCTTCCAGGGTGCCTATGGCATCTTCTACTTCCCGGGTCTTCTGCCGTACCGACCGGGGAACCCAGTCTATGGAACGGAGTTCATCAAAGATGGCCCCCCGGATCCGGGTTACCGCATAGGTCTTAAACTTAACATTTTTTTCGGGATCGAATTTGTCGATGGCGTCCAGGAGGCCAAAGACCCCAAAGCCGACCAGATCGTCAAACTCCACATTATTGGGCATCCCTACCGCGACTTTTCCGGCCACGTATTTTACCAGGGGAGCATATTGCTTTATAAATGTTTCACGGATCTGCGGATCCCGGGTTTTGCGGTACTTGATCCAGAGTGCGTCCTCTTTATCCTGGTCCATTGCATAAACTTCCGGATTCCCGGGGGCCTTCCCCATATTTTATCCCTCTTTTTCTCTGCTTAGTACTGTCTGCAGCCCCATGGCCATATCTTTTGCATTGAGTTCCGCTGCCCAGGCAGGGGTATCTCTGCTCGATGTACTCTTCCTGGCCGGAGATGGAACCACAAAATCATTGGTTTCCGGCTCTTCCTCCGAAGAGGTCTGTCTAAAGGCCCCTGCCATACTGTCCAAATCAGGGAGCACCTCATCCAAAGACGAAGAGCCGCCGCCAATTCCTGCTTCCAGGGGCCTTTCGGGCATGGAAAGCGGGGCACTGGAGGGCTCCGGAGAAAAAACCTGAGTCTCCCCCGTTTCAGTATACCCTTCTTCTTCATTCTGATCCATACCCACAGGAGCCTGGGGCCTTTCCAGGTCTTCCCTTGCCGGCTCGGCCTGCATGGAGTAAAGGTCATTTCGGCTCTTTAAATCTGCGATATCCTCGACCCTTTTATCCGAGTCATAGGCCAGGGAACTCATAAAGGAGGGCATGGAAGCCCGGGCGGGGCCAAAATTGGGGCTTAGTCCTGATCCTTCTCCTTCCATTATATCTATCCTGGAGCCCGCAAAGACTCCAGGGTCTACCTCCTCCTGGCCCCCTTCTAAAAGCTCGGGCAGAAAGGTGCTTACCAGATAATTAATAAGGCTGGTGGCGAAAAATGAAAGGACCGCAAAAATGAGGGGGCGAACCAGGAGGGCCGGCGGGGCGGCCCGGCTTATAAAGCCTATAAGAAGGGAGATGATAAAGGCAATGCCGGCGATAATGCCGTTTATTCGATAATCCATCACTTACCCCTGGTTTCTATTGAAGATCCTTTTAAACATGGAACTAAAACCCCCGGAACCCTTAAATTCCCCCTTGTCCATTTTGCCCACGATGTGCTGCATGCAGATACTTGCCTTACAACGGGGGTCTATGGACATGAAGGGTTTCTGCCTGAGGACCGCCTGGGACACCACCGGATCTTCGTAGATAAAGCCCAGGTAATCTACCTTGAGGTTTAAAAACTGACCCACGATATGGGTCATCCGGTCCGCCACCTTCTTGGCATCTACGGCACTCTTGGCCCGGTTTACCACCAGCTTAAGCTCCGTATCCAGGTTGTCGTATTCGGTGGCAATTATCTTGATGATGCCGTAGGCATCGGTAATGGCCGTGGGCTCGGGGGTGGTGATAATGACCACATCATCGGCGGCGGCAATAAAATCGAGAACATTGCTGGAAACCCCCGCACTGGTGTCTATGATAATAATATCTGCGAAAGAGAGGGTATCCAGTTCCTCAATAAAAAGGTGCCGCTCTTCGTCGCTTAGGTTGGCCACCTTCGAAAACCCCGAAGCTCCGGCCACTATGGAAATACCGTAGTCGGTTTCTACCATGATCTCTTTCATGGTTTTTTTCTTGCGGATCATGTCATGGAGGTTATATTTGGGAATCATGTTGAGCATGATGTTTACATTGGCCAGCCCCAGGTCGGCATCCATGACCACCACCTTCTTCCCCAGCCGGGCATAGCCCAGGGCCATGTTTACCGAAATATTGGTCTTCCCTACCCCGCCCTTTCCGCTCGAGATGGTGATAATCCGGGGTTTATGTTCCTTCTTGGCAAAGGGAATTACTGTGGCTGATTTTGGCTCATCCCTGCCCTGTTCTTCCAGGGGGGAACCATCGGGGCGGACACCAGATTTTTGACGCATGATCTCACGAAGTTTTTCTGCCTGATCTTCCATAGCTCTTCCTTAGCTCCATTTCTGCATGTGTTCATTCCCCGTAGGGGGGAAACGATCTTCCAGTTTAATCCTGTTCACCCGGAAACCCTCCAGGTTGATCAGAAATTGAATAACCTGGGCCCTCTGTATGTCCGTAGGAACTTTTTGCCCGTTGGTTATATAAGAAACCGCCTTGCCCTTTTCTGCAAGGGCCCCGATGATATTGCCGGTCCTGATGGTTTCATCCAGCTTGGTCACGATGACCGAACGGTAATTAAAACATTCAAAGTGGCGCAGTATTTCGGTCAAATCACTGGCCTTGGTAGAGGCCGAAAGGGCCAGATGAATTTCCGCCTGGCTTCCTGCGGCATCGAGGAGCTGCTTCATCTCCCCCAGTTGAACCATGTCCCGGGGATTTTTCCCTATGGTGTCGATAAGAAAGAGGTCGGTCCCCTCGGCATTCATGGCCATAAGTTTTTTTAATTCATCATAGTCCCCCACGGCGTAACAGGGGAACTCCATGACAGAGCTATAGGTCTCGAGCTGCTGTCTGGCCCCAATTCTATAGGCATCTATGGTGACCATGATAATCCGGCGCTTGTGGTGGCCCATGTCATCTATGCCAAAGTTGGCTGCCAGTTTGGCGATGGTGGTGGTTTTTCCCACCCCCGTGGGCCCCACCAGGACCATGACCCGGGGCCGTATCTTAAAGGCGGCACTGTCGTGGATCCTGATGCTCTCGCCTATCCATTCCAGGACCCTGTCCTGAACCGCATTGTAATCCTCTAGTCCATCCAACGAGATCTCTTTTCGGATCCGGTCCAGAAGGGTCTTGCGGTAGGAGGGAGGAAAATCGTTAAGGATCAGCACATCGTCAATGCGGTTCAAGGTGGGATGTTCTTCCCGGGAGCTAGCCAGACCCTGGGTTTCCAGCTTTTCCTTGATGGTCTTAACTTCCGCCAGAACTTCCTTTATGGCATTATCCTTGCCCGCCTTGGCCATGGCCAGGATCCGCTCCTTTTCTTCCACAAAGCCCAGGGGCTCCCGGGCGACCCTATGCTCCCTGGGCTGAGATGGTTCCTGGGAGGGGATAAATTCCCGGATCGAAGGCTCCCGGGCCCCAGGTTCCCGGGCTTGTACCCCCTTACCCAGCTTGGGGATGATCCCGGCGATTTTGACCCCCTCCCGGGAAAAGAGGTTTAAAAAGCCCCCGGGGATCTTCACGGTCTCGTGCATGAGGATGGTCAGCCTTTCGCCGTACTTGGCCCGGGCCTTCCGTTCTGCTTCATCATAAGTAGGGGCTTGTTCAATAAAATACTGCTGCATATGTTTTTACTGCTCCTGCTCTAATCTGATTATCCCCACCGACTCAACCGTATAGTCCTGGGCTATCTCGGCCACCGAAAGGACCGCCACTTCCGGAAGCTCCCGGACCAGGGCGGTCTTAACCAGGTACCTGGCCTGGAAGGAACACAATATAAGGGGAAAGAAGCCCTGATCGTGGATGGCCCGGACCGAGCGGCTGAGGGTCTTAATCCAGGCGCTATGCAGGGCCGGCTCCAGGGCCGAGAAAATGTCCCCCGAACTATCCTGGGCCTTGGAGTCGACGATCTTCTGCTCCAATGAGGGGTCCAGGGTAAGTACATGGAGAACCCTCTCTTCGTCGGCATACTGATGGCAAAGCTGACTTGCCAGAGCCTGCCGGGCCTTCTCGATAAGAAAGCGGGTATCGGTGGTAAGGGGAGCAAAATCGGCAATACTTTCCAGGATAGAAACCATGTTTCGTATGGAGACCTGCTCTTTTAAGAGGCCCTGGAGCACCTTCTGTATGCTCCCCAGGGTAAGACCCTTGCCGTCACGGCCCATCAGGACCTCGTCTACCACCGCGGGGTAATCCCTTCTGATCCCGTCTATGATGGTTTGGGTTTCCTGGCGGCCCAGGAGATCCGCCGCATGGCGTTTAATAATTTCGGTCAGGTGGGTGGCAATGATGGAGGGGGGGTCTACGACCGTATAGCCTGAACGTTCCGCCTCGTCCCTCATGCTCTCTTCGATCCAGATGGCCGGAAGCCCAAAGGCGGGGTCCTTGGTTTTTTCTCCCGCCAGTTCATCCTTTACCGTGCCGGGGTTAATACAGAGGTAATAGCCCACCCGTATGGTGCTCTTCCCCACATCTACCCCCCGGATCTTAAAACAATACTCCGAAGAATTGAGGAGCATGTTGTCGATAATCCGGATCTTGGGAATGACGATCCCCATGTCCAGGGCGATCTGGCGGCGCATGCCCTGCATGCGTTCCAGAAGCTCGGCCCCCTTGTCCTTGTCCACCAGGGGGATGAGCCCAAAGCCCAGTTCCAGGGACAGGTGATCCGGCGGCTCCATCTGGGGTATATCGGATTTTTCGTCCCGGGGTTTGCGGGCTTCGCTGGTCTTGGCCATCATCTCATTAAAGGTTTCTTCTTTCTTTTGCTTCTGCCCTATCTGAAAGGCATAGAAGCCGAAAAAGATGGCCATGGGGAAAAGGACATACTTGGGAAAGCCCGGAAGCCAGCCCAGGGCAAAGAGCACCACCGCACCTATCCAGTAGACCTTGGCATCCCTGGAGAACTGCATGGAAACCTGCTCGCCCAGGTCCCCGGTGGCGGCGGCCCGGGTAACTACGATACCCATGGCGGTGGAAATTAAAAGGGCTGGAAGCTGGGAGACCAGTCCATCCCCTATGGTAAAGCGGAAGTAGGTGCCCAGGGCGGTCACTATGGGTTCCCCATGGATGGAAGCCCCGATGATGACCCCCCCTATGACATTGATGACGATGATGAAAATTCCTACCTTTACGTTCCCGGAGATGAACTTACTGGCACCATCCATGGCTCCGTAAAAGTCCGATTCCCTCTGTAAGAGTTCCTTTCGCAGAGTAGCTTCTTTCTGGTCTATGGCCCCGGAGCTATACTCCGCATCTATGGCCATCTGCTTGCCCGGCAGGCTGTCCAGGGTAAACCGGGCCGCCACTTCCGAGACCCTGGTGGCCCCCTTGGTGATAACCAGGACTTGGACGGCGATGATGATGACGAAGATGATAAAGCCCACCACCAGGCCCTCGTTCCCTGCGGAGCCCACGACGAAGCTTGAAAAGGCCTGGATCATCCGGCCGTCAAAGCGGGCCCCCTGGGTAAGAATCAAGCGGGTGGAAGAGACGTTTAAGACCAGAGAAAAGACCGTCAGCACCAGAAGGACCGTGGGAAAGAGGCTAAAATCCGTGGGCTTCTTATTGTAAAGGACGATAAGGAGGACCAGGAGGGAAAGGATCAGGTTGAAAGAAATAAGGACATCCAAAAGCACCGTGGGCAGGGGGACGACAAACATTCCTATGCATACCACCACCGCCAGGGCAATGAGGTTGCGCCTGGAATCCTGAAAGAGAAGATGGTTTAAGCCTATAGCCCCGCTGGGTACGGCCCCTTCTACTGTTTGTCCTACTGCATCAGCCATCGTATTCTTCCTTTTTGCTCATTAGGCCCCCATCCGGGCGGTTCCTCTTCGGGCCTTTTCCTGTTTTTGCTCAAAGCTAAAGAAGCGGCCCACCACCAGGGCCACCACATTCCAGTACCGGATGGGAATCTGATCCCCCACCTCGGTTTCTGCATAGAGGGTCCGGGTAAGAGGGGGGTGGGCGACAACGGGGACATTGTTCTCCCGGGCGATTTCCCGGATCCGTAAGGCCAGGTCGTCCTCCCCCTTGGCGACCACCGTGGGGGCGTCCATCTTTTCCACATTGTATTCCAGGGCCACCGAATAATGGGTCGGATTGGTGATCACCACATCGGCCTGGGGGACCGCCTGAAGCTGTCCCGCCGAGAGGAGATCCCGGTAGCGGCCCCTTAAGCGGCGGCGCATCTCAATATCCCCTTCATCCTGTTTAATTTCTTCCTTGGCCGCTTCCCGGGTCATCTTGAGGGACTGCCTGAACTGCCAGCGCTGGAAGAAGATGTCGGGCACCGAGAGGACCAAGAGCAGGACCGCCACAGTCACCAGCAGCTGGGCCGCCAGGGTGGCAATAAGGGTGATCCCCTCCCAGAGGCCGGCGGTCTGGAGGTTAACCAGCTCGTGGAACCGGGATCTGATCGTAAAAAAGGCCACCACCCCGATGAGGATCATCTTAAAAATGGACTTGGAAAAGTTAAACATGGCCTCCATGGAAAACATGGTCCGCTGGAAGTAACGGCCAAAGCGGGGCAGGACCTTGGTAAAATCCGGCTCCAGGGGCTTGGTGGTAAACATAAAGCCCACCTGTACAATGTTGGAAAAGAGCCCCGCCGCAATGGCCACGATAAGGATGGGCAGGGCCAGGCGTACGTAATAGTTAAAAAAGTAGAGGGCCGTCAGCCGGTCTGTAAGAGGGTCCAGCTCGGTGACCCGGGAGAGGAAGAACCTAAGCATCTCGGCACAGGTCCTGAGCATCAGGGGGGCCAGGAAAATGAGCACGATGGCCGGCAAGAGGAGCCCCAGGGCGGCGATGAGTTCCTGGCTCTTGGAGACCCTCCCCTCTTCCCTGGCCTTGCGGTAGGTAACTTCCGTGGGTTCGTGGGTGCGGCCTTCGTCTTCGGCGGCAAACCACTGGAGGTCCATGACCAGGAGGGCCTTTTGGAGTTCCCTTCCCTCGGTTAAGCGGTATTCCCGGGCCATCATACGAAGACCCCCAAAAGGCCCCCGGGACTGCCCAGGGAGACCCTTTGACCTATCTCTATATAGAGGGTCCGCAGGCCCTCAAAGCCGGAAATGATGACCCGGCTGAACATCTCGGTCATAAAAGGCATGGCCGTATAGATGATTAAAAAGGCCACGGTAATGGAAATGGGGAAGCCCTCGGACAAAATATTTATCTGGGGGGCCGCCTTGGAAATAAGCCCCGTCGAAAGGGAGGTAAGAAAGAGGGTCCCCAGGATGGGAAGGCTGATAATAATGGCATCAAAGAAGAGCCGGGAGAGGCCCATCATCATCATGGACACTATGGTTTCTCTCCCATGGATAAGGCTAAAGACATTGATGGTCTGGAGGGACCGGAGAAAACCCCCCAGGAAGAGCTCCCTAAAGCCGTCTATGGTAACGAAGATCAGCATCCCTACGATATTAAGGTACTGGCCCAAGAGGGGGTTTTCGATCTGCGAGAGGGGGTCAAAGGTTTCCGAAGCCCCAAAGCCCATCTGGAGCGAAAAGAACTGGCCGGCGGTAGAAAAGGCCGCAAAGACTATGGCCATGAAAAAGCCTATGATGATCCCTATGAGGCCCTCTCCTATGACTATAAACACAAACTCCAGACCGAAGGGGGGTATAACCCATTCCCGGATGAGGGCAACGCTAAAGGCCGCATAGGCGGCAAAGCCCGAAAGGGCCAGCCTTACTATCTGGGGGATAGTTTCGGAGTTAAGAAGGGGGGCGGTCTGCATCATTGCAAAGGCCCTGACGGAGATAAGGAGAAAAATGGGGGCGTAGGATAGAATGTCGTTAATCATCTGGTTTTCTATCAAAGTACCTGGCTCCTTATCATCCTCTAGGGCCCTAACGGGCCATATCAGGAATCCTCATAAATAAATTAATCGTGTAATCCTGCAGGGAGGTGAGCATCCAGCCCCCCAGCAGGGCAAGCATTAACAGGATGGTGAAGACCTTGGGAACGAAGGTCAGGGTCTGCTCCTGTATGGAGGTGGTGGCCTGCAGGATGGCCACCACGAGCCCCACGATAAGGGCCGATAGCAAGAGGGGGGCGGCGATCATGAGGACTTGTAAGACCCCTCCGCGGATTATCGATGTAACGTCTCCGACACTCATAACTGTTCCTTACCGTCCTCACAAGAATGAACGAATCAGCTGATTCGTTAAGAGCCCCCAGCCGTCTACCAAAATAAACAGGATGAGCTTAAAGGGCATGGAGATCATAACCGGGGGCAGCATGATCATCCCCATGGA
Source organism: Treponema sp. (assembly GCA_009777335.1). GTDB lineage: Bacteria > Spirochaetota > Spirochaetia > Treponematales > Breznakiellaceae > WRKT01. The sequence continues at coordinate 48,461 of WRMC01000004.1, read as the reverse complement.
CATGAGGGCACTGGCCACCACCATGTCGATGACAATAAAGGGAATAAAAAGAAGGATCCCTATCTTAAAGGCTATGGTTAGCTCGCTGAGGATAAAAGCGGGGATAAGGACATAGCTGGGTACATCCGCCAGGGTGTTCGGGGCATCCAGGCCCCGCATGGCCATAAAAAGCCGGATATTCCCGGGGTTCCCCTGCATCTGGCTGTACATGAAGATCCTCAAGGGGCCTTCGGCCTCCCTAAAGGCCCCTTCGACGCTTATCTCCCCCGCCGCCAGGGGCTGAAAGGAGTTTTCGTAGATGCTGGTAAAGGTGGGCCACATGATAAAGATGGTCATAAAGAGGGCTATGCCCATGAGTACCTGGTTCGGCGGCACCTGCTGCAGCGAGAGGGCCCGTTTAATAAAGTCCAGAACTATGGCAATCCTCAGAAAGCTGGTCATAAGGATAAGAATGCTGGGGGCCAGGGAGAGCAGGGTCAGAAGGAGGAGGAGCTGCAGTGAAAAGGCCACCTCTGCCCCGTCTTCGGGGTTGCGGATAGAAAGGTCTATGAAAGGAATCCCCGTATTGGGCAGGGCCTCGGGGATGCCCATGGTGCCCTCCAGGTCCGTAAAGGGCTGGCCGGGGAGGGGCAGGAACTCCTGGGCGAAAGCCAGGCCGGGCCCCAGGCAGAGTAGGAGGGCCCCCAGTATGATGAGCCGCCGGATCATGGGAGCCCCCTTAGCCTATCCAGCTGCCGGCGCAATTGGATGCTCCGCTCATCATCTGGGGGGAGCTCTGAGGCCTGATTGGCAGTATCTGGGGGAAGCCCCCGTTTAGAAAGGAGGGACCGGAAATCGGGGAATCTCCTGGTTTCGGCCTCGGCGGTCCGGCGGGCATCATCCAAAAGCATGGTTTCCAGGGATTCGGGGTCATCTATCTCGGCGATGAGGTTGATCCCCCCGGCAGCGCCCCCCACGAGCCAGGCCTTGGCCCCCACCGAGAGGACCGCCGCATAGCTGTCGTTGGTAAGGGGGATCCTGGCGAGAATTTTGAGGTGGGGGTCCTTGATCTCCTGGGGCCGGGCGAGGCGCTTGATAAAAAACACCACTCCGTAGATGGCCAGGGCCGCCAGGGCCAGGACCAGGACCATGCGAAAAACCACCATGAGGGAAGAAACCTCTTCCCCGGGGCTGCTGAGGGGTGTTTCCCCCAGAATTATGGCCGATTCGTCGATGACCGGCGGATCTGCATCCTGGGCAGAAAGATAGGGCGTAAGGATAAAAAGCCCGCAGAGGATCAATAGGGATCTAAGAAAGGTGCCCACAGGGGGCCGAGGTAGTTTCAGTTTTTCCCCTCCCAAGTTAAAACTGACTAAAATTACTAATACTAACGATTATTCTAATACATTGGAGATAAAAATGCTAGTACTAAAGCGGAAAAAAATTATTTTTTTTTCGCCCCCTAGCCCAGGTCGTTCATCCGTTCCATGGGAGAAACTATCTCGGTCACCCTGACGCCGAAATTCTCGTCGATGACTACTACCTCCCCCTTGGCGATGAGCTTATGGTTTACCAGGATATCTACGGGCTCCCCGGCGAGTTTGTCCAACTCTATGATGGTCCCCTCACCCATGCCCAGGATTTCCTTGATGAGCTTCCGGGTCCGGCCCAGCTCAACGGTCATCTCCATGTAGACATCCATGATGAGGTTGATATTACCCGCTTCCTGGGGGGTGGTATGGGGCATTAAATTCGGAAACTGTACAGATTGAACATTAGTCGGGTTGCCCATGGATGACATACCACCACCTCCCATGCTTTGCATTGCGTTCATGGACATGCCCTGCATGCCCCCTGGAGTTGCGCCGCTCATGGCCATGGCGGGCATGGCAGCAGGAACGGGAGCGTTGAGGGCCCGCCCTATGTCCTGGGCTACCCCGCCGCCGTAGATCTCCCACATCTGGTGGCTGGTGCCGTCCCCCATATCCAGGGTAAAGAGGGCGCTTAAGAATTCACCCCCCGGCAGGGCCGCTGTGGCCTTGCGGACATTCACCGCCTCGGGGGCCATGGCGGCAATCGATTTATTGTTGGTCTTCTTGGTCAGGTCGGTAATCTGGGTTCCCACCAGCTGGGATATAGCTTCACCGATTACCGACATGGCCATCTCGTCCATCTCAATGTCTTCTTCTTTATTCATTAAACTGGCGATGCTCTTGGCCGCATCTTCGGGGAGGACAAACAGATGCTCACCGGGGAACCCGGAGTTAAAGTCCGCCCTGACCACCGTTACCGTTTCGGGGAGCTGTTCCAAAAGTTCGTCCCTGGAGGTGAAGCTAAGCTCCGGGTCCCCCAGGGTAAGGGTAGCTCCGGTCATCATGGAGAGGTTCGAAGATTCGGCCCCCGTGTTTGCGGCGAGAAATTCCTGGAAAGCCTTGATAACATCCGGCGAGGGGGAAGAAGCTGATCCTCCCGCGGGGCTGGGCCCCGATCCTGCCGTATCTACCCCTGCCAACAATGCATCTATTTCGTCTTGAGAAAGCGCACCATCACTCATGTATTAACCTCTTCATTAAAGTGCCTTATGGCCTCTCTTTATTATCGAATTATTTTAGGTTTGACTTTAAGATCCTCTCCTAGAGAGCATCTTCTTCCATGCCGAATTCGTCGAATTCTTCCTGTTCTATCTCTGCCAGCTTCTTGGTTACCTGGACGGCCATCTTCTTTCCGATGATCCCCGGCCGGCAGAGGAACTTTCTCATGTTCCCTACGTTAAGCGAAAAGGGGTCCCCCACCTTGGTGTTATAGAGCCGCACCACATCCCCCACATGGAGGGAGAGGACTTCCCGGACAGGAATATTTATCTTGCCGATTTCTGCCACCACGTCCACGTCGACGGTGTTAAGCCGTTCCTTGAGGACCGTCAGATTCTCGGTGGTGGTTCCCCGGTGTACCGTAGAGAACCAGAACTGGGTAGAGAGCTTTCCAATGATGGGTTCTATCGTTAAGTAGGGAACGCAGAAGTTGATCATCCCCTCCACATCCCCAATGCGGGTTTCCAGGGTTACCAGGACCACCATGTCGGTGGGGGGGACGATCTGGGCGAACTGGGGGTTCGTGTCTATCTGTCCCAGCCGGGGCCTAAGGTCTATGACCTGGGTCCAGGCCTCCCTCATATTGCCCAGGATGCGGACTATGATCCCTTCCATGACCGAAGATTCGATATCGGTCAGTTCGTGCTGGGACTTGGTCCCCTCACCGGTGCCCCCAAAGAGGCGGTCTATGATGGAAAAGGTGATAGCCGGATCTACTTCCAAAATGGCATTCCCCTTAAGGGGGTCCATGTTGATGATCGCCAGGGTCGTGGGGGTGGGGATGGAACGGATAAATTCTTCGTAGGTAAGCTGGTCCACCGAGGCCACATGGACATGAACCATGGAGCGCAGCTGAGCCGAAAGGCTGGTGGTGGTAAGCCGGGCAAAGGTCTCGTGCATCATCGAAATGGTGCGGATCTGTTCTTTTGAGAATTTATCGGGCCGTTTAAAATCGTATATTTTTATCTTGCGGGTATCTGCGGCGGGCCGCAGGTCCCCGGGTTCCGATTCACCGGCACTAATGGCTGTGAGCAGCTGATCAATTTCTTCTTGTGACAGTACTTCGGTCATTCCCTCCACCTTTGTTTGATCATACTACAGTCCCGGTTCTTTGACAATCTGCTGTATCCCCTTTTATTGCATCTGCATTACATCGAGCTGCCTAAAGAGGATGATCCGGGCCCGGGCGGTGTTGAGCATCCTGGTGTTTAGCTGTTCCAGGATCTCCTGCTTAAGCCGGGCTTCGTTTTCGGGCCGGAGATCCGCAGCGGTCTTGGTCTTAAAATAGGCCCGGACAAAATCCTGCAGCTCGTAGAGGCGGCTGGTTAATTCTATGGCCGAGGCATTATCGTTCTCATCGTAGCCTATGATCATGTCCACCACCACCGAATGGGGAATGGGGTCCCGGGTGGAGGTCCTGACCGAACCTATGAGGGTAAAGAACGAAAAGGTAGGCCGGGTCCCCACGAAGGGGGAGCTCACGGGAATAGTGGTCTGGGAACGGCCCCCCCGGTTTAATATGTTATAGGTAATTACCGAGACGGTGACTATAAAAATGAGGGCCCCAAGCCCTATGGCCACAAATTTCAAGAGATTCGGCAAAAGGGCCCCCAGGCCCCCGGAAGAACGTTTTGGCGAATCTACCCCTGGAGAATCACCTCCATCAAGGTCCAGATCATCACTATCAGCCATGCTATACTCCTATTCCTCGTTTTTGAATCCACCGATTCTCTTTCGATACTCAATAATCCGCGAAAGAATCTCATCAGTTCCTTCCTTAATTACCAGGTGCTTGCCCGAAAGCATGAACAGGGTAGTATCCGGAAGGAACTGCATGGACTCAATCTGATGGGGGTTGATAAAATACTCCATGCCGTTTAAGCGGGTTACCTTAATCACTCAATCCCCCATGTTCTATTATACTACCGTTTCAGGGTGAGCAGCTCTTGTAAAAGCTGATCTGCCGTCTGAATGGTCCTGGAACTGGCCTGGAAACCCCTCTGGGTGATGATCATGTCGGTAAACTGATCGGCCATGTCAATGTTGGACATTTCCAGAGCCCCGGCGATGATTCTTCCCTTGCCGGCTACTCCCGAGGCATCAATCATGGCATTCCCCGAGTTATTGGTTCTTCGGAAGGTATTGTCCCCCGCCTTTTCCAAGCCCCCCTGGTTGGCGAAGCTCGCCAGGGCTACCTGCCCCAGGATCCGGGTGGTCCCGTTGTCAAAGATCCCGGTGATGGTCCCTGAGCCGTCTATCCGGAAGTTCTCCATGTAGCCCATGGAGTTGCCGTTCTGCTCGAAGATCTTCATGGAACTCCGCTCGGCGTACTGGGTCATGGAATTCACCAAGCCCCCTACCTGCCCCATGTTGAGCTGGAAGACCTGGCGGACCATTTCACCGTCGTCCCCGGGGGTGGCGCTCTGAACATCGAAGGCCACGTTCATTATCACCTGGCCGGCGGTCGATTCGTTGCCCACCGCATCCACAGCGCTTAAGAGGGTCCCCTGGTTGTTAAAGTTCACCGTAAAGATGGAGGCTCCTCCAGCTTCTGGAGGAAGTTCCCCTAACCCCGCCGAGGCATTGGTGGGGATATCGGCGTTCCGGTTCACATAGACCTGGCCCTGCCAGCTATTGTTCACCCCCGGCACCCGGGTAAATTCCACTTCCAGGACATGGATGTCCCCGAAGGAATCATAAATATTGATAGAAGTAGACCAGGCACCCATGGCGATTTCTTCGGGGGTCGCTCCATCGGGGAGCTCCGGAATCCGCTTGTCCAGGTTACTGGCGAAATATACCATGCTGGTGGCCCGGGCTTCGTCCTTGGCCCCCACGGGGATGATCAGATCCTCTATGCTCCGGGAGGTATCCAGGTACTGCCGGCCCCCTATTTCCTGGGCCATCCAGCCCTGGACCTTCATCCCGTTGGCGGGGTTTACCAGGGTTCCGTCCCGGTCCAGAGAAAAGGCCCCTGCCCGGGTATAGAGCTGGGTTCCCCGGTCATCGAGGATGAAGAAGCCCATGCCCTGGATGGCCAGGTCGGTCCCTATACCGGTGGACTGGAAGGCCCCCTGGGTATGGACCGTATCGATGGCCGCCACGGTCATCCCAAGACCCACTTCCCGGGGGTTTACGCCCCCCAAGGTTTCGGTGGGCCGGGCTGCGCCCTGAAGTTGCTGGTAAAAGATATCTTGAAAGTTCACCCGGTTGCCTTTAAAGCCCGTGGTATTGACGTTGGCAATGTTGTTACCAATTACGTCCATTCTGGTCTGATGATTCTGAAGTCCTGAAACTCCAGAAAATAAGCTTCGCATCATAGTATGCTGGTCTCCTTAATGTTTCTGTCGTTGGTCCTAGTCCCGGGGATCAAAGATCCTGGTAACCATGTCCCAGTTAAAATACACGCCGTTTACGAGGATCTGGGGCATCTCATCCCGGGTGACGGCCTGAACCACCCCCTGGATTACCTGGTCATCACCCAGGTTAAGCTCCACTCCCTTACCGAGGACGCTGGCGGCATCGCTCTGTTGGAGCATCTGGGCCATCCGGGCAAAGTCGGCGGCCATGTTGCTCATCTGTTCCAGGCTCGAAAATTGAGCCATCTGGGCAATAAATTCCGTATCCTGCATGGGAGCAGTGGGGTCCTGATGCCGTAACTGGGTAATCAGGATCCTAAGGAAATCATCTTTTCCCATGGATTGGTTAGGCGAAACGGTCCTTTGACCCAGCTCCTGGGCCAACATCCTGTTCGCGTTATCTACCGCAGCCTGGGCAGCGGCCCGTTCCTGGGAACTCATAATCGCTTCTAAAGCCATCCTATGCTCCTATACAAGCAGGTTGACCGGGGTATACCCCGGTATAAGGGCCGAGGGCCTTCCGTCCTGGATCAGGGCAGAAGCCTCTGCAGAATCATAACTGTCAGCATCGTAGCGGAAGGCCGCCTGGGCCTGAAGGAACCTCAGCATGTCCTCATGCTGCTCCCTCTCTTGGCCAGGGTTCCACCCATCCTGGGACAGGAAGAGTTCCAGGCTGGTCTCGCTGAAGCCTGAATCCCTAAAGGCCCTTTCCAACACGGGAAGCTCCCGCTCGAATGCCCGCAGGGCCTCGCTGCTTTCCAGCATGATAAACCCCGTGATCTTGTTTTCGACCAATTCGAGGCGTATCTTTACATCCCCCAGGGAGGCAGGCCGCAGGTTAAGGCGTATGCTGCCCTCCCCTCCGTTGCGTACTACCACCAGGGCATCCCGGACTATGTCGTTGCTGAGGTTCCCCCGGAGTTCCCTGGCCAGGGCATCTTCGAAGCGCTGGCTGTAGCTGCTGTCCCTGCCTAGCTGGGCCGAACTATCTGCCCTGGCCTGGCTAAGCCGCAGATCTACCAGGATCTCCGTTTCTGCCTGGGGGGCCCTGGATGCAAGGGCGGTCTGCCCCGGGCTTGCTTCCCGCAGTTCCCCTCCCTCGAAGGCGGTCCTAAGATCCCGGACTTCTATACTGGGGCGGCCCTTGGACCTTCGCAGTTCCTGTAATCTCCCCGGGTCCCGGGCCTCTTCCTTAGGCAGGTCATCCCTTTGGTTTCCCAGAAAATCCCGGGCCGCCGGGGCCTCCTTTTCGGGGATAAACCTCTGGGCCGCCAGATCCTGGCGTGATTCTGCAGGGCTTGGTCCCTCGGCCCTTTGCGGGGGGACCGGGACTTCAGCCTGATCGAGCCTCTCCATGGGAACCTGAACTTCTGGTTCCGGCAGGGGAGCTGCCCTGACAGGAAGAGCTTCCTTGGACAGCCCTGGGGCTGATTGAGGCAGCTCTTCGGCTTCTGTGGAAATAAGCTCCAGGGGAAGTTCCGGGTTCTGGACCACCAGGCCCAGATCAGCCGCTAGGGGAGCAGCGGGCTCCTCAGCCAGGGAGGCCATGACTTCCAGGGTCTCCCCATTCTGTGAAAGAAAGCCCTGGATCAGCCTCGACAGGCCCTCGGGATCCCCTTCTTCATTAATAGATACGAGTAATTCGGTACCTTCGGCAGGCAGCTTTCCTATCCCTTCGATATCCGGGGGGTCTCCCCGGGCCCGGATACCCTCGAGTAGTTCTGCGAACATGCCGGGTTTGCGTTTTTGCCGCAGCTCCTCTCCCGAAGAAAGCTCTTCTCCCGGGGCATCGGTCTGGCTAAGACTGGCCTCTTTCTGGAGATAGGCACTTTCTGGAAGAGTTACCGACGGGGGATTTGATAAATGAACCAATCCCGGCCTCCTCATTATTGTAAAAAATAATTCGGAACACCGAGAGTCAGGCTATGTTACAAAGAAGAGGGCCTTCCGACCATCTTGCGGCTTATGTCCGCCGCCCTTAGGGGGTCCATGAGGGACATCCAGTAAGGAACGATGGAAGCGTTTCCCGCCGCTTCTGCTAGCTCATCGGTTTTCCGAAACACGTCGATCACGTCCTGGTCATCCATGGCTGCCAAGATACCCACCGCTCGCTCTGGGGGCATGTTGGTCAGATTGATGCTGTTCCGTTCGACGGTCCTATCTCTAATTTCGGCATCTGTGAGCATGGCATTGAAGGAATTCTCCCGTTCATCTAAAGCTCTTTGGCGCTCCTCCAGCTCCTGGGCCATCTGTTCTATCTGACCCCGGGCCAACTGCAGGTCCTGTTCCTGCCGGTCCAGCTCCAGATTCCGGAACTCCAGGGCCTCCAGGCGCACCGCCAGGCGTTCTGCATCGAGGTTGAAAAAGGTTTCATCAATGATGAGATCCGGGGACCGGGCCTCGGCAGCAGGCATGTACTGCCCCAGGAAGGGAACCCCCCTAAGGACATTGGCCACGGGCCCTATGACGTGCTTGGCATCGATAACGTTGAGGTAGTCGAACCAGAGGATGCCCCCTCCGGCTAAAATTAAGATGAGAAAAAGCAAGACCACAATCCTGCCCATAATAAGCCTCCCAAAGTATAAACATCATAGCATATTGCCGGATCTTTGTCAAATTTTCGGTTAGTTGGGAGGGGGAGTTAAATATGCTCTTTGCACCTCTAGTAGGCGGGCGGCTCTCATACACATATCAATTATCCTTTTTATTACTAAACAACTCTATCTTTGCCTTGATGTAATCCAGGCGGTTTTGGTTTAGGACCGAGCGGAAGTAGCCGTTATGGTCTTCTATGGTGTAATCACCCCGTCTAACAAACTTTTTTCCCCGGCCTTCGGCAAACCAGTAGATTAAAGATATATGTTCGTTATCTACCTCTATGGCATAAATGCCCTTTTTTCCAATAACGGAACCAGAATTAAAAAGGCAGGGCACAGGGAGTTCATCTCCATAAAGGCTTGCCCTAAGGCTGGAGCGCCGTTCTGATCGTTTAAGTTTCTTTAACTCCCCCCTCAGGGCTTTGACTTCTTTTTCAATTTTTACCCGGGCCTCCCCCTGGGAGGCAGGATAATCCCTGCAGAGCCTTTCAATTTCGAATTTAATATACTCAAAACGCCCCAGGGATTCGAAAAGGGGGCGGTGAGTATGAGCTATGACGGAAATGCAATCTTTATCGGTGGAAAATTTATAGGCCTGTTTTTCCACATGAAAACGCCGCCTTGGGTTACGGGCAGATCTGATGTTTAAAATCCCTAGGGGTTTAAACAAATAACGCAGAGCAAGCCTGACGACATAATTAAAATCCGTATATACCCTGGATGACTGATGCCCATGGAACACATAAATAGGTGTATGAGAAGTTTCCAATCGGATCACGTTGTAAAGGGGATAGGGATAATCCTTAACGAAGGGAAGGCCCTCGTCATGGTTCCCCAGGGTCTTATACAGTCTGTCTCCAGCAGAAAATTGATCAAAAACCCTATAGGTGGCGGGCCATTTTTGTTTTATGTCCCGGTATGAACAGGTAGCGAGTTCTTCAATATCACCGTTAAGAATGATGTTCCAGCCCTGACGGTAATAAAAATCCTCGAGGATCCGGGTGACCATTTCGCCGTTCCGTTTAAAGTCGTCCCGCCGGCCCGAACCCATGTGGAAGTCACTCATGATAAGGACCTTCTTTCCATCGGTGAGATCCAATACCGTATCGGGGCTGAAGCGTTTGTTCAGCATCTCGAGGAAAAAGCTAGATTTCATTACCCCTGCTGAGCGGCAAATGGCTTCATGTACTCTATGTAGGCCGGGAAGGCCACATCGCTGTGGGGAATCTCCGGGTGCCAGCCCCGCTCCCACTCAAAGCTGTACCAGCCCTGGTAGCCGCTCCTCTGGAGGGTACGGATCATCTGGGGCAGGGGCAGGATCCCCTGGCCGGGGATGATATAGTCAAAACCTCGATCATTATAAATCCGGGAATCTTTTAGATGTACATGCTTTATAAAGGGAGCCAGGCTGGCCCAGGTGTCTTCCAGGGTCTCTCCAAAACGGATGGGGTGGAGGATGTCCCAGACTATGCCCACGGGCCCCTGGACCATTCTAAGGAGAGGGAGGAGATCCCGGGCCATGGAAAAGGAGTCGTGGGTTTCTAAAAGGAGGGTTACCCCGTATTTGGCCATCACCGGGACTGCCTCGCTAAGGCCCTCGGCGCTGGAGTGCCGGGCCGCCGGGAGGCTCATCCCCTGGGGCACCGGGCCCCCAAAGACCCGCAGATAAGGACAATTAAGACCCTGGGCAACCTCGGCCCAGCGTTTTAGGTCATCCATGAGGGCCCGGCGGTGGGGAAGCCCGGAGCTCGCAAAGGAACCCGAGGCTCCTATGCCGCAGACAGTCAGGCCCGCATCGTCCAGCTTTTTTTTGGTCGCCTCCAAAGCGGCGGGGGAAGAAAATTCCGGCAGCTCCCAGAGCCGGACCGTCCCGGCCACATGGCGCAGTTCCAGGCCCCCATAGCCGTATTTTTGAGCGGAGGCAATAATCTGGTCCAGGGTAAAATCGTGGCAACCCAGGGTACTAAATGCTAGTTTCATGATCTTCCTCCTTACCTTAGGCCTTATTAGGCAGCCGGCCGGACTCAAAGACTGCCCCGGTCCCCGCCTTCTTGGGGGAAAGGGAACGGCGCTTGGTCAGTTCTGATAAAAAGAGATCCTCGTCAAAGGGGATGCTCACCGTAGAATCGGTCCAGCTGGAGAGGTGCATGGCGTTGGAAAGGGTAAGGCCGTTAATCCCCTCGGCCCCCTCGGCCACCAGGGGACTCCCATGGAGGATCCGGCCCGCAAAGGCCTTGAGGACCCCCACGTGCTGTTCGTTGGAGCCGTCGGTGGTTATCTCCTCCACCGTCACCTTGGGGGCATCGAAGCCCCCCTTGGCTATCTTGGTAAATTCCCGCTCGTTCATCTCCAGCTTGTGGAGGGTCAGTTTGGTGGTGTCTTCGTTGATGATCTTTCCCCATTCTAGGGTCACCTCAAAGCGGTTGGTCCCAGGGGCATCGGCGGTGGAGGTGATAAAGGTCCCGGTGGCCCCGTTGGGGTACTCCAGATAGGCGGTCACATCGTCTTCAACTTCAATATCGTGCCACTTGCCGTTATGGCAGAAGGCCCGGACCTTGTTGGGCATCCCGCAGATCCACTGGAGGAGGTCCAGGTTGTGGGGGCATTGATTCAGGAGCACCCCGCCCCCCTCGCCGTCCCAGGTGGCCCGCCAGTCCCCCGAATCGTAGTAGACCTGGGGCCTATACCAGTTGGTGATGATCCAGCTTACCCGCTTAATGGCCCCCAGGGATCCCCCCTGGACCAGCTCCCTCATCTTCTGGAAGTAGCTGTTGGTCCGCTGATTAAACATCATCCCAAAGACCAGGCCCGAATCGGCGGCGGCCTTGTTCATCTCTTTTACCTGCTTGGTGTAGACCCCGGCGGGTTTTTCGCACATCACGTGGAGCCCCGCTTTAAAGGCTGCGATGGAGAGGGGGGGATGATCGTAGTGGGGGGTGGCCACCAGGACCGCATCACAGGCCCCGCTTTGGATCAGGTCGGTCCCCTCGCTAAAGACCGGAAAGTCCCCGCCCATGAGCTCCTTGACCCACTTCTGCCGGCCCTCCAGCCGGTCCGATACGACGCTCAGCTCCATGTCGGGCACCAGACCCTGATGGAGGGCCTTTACATGGGAGGTCCCCATGTTGCCCAGCCCTATGATCCCCAGTTTTACCTTGGCCATGCCGCTCCTCCTTATGCTTACAAAAATCATACTACGCTTTATGGGATGGAACAAGGGAAGGGCCGGGGACAAAGCTCCCCTTCCCTGCTAAAATGAATGTATGAAGCTTAGAAACCAGGAACTAGCCCATAAGGCCCAGTGGGCCCAGGCGGGGATAAAACTTCCCCAGTTTGACCGGGAAGCCATGATAGCCGCCACCAGGGCCGAGCCCGGATGGGTCCACTTTGGTTCGGGGAACATTTTTCGGATCTTCGGCGCGGCCCTCCAGCAAACCCTCCTTGATAAGGGGCTGGTGAAAACCGGCATCATCATGGTGGCGGGGCGGAACGGGGAGATCCTGGACCGGGTTTTTAAGCCCTGCGATAACCTCACCCTGGGGGTCACCTTAAAAAATGACGGCACCATAGAAAAAAAGGTCATAGCCAGCGTGGCTGACTCTTTATGGATGGGGAATACCGAAGACTTTGAGGAACTGGCCCGGATCTTCCGTTCCCCTTCGCTGCAGATGGCCAGCTTCAGTATCACCGAAAAGGCCTATAACATAGAAGACAAGGCTCTGGGACAGAGGGGCCACTACCTGAGCGATCTTACTTTGCTCCTCTTGGAACGCTACAAAGCCGGGGCTCATCCTCTGGCCCTGGTGAGCATGGATAACTGCGCCCACAATGGGGCCAAGCTTTCTGCGGTGGTCCGCAAGGCCGCCAGCCTCATCTCCCGGGACCGGGGTTTTATCGAATATATGGAAGATACATCGAAGATAAGCTTCCCCTGGACCATGATAGACATGATAGTCCCCTCCCCGGACCCCAGCGTGCAAAAAATCCTCGAAGACCTGGGCTTTAGGGACACCGAGATCTACCGGAAAGACACGGTCTCGGCTCCCTTTGTTAATGCCGAAGAAACCCAGTACCTGGTCATCGAAGATGACTTCCCCAATGGCCGTCCCCCACTGGAGGGGGAAGGGGTCTTTTTTACCGACCGGGATACGGTCAACCGGGCCGAGAGGATGAAGGTCCAAAGCTGCCTTAACCCCCTCCATTCAACCCTGGCTATCTTCGGCTGCCTTTTGGGCTATACCCTGATCAGCGAAGAGATGCGTAATCCCCTCCTGGTTAAACTGATCGAAACCATAGGATATAAGGAGGGGATGCCAGTGGTGGAGCATCCGGGGATCATAGATCCCCAGGAGTTCATCCGCACCGCCATCCAGGTGAGGCTCCCCAACCCCTTCCTGCCCGACACCCCCCAGCGCATCGCCGTAGACCTTAGCCAGAAGATCACCGTCCGCTTTGGCGAGACCATCAAGGCCTACCTGGCCAGCGAAACCCTCCGCATCGAAGACCTAAACATGATCCCCCTGGTCCTGGCCGGCTGGGTCCGCTATCTTATGGGCCTGGATGATCAGGGGAATCCCTTCCAGGTAAGTGCCGACCCCCTCTACGCCGAACTCTATCCCCATATTAAAGACATAGGCCTGGGCCAGAAGGGACCCTTCCCCCAGCTGCGCCCCATCTTCTCCGACGCCCGGATCTTCGCCGTAGACCTCTACCAGGCCGGCCTGGGCGAAAAAGCCGAAGCCTACTTCGAAGAACTGGTCGCCGGCCCTGGGGCAGTGAAGAGGACCTTGGAGAAGTACTGCGGGTGAGCAAGATCCCGCCTCAATACACATCTTTACCCCCAAAATAAATTTTCTGTGATACCATATCGTTAAGGAGCAACACATGGCGGGTATTGTAGAAGAGAATGTAATCACCCAGGTGGGGATCATCGTCAGGGACATAGAAAGGTCCAAGGAAAAATGGGCCGCTTTTTTGGGGGTCCCGGTTCCCCCTACCATTAGTGCCGGGGAGTATAGTGTCACCAAGACCAGGTTTCGGGGGGAAGAGGCCCCAGATGCCACCTGCCTTATGGCTTTTTTCAGCGGAGGGCCCCACTTGCAAGTGGAGCTGATCCAGCCCAATGGGGCACCCAGCACCTGGCAGGAATTTTTGGACCAGAAGGGTGAGGGGATACACCACATTGCCTTTAGGACCCAGGGGATGGACAAGGCGGTGGCGGCCTTTGAGGCGGCGGGGATGGAGCTGGTACAGCGGGGCCTTTACGGCGACGCCAGCGGAGAGTATGCTTACATGGATGCCACAGAAGATCTCAAGTGTATTGTAGAACTCCTGGAGAGTTATAAGAGGTAGCATGTCAGAAGGGGCCCAGGATATTCAATCTATCCTTGAAAATGATTCGGAGCTTCACCAGATCCACGATCTGGATCTCCTTTTAGAGGGGATCCTGGAAGAGGCCCGCCGGGTGGTGAAGGCTGATGCGGGTTCCATCTATGTAAAACAGCTAAGCAGTGAGGGGGGCCTCCAGAGCGAGACCCTGGCCATCAAGTATGCCCAGAACGACAGGATCCAGAAAACCCTGCCGCCGGGCCAAAAGATGATGTACGAGGTCTTCTCCCTCCCCATAAACGGGAACTCCATATCCGGCTACAGTGCCCTGACCCGGCAGGTGGTACATGTGCCGGATATGTACGAGATCTCCCCCGCGGCCCCCTACTCCTTTGATCCTACCTTTGACCAGATGACGGGCTATCGTTCGGTCTCTTCCTTCACCTTCCCCCTCATCACCGATGACCAGCGGCTTTTGGGGGTCATCCAGCTTATCAACAAAATTGATTCCCAGGGAAACATAGTTCCCTTTCCGGAGGAGGATAAGATCATCCTCACCCACTTTGCCTCCTATGCCACCATAGCCCTCCAGAGGGCCTACATGGATAGGGCATCGATACTCCGGATGATCCGCATGTCGGAACTGCGGGACCCCAAAGAGACGGGGACCCATGTAAACCGGGTGGCAGGATTTTCGGTGGACATCTATGACCTCTGGGCGGAGAAGCAAAACATCGATCAGCGGGAACGGGGGGTCTATAGGGATAACCTCCGGATGGCCTCCATGCTCCACGATGTGGGAAAGGTGGCCATCGCCGATGCGATCTTAAAGAAGCCCGGAAAGCTGGACACGAACGAGTTCCTGGTGATGCAGCAGCACACGGTCTATGGAGCCAGCCTCTTCGACGATCCCCAGTCCCCCATAGACATCCTTTCCAGGGACATAGCCCTGGGGCACCACGAGAACTGGGACGGCTCGGGCTACCCCGAGGGCCGCCGGGGGGAAGAGATCTCCCTGGCGGGGCGCATCGTGGCCATCGCCGATGTCTATGACGCCCTTTCGTCCCGGCGGGTCTACAAGGAGCCCTGGGAAGAAGAGCAGGTCCTGGAAGAAATAAAAAAGATGAGCGGCGCCAAATTCGACCCCAGCCTGGTGGAGGTCTTCTTTGAGGTCCTCCCGAACGTAAAACAGACCCGCCTCCTCTTCCAGGAAGAAGGGGCCTCTTAAAGAGTTATATACCTCAGGGCCGCTAAAGAAAGGCCGGCGATGAGGAACCACAAAAGACCCCCCAGAGCCAGGGGCCCCAAGCCCGATTTTAAAAGTTCCTTTACCCGGCTGTTAAGGCCTATGGCGGCCATGGCCATGCAAATAAAAAACCTTCCGCCCTGGACCAGGACTGTCCGGTAGGGCTCCCCTACCCACTCCAGGGTGTTTATAGTCACAGTGGCTCCAAAAAATAAGATGAACCAGGGGAAGACCGCTGTAAAACGAAAAGAACCTCCTTCCCCCTTCCTCCCCCGGGAATGATAGAGGGCGAGGGCAGCGGTCACGGGGAGGATCATCAGGGTCCGGATGAGCTTCACGAGGATGGCCATAGAAAGGGCGCTGTCGTTCCCGGCGGCATTGCTCCAGGCAGATGCGGCAGCCACCACCGAAGAGGTGTCGTTGATTCCCAGGCCGGCCCAGACCCCAAAGGCCAGATCCCCCAGAGAGAGGAGCCGGCCCAAAAGGGGAAAGACAAAGACCGCCGCCAGGTTGAACAGAAAGACCGTCGAGAGGGCCTGGGCCACATCCTCATCGCTGGCCCGGATCACCGGAGCGGCGGCGGCTATGGCGGAACCCCCGCAGATGGCGGTTCCCACGGCGATAAGGGTCCTCTTTTGGGGTTTCAACTTAGCCCCCGCAGCCCGAGCGCAGAGGAAGACCGCCAGGGCGTTCAGGCCCAGGACCAAAAGAACCGGAGCCCCCAGGGCATTTATATAGGAAAGGTTCATGCCAAACCCGATGAGGACTATGGCGATCTGGAGGACTTTTTTAGAACAGGTCCTTAGGCCCGGGCCAAAGACCGCTGCCCTTTCCCCCTGAACCAAAGCAGGAAAGAAAAAAGAGAGGACCATGCCCCCAAAGAGGGCCAGGATGGGCCCCCCCGCCAGGGGGATAAGGCCCCCGAAGTACCAGGCAGGAAGGGCAAAGAGACTGGCAAGGATGAGCCCCGGGAGGATCTTCATGGCCCATGGTAGCACCCCCGGGCCAGAGGGGTAAAGACCAGCGGGGCTCCTTGCTATTAGGCTGCTAAGGAATGAGCCATCAGCTGCTTTAATTCCTGTATCATCTTTTCTATGATGCCCTTTATGCCGGCCAGGTCATTACCTAAAGAATAAAATAAAGAATTAATATGTTCTTCAAAGTTTTGAGGCAGGAGAGAACAGCTATCCCTGCATGCTTCCATGGCAAACTTCCCGCCAGGGTTTTTAACTTCATTCAACGCAAAAAGAATATCAAAATAGCTTTCTAAAAATGCGGTCATTCTGTTATGGGTGTATAAAACATCCTGTCTGTCCACAGAAATTTTAATTTGCTTTTCATACGAAACTAAAGAATTGGTCAATAAATTCATATTTCTTTTTATGATGCTGTCCTTTAAATTTTTCGGATAAGGTATGGCAAAACGCTGTTTCATTCGGGACATTTTTCGGTTTTTATCATAGATAATGGTACTGGTAACTATATTGTTCCATAAACAGGTGGTATAGCCATTAAAACTTTTTCCCCCTTCACAAACCTCGGCTATATTTTGCTCACATTGATCTATATTCCGGTAGATTATGTCTAGGCTAATACCACTATGCAGAGTACCGTTATCTTCGATTTCCCAAAAGGAATTTCCTATCTCTGCATGGCGGCAAAAAGATGCAAGGATATTTCGGCGGACCTGGGGGCTTAGTTCTTTTTTATAGTAAACATACAGATCGTAATCGGAGCTCTCGTCTATCCTCCCCCTAACTCGTGAACCCCCCAAGGTTATGGCCTCTACTTCTTTTTGAAGGGAAAATAACTTCATTATTTCCTTTACTTCGATAGGAATGGTATCGGTAACAAGCTCAGCTATTTCTTTATCCCTTCTTTTCTTGCTGCCCAATTCTTCAATAAATGAATTTTTTCCTTTACTTAACATCATATCCCATGATGGATATTTCATAGTAAACCTCCTTTACTTACCTTCGTCTAACGGGTTCTAATCTCTTTTTAAATAGGGCGGGAATATGGTAAAAATACCCTACCCTGCCAGAGGAAGCATCATGGCTGTAGCCGGTTTTTGAATAATCAAAGGATAGCTCTGCGTCTATTAATTTTTTTTCTACCGTTTCATTTTCTTGTTCATAATCAAAGGGGCCGTGTTCAAAAACAATATAATCATGTTCGGGGATCCTTGCTACAAGCATGTTTTCGGGAATAGGACCTTTGTAATCCAGAGGCAGCCTTATGCCATACCCTTCTGCTATGGCACCATTTCCTTCATACATACGGGCCATGACCTGGCCGGAATAGTTACAAAGTACATCAACATGACCGTCAAGGTTTCCTTTAATGCTGTCCAAGAGGCCGCAGATGGTATCCCAGTTCTGGCCAGGAATAGTTGCCTGTTTTTTCCAAAAATCCCAATAGCCCTTGCTTTCATAATTTTTAATGTGTAAATAAAGATGGGCCGGCAGGGTAATAAAATATGTTTTTACATCCCTGGTTGATGTAGCCATGCCAATTTCTTCTAAACCTAAATAATAACGATCAAAAATAGATAGTTTGGTACGAAGAACCACCGGCAAGGGATTTTGCCGGTATTTTTTTGGGGTTATGCCATAGGTCGTCTTAAATGATCGGGTAAAGGCTTCATGGCTTCCAAAGCCGTATTTAACTGCAATATCAAACAAGCTATCCTGGGTATCCCTTACATCGATGAGGGCAAAGGCGAGTTTTCTAAGGCGGATATAATCACTTAAATGCATGCCTGAAACATCTTTGAATCTTCGGGTGGCATGGAATTCCGAGTAGCCAAGCCTTTTGGCCAGAGATTTTAGCGTTAAGGCCTCATCGTCGTGGTCTTTAATTCGTTCATCAATCTCGTTCACTATAAGGTGAAGCATCCTGTTCCAGTCATACATACCTTTCCCCTGCCACCACGCAGATACTGTAATACAGAGATATTGGGAAAATTTGATATTAATTGCTATTTTTTTGGGGATGTTGGTTATATTGATTTAGCTTAGGTACTAATTCACTTTATAGCAATAGGTCCAACCGGTTGGACTGGTTGGACTGACTGGTCTAACCATCCCTTCCCCTCCCCTCCCTCCTTCTGCTATAGTAGGCCCCGGGAGGGACCCATGGGAAGAGCGGGGATACTCTGGTTTGCCAGCGGTAACAGCCACAAGAAAAAAGAACTCATCAGCATCCTTAGTCCCCTCATCCCGGGCCTGGTAGTCTATTCCCCCGGGGACGGGGGCCTGGAATTTTCTCCCGACGAGACTGGGGATAGCTTCCTCGAAAACGCCCTTCTCAAGGCCCGGGCCCTCTGGGAGCTTCTGGAAGAAAAACGCCCCCCCCTGTACAAGAGCGGGGACCCCATCATCTCCGATGACTCGGGGCTCTGGGTCCAAGCCCTGGATGGCCGGCCGGGGATCCACTCGGCCTATTATAACGGCCCCCAGGGAGCCCCGGACCCCCAGAAGAGCGACGCCCAAAGAAACGCCCTGGTCCTCTCGGAACTGGGGGATAATCCCCAAAGGGGGGCCCGCTTTATCTGCACCATGGTCCTCTATTACGGGCCCCAGCGCTTCTTTACGGCCCAGGAGTATCTGGCGGGGGAGATCCGCCCCGAAGCCGGAGGGGGGGGCTTTGGCTATGACCCCATCTTCTACCTCCCCGAACTGGGCCGTTCGGTGGCGGAACTTTCGGCGGAAGAAAAAAACCATCTAAGCCATAGGGGCCGCTCCGCCCGTGCCCTGGAGCGCCTCTTATCGGCCCACCTGGAGGGTTCCCCATGAGGGAAGCTCTCAACGAGCCCCAGGATCTGGCAGTAAACACCCTGGAGGGGGCGGTGCTGATCATCGCCGGGGCGGGCTCAGGAAAGACCAGGGTCATCACCCACCGCATAGGGCGGATGCTCGAGAAGGGGATCCCCCAGTCGGCCATTTTGGCCCTGACCTTCACCAATAAGGCGGCCCGGGAGATGGAAAGCCGGGTCCGGGAGCTGACCGGCCGGAAGCTCCAGGCCCTGACAGTGAGCACCTTCCACGCCTTTGGGGCAAAATTCCTTAGGGACGAAATTGAAATTCTGGGGTTCAGAAAAAACTTTTCTATCTATGATTCCACCGACCGGATAGAGCTCATCAAAGAGAGCCTGAGGGAGACCCGGCTCTATGGGGAGAAGATGGATCTCTACAAGATGGAGCAGATCTTTTCCAATATTAAAATTGGACGCTTTGTATGGGGCCGCCCCCAGAATGGTACTTCCAGGGCCAGGACCGCCGACTCGACCTATGAGGTTGCCTATAAACAGTACCAGCAGAACCTGAGGCTCTATAACGCGGTGGACTTTGACGATCTTCTTACCCTGCCCATAGAGATCCTCAACACCTATCCGGAGATCCTCGCCAGGTACCGAAAGCGGTACCGCTATATCCTGGTGGATGAATTCCAGGACACCAGCTTTGTTCAGTACCAGCTGCTCAGGCTCCTCGCTGAGCCGGGAACAAAGAGCAATGTCTGCGTGGTGGGGGACGACGACCAGAGCATCTACTCCTGGCGGGGGGCCAACTACGAGAACCTCCTCCTCTATGAGAAGGATTTTCCGGGGCTCCTGGAAATAAAACTGGAGCAGAACTACCGTTCCACCAGCACCATCCTCGAAGCTGCCAACGGCCTCATCTCCCATAACCAGGACAGGAAGGGAAAGAATCTCTTTTCCAACAAGGGGGAGGGAAGACCCATCATGGTCCTCCAGCAGGAGACCGAGGCCCACGAGGCGGCCTACATCGCCGGGACCATTAAAAAGCTCCGCTACCAGGACAGCTTAAGCTACGATGATTTTGGGGTACTGGTCAGGACCAACGGCCAGTTCGATGTCATCGAAGAGGCCTTCCTTTCGGAAAACATTCCCTACCGGGTCTCGGGGGGGATGAGCTTCTTTGATCGCAAGGAGATCCGGGACATCCTTTCCTATTTAAGAGTGATTGCCAACCACCACGACGATGTGAACCTTCTGCGGATCATCAATACCCCCCGGCGGGGCATAGGAAAGGCCAGCATCCAGGGGGCCTCGGACTTTGCCAAGGCCCAACACACGAGCCTCTACGATGCCCTCTACCGGATGAACCTGGCCAGGGGGAGCCAGAAATCCCTCTTCGATGGAGAGAAGGCCCAGCAGACCTGGGGGGTCCCGGAGTTCCTAGATCTCATAAGTGAAGCAAGGGATGAGTTCTTTAGCGGGGGCCCCTTATCAAAAAAGGTGAAGGCCCTGGTGGACAAGATCGACTACTGGAGCTACCTGGTCAGCGAGTTCTCAAAGGATGAAAAGATAGCCAAGTGGAAGTACGCCAACATCGAGTATCTGATTAAGATGATCCAGGACTGGGAGTATGAGATCGAAAGGGAGGGGAACCTGGAAGAACGGGGGCTCTATGCCTACCTAAACCGGATCAGCCTTCTTACCCGGAGCGACGGCGATGAAGACCTGGACCGCTCCAAGGAACCCCGGGGAAAGGTAAACCTTATGACCATCCACGCCTCTAAGGGCCTTGAGTTTCCGGTGGTCTTTATCGCCGGAGCAGAGGAGGGGATCATTCCCCATCACAGGAGCATGGAGGACGCCGAGGATGAGGGGGAGGAAGGAGAAGGAAAACTTCGCTCCCTGGAGGAGGAGCGGCGGCTCTTTTACGTGGCCATTACCCGGGCCAGGGATAAGCTCAATATCAGCAGCTGCCAAAGGCGCATAGGCCGCCGCCAGAATGGGGACACCGAGCGGCTCCCCTCCCCCTTCTTACAGGAGATTCCTGCTCACCTTATCCTCTCGGAGGAGCCGGAAGCAGAAGAAAGCCCCCAGGAGGCGGAGGCCTTTTTTTCCCGCCTTAAGGAGCGTTTTGGCTAGGGGGGGATGAAAGGCCCCTCAAACTATTGTACCCCCGGCCTTCCTTCGATATACTTCTATAGTAAGAGGCTTTCCCATTTTAACGAAATTTTAACATAAGATGTGTACATTACAGGCAGACCGGGCTGCGTGCATCCCGGGACTCTTGCCTTAAGGAGCTTTTTGTATGAGTAAACGTGTTTCCAAGACCCTGTTAATGACCATCCTCATCGCCCTGGGGGCCGGGATGATCACCGCCAACTTACATGCCTTTCCCAACAGTGACCGGTCCGGGCAGCTTCGTTACGGCTTTGCTTCAGAGCCCCAGACCCTGGATCCCTTAAGTAATACCAACACCGCCGACGGACGGAGCATCCTCTTCAATGTCTTTGAGGGATTGATTAAACCGGACCATACGGGAAGACTCCTTCCCGCCGTGGCCGAAGCTTACCGGATCGAAGAAAACGGCCGATCCTACATATTCACCCTCCGCCAGGGGATCCGCTTCCATGACGGGAGCCTCGTGACAGTCCAGGATGTGGTCTTCTCCTTAGAAACCGCCAGAAGGGCTGGCTTCCGCAACTATAACCTTATCGACACCATCAGCGCCACCGGAAGCCGGGAGGTCACCGTCAGGCTCCTTAACCCGGACCCCGAGTTCCTCCCCTTCCTTACCGCTGGGATAGTCCAGGCAAGCAATGCCAACCGGGAGCAGAACCCCATAGGGACCGGTCCCTTCATGATCGAACGCTACAGTCCCCAGCAGAACCTGATCCTCCAGAGGAACCCCCATTACTGGCAGCAGGGCATACCCCGGCTGGACCAGGTGACCATAGTCTTTGCCGCCGACTCGACAGCCCTCTTAACGGGGCTCCTGGGGGGCAACATAGACGGAGCAGGGATAGACGGGGATCTCCTAGCCCAGCTTGAATCGGCGGGACGGCGGTCCCCCCGCTTCGATGCCTTTCCCCAGTACTCCAACATGGTCCAGCTCTTTGCCCTGAACAATGCGGTGGCCCCCCTAAACGATATCCGGGTCCGCCAGGCCATAAACTACGCCCTGGACATCCAGGGCATCATAGACATCGCCTTTGACGGCCGGGGCGAGCCCTCGGGGAGTCCTGTCATTCCGGGGCTCAGCACGGTTTACAATACCAACCTTCGGAACCCCTACCCCAGAGACCTGGCCCGGGCCCGGAGCCTCCTGAGTGCGGCGGGCTACCCCAATGGCTTCCCCCTGGAAATCGTGGTGCCCTCCAATCTGGTGATGCACGTGAACACCGCCCAGGTCATCGCGACCCAGCTCTCCGCCGTGGGGATCAACGTGAGCATCCGCACCGTGGACTGGGCCACCTGGCTGGCCGATAACTTCCGGGGAAGGAACTTCCAGGGCACCATTATCTCCCTGGATGCGGCCAACGTGAGCGTCCGGAACTTCCTGGACCGCTACCGCTCGGGGGACAACGGAAACTTCATCAACTTTAACAGCCCCGAGTACGACCGGGTCTACGGGGCGGCCCTGACGGAGCTAAACGAGGCCCGGCGGATCGCCCTCTACCAGGAGGCCCAGCAGATCCTCTCCGATAATGCGGCCAGCGTGTACATCCAGGACATCCTGGGCTACCGGGTCTTCCGGGAGGGCATGTTCGGGGGAGTCCAGGATCATCCCCTGGGGGTGATCGATCTATCGACGATCTACAGGAGATAGGAACCCGGTCCTTCCCGGGAGTGACTGAGGAAGGACCAGGGACGGGGGAGGAAGAAAGGTGGGTAAGCTAAAAGAAAGCCTCCTTAAGCCGGTCTACTATTTTTGGATGGAGACCGGCTTTGGGATGCGGACCAAGCTGCTGGTAATCTTCCTCATCGTCAGCGTCTTTCCCCTGGTCCTTTTAAGCACCATAGCCCTCCGCCAGTACCTGGGCCTCTCGGGGGACCTGTCCCACTTTGCCGCTGAAGATGCGGCCCAGGCCCTTAACCGGATGGCCATAGAAAACATCGAGCGGATGACCACCGACAGGGCCCGGATGGTGGCGGACTTCCTCTACGCCCGGGACCGGGATATCCTCTACCTGGCGGGCCAGAGCCCCTCGGAAGAAACCTATAGCCACTTCATAGGGACCCAAATGGGCCGGCTCCACCGGCAGGGCGAATGGGTCCTTTCCCCCGACGGGAACCAATGGCAGTCCCTGCGGGAAACCCCCTCAAGAGATCGGGAGGGGATCTCCAGCAACATCGAGAACAACGACATGGAGGGCTTCCGGTCCCGGCCCCCCGACACCTTTATCTACGACCTGGTTCCCCTCTACGACGAAATTACCTTTTTCGATCTGGAGGGGAATGAGCTTATCAAGGTTACTGCCCCCCTTTCTCCCAAGACCCGCTTTCCCCTGAGCCCTGAACTAAGGAATGTCTCCCAGAGGGAAAACACCTATGTAAGGGCAGAGAGTTACTTTGAAAAGCTCTCCTCCCTGGGGGCGGGGGAGATCTATGTCTCCGATGTCATAGGGGCCTATGTGCCTTCCCACTATATAGGAATGTACACCCCCGAAAATGTGGCGGCCGCGGCGGAGCAGCGAAACAGGCCCATGGTCTATGCCCCGGAGGTCCAGGCCTATGCGGGGATGGAGAACCCCCTGGGCCGCCGCTTTGAAGGGATCATCCGCTGGGTGAGCCCCGTCCTGGACACCCAGGGGGAGATCACTGGCTATGTGAGCTTCGCCCTTAACCACGATCACATCATGGAGTTCGTGGATCATATCACCCCCATGGAGGAGCGCTACACCGAACTCCCCAATGCCTTCGAGGGGAACTATGCCTTTATCTGGGATTACCTCTGTCGTAGTATTGCCCATCCCCGGCACCATTCCATTGTGGGTTTTGACCCCGACACGGGGGAGCCCCAGGTTCCCTGGCTCGAGACTTCTATCTACCAGGCCTGGAGGGCCAGCGGCATGGCCCGGTGGAATGAATTTATCCTCCCCTGGCCCTGGTTTGACTCCCAGTCCCGGAGCAAGACCCCGGCCCAGGAACTAACCTGGGCGGGCCTGGTGGGCCTGGATGGCCGCTACCTGAACCAGGCCCCCCAGTGTACCGGCTGGATGGACCTGACCCAGGACGGAGGCTCCGGTTCCTTCTATATAATGTGGAGCAATCTGTATAAGCTGACCACCGCCGCGGCCATCCCCTATTATACGGGCCAGTACGCCCCTTCAGCGGCCAACGATTATTCCCGGCGGGGTTTTGGCATTGTCACCATAGGGGCGGGGCTGGATGATTTTACCCATCCTGCCACGGTCATAGGCCATCAAATTGAAGAAACCATGAACTGGAACCTGAACAATACGGCGATCCGGTCATTCCTTACCCTCCTTATTACCCTTATCTTCGTAATTCTCATCACCATCCAGGTGGCATCCTTTTTGACCAACAACATCAACAAGCTGGTCACCGGGGTCTCCCGCTTTAAGGCGGGGGAACGGCATTTCCGCTTTAATGCCCCGGTAAAGGACGAGTTTAGCATCCTCGCCGAGGCCTTTGACCGGATGGCCGACAACATCGAAGAAAGCCAGAGTGATCCCCTGGTGATCACCAACATGAGGCATAGGGTCATCTATATGAACCAGGAGGCCCGCCAGCTCTTGGGGAAGACCCTGGAGGAAGTAACCAGGATGTCCTACGACGAGGTGAGCCTCTACCCCCAGGGCACCCGCTACGACCCCATCGAGGCCCTGGAACAGGGGGGCGAAACCGAAGCCTTCTTCCACGAAAAAGCCAACCGTTATTACCGGGGGGTGGCCCACTACTTCCTGGACAACAGGGGTAAACGCATAGGCTACATCATCACCAGCAACGATGTGACGGACATCCAGATCGCCCGGGAAGCCGCAGACCAGGCCTCCAGGGCCAAGGGGGACTTCCTCTCCAACATGAGCCACGAGATCCGCACCCCCCTAAACGCCATCATAGGCATGACCAGCATGGGGGCCTCGGCCACGGAGCTGGATCGAAAGGATTACTGCCTGTCCCGGATCAGCGAGGCATCCAAGCACCTCTTGGGAGTCATTAACGACATCCTGGACATGTCAAAAATCGAGGCCAACAAGCTGGAGCTGTCCCCGGAGAAATTCAACTTTGAAAGGATGCTCCAGCGGGCCATGGAGGTGGTGGGCTTTAGGGTGGACGAAAAGCAGCAGCAGTTTACGGTCCACATCGACAAGCATATCCCCCCCATGATCATCAGCGACGAACAGCGGCTGGCCCAGGTAATCACCAACCTCCTCTCCAACGCCATAAAATTCACCCCCATTAACGGGACCATACACCTGGATGCCAAGCTGGTGTCCGAGAGCGGGGACTTCCTCTGCCTGGAAATCAGCGTCACCGATACGGGCATAGGGATCACCGAAGAACAGATGTCCCGGCTCTTTAGGGTCTTTGAGCAGGCAGAGCACAGCACCTCCCGGAAGTTTGGGGGCACCGGATTGGGCCTGACGATCTCGAAACGGATCGTAGAGATGATGGGGGGTGAGATTTGGGTCACCTCCGAACCCGGAAAGGGCTCGGTCTTTGGTTTTACCATCCAGGCCATGCGGGGTGAGGAAAACCGGGAGGGCCTTTTGGCCCCGGGGGTAAACTGGAAGAATGTCTCCATCCTGGCGGTGGATGACAACGGGGACGTGCAGGACTTCTTCCGGGAACTGGGCCAGCAGTTCAAGATCAACTGCGATGTGGCCACCTCGGGAGAAGAGGCTCTGGCCCTCATCAAGGCCCACGGAAACTACGATATCTACTTTGTGGACTGGAACATGCCCGGCATGGACGGCACGGAGCTCTCGAAAAAGATAAACGAGAACCATCCGGGGAAGCATGTGATCAACATGATCTCTTCGGTGGACTGGGACACCGTAGAAAGGGAAGCCAAGGAGGCGGGGGTAGATCGCTTCCTTCCCAAACCCCTCTTTTCGTCCGCCATCGTGGACTGCATTAACGAATGCCTGGGTAAACCCGAAGACCTGGCCCGGGAGGCGGAGCTCGATGACTTTAAGGGCTTTAGGGTCCTCTTGGCGGAGGATGTGGAGATCAACCGGGAGATAGTCCTGGCCCTCCTGGAGCCAACCCAGCTGGAAATAGACTGCGCCGAAAACGGAGCCCAGGCGGTGGAGCTTTTTAAGGCCAACCCCAAGAGGTACCATATTATTTTTATGGATCTTCAGATGCCCGAAGTAGACGGCCTTGAGGCCACTCGCCGTATCCGGGCCATAGAAGAGGAACTCTCTATAGAAGATTTTACCCCCATCGTGGCTATGACGGCCAATGTCTTTAGGGAGGACATAGAGAACTGCCTCGCCGCGGGGATGAACGATCACCTGGGTAAGCCCCTGGACTTTGAAGAAGTGATGGTAAAACTGCGGCGCTACCTGTCCAAAAGCCGCCTGGAAGGGACAGGATGAGCTATATAGCCAAGCGGCTCCTGGTGGGGCTCATTACCCTCATTTTGGTCTCGGTCCTCTGTTTTCTGGCCTTCCTCATCATCCCCGGAGATGCGGCCCTCCTGGCCCTGGGCACCGAAGCTACCCAGGAGCAGATCGAAGCCCTCCAGGAAGAGCTGGGGCTCAACATGAGCCTCCCGGCCCAATACTTCTCATGGCTGGGCCGCTTTTTAAGGGGGGACCAGGGCTATGCAGCCCGCTTTAGGGGGGCCACCATCACGGGCCTCATTTTGGAGCGGCTTCCGGTGACCATTACCCTGGCTCTCCTCTCCTTTAGCTTCATGCTCCTCATCGCCGTGCCAGTCTCCCTCTTTGCGGCCCGGCGGGAACATTCCCTGGCCGGCCGGATCATCACCACCCTGACGGCCCTCAATATTTCCGTTCCAGGCTTTTTTCTGGGCATCCTTTTCATCTGGGTCTTTGGCCTCATCTTCCGCCTCTTTGTCCCCGGGGCCTACATAGACTACCGGGATGATGTGTTCGGGTTTATCTCATACATGATCTTCCCCGCCCTGGCCATAGCCCTGCCCAATGCGGCCTTCCTGATAAAATTCCTCCGCTCCGCCATCCAGCGGGAGTTTAACAGCGACTACGCCCGGACCGCCCGGAGCAAGGGGGGAAGCCGGCCCTACATCCTAAAGAACCATGTCTTCAAGAATGCCTCCATCCCGGGGATCACCCTCTTGGGGATGATCATCGGGGACATCCTCTCGGGGAGCCTGGTTATCGAGCAGGTCTTTAGCATCCCCGGCCTGGGGAGGCTCCTTATCACCTCGATTAATTCCAGGGACTTTCCCATGATAGGGACCCTGATGATGTATGTGGCCTTCATCGTCATCATGGCCAACACCGCGGCGGACATTGCCTTGCAGATGGTGGATCCCCGGATCCGGCTGGAAAAGAGAGTCTAGGATGCGGGGACGGATCATCAATTTTGAGCTTAGGGCCGGAGCTCTTCTGGCCCTCATCATAGGAGGCATCACCTTAACGGGCCTCTTTTTTCTTCCCCACGACTACAATGCCATGGACAGCGAAAAGCGATTCGACTCCCCCAGCCTGAGCCACCCCATGGGGACCGATAATTTTGGCCGGGACATCCTCTCGCGGATCATGGTGGGGGCCCGGTATACCCTTTTGGTGGCCCTTATCACCGTCACCGGCAGCGCCGCCATAGGCAGCGCCCTGGGACTTTTTTCAGGCTTCAGCGGGGGGGTCTGGGACGAGCTCATCATGCGGGGGGCCGATACCCTAAGCTCCTTTCCGGGGATCCTCCTGGCCCTGGTCATGGTGGCCCTTTTGGGGAACAGCCACGGGACCCTCATTATCGCCCTCTTGATTCTCTTTATCCCCAGCTTTACCCGGATCATGCGGAACGGCATGCTCCAGTACAAGACCCGGGATTTTGTCCTGGCCGCCAGGATTGCGGGGGTTTCCTATCCCCGGATCATCTTTATTCATATTTTCCCCAACCTGGTCCCCCCTCTCCTGTCCGCCTCGGTCCTGGGACTCTCCAATGCCATCCTGGCCGAATCTACCATGAGCTACCTGGGTCTGGGCATCCAGCCCCCCACCCCCAGCTGGGGCCGCATGCTCTCCGAGTCCCAGGGCTTCCTCTTCAATGCACCCTGGTGCGCCCTGGCCCCGGGGCTGATGATCATCATGACCGTCCTGGCCTTTCATTACCTGGGCGAGGGCCTCCGGGCCCGGGATCTATAGCCTATGGAAGCTCTGCTCGAAGTAAAAAACCTGTCCATAGGGATCCAGAGGGTTTCCCCCTCCGGCAAGGTCCAGGTCCTCAGCTCCGTGGAGGACATTTCCTTTGAGATCTACCCCGGGGAAATCCTCGGCATCGTGGGAGAATCGGGGTCGGGAAAGACCCTCACAGCCCTTTCGATTCCCCGGCTCCTGGGGGATGACAAGATAGTAAGCCAGGGCAGTATTCGGCTGCGGCTCCCCGGGGGGGAACTAGAGCTACAGGACCTTAAAGAAGAAGAGATCCAGGCCATCCGGGGTAAGGAGATCTCCATGGTCTTTCAGGAGGCCTTTTCTTCCCTCAACCCCCTCCAAAAAATCGGCCCCCAGGTCGCTGAGCCCCTGAGGCTCCAGGGCGAAACCGACAGGGCCCTCATGGCCCAGAGGACCAGGGAGCTCTTAACCAAGCTCAAGCTGCCGGACCCGGATAGCCTTATTCACCGTTACCCCCACGAGCTTTCGGGGGGGATGCGCCAGCGGGTGATGATAGCTCTGGCGGCCATCAGCCGGCCCCGGCTCCTCATCGCCGATGAGCCCACCACCGCCCTGGATCAGAACACCCAGGGCCAGATCCTTTCCCTGCTTAAGGAGATAAATCAGGATTACGGGACCGCCATTCTTTTTATATCCCACGATCTTTCGCTGGTAAAAAATTTCTGCCACAGGGTCCTGGTCATGTACTCGGGCCGCTTTTTGGAGCAGGGAAAGACGGAGGACATATTCAGCCGCCCCGCCCATGAATATACCAAGAGCCTTTTGGGAGCCATCCCTGACAGGACCAAGAGGGGGAGCCCCTTAAGCATCATCCAGGGGAAAATCCCCTCCCTGGAAGAAGGCCGGCCCCCGGGCTGTCCCTTCCATCCCCGCTGCCAGAGGGCCTCCCCGGAGTGCATGGGGGATTTCCCCCCCCGAAGGGGAGGAGCCCAGGGGCACTGGACCCACTGCATAAGGGAGGACCTATGACGAACCTGGAAGATTCCTCCCGGCCCCCCTGCCTTATAGTCCGGGGGCTTTCAAATGCCTATAGTTCCCGGACCCATGGGGTTTTTGGGAAAAAGGTTGTTACCCAGGTCCTGGATTCGGTGAACCTGGAGGTCCGCCAGGGGGAGATCTTTGGCCTGGTGGGTGAGTCGGGCTGCGGAAAGACCACCCTGGCCCGCTGCATCCTGGGGCTCATCGACTACCAGGGGGAGATCCTTATCCGCCGGGGCGAAGGGGACCTCCTGGGGCAGGTAAAGAACCCCTCCCTAAAGCAGCGCAAGGAGAGGGCCCACCTGGTCCAGGCGGTTTTTCAAGATCCCGCCGCGGCCCTGAACCCCGTAAAAACCCTGGGCTGGATCCTGGAAGAGCCCCTCAGGGCCCAGGGCTCCTATAGTGCCCAGGAGAGGAAGTACAAGGTGGACAGGATCCTGGACCTGGTGGGCCTTAACAGCAGCTATAAAACCCGCCGGCCCCGGGAGCTTTCTTCGGGACAAAAGCAGCGGGTCTCCATAGGGGCGGCCCTCATGGTTGAGCCGGCCCTTATCATCGCCGATGAACCGGTGAGCGCCCTGGATGTGTCGGTGGGGGCCCAGATTTTAAACCTCTTCCGGGAATTAAACGAAAACCTGGGACTGGCCTTTCTTTTTATTTCCCATAACATGGAGCTGGTCCATTACCTCTGCGGCCGTATCGCCCATATGGAGGGGGGAAGGATCCTAAGCATCACCGAACAGCCCTAGTCGGCGGTCCGGGAAAGCTGGTTCTGGTAGAGGGTGTAGTAGGCCCCCTGTTTTTCCATCAGTTCCTCGTGGCTTCCGCTCTCGGCAATATGGCCCCCCTCGATCACCAGGATGGTATCTGCATTGCGGATCGTCGAAAGCCGGTGGGCGATGATGAAGCAGGTCCTCCCCTTCATCAGATCCTGCATGGCCTGCTGTATGTGCATCTCTGTCCGGGTGTCCACGTTGGAGGTCGCCTCGTCGAGGATCAGAATCCGGGGATCCGCCAGGACGGCCCGGGCAATGGAGATGAGCTGCCGCTGGCCCTGGCTTAGGTTTGATCCCGATTCGGAGAGTTCGGTCTCGTAGCCGTTTTTTAGATGGTTAATAAAGCCGTCGGCATAGGCGGTGATGGCGGCCCGTTTAAGCTCCGCATCTGAGGCATCGAGCTTCCCATAACGGATATTGTCCGAGATGGTCCCCGTAAAGAGGACCGTGTCTTGCAACACTATCCCTATGGAGCGGCGGAGATCATCCATCTTGATGTCCTTGATATTGATCCCGTCCAGCGAGACGGCTCCCTTCTCGATGTCATAGAACCGGGTCAGGAGGTTTACCACCGTGGTCTTTCCGGCCCCCGTGGGTCCCACCAGGGCTATCTTCTGGCCGCTCTTTACATCGATCGAAAAGCTCTTTAGTACCGGCTTATTCGGTTCATAGCCAAAGTCTACTTCCTTAAACTCCACGTTGCCCCTGACGTTTTGTTTAAGCATAGCAAAGGTCCCCGTATCCCTTTCGATCTCCTGATCCATCAGGTCAAAGACCCGCTCGGCCCCGGCAATGGCGGACTGGATAAGGTTAAACTGGTTGGCCAGCTCGTTCAGGGGCCGGGCAAACTGCCGGGAGAGGTTGATAAAGAGCTGTATGGTCCCTATGGAAATGCTCCCGCAGAGGAGCCTGAGCCAGAGGCTTGCGGCTATAGCATCCTGGTTCATGATGAGGATGCCCCCCGTAATGGCCAGACAGGCAAAGGAGAGGTTATTAAGCACATTCATCAGGGGCCCTATGGCGGTGGAAAAGATCTGGGCCAGGGTACTTTCCCGCCTGAGGTGGGCGTTAATCCCATCAAACTGTTCTATTGAATGCCTCTGCCTGTTAAAAGCAATGACCGTCTTCTGACCGGTGATCATTTCTTCGATGTGGCCGTTTAGTTCCCCCAGGCGGTCCTGCTGGTTCCTAAAGTAGACCCTGGTTCGGGAAGAAATTTTCTTGGTGATCACAATCCCCATGGGCACGATAATCAGGCTCACGATGGTCAAGAGGCGGCTGTAGTAGAGCATCATGCTTAAGGAGCCAATGATCACCACCGCCCCGGAAAAGAGGGAGGAGATGCTCTGGGAAACGCTGGTCGAAATATTGTCCACGTCGTTGGTCAGGCGGCTCATGATTTCGCCGTGGGTGCGGCGGTCGAAAAATTTCACCTCCAGGTATTGGAGCTTGTTCATCATGTCACTCCGCAAGACCCGGACGGTCTTCTGGGACACCGCCGCCGCCAGGAGCCCCTGGAACAAAGTGATCACCGCGGTGATGACAAAGAGGATCCCCATCTGTACCAGGATCCGGGTCAGGGAATCAAAATCGACCCTAAGGCCCTCGCTTAGGGAAATAGTATTGATAGCATCCTTCTGTAGGACCGGCATGACCAGGGAGAGGGCGGAGCTGCTAATCACCATGATGATGAGCCCCGTAAGGGCATATTTTTGGGTCCCCAGGTAGCGGATGATCCGTTTAAGGGTCCCCCGTAGGTTTTTGGGTTTTTCCACCGGCTGGCCCATCATCATTCCCGGGCCGCCCCGGCCGCCGAAAAAGCGGGGACCCTGGTTCTGCCTTGGGGGGGGTCTGTCTACACCCATTAGCTGGCCCCCTGGGGATTAAACTCCGGGAGCATCCCCTTCCCCATCTGGGATTCGAATATATCCCGGTAAATTTCGCTCCCCCTCAATAGCTCATCGTGGGTCCCCGCCGCGGCAATTTCGCCGTCGTTCATCACATAGATCCGGTCGGTGTTCATCACCGAGGAGATCCGCTGAGCTATGGTCACCCGGGTTCCCTGGGTGTAGCTAGCAGCTATGGCATCATTAAGCCTCCGCTCGGTCCCCAGGTCCAGGGCCGAGGTAGAGTCATCCATGATCAGGATCTTGGGTTTCTTCACCAGGGCCCTGGCTATGCTGGTCCGCTGTTTTTGGCCCCCCGAAAGGGTCAGGCCCCCCTGGCTTAGAACAGAGTCATAGCCCTCATCCATGGCGGAGATAAAATCATCGGCCTGAGCTGCCTGGGCCGCCGCTTTGAGTTCATCATCCCCGGCATCGGTCTTCCCCCAGGCGATGTTCTCGGCGATGGAGCCGCTAAAGAGGACCGCCTCTTGCAAGACCACCCCAATCTGGGATCTAAGGGAGCTAAGGGTATAGTCCCTCACGTCGATCCCGTCCACCAGGACCCGGCCCCCGGTGGTGTCGTAGAACCGGGAGATAAGGCCCACCAGGGAGCTCTTTCCCGCCCCGGTGGACCCGAGGATCCCCACATGTTCACCGGCTTCTATGCGGAGGGAGAGATTCTTTAGGACCGGATCCCCCGAACCGCCGGCATAGGAAAAAAAGACATCTTCAAAGACGATCTCGCCCCGTTTAATTTCTTCGTTTATGGGGCCGTCTTTTATGGAGGCATCGGTTTCCAGGACCTCCCTGACCCTTCCGGCACTTACCTTGGCCCGGGAGATCATGGCAAAGGCCATGCCCAGCATCATAAAGCTCATGAGGATCTGGGTCATATAGGAGATGCCGGCCATCACGTCCCCTACCCTCATCTCCAGGGCCTGGATCTGGAAGCCCCCTATGTAGATCACGGCAATAACCACCGCATTCATCACTATCATCATCACCGGCTGGACTATGGCGATGATCCTCATGGCCGCCAGGCTCGTATTGGTCAGATCGTCGTTGGCCTCGTTAAAGCGCCTCTTTTCGTGTTCCCCCCGGACAAAGGCCTTAATGACCCTCACCCCCGCCAGGTTTTCCTGGAGGATCGCATTGAGTCGGTCCAGCTTTTTCTGCATGGCCGAAAAGAGGGGGGTAATTTTTTTGTACACCAGGGCAATGATTAAAAAGAGAATAGGGATGCTGACCAAAAGGATGAACCCGTAACGGAAGCTGATAGAGAGGGCCATGAAGATTCCCCCAAAGCACAGAAGGGGGGAACGGACAAACATACGCAGGGCTATGGCCACCAGGTTCTGAAGCTGGGTCACATCATTGGTAAGCCGGGTTACCAGGGAGCCCGTAGAAAAGGAATCGATTTCGCTGAAGGAGAATTCTCCGGTTTTCCTAAAGAGGGCCCCCCGTAAATCGGCCCCATAGTTCATCGCCGAGATGGTGGCAAAGATGGTGCAGCCAAAGCCCCCCGCCATGCCGATGAGGGCGGCACCGAACATCTTTAGGGAGGTCTGCAGAATGACCTCCATGTTACCCCCCAAGATGCCGTCATTTACCACGGTGGCCATGAAGGCGGGCTGTAAAAGATCCATGAACACTTCGAGGGCCATCATGAGGGGGGCCAGGATGACAAAGAGCCGGTAGGGTTTTAAGAACGAAGAAAGCTTAACCTTCATGGCTCATCATATTTTTTCTCTTCTTTATTTTCAATACTCGTAATGGTACCAGGAGGAATACCTTGCTTTCTCTTGAAACATACTATACATTTGTATAGGGTGAATTATGGCTGAAATCTTAATAGGAACAAGCGGCTACTCATACAATGACTGGATAGGCCCGGTCTACCCCGAGGGAACCAGGCGGGAGGACTTCCTTAGCTTATACGCCGCCCGTTTTGACACGGTGGAGATAAACTACACCTACTACTCCATGCCCAAGGCCGCCAACATAGCCAGGATGCTGGATGAGGCTCCCGCCCTTAGCTTTGCCATCAAGGCCAACGACCTACTGACCCACCGGATTGATCCCGCCGCCTGGCAGGACCATGCCAAGACCTATATCACCGCCATAGAGCCCCTGCTCCAGTCAGGCCGGCTCGAGGCGGTTCTCTTTCAGTTCCCCTATTCCTTTCATTACACCGAAGACAGGCGCCGTTATCTGGGAAAGATCCTCGAGGCTTTTAAGGGAATCCCTTCGGCCCTGGAGTTCCGGAACGCCGAATGGTTCAACGACCGGGTCATTGAGGGCCTGCGGGAACGGTCGGTGACCCTCACGGGCCTGGATATGCCGGACCTGGCAAACCTTCCCCCCAAGCTCGACGTGGTCACGGCCCCCCTGGCCTATTTCCGCCTCCATGGCCGGAACAAGGAGCAGTGGTGGGGCCCCGAAAGCACCGCCACGACCCGTTACGATTACCTCTACTCCGACAGTGAGCTTCAAACCACCGCCGCCCGGCTCACCCAGATCATCCTCCAGGCCGACAGGGTGATCATCTATTTTAATAACCATTCCAGGGGCAAGGCGGTAAAGAACGCGGAGACCCTAAAGCAGCTCCTTGCCCAGGGGCTTGGTCCGGAAGTAGTCCAGGGCCAGAACCCATAGGATCATGCTGTACAGGCATTGGCCTATCATAATGATCAGGGCCGCCTTGGTCATGTCCTTAAAGCCCTCCTTCCCGGGGAGGTAAAAAAAACTAAAGAGGACCAGGAAGCCAAATAAAAAATGCCCGTACATAAAAACCCGCAGGACCCTTTGGGTACGGGTCTGGGGGTGCAGGGTGGGGCCCAGAAAGACCAGGGCAAATGAAATAAGCAGGTAGCCAAAAAAGAAGGTGTCGGTAAAAAAGGAAAAATGAAGATAATCGGAGAGGAAGAGCCGTTCCACCGGGAATAGATAGAGCACAAAATCGCTATACTGGAGGTGGAAAAAGAGGATCATGTTAATTAGATGAATAAGGGAAATAATAAATGAGAGGACAGAGAGGGCCCTGTCTTCGTACCGGGAAGCGATCATAAAGGCATAGACGAGGATGCTAAAGCTCAAGCTTGAAAGGATGCTGGAGAGGTAAAAAAAGATCCCGGCGGCTCCGGTCCCGCCATGGACCAAAAGGATAGTCAGGGAAAGGGCAAAACAGAGGGATGCAATGAAAGCGAGGGCCGAGGCCCCCATCCCCATTGTTTTTTTCAATGTTGGGCTATGCAAACTTTTCGCCTTTAGTGCTCGGTACCATACCCATAAATAGTATAAAAAGCTTAGCTCATAATAGAATATTATGCAATTAGTTCATGTTATCCTACCAGCTAAAGGTTTATTCTTACTCCATTAGTTGTAGGCTCCAATAATGATACACTTAAAGGCTGTACTGGCATCTAACCTAAAAACGCATCGTAAAGCCCTTGGGCTGACCCAGGAAAAATTAGCTGAGATTGTAAATACCTCCCCCACCTATATTGCCATGATAGAATCCGAAAGCCGGACCCCCTCATTTAAAATGATAGAACGCCTCGCCGAAGCCCTGGGCCTGGAAGCCCCCGCCCTTTTTTACATGGAAAGCTACCCCAACCTAAGGGCCTCCCAGATTCACGAGGCCCTGCTTGAGCAGTTTGATAAATTCCTGCGGGCCGCCAGCAACGAAATTAGTGCCGAAAAAAGCAATTCCTTCTCTTGACCTATACTATACATTTGTATAGTATTATAGTATGGCACAGGCGGTGGCCCATCTAAACATCATTGGCTTCCGGGCGGCGGTGGCGGCCCTGGAAGATCCCTTCCTCCGGGGGCGCCCCTACGTCATCGCCGCCTCCAGCGGGGGCCGGGCCCTGGCCTGGGATGTCTCCCCCGAGGGGATACGCCAAAACATCCAGCCCGGCATGCCCCTGGCGGCGGCCCAGGCCCTGGTAAAGGATCTCATCCTGGTGGCCCCCAACCCGGCGGCCTGCCATAGGGCCAATGAGGTCCTCGAAAAGGTCATAGACCGCTACGCCCCGGCCTGGCAGAACGACGGGGCCGGAAACATCTTCCTGGACATCACCGGCACCCAGGGGCTCTTTGGCCCCCCGGCGGACTGCGTCTGCCGGGTCCAGCATGAGATCCTGGACCGTCTCAGGATCAGGGCAGCCCTGGCCACGGCCACCAACAAGCTGGTCACCAAGGTGGCAAGCAGGGCCATCCGCCCCGCGGGGCTCATCGAGGTGCGCCCCGGAGACGAGGCCTCCTTCCTCTCCCGCCAGAACATCAGCCTCCTGCCCGGCATGGGACGGGGCCTCCTGCGGACCGCCGCAGCCACGGGGATCAAAGAGATAGGCGAGGTCGCCCTCCTCTCGCCCAGGGAGGCGGCGGCCCTCTTCGGCAAGGGGGGTCCCTCTCTGCGGATCAATGCCCTGGGGATAGATTCCTCCCCCGTAGAGGGGGGGGAGCGGCGGATCTGGAGCAGGCGGGATCTCCCGGAGGATATCATCGAGGGCCCCCTCATCCGGGCCGCCCTGGCATCCCTGGTAAGCGAGGGGGGGCTGCGGATGCGGAACGAAAAACTGGGGGCCCGGCAGCTAAGCCTGGCGGTGGTCTACGGGGACGGCCTTGAGGTCCGCTCCTCGGCCCGGGCCAGGGAGCCCCTGGTTCTGGACCGGGACATCTTCGCCGCCGCCGAAGCACTCTACGCCAAAACAGTAGAGCGGCGCATCAGGATCCGGTCCCTGGGCCTGGGGCTGGAAACCCTGGGGCCCCTTTGCTACCAGCCGGACCTCTTCGAGGTCCAGGACCCCAGGGAGGCCCTGCTGCAAAGGGCGGCCGACAGCATCCAGGGCCGCTACGGGGCGGGGGCCCTGCGGCGGGCCATGGCCCTGGAAGCTCCGGCGGAGTCAGGGGCATGAAGCTCTTCCCCTCCTTTATCAGTGCCTACTCCTTCCTCTGCGGGGTCCACCGCTGCGAAACCCTCCTGGACAGGGCTGCCGCCGAGGGGGCAGAAACTGCGGCCATCACGGACCTTAACGGCCTCTATGGGGTCCACAGTTTTATCGAAGCCGCCAAGGAAAGGGGGATCCGCCCCATCATAGGAGCCATCCTCAGCCCCCGATACGAGGCCCAGGACTCGGCCCTCCACCGGGAGCAGGGCATCTATTGCTATGTGCAAAACCGCCGGGGCTTTAGCCGCCTCTGCGAGATCCTCAGCAGCCGGAACAAGAAGGGCTCTGACTGGGGCATGGAGAAGCTCTGCTCCCTGCTCAAAGAAGATTCGGAGGGGCTGGTCCTGGCATCGGCAGACCAGGGCATCTTAAGGGATCTAAAGGGCCAGGTAGGACATCTTTACGCCGCCATAGATCCATCCTCTCTTGGGGGCCTGGGGGCCCGCCGCTCCCTGGGCCTCCCCCTGGCCCTGCTTCACCCGGTGATCTTCCTGGACAAAGAGGATCACAGCGTACACCGCCTTATGCGGGCCATAGGCCTTAACAAAACCCTGGGCACTCTGGCCCCCGCCGACTGCCTGGGCGAAGCAGAGGGGCTCTATAAAAGCCCCCAGGAACTCCAGGGCCGGCTCCGCTCCTGGCCCGAGGCAGAACAGGGGGCCGCCGAGATCGCCGATCTCTGCCGCTTTGACAATCTCTTTGAGGGCTTCATCTTTCCCTCCTATGGGGAGGACCCCAGCGGGGAACTCCGGCGGCGCTGCTACGAGGGGGCGGCCCGGCGCTACGGCGAACTGGGGGACTGCGAGATCAACCGGATAGAAGAGGAACTGCATACCATAGACAGCATGGGCTTTTCCCCCTACTTTCTGCGGATCCACGACATCGTCCACATGGCCCCGGGGAACCGTACCTGCGGCCGGGGCTCCGGAGCGGCCTCCATTGTGTCCTACTCCCTGGGCATCACCAACGTGGACCCCATACGGCACAACCTCTACTTTGAGCGCTTCCTTAACCTCGCCCGGCCTGACCCCCCGGACATAGACATAGACTTTGCCTGGGACGAGCGGGACGATCTTATCAAGGGAGTCATCGCCAGGTTCGGATCCGACTACTGCGCCCGGGTGGCTAACCACAACTTTTTCCGCCGCCGCTCGGCCCTGAGGGAGACCGCCAAGGCCCATGGCTATGCCGACGGGGAGATCACCCAGGGGAAGGCCGGGGAAGAGATCCTGACCCTGGCCCGGCGCATAGAGGGGCTCCCCCGGGGCCTCAGCATGCACTGCGGGGGCCTGGTGATTACCCCCGACAAGATCAGCCGCTACGCTCCCATAGAAGAATCCGCCGGGCCCCCGGATCAGAGCTACCCCCTCCTCAGCTGGGAGAAGGAGGGGACCGAAGCGGCGGGCTTCGTAAAAATCGACCTCCTGGGAAACCGGAGCCTGGCGGTGATCCGGGACACCCTCAAGGATTTACGGGATCAGGGAATTACCATCGATGAAACCACCTGGCTGCCCCAGGAGGACAAGCAAACCATAGCCGCCCTGGCCCGGGGGGACACCATGGGGGTCTTCTATATCGAGTCCCCCGCCATGAGGCAGCTCCAGCGGAAAACCCGGGTGGGCGATTTTGAGCACATCGTTATCCATTCCTCGATAATCCGCCCGGCGGCCAACAAATTTATCAACGAGTATGTCCGGCGCCTTAAGGGGGGGGCCTGGGAAAGCCTCCACCCCCGGCTGGATCATATCCTGGGGGAATCCTACGGGATCCTCTGCTACCAGGAGGATGTGAGCAAAACCGCCATCGCCCTGGCGGACTTTAACGAGGCCGATGCGGATAAACTGCGAAAGGTCATCGCCAAGAAAGCCGGGGGGGCCCGCCTCAGGGTTTACGAGACCCAGTTCTTCGAGGGCTGCCGCCAGAACGGCGTCCCCGAAGAGACCATCCAAAAGGTCTGGACCATGATGCTGAGCTTCGACGGCTACTCCTTCTGCAAGCCCCACTCGGCCAGCTACGCCATGGTCTCTTACCAGGCGGCCTATCTAAGGACCCACCACGGGCCCCAGTTTATGGCGGGGGTCCTCTCGAACCAGGGGGGTTTTTACCGTCCCCATGCCTACATTTCCGAGGCCCGCCGGATGGGGATAGAAACCCAGGGGCCCGACGTAAACCGCTCCCGCTGGCATTACTACGGCCAGAGCGATAGGCCCGCCCTGGTGATTGGCCTCATGGCCGTAAAGGGGGTCTCCGCCGGGGGGGTAAGGGCCCTTTTGGATGAGCGGGAGAGGGGCGGGCCCTATAGCTCCCTGGAAGATCTGGGCCGGAGGATCGCATTGGGCAGGGATGATATCACCGCCCTGGCCCCGGCGGGGGTCTTTGACAGCATAGCCGGGGGCCTCAGCCGGCCCCTCCAGGCCCGGAGGCTCCTGGGCATGTCCAGCATGAAGCTCGAGAGCTCCAGGGGGGAACTCTTCCCCCAGCTGGAAGCCCGGGAAAGGGAGGCCCCCTATAGCCCCGGCGGCCACGAGACCCTGCTGCGGGAGTACCAGGCCCTGGGCTTCCTGCGCAAACAGCACCCCCTGGTTCTCTGGAAGGAAGCGGTCCAGGCCCAGAGGGACCGGGTTAAGGGGGCCGATCTGCAAAAGCACCTGGGCCGGAGGATCAGCATGGTCGGCTGGCCGGTGACCCAAAAGGAGGTCTGGACCAAAGATGGCCTTACCATGAGCTTCCTGAGCCTGGAAGACGAAACAGCCCTCTACGAAACGGTGATCTTCCCCGAGATCTACGACCGCTACAGCAAGCTGCTCTTTGAGCAGCGGCCCCTCCTCATCCAGGGCCGGGTGATGGACGACCAGGGGGCCCTCTCGCTGGAGCTCAGCCGCATTCAAGCTCTTGCCTAGTCTTCCCTTCCGCCCTTATAATCGAGCCATGACCACCATCGAAGGAAAACCCAATGTCTTTGGGGGCCTTGTCATAGAATCAGCAGCCCTGAACTACGATTACGGCGACTTCGGCCCCATCCTGGCCGAAAACATCCCCCTCTGGAAGGACCAGGGCATTAAGGTGGTGTGGCTGGAGCTAAGACGGGATCAGGCCCGGCTCATCTCCTGCTGCACCGAAGCGGGCTTTGTCTTTCATCATGCCCGGGAAGATATCATCCAGATGACCCTGACCCTGGTACCTGGCTCTACGATCCCCCCCTATGCGACCCACTATGTGGGGGCCGGCGGGGTGGTCATAGACAAGGCAGGACAGCTCCTGGTGGTTTCTGAACGCTACCGGGCCGCGGGGGGACGGCGGCTCAAGCTCCCCGGCGGGGCCCTCCAGGAGGGGGAAGGACTGGCGGAGGCGGTAATCCGGGAAGTAAAAGAAGAGACGGGGATAGACACCCGCTTTGAGTATGTGGCCTGCCTCCGCCACTGGCAGGGCTACCGCTACGGCAAGTCGGACATCTACTTTGTCTGCCGCCTGAGCCCCCTGTCCGCCGAGATTCACATGGACCCCAATGAACTTGCCGAATGCCTCTGGATGCCCCTGGATGAGTTCCTCTCAGACCCGGAGGTCCACGAGT
Source organism: Treponema sp. (assembly GCA_009777335.1). Taxonomy (GTDB): domain Bacteria; phylum Spirochaetota; class Spirochaetia; order Treponematales; family Breznakiellaceae; genus WRKT01. The sequence continues at coordinate 8,082 of WRMC01000004.1, read as the reverse complement.
TCAATAAATCCATAGTCCGAACCGCATCGGGCCCCCTGCGGGGTCTGGAGTCCCGGCCCCTCGCCGAATACCCTCACGAAATGCTCTTCTTACCCGAGGGGACCTAAGAGGGCTCTTCTATGGTCCGCAGGGCCTGGCAGACCCCCTCGTAGTGAAGGGTATTGCCGTTGAGGATGTTCAAGGCCCATACGGAGGCCCCCGCCACGGGGGGCACATCAAGAAGCACATACTCAAAATTTTGGCCCGGGTTAAAGCCCTCCAGATACTCCTTAAGGGGGCCGATGAGGTGGGGGTTGTTCCCCCTCACAAAGACTGAACCGGCCAGGACTATGTGGAGGGCCTCATCTTTGGGAAAGTCCATCTCGTCCACCAGGGTAGAGATTCCCCCCGCATAATTGTGGGCCACCTCCCGCAGGAATTTCCGGGCCACCTGATCGCCCGAATCGGCGGCCTCGAAGACTATTTTTACACAGGCGGTGCGGTCAAAGGTCCGGGCCGCATTGAGCTCGTAGACCCGTTCCACAAAATCATGCTTATTGGTTATGCCCAGGTACTCAAGGAGCTTGGGGGTCATGGAGGTGGCCGGGGCCTTCCGAAAAAGATCCGAGTAGGCTGCCGAAACCAGGAAGCGGGCCATGGTGCTCCCCCCTCCCATGTCGTTGGACACATAGCCCACTCCGCCAAGCTGGCGCCGGCTCCCCTGGGCGTCTATGCCCGCGGAAGTGCAGCCCGTGCCGTTGATGGCACAGATCCCTACGCCGGTCTGGGAACCCGCAGGGACCCCCAAGAAGGCATCATTTACCAGGGTGTGCCTGGCAAAGCCCAGGTTTGTGAGGACCCGGGAAATTTGCTCATGCTGTTCTATGGTGTCCGCCCCCGCCATGCCCAGGACCGAATAGGAGACCTCTTCCATGGTGAGCCCATAACGGGGGAGGACATCTTTTAAGAAGTCCCCAAACCGTTCCTGCAATTCTCCATAGGAGCCAGGCATGCCCTCGTGGTTAAGGCCCCGCCATTCCCCCAGGCCTACGAATTTCCCTTCCTTCGTAAAGATGGCCAGGTGGCTCTTGGTCCCCCCCACGTCCACCCCGATGATATATTCTGCCATGGGACTCTCCTTTAGGAAAAAAAGTTGGGGGACAGGTAGTCCCGGTTGGCTTCCAGCATATCCTCCAGGGCGGCCCTGGCCTTGGGATAATCTCCTATGAGGGGGTGAACCATCAGGGCCGCCAGGGCCTCGGCCCGGCTGCCGGAGATGGCTGCGGCGGCGGCCAGCTTTTCGTAGGCCTTCACGCCCTGGATGAGCCCCTTAATACTGGGGTGTATGGGCCCCGGCACCGGCACGGGGGCGGCCCCCTGGCGGTTCACCAGGCACTTTACCTCCACCACATCATCTTCCTCGAGGAAGGAAAGGGATTTCCCGTTTTTTACATTCACCACATGGTGCTCGTTCTTGTCGTTCTCTATGGCATCGGCCACCGAGACCGCCGCAGTCGAATAGAGGGAGCCCCCCCGCTGGGAAAGCTCTTCGGGCTTGCTGCTAAGATTTGGGTCCCTGTATTTTTCCATTAAAGAGGCCTCAAGGCCCACGATGGTTTCGCCCCGGGTCTTTTCGGCGGCCAGGTTCTTTTTAAGCTGTTCATCCCGGAAGTAAAAATAGTTGAGGTAGGAAACAGGGATGGCCCGGATGGCCGCGTAGAGCTCCTCGTTGTTGGTCCCCGACATGTCCCAAAATTCATCTAGAAGCTCCCTGCCGCCGGAACGGATGGAGGTGATCCAGGCCAGGTGGTTAAGGCCCACATAGTCGTAGTCAAAGTCTTCGCTGCCCAGGGTCTTGGCTATCCGGGCCTTCATGTTGATAAAATTATTGCAGAGCCCCACCATCTTTACCCCGCTGTGGTTTAAGAGGGCATCGGCCACTATCCCCGAGGGGTTTGAAAAGTTTATAAGCCAACCCTGGGAGCTCAGTTCTTCGATCCGCCGGGCTATGTGGAGCATCACCGGGACGGTCCTCAGGGCGTTCATAAAGCCCCCTATGCCGGTGGTCTCCTGACCCAGAAGGCCGTACTTTTTCGGGATCTTCTCATCCCGGATCCGGGCCTCCATTCCACCCACCCGGATCTGGGCAAAGATATAGTCCGCCCCCGCTACCGCCTCATCCAGGGAATCCGTAAGGACCAGGCGGCCCTTAAAGCCATTGGCCTTGAGCATCCGCTCCGCCAGGGCCCCGGTGACGCTTAATTTCTCCTGATTAATATCCAACAAATAGAAGGTTTGGAAGTTAAGGCTCCCCTGCCTTTCTATGATTCCTTCGATCAGTTCCGGAGTATAGGTACTCCCGGCTCCTATAATAGCCGCCTTTAGCTCCCTCATCTTCACCTCCTGTGGGGTTCCACGAGTTAATTATCCCCCCAGGATCTAGATAAAGCAAGGCTGATGTATTATGATACTGGACAAGGAGATAGATAGAATGAAAAAAGTATTTTACGCAGCTCTTGCCTGTGCCCTTTTATCAATAATTGGCTGCCAGCGCACCACCCAGGAAGCGGGACCCCAGGGTCCCCAGCAAATCGACTTTGGAAGCACCACCCAGATGGTGAACTGGTTCCATGCCGATTGGCCCGCCGGTAACAATGCGGTCAACATGGACATCATGCGTCTTACCAGGGATCATGCAGGCCCTGTGGTTTTTACCCGTAACGAAGAATGGATCATCAACCCCCAGGTAGTGGCGAATCATAGCTCCACCAATAACAGCGACGGTTCCCGGACCTACCGGATAGAACTGCACCGGGATCTGGTCTTTTCTGACGGCCAACCCATCAATGCCTCCAGCTTTATTGGGCAGATCCTCATGAGGAACTCCCACGAATGGAGGGAAATTGGAGCTTCTGTGGTCAGCGGGAACCGGATCCTGGGCCATGCGGCCTATTCGGCAACCCGGGAAGCAGGAGACACGGCCCCCCGGCACTTTGAAGGTCTAAGGCTCATCGATGAGTTCACCTTTAGCATCACCATAGCCGCCACCGATGCCCAGGGAAACCCCAACTTTCCCTATTATTTTGAGCTCCTCTACCTGGATATGCGGCCCTACCCCATCCATGTCTGGATGCCCGGCGTTACGGTCATCGACAGCCCCCAGGGCGCCAGGCTCAGCGATGCCTTTACCCTGGATCTAATCCGCCGCTCGGTGGATGATCCCCAGACTGGACAGCGCTTTAATCCCACGGTCTTCCCCGGCCCCTATATGCTGGTGAACTACGATTCGGTGGGGAACACCGCCGTTCTGGAACTTAACCCCCGCTTTAAGGGCCTCTATGACGGCCACAAGCCCCAGATAGAACGGATCACCCTCAGGCACACTGCCCAGCCCGTACAGGTGGACATGTTCGCCACCGGTGAAGTAAACCTCCTGGGCGGTATAGGGGGCCAGAACGTGGACCCCATCCTGGACATCATCGAACAGCCCAATAGCGGCCGTTCCTATGCGACCTACCCCAGGGCCGGGTACGGCTTTATCCGGTTCCGCCATGATCACGGCCCCACCGCCAGCGAAGCGGTACGGCAGGCCGTGGCCTTTGCAGCGGACCGGGAAGAATTCGCCCGGCAGTTCACCTTTGGTTACGGCGTGGTGGGCCACGGCTGGTACGGCATGGCCATGCGGGAATACCAGCAGAACCGGACCGCCCTGCATAACCGGATCATCCAGTACCATTACAACCTTGCACGGGCCACCGAACTCCTGGTGGGAGACGGCTGGACCCTCAACGCCCAGGGCGGCGCCTATGTGGAAGGTTCGGGCCTGCCCCGGCACCGCCGGAACGCCCAGGGAGCCCTGGAGCCCCTCATCATCGAATGGTTCTCCACCACCGACAACCGGGTATCAGACCTGATTTCCGCCATGATAGTCCCCGAAGCCGCCAGGGTAGGGATCATCATCAACCAGACCTCCGGGGACTTCCCCACCCTCCAAAGGGAAATGAGCGCCCGGGTCACCGACTTCCACATGTTCAACCTGGCCACCACCTGGTCTACCCCGGCGGTAGCTCCCTGGGACACCTTTAACCCCGATGACGCCTATCTGGGAACCTTCAATGCCAACTTCATCAGGGACCCGGTCCTTCATGGCATAGGGGTGTCCATGAGGTCCGTCGAACCCGGGGACACCGCCTCCTGGGACAGGCTCTGGCTGGACCTTCAGGTTCATTACAACCGGGTCTTACCGGACCTTCCCCTTTACTCGGATGAGTTCTTTGATTTCCATCCGGATAATTTGATGAACTACTCACCCACTCCCTTCCGCACCTGGTCCCATTCGATCCTCTGGGCCAACCTCCGGTAAAGGATTGGTTTTATAAACAGGAACAGGGGTTTATCAGCCGAACTGATAGACCCTTGTTCCTGTACTATTCAGTATTTCTATAGGGGACAGCTATGCTGCAGCACCTGCTAAAAAGGTTCGTCTTCCTCATTTTTGTGTTCTTTATTATTTCCATTATTGTCTTCATCGTATTTCAGCAGGTCCCTGGGGACCGGGCCCAGATGCAGGTGGGGGCTATCCTCCCGGGCATGACCCCCGAGGAGTGGAATGCGGCCATAGAAAGGGCCCGGGCCGAACTGGCCCTGGACAGGGCCTACCCGGTTCAATATGCCATCTGGATGCGCAATGTCCTGACCTTTAACTTTGGCCGGTCCATCTACTACCACATGGACGTGATCGATGTGGTCAGGCCCGCCATGGCCAATACGATCAAATTAAATATTTTTGTCATGTTCTTTGTCTTTATCATAACCATACCCTTAGGAATTATTACCGCCGTAAGAAAGGGCAGCACCCTGGATAATGTCGTACAGGTTGGCACCATCGTGGGGGTCAGCATCCCCATCTTCATCTGGGGGATCCTCTTCATCCTCATTTTCGCCATCTTCTTAAACATACTCCCCATATCGGGGGCCGGGACCGTGGGCTTCCAGGGTACCGGCTTTGCCCGCCTTATGGACCAGGCCAGGTTCATGGTCCTGCCGGTCCTGACCCTCACCTTCGCCAGCCTGGCCTCCATCACCCGCTATGTCCGCAGCGGCATGATCGAAGCCCTCAGGCAGGATTATGTCCGGACCGCCCGGGCCAAGGGGGTAAGGGAAAAGGTGGTCATCTACTCCCATGCCTTCCGCAACTCCATGATCCCCCTGGTCAATATAACCATAGCCTGGACCATCAGCCTCTTTGGGGGCTCCATGATAGTCGAGAATGTTTTTTCCTGGCCCGGCATGGGGAGGATCACATTAGACGCCCTGCACAACCGGGACTTCAACGTGAGTTTTACCATGATCCTGTTCTATGTGGTCTTGGCGCTTTTGGCAAATCTTTTAATGGATATTGCCTATACCCTGGTGGACCCCCGGGCAAAATTTAATTAGAGGTTTGGACATGTCTGAAAATTCCATCATTGAAGAAGAACTGATCCAAAGCCCCGGCCGCACGGCCCTTAAAAACTTTCTCGAAAAGAAAACCGCCATCACCGGGGTCACCCTCTTCTTTCTTATTTTTTCCCTCTGCTTTATCCTCCCCATATTTTTCCCCCTGGATGTCAACTTTGCCGATTCATCCCAGCAGCATATCCGGCCGGGGTTAAACCTGATGCGGGTCCCCAGGGAATTACGGAACAATGCAAAAATCATTGACGTAGGCAATTCCTTCGGGGCCGGAGTAGACAGGAACAATAATGTCTACATCTGGGGGAACCCGGTGAACGAGAGGCTCCTCAACATTCCCCAAAACATGGGAAACATTACCATGCTTTCGGTGGGGCTGGACCATATCCTGGTCTTAAACGATCAGGGGAATGTCTTTACCTGGGGGAATGACCGGCACCGTCTTTCCCCCATCCCCCCGGAGGTGCGGCTCTCCCACATAGTCTATATCGAAGCGGGGAACCAAATTTCCATTGCCGTCGATGCGGAGGGGGAGATCCATGTCTGGGGGAACCGGGGCTTCGTGGATGTCCGGCCCGAACTCTTCGAAGGACAGGTTGAAAAGGTCCTTTTGATGGATGCCACAGCCTTTGTGATCTCCTACGAGAAGAACCTCTACGCCCTGACCAATAGGGACATCCTCATCGCCACCGCCATGCCCCAGCATATCCAGGGCCGGGTGGTACAGGTGGCGGCCACGAACCGGGATGCCCTGGCCCTGCTGGAGGACGGCACGGTCCACAGCTGGGGCAACCAGGAACATGGGGTGCACCTGATCCCCCCGGAGATCCAGGGCCGGGTAAGGTCCATCTCGGCGGGGAGCTGGCATTTTGCTGCCTCCCTGGATGACGGCACCGTGGTCTCCTGGGGAAGAAACAATTACCGCCAAACCCGGCCCCAGGACCTCAGCGGTATAGAGTCGGTCCACTCGGGCTACTATCAGAACTACGCCATCGATGCCCAGGGAGGGGTCCACCCCTGGGGCTTCTCGGGCTACCTCATGGGGACCGACCATTACGGCCGCAACGTCTTTCGCCGGGTTTTAGAGGGGGGGAAAATCTCCCTCACCATAGGGGCCATAGGGGTCCTTATCGCCAGTTTCATAGGAATCATCATAGGGGGCATCTCGGGCTACTTTTTAGGGAAGATAGACCTGGTCCTCATGCGCTTTGCGGAGATCGTCAACGCCATCCCCTTCCTGCCTTTGGCCATCATCCTCTCCTACTCCATAGGCCACAGCCTGCCCCAGCAGCAGCGGCTGGTCCTCATCATGCTTATCTGGGGGCTTATCAACTGGTCGGGGCTGGCCCGCCTAACCCGGGCCAACATACTGGTGGAACGGGAAAAAGATTTTGTCACCGCCGCCAAGGCCATGGGGGTCCGGGAGGGGGTGATCATCTTTAAGCACATCATCCCCAACATCTTGCCCATCATCCTGGTGCAGATCCTCCTGAGCCTGGCCACCATCATGCTCTTCGAGGCATCCCTCTCATTTTTAGGGCTGGGCATCACCGAGCCCCGGGCCTCCTGGGGGAACATGCTCCAGGGTCTGCGGTCCACGGACATCCGGTTTTACTGGTGGCGCTGGGTCTTCCCGGCCCTCACCTTAAGCATGGCGGTCATCAGCATCAGCATGATAGGAGATGCCCTGCGGGATGCCATTGACCCAAAATCTAACGACAGGTAGGCAGCCATGGCTTTACTGGAACTAAAAGAAGTCCATACCTATTTTTCCACCAAGCGGGGCATCGTAAAGGGAGTTGAGGGGGTTTCATATACCCTCGACGGGGGCCGCACCCTGGGCATCGTGGGAGAAAGCGGAAGCGGAAAGTCCGTCTCTGCCATGAGCATCCTCCGCATCCTGGACGGCAACGGCTACATCCATTCGGGGGAGATCCTCTTTAAGGGGGAAGATCTGGTTAAGTCCCCCCTGGAAGATCTCTATAAAATCCGGGGAAAGGAGATCTCCTTTATTTTCCAGGAACCCATGACCAGTTTGAATCCCGTCTTTACTGTCGAAAAGCAAATTGGCGAAAGCTACATGATCCACGAGGGGCTCGATAAGAAAGAGGCCCGGAACAAGGTGATAGATATTTTACGGGATGTGCAGATCCCCAACCCCCAGACCGTGGCCAAGCAGTATCCCTTTCAGCTTTCCGGGGGCATGCGGCAGAGGGTGATGATCGCCATGGCCCTGGCCTGTAAGCCCAGCATCCTCATCGCCGATGAACCCACCACCGCCCTGGACGTGACCATTCAGGCCCAGATTCTCCGGCTTATGAACGACCTTAAACGGGAAAAGGGGACCTCCATCCTCTTTATAACCCACGACCTGGCGGTGATTAACCAGATGGCCGATGATGTGGCGGTGATGTACTGCGGAGAGGTGGTAGAAATGGCCCCCAAGCGGACCATCTTTACCCCCCAGACCCTGTCCCACCCCTACACGGAGGCCCTTATGATCTCCATCCCCCGGCTTGATACCCCCGCGGGGATGCGCCTGGAGGCCATCCCGGGCTCGGTCCCCCCCCCCCCGGCCATGCCCCCCGGCTGCCGCCTTTCCCCCCCCCGTTAAAATGCGGGCAGTCCTTGCCCAACCCGGGATCCCCC
>WRMC01000003.1 GCA_009777335.1 Treponema sp. | reverse complement strand
TCCCGGCTTTCTATGAAGGTGAGGGACAGGTCCTTAAAGGGGACCCTCTCCTGGGCCCTATAGAGGCAGGCATAGCCATAGACCTTGTAGTAGTCCTCCACCGAGACATAGTCGGTGGGACTCTTGTACTCGATGAGGTTAACTCCCCTGAACCCTGAAGCCAGAGAAGCGCTTATCTCCACCTCCTTTACTTTCTTGATGATTACGCAGTCTATCTTTAGGGGAGCCTTGGATAGCTGGAACTCGGGGAGAATTTCGAAGGCATCCGGGTAACTTTTGAAGGTCATCCTAATGGCCTCAATGAAGGCGGAATGCCAAGATATATGAGTCGTTTCTGCTTGCATATACCTATACGGCACGGAGATGCAAAATACTTCGAAATTTTGGGAAAAATGATGAATTTATTTCTAGGATTGATCTCGCCACACCCAACTCAATACTAGACCTCATTATCCCTTCACCGCTGGACAAAAACATGCCCCTAGCGGCTCCAGCGTCCGGGCCACACATCTGGTGACATAATCAATGCGTATAAAGATTAAATAGTTTTACATTAAACTAAGTTGTGTGGCCAGGCCGAAATCGCCGCCAGGAGCATTTTTTGCTCCAGCTGAGCAAGTAATGCGCGGTTGGATTGAGAAGAGCCTTTAATAATCAATCCTACATGTGTGATGGGGAAAAAAAATTTTAGATGATGACGACAAGGGTGTCAGACACTCTGCGCTGAGCCCTAAAAAGCCTCCAATGAAATGGTCATCATCCTGGGCTATCACCATACGCAGTAATCATCTCTTACCCATAGGTGTAGAGTAAATATTGCTTTACCACCAGGAAATTCGGTTTGATCTCGCCACACGAATGGGCAAACACGGGAGGGGTGGGGGTTGCTTGGGGCTAGGAATATCTGGGAATTCCCCGTCGTAGGAGACCTCGAGTAGAGCAGAATAGGATAATGAAGGAATCTCCGGCATCCAGTATGTGCGAGGAAAGCTGAACGCAATGGAAAAATACAAGAGACTGGGTGCCGGGGGCTCCGTAGGCGGGTTCATCTCAATTCCTAGACCTGAGCGGCACCCACCCCTCTTGGGGTTAGAAAAAATAAGTGGCGAGATCAATCCTAGCTTTATTCTCGTTTCCTATAATATACACAAGTTACAGCAAACCCTATTATTAACAATACTATATTCAGCACAAAGGGTAGATTTCGGGAGACACTTGAGAGGAGGCCGCCTATGATGCCGAAGGGGGCGGTGGCGGCCATGGTGACCATGTAGAGGATGGCCTGGACCCGGGCCCGCTCGTTGGGGTTGACGTTGAGGGCCATGAACGAGAGGGCCAGCATGAACATGAATGAAGAGCCCAGGCTGTCAAAGGTGAGGGAGATTCCCAGGACGAGGTAACGCAGGGGGTCTTCCAAGGGAGTCAGGATCAGAAGGCTCTGGCCCAGGATGCAGCAGGCTATTCCCAATAAAAGGGGTTTTTTAAGGGAATCGGTTTTTACGTGGGGCGCCACGATGAATAAAAAGACTATGCTTACCACGGAGCGCAGAATGGGAAAGGCCGGCAATAGATAATCGGGAACCAGGAGTTTTTGGCTCACGATGACCTGCCAAAAGGTGCCGTTGATCATGGCCACAATGCCGGCCAGGACATTCACGAAGAGGGCAAAGAGGGTTGGGGGGCTGGAGAGCATCTGGCGCAGGACCCCCCTATAGCCCAGGGAGAGGGACAAGAGGCTCTTACCCCGGGTTTCTTCCATCCTCTGGAGGCCCATCCTGGTTTCCCGGGTAAAGATATAGAGGAGCAGGGTCTTGGTGGTCATGATGACAAAGGCATTCAAATAGAGGATGCGGATGGCCGGGACCAGGGTCAGGCGGGAAAACAGGACCGCCGAGATGGGGGCGAAAAAGACCGAGAGCTGCCCGGCCACCATCACCAGGGAGTTGATCCCCGGGATCTTCTCGAGGTCCGAGTCTTCGATTAAGAGGCAGGTCCAGGAATTACTGGGGATCTGCATCATCCCATTGAGGAGGGCGGCCACAAAGAAGAACCAAAAGCTCTCGGCCCGCCACCAGATGAGGCAGGGGATGCACCAGCCCAGGAAGTCAAAGATGGGGGTCACCCGCCGGCGGCCCATCTTGTCGGTGATGGGCCCCGACAGAAAGGCCCAGACCACCTGGGAGAGCATATAGACCGTGGCCACCAGGCCCAGCTGGCTGTCCCGGAGGCCCAGGGCCAGCATGTATACCGAGGCATAGGGAAGGCAGAGGTTCATCGAGAGCCCCCAGAGGGGCTCGGTATACACACAGACCCGGGCGTTACCCCTAAGGCCCTTAAGGGTGCTTACGAGGCTGCTCAACTCCTGCTCATTTTGCCAGGGTTGAGTGGGTCTCTTTCAGCTGCTCCCGGATGGGTATGCTCTGGGGGCACTTGGTCTCGCAGGCCCCGCAGTCGGTACAGACCGAAGCGTTCTCAAACTTCATCCAGGGATTCTTGCCTATGGAGTTGTACTCCCGCTCGGCGTGCTGGGTCAGCCCGTAGACCCGGTGGTTGTTCATCATCCCAAAGATGGCGGGAATGTTGATGTTGGCCGGACAGGGCATGCAGTAGTTACAGCCGGTGCAGTAGAGTTCCGCCAGGCGCTTGTTTTCTTCCATCATCGCATCGATGCGCTGGAGTTCCTCCTGGCTAAGGGCCGAGGTGTTGCTGGTGACCCGGACGTTTTCTTCCAGCTGCTCTATGGTGCTTACCCCCGAAAGGGCGATGTTGACATTCTGGTTGGCCAGAACAAAGCGAAGGGCTAGTTCTGCGGTGCTCGCCACCTTGCCGGGGAGCATGTCCATGATGGCCTTGCTGGGGGCCCCAAGACGGCCGCCTCCCACGGGGCCCATGATGACGGTTCCCAGACCCATTTGGTGGGCCAGGGCTATGCCCTCTTCCTTTACCCGGTCCATCAGGTTGTACTGGACCAGGACAGTTTCGAGGATCCCCTCACCCTTCTTTAAAATCTCCTTTAAGTTATCCCCTTCTTTTTCTTTGGCATCCCGGTCGTGGAATGAAAAGGAGATATGCTTAATGAGGCCCTCTTCTTTAAGCTTTTGGGCCCGCTCGAGGGCTCCGCCTTTAACGGCCACCTTTTCGACAAAGGTTTTGAGGGAGATCCCCCAGAAGTGATAAAAATCTATATGGGAGGTCCCCAGCTGCTTAAGGGAGCCCTCCAGGTTTTTCTGATAGTCGTCACCGGTGCCGCTCTCCATGGGGCACTTGGTAGAAAGGAGGATCTTTTCCCGGCGGCCCCCCTGAAGGGCCTTTCCCAGGATTACCTCGCTCATCCGGTCGCAGTAGAAGGGGGCGGTATCAAAATAATTGACCCCCAGCTCTATGGCCCTTTGGATCAGGGCTATGCCCTTTTCTTCATCAAAGATGGTTTTTCCATCCTTCTCGTAGGAGGGGAGCCTCATGCAGCCCATCCCCAGGCGGGAGACCTTATGGCCTGTTTTTCCAAAATCTACGTATTCCATGTTAACCTCCGTTGAAAAAGAGAGCCTGACCGTTGGCGATCAGGCTCTATAATGGCCGGGGACTACCCTGGGGTTCCCCGGCGCCGTTCTCTTACTTGGCCCTTCTGGGGGCTGCTTTTCTGGCTGCGGGTTTCTTGGCCGCGGCTTTCTTCGCCGGAGCTTTTTTCACCGCTGCTTTCTTTACAGCTGCCTTGCGGACCACTGGTTTCTTGTCAGCGGCCTTTCTGGCCACCGGCTTTTTTACGGCCGCTTTTTTCACGGTCGCTTTCTTTACTGCCGCTTTCTTTACCGCCGCTTTCTTCACCGCCGGTTTCCGTCCAGGGGTCTTCTTGACCGCTGCTTTCCGGACCGTGGCTTTTCTATCGGCAGCCTTTTTTACCGTTGCCTTTTTAGCAGCTGGCTTGCGGCCAGGGGCCTTCTTGGCGGCGGGCTTACGGCCGGGCTTCTTGGCCGCGGTTTTTTTGATAGCCGTCCTCTTGTCGGCGACCTTGCGGCCGGCGGGCTTTTTGGCGGCGGGTTTGCGGCCGGGCTTCTTGGCTGCTGCCTTCTTTGCGGGTTTCTTGGCGGCAGGCTTTCTGCCCCGGGCGGCGGGCTTGCGGCCCCTGGCGGCGGGTTTATCCGCCGCGGCGCTGGAGCTGCTGCTCTTTTTGCCGTTGGCCAGTACTGCCTGGGCGGCGGCGAGCCGGGCCAGGGGGACCCTGAAGGGCGAACAGGACACGTAGGAGAGTCCGGCCCGGTAGCAGAAATCTATGGTAGCAGGATCGCCCCCATGCTCTCCGCAGATACCAATCTTAAGATCCGGTTTTACCGAACGGCCTTCGCGAACCGCATGGTCGATAAGATAGCCCACGGCTCCTTCATCAATGGTCTTGAAGGGATCGTCGGCCAGGACGGTCTGTTCCACATAGTGGGGAAGGAAGTTGGCGCCGTCGTCCCGGCTGATCCCCAGGGTCATCTGGGTCAGGTCGTTGGTGCCAAAGCTATAGAAGTCCGCATGGGGGGCGATGGACCGGGACTGTATTGCAGCCCGGGGGACCTCGATCATGGTGCCGATCTTGATGGGAACCCTGATCTTGGCGGCATCGAAGACCTTCTTTAAGACCTTCTCTGCATTGCCCCTGAGGAACTCAAGCTCGTTGGGGGTGATGATAAGGGGAATCATGATCTCCGGTTTTACCGGGATCTTCTGCTTCACACATTCCACCGCCGCCAGGGCTATGGCCTCGACCTGCATGTCGTAGATTTCGGGGTAGGTAAGGGCCAGACGGCAGCCCCGGTGACCCAGCATGGGGTTCATCTCGTGGAGGCTGTCAATCTTTGCCTGGAGGGCTGCAGGGGAAAGCCTGATCTGGTCCGCCAGTTCCTTTACCAGTTCCGGAGTCTGGGGGAGGAATTCGTGGAGGGGGGGATCTAAAAGCCGGATGACTACGGGCTTCCCTTCCATGGATTTAAAGATACCGAAGAAATCCTTCTGTTGAAGGGGCAGGATCTTCTGGAGGGCCGCCTTGCGGTCTGCCAGACTGTTGGCTACGATCATGGCCCTAAAGTGGGGGATCTTCTCCCGGTCAAAGAACATGTGCTCGGTCCGGCAGAGCCCTATGCCCTGGGCGCCAAAGTCGAAGGCCCGTTTGGCGTCTTCGGGGGCCTCGGCGTTGGCCCAGACCTCAAAGCCCTTCTGGGTTCCCCTCTTGCTCTTGGTGGTGATTTCATCACACCACTTTAAGAAGGTGACCATGTCCTTGGAAATCTTGGGGGCCACCAGGGGAACCTGGCCGTCGAAGATCTCGCCGGTGGAACCGTCTATGGTGATAAAATCCCCTTCCCTATAGGACTTGGAACCTATGGTCATGTTCTTGCCCTGGATGATGACAGCGGTGGCGCCGGCGATACAGGGGGTACCCATGCCTCTGGCAACGACTGCCGCATGGCTGGTCATCCCGCCGGTGGAGGTGATGATACCCTGGGCCACGTGCATACCCCCGATGTCTTCGGGGCTGGTTTCGCGGCGGACCAGCATGACCTTTTCGCCCCGGGCGTGCCACTCTTCGGCTTCATCGGCGGTAAAGACGATCTTGCCGCAGGCGGCTCCGGGGGATGCATTGAGCCCCTTGGCCAGGACCCGGGCACTCTTGCGAGCATTGGCGTCAATCATGGGATGGAGGAGCTGATCCAAAAGTTCGGGGCTCACCCTGGCCACGGCCTGTTCCTTGGTGATGAGCTTTTCAGCCACCATGTCCAGGGCGATCTTGATGGCCGCCGCACCGGTCCGCTTGCCGTTCCGGGTCTGTAAGATGTAGAGCCGGCCCTGCTGGATGGTGAACTCAATGTCCTGCATGTCCCGGAAGTGTTTTTCCAGGCGGTTCTTGTATCTGACCAGTTCGTCGAAGGATTTTTTTTGCTTCTTCGCCAGGCCCTCGATTTTGTCGGGGGTCCGGATACCGGCCACCACGTCTTCGCCCTGGGCGTTCATGAGGAACTCGCCGTAGAAGGCGTTTTCGCCCGTGGAGGGGTCACGGCTAAAGCAGACCCCGGTGCCCGAATCGTCTCCGTAGTTCCCGAAGACCATGGACTGGACATTAACGGCGGTTCCCTTGAGGCCCCGAATGTTATTTAACTGCCGGTACTTGATGGCCCGGTCATTGTTCCAGGAATCAAAGACCGCCCGGACCGAACCCCAAAGCTGATCCAGAGGATTCTGGGGAAAGTCCTTGCCGGTTTCTTTCTTAACGATAAGTTTATACTGATCCACGAGCCTTTCCAGATCCCCCGCGGTGAGTTCGTTGTCCTGCTTGACCCCCCGGGCATGTTTCATTTTTTCCAGGGATTCTTCGAAGGCATCGTGGGAAACTTCCATGACCACATTGCAGTACATCTGGATAAAGCGGCGATAGGCATCCCAGGCAAAGCGGGGATTCCTGGTTTGGGCAATAAGTCCCCGGACCGAACGGTCGGTCATGCCCAGGTTAAGGACCGTGTCCATCATGCCGGGCATGGATGCGGCGGCACCGGAACGGATGGAAACGAGGAGGGGATCACTGGGGTCCCCAAGCTTTTTCCCCATGGTTTTTTCCAGCCGGGTGAGGATGGCTAAAACATCCTTTTCCAGCCCCGGGGGGAGCTTTTTGCCGTTGTTATAATAGGCAGCACAGACATCGGTGGTGATGGTGAACCCGGGGGGTACGGGGATCCCCAGATTAGTCATCTCCGCCAAATTGGCACCTTTACCGCCGAGGGTGTCCCTCATTGAAGCATCGCCTTCGGTTTTACCAGCACCAAAGAAATAAACATTTTTCATCGCCATACATAGACCTCCATTGGTATCATTCAATAATAATGAATTAGCATATCTTTAGTAATGATTGTAGCAGAAAGTGCAAACAATGACTATACCAAAATAGATTAATACTTATTAAAATAATGACTATTAACTCAAGACCTCATTATCAGTTCACCGCTGGACAAAAACATGGCCCCTGCGGCTCCAGCGGCCTGACTACACAGCCGGTAAAAAATTTATTTATTTCGTGTTTCCCTGATTTCATATTTTCATTGATTGTGTAGTCAGCCGAAATCGCCGCATGGACCATTTTTTGCTCCAGCTGAGCAAGCAATGCGCGGTTGGTCTGAGAAGAGCCTTTAAGTATCAATCTTTACAAGTGTGGTGGGTAAGAAAGAGTGATAAAACATCCCCGACAAAGGTGTCAGACTATACCTTGTAGGTGGTTTTCGATGATCATCTTTTATCGAACCACCCGTATCTTTCAACGCTGGTGCTGCAAAAATTCCCGGCGGCGATTTCGGCTGACCACCTAACTTAATAGAATGTAAAACCGTAGTAATTTCATACGCTTCAATTGAGTCATAGATCATGTGGTCAGGCCGCTTGAGCCGCTGGGGATTGTTTGCTGACCAGCGAGAGGGCGTATGGTCTGTCTTCGTAACTAGTATATATTTCATTTATACTATACACATATTACATACCTATGCATTACCTTGACCTGCCCGTGTATCGGCATAAGGAACTAATCTTGAGGGCCCTGGAGGATTACCAGGCCATTGTTGTGGAGAGCCCCACGGGGTCGGGGAAGACCACCCAGCTGCCGGTGATCCTCCACGAGGCGGGCTATTCGAAGGGGGGCATGATTGGGGTTACCCAGCCCCGGCGCATCGCGGCCCTTTCGGTGAGCGAGTTCATCGCCCGCCAGATGGGAGAACCCATGCCGGGCCTGGTGGGCTATAAGATGCGCTTCGAAGACCGGACCCTGCCGGCCACAAAAATCAAAATCATGACCGACGGCATCCTTTTACAGGAGATGAAGCTGGATCCCTGGCTCTCGAAGTACGACTGCCTCCTGGTCGATGAGGCCCATGAACGGAGCCTGAATATCGATTTTATCCTGGGCCTCTTAAAGCGGGTCCTGGAACAACGGAGGGAGTTTAAGCTCATCATTTCTTCGGCCACCATCAATGCCCTGGTTTTTTCTGAGTACCTGGGCCAGTGTCCGGTGGTAAAGATCGACGCCGAGACCTACCCGGTGAGCCTCATCTACGACCCCCCGGTCCTGGGGGCCTCCGCCTCATCTCTGGCGGTATCGGATGCCATGATCGCCAAGATCGGCGCCATCACCGGCCGGCTGGTCCAGGAAGAAGAGGGGGGGGACATCCTGGTTTTTTTACCCGGCGAAAAAATGATCAAGGACTGCATGGCCGCCCTGGCCCAGGGGCCCCAGAGGGATAAGCTCTCTCTGGTTCCCCTCTATGGAAGGCTTGGCAAGGAAGAGCAGGAGCGGGTCTTTCTTCCTCCCCCGGAGGGGAAAACCAAGGTGGTTATTGCTACCAACATCGCCGAGACATCGGTGACCATAGACGGGATCTCGGCGGTCATCGATTCGGGGCTCTCGAAGCTGAACCATTATAATCCCAAGACCTTTACCTCCAGCCTGGTCGAGTCCCCCATCTCGAAGGCCTCGGCTAACCAGAGGCGGGGCCGGGCGGGCCGCACCCGGGAGGGCAGCTGCTACCGCCTCTACAGCCGCAAGGACTTTCAGGCCCGGCCCCTCTTTACCACCGAAGAGATCTTCCGCACCGACCTCTCGGAGGTGGTCCTTCGTATGGCCGATCTGGGGATCAGCTCCTTCGAAGAGTTTGACTTTATTTCCTCCCCCGGCCGGGAGGGTCTGGTGGCGGCCATCAATACCCTGAAGCTCCTGGAGGCCCTGGAGGAGGATCACAGCCTTTCATCCATAGGGAAGCTCATGACCGAGTTCCCCCTGGGGCCCCGGCATTCGAGGATCATCGTGGAGGGAATCCTCCGTTATCCCCAGGTGCTCATAGAGACCATCATTGCGGCGGCCTTTTTATCCACCCAGAGCCCCTATATCCTTCCCCCGGGGGAGGAAACCGACGCCCGGCGGGCCCATCACCGCTTTCGGGATGAGGGGGGGGACTTTGTGTCCTATCTCATCCTCTACGATGCCTATAATCAGAGCACCTCGAAGGACAGGTTCTGCGAAGACAATTACCTGGACCCCAGGGCCATGGCCGAGATCGCCAACGTGGTGGTTCAGCTTCAAGAGATAGTCTCTTCCCTTAAGATCCCCCTTCAGAGGGGAGGGAGCCGGGAGGACTACCTGGCGGCGGTGGCCCGGGGACTCATTCAATTTGTCTGCGTCAGGGAGGGGCGGGAAATGTACCGGAGCCTGACGGCGGAGAAGATCCTGATCCATCCGGGCTCGGTGATGTTCAGAAAGAACCCCGAAATCATCGTGGCGGGGGAGATCATCCAAACCACCAGGATGTACGCCATGTCGGTGAGTCCCCTGCCCTTCTCCATCCTGTCCAGGATTAGCCCCGCCCTAAGCCGGAGCCTGGAGGATGCCCACCCGGGGCCCAAACTGCAAAAACCCAGGGACTTTACGAACCGCATCAAAATCGGGGCCGAGGTCTTTGACATCGAGACCATCAAGGGCCGAAAAACCGTGCGGCTCCCCTGGGAAAGCCTGGCTCCCCTTAGGGGGACCCTAAAGGCCGAGCAGAGGGGCCTTTACAAGGGCCTTCGGGGCTTCATCAGCATAGAAAACCAGTACACCCTCCTGGGGGGGGAAAAGCTGGACCTGATCCTCTCGATTTTTTCTTCTTTGGGAATCGAAGACTATAGGTCCCGGAAATCCCAATCCAACCGCCTCTACCGGACCCCGGAGGATCTGGACGATCTCATGAAGGTCCTGCCCGATCTGGTCAAGGCGGCCCCATGGAAGGAGGGCAAGAAGGGAAGCTCCAGGGGGAAGGGAAAGTCCAAGCGGGGGGTCCTGGGTTTTATCACCCTCTTTAGCGATGGGGATGGAACCTACCGCATCACCTGCTCCCGGGGCTTCCATACCAGCCTGCACGAGAGCCTCTCGAGCCTTGAGTCCCTGATCGATGAACTGGGGGATGCCCCGGGGGGGGATAAAAAACGGATCCTCAATCAGTGCTACCGCCGCCTCTCGGACCTGGTCATCCCAAACTAGTATCTTCTAACTCCCCAAAGACATCAACCAAAAAGCTATTCAAAAAGAGGAGCCCCTCCCGGTTGAGGGCCAGCCGGTCTTTTTGGAGCCGGTCCTTCCAGCTCCCCAGGGTCCGGGGAATCAAGGATTCAATGGAAGTCCCAAAGCGCTCATTAAAGAGCTCCCCGTCGGGGCCCCCCAGGCAGCGAAAGCCCATGAGGAGGCTGTCCTTTATCAGGGCCCCCCGGTCCAGCTCTTCCAGGTGGGGGAGGAAGGGGCCCCCCTCAAGAGCGCAGGGCCCCCGGGAAAGCCAGGTCTCCAGGTCCGCGGGGATGGTATAGCGCAGGGCCCCCTGCCCATGGATGAGGGTCCCGGAAGCCGAGGGCCCCAGGGCGAACCAGCTCTTCATGGCCCAGTAGCGGAGGTTGTGGAGGGATTCATTCCCGGGGGGGCAGAAATTGGAAATCTCATACTGGCGGTATCCGGCCTTCTCGAGGAGGTCCCGGCCCGCCAGCCAGATCTGGTCGGCCCTATCCGGGTCCCCGTATAGCTCCGAGGCGGGATCCACCGAAAGGGCATAGAGGGACACATGGGCCGGCCCATGGGCCAGGAGGGCCCCTATGTCCCGGGCAAGGATCTCTTCGTCCTGGCCGGGGAAGCCCGAGATAAGGTCCGCCGACAGGGCCTGGGGAAAGTAACGGGCCCCCAGGGCAAGGCGCTCATCCAGGAGGCCTTCATCCCCTCCCCGTCCGGCCCTTCGGCGGGAGGGGCCATGGAAGCTCTGGACCCCCAGAGAAAGCCTCGAGGCCCCCCCTTCCCTGGCAGCCTCCAGAAGGGCCTCGCCGGCGGTCTCGGGGTTGGCCTCCAGGGTGACTTCTTCGGGGACCCCTCCGGTTTCCAGCTTGATCCGGCCCAGGATGGCTCCCAGGAGCTGCCGGACCCGCTCAGGACCAAGGACTGAAGGGGTGCCCCCGCCCACATAGACCGTGGGGACCCGGCTCAATTGCAGGGTTTTAAAGAAGCCTTCGGCCTCGGAAAGGAGGATCTTTACATACTGATCCAGAAGGGCCCCGGAGCTATTGAGGGGGACCGAGTAAAAATCGCAGTAATCGCATTTTCCCCCGCGGCTCTGGGGGTTGGGGGAGCAGAAGGGGACGTGGATATAGAGGGAAGCTTCCACTAGGGGGCCTAGGGCCGGCCCATGCGCCGCAGGGGCCAGTAACGAAAAAGGGCCCTCCCCTGGATGGCCGAAGAGGGAACGGGCCCCCAGGTCCGGGAATCGTTGGTATTGCTCCGGTCGTCGCTCAAGAGAAAGTATTCGTCTTCCCCCAGGACTATGGGATCGAAGTATCCCGAAAAGGGGAGGTAGCTATCCCAGAGGGCCGGGTTCTGGGGGATCCCCGGAGTATAGTCCTGGACGCTTAACTCAAACTCCGTAAGGCTGAAGGCAGAGCCCCGCTCCCTTACCCGGATGACAAAATTGTTCATGGTAATTTCATCCCCCGGAAGCCCAATGACCCGCTTCACAAAGTGGAACTCGTCCCGGTCCACCAGGCTGAGCCTCTGGGCGCTGAAGAAGCGGAGGAGCCGGTCCGCCAGGCTCAAGACTGGGCCCGGAGGATCCCCGGGGTAGAGATCCAATAGAACCACGTTCCCCCGCTGAAGGGGCAGAGAGGCATCCGGGGAGAGGCCCGGAACCAGGGAGTAGATCTGATAGGAAGAAAAAATGAAATGATCCCCCCATAAAAGATTGGGTTCCATGGATTGGTTCCGGAGGACCCTCATGGTAAAAAAATAGGAGACAGCGGAATTTAAAAGAAAGAAGATTATGACCCCTGCGAAGATCCAGTAGACCCGGCGGCGCTGGGTCTTGTGGCTCGCATAGGAAAAGGTACGTCCCCTCTTAGCCATGGCTCCTCCTATCGAATAAAGCCAAAACGGGAAAAAGCTCCGAAGTCCCGGAAGTTAAAATTCCCGGGCCAGTAGATTATGGAACCCCTGCCCAGGACCTTGCTGCTCAAGACGGGGCCAAAATGACGGCCGTCCCGGGAATTGTCCCGGTTATCCCCCAGGGGGAGGATCCTTGTTTCGGGTACATACCAGCCCATGGCGTAGCGGGCATAGAGGGTCGTGTAGCGCCCGTCATGGGGGCTCGCCCCCCGGAGCAGCTCCAGCCTGGCCATGTTATAGGCCAGGGCATCGGGGTAATGTCCCGAAAAGAAGGCCCTGTCTGCCAGGGCGGGGGTCACCGGCAGTCCCAGGTCGGCGTAGCCCGCGGCTGTCCCTGCGGCCCTCAGGCTGGGATAGTCCTCCTCCCTCATGAGCCGGGCCAGGTTGTGGTCCAGGCCCAGGAGGGAATTGAACTCGGCCTCGCCGTACCAGCGGCTTTCCCCGGCGGGGCGCAGGTAAAGATCCCCCTGGTCGGGGATGATCCAGTCCCCCCCTACCCCCACGGCCCGCTTAATTAAAAAGTGGGCCCGGCTCTGGCCCAGCTCGTCCTTGTCTATGTCAACGAAGGAAAGGGTGAGCATGTAGATCACCCGCTGGGCTATGTCAAAGGCTATGCCCCGGGAGATGTAGGAGGGGCTTTCAAAGATGATTATATCGTTTCGTTTTGGGGTGATGGGGCTGGGGAGCTTAGCCAGCCCCGGGAGCAGTTCGGGCCCATAGATAAGCTTGTTGACGAAAATCCGGTCCCCGATTAAAAGGGTGTCAATCATGGACCCCGAAGGGATCTGGTAGGCCTGAAAAAGGTACTGGTTTATGAGGAGGACCACCCCGGCGGCCCAGAGAAAGGCTTCGATCCAGTCGAGGAACATGTTTTTTCGGCTCTGCTTCTCTTTTTTGATCCGTTTGGCCCTTCTGCGCCGGGAAAGGACTTCTTCGGTGAGGAACTGAAGGCGATCAAATATACGAGATTCCATTAAGATTGAACCTACCATGAACGCCAATCGTTGACAAGACAGAGGGGCTTTCCTATAATTCCGTTGATGTCCAAAACACAGAGGCCCGAAATTGACACCTCCATGAGAGAAGAAGACCGGGTCAGACTAAAACCCATCATTGGAATGGAGCCCGGCCGTTACCTGGCGATACTTTACGGCCTGGCCCTGCTCCTCATCCTGTTCATCCTGCTCCTCTACCCTGGCCTCTCGAGGCCCGGCTCGGTCATCCTGGTCCGCTCGGAACCCTGGGGGGCCGCCATCATCCTGGACGGGGCCTATATGGCCGCCTCCCCGGCGGAGATCTTCGCCCCCCGGGGGCAAAGGCAGCTGGAACTGCGCCTTCCGGGCTTCGAACCCGCCCAGGTACAGCTGGAAGTGGGGGGGCGGGTCTTCGCTTCCCGCTTCTTCCCCCGGCGGGAGGAGCTGCATCTTTCTCTTCAATCAATCAACCCCGCCGAGGCCCTAATACAGGCGGCGGAGGAATTTGCCGCCTGGTCCCTGGCAGGGGAGCCCAATGTGGTCTACCAGATCCCCCTGAGCCTCTCTGAGGGGGTCTATAGGCTGGCCCCCGCCGCTCTGGACCCGGCAATCCGGGAAGCTATGGGCCAGACCCTGGCAGCCTCGGCCCGCTTTACCCTTACCCGGGGGGCCTTGAGGGACCTGAGCCGGGCCAAGATCCTCCTGGACAGCGGGGGAATCTCCCCCTCCCCCATTAGCCTCTTGGGCAGTGCGGGGGATCTTTTAAGCTACCTGGAGGCTAACCCCCGGGCTGCCCTGGCCCTGGCGGAGCTCCTCCGGGGGGAAGAAGAAGCCCTTTTGCGCAGATCCCCCTGGTATGCCCAGGCCCAGATCAGTGCCCCGGTACAAGCAGGCCCAGTCCCGGCTTCGGGGGCGGTCATACAGGCGGGGCCCCTGGCCTTTCGCTTTGTCCCCTCCGATTCATCCCTTTCCCCCGGGCCCTTCTATATCAGCCGGGACATCGTAAGCATCGCCGCCTGGGAGGCCTTTTTAGAAGAGGAACCCCACTGGGGGCAGGATAATATGGCAGACCTGCTGGACCTGGGCCTGGTGAGCCACGAATACCTGGAACTGATCTTTTACCCCGGACGGCCCAGTGAGGAGATCTCGGCGGTCTCCTGGCATGCGGCGGCGGCCTTTTGCAATTGGCTCTCTTCCTCTCTGCCCCCGGGCTTTGAGTCCTGGGAACTCAGGCTCCCCACCGAAGCCGAGTGGGAGTACGCCGCCAGGGCCGGGGCCATAGCCTACGGGGACTTCTGGGAATGGTGCGCCGAACCCTTTGCCCCCCTGTCCTATCTAAAGATCCCCCCAGGGACCCGGGAGTTTTCCCCCGAGCGGCCCCTAAGAGGCGGGTCCTGGATCAACAGCCCCGGCTCGGTGGACCTGGAGACCCGGGCCTCCCTTCCCCCCCATTTTAGCTCCCCCTTCGTTTCCTTTAGGCCCGTCATCGCTCCCCTGGAAAGCTCTCCATGAGCGGCCATAAGATCATCGCCCTGAACCGCCGGGCCCGCTACGATTACACCGTAGAAGAAACCTACGAGTGCGGAATCGAGCTTTTGGGCACCGAGGTTAAATCCTTTCGGGACGGCAAAATATCCTTCCCCGATGCCTGGGCGGAGGTGGTAGACAAGGAGGTCTGGCTTAGGTCTCTTCGGGTGGCCGAGAACCCCTTTTCTTCGGTCTTTAATCACGACCCAGACCGCCGGAAGCGGCTCCTCTTGCACCGGGACGAAATAAAACGGATCGCCCGAAAAACCGACGAGCGGGGCTACACCCTGATTCCCCTTTCCTTCTACTTTAAGAACGGGAGGGTCAAGGTAGAGCTGGGGCTCTGCAAGGGGAAGAAGCAATATGACAAGCGGGCGGGGATCCGGGACAGGGACCTTCAACGGGAAGTAGAACGGGAGTTTCGGCGGAACTAATGCTTGCGCCTAAAGATCCGGTAGTTTATCTGGGGGAAGATATTATGCCTCCGCTCCAGCTGGGTTAACCATTCGGTACTTATATAGTTACTCCCCAGGGCCTCGTAGATGGTGGTAAAGTTTCGCAGGGAGCCCTCGATGCGGCTCCGGGCGTACTCGGCGTGTTCCTGCTGTTCGTAGAGCAGCTTGGGCCAGTCGGAGGCCAGGACCAGGAGGATCTCCCGGGCTGCCTGGTTCAGAGCCCGCTCTTTAAGGCCCGTGTTATCGGGGAAGCGTTCAGCCATTTCTACCATCCTGTCCAGGGCCCTCATGGTGTGGCGGTACATCCAGTCGTTGGATGAATCCAGCCAGGGCTCCGCATAGCCGTTGGGCCCCCAGGAAGAAAACTCGGGGCTTAAGGTCTGGATTGAGGGGCCCTCGAGGCGGCTTAAGATTTCCGAGGGGGTCAGAAAGAGGGCCTCCGAGCGGGCATGGCTCTCCCTAAAGAGGGTCTCCAGGAAGAGGGGGCCCTCGAACCAGTGGCGGCCAAAGTCATCGGCATCGAAGGCGCAGATGCTCAAGGGGGGGCCGCTCATGTGGGCCTTGGCGGCGGCCAGGCGTTCCAGCCGGGCATCCAGGAAGGCTGCAGCCTGGGCCTGGGCCTTCTTGAGGGCTTCTTCACTGCGATAGGGAATCTTGCCCAGGCCGTCTTCTCCGGCGGCCCAATACTTGTAGCCCGTCTTGGTGCGGCTCCCCTGGGGCCCCAAAAAGGCCTCCACTTGATCTTTAGGTAATTCAAAGCCCTGGTCCCGATGGTTGCGGTAGAGGGGATCCCGGGACATGGCCTTTAGATCCTGGGCGGCATAAAAATCCCTGCCAAAGGTAATGATCCCCAGGGGCGTCTTGAGGGGGTAGAAGGTCCCCTTGGAAGCATAGGGCTCCCCGTAGGTCAGGGCATGGGGGGGAACGATGGTATAGCCAAAGTTATAGGATCTGAGCCAGTAGTCCAGGTCCCCCTTCCAGCCCAGTTCGGGGAGCCAAAAGCCCTGGGGGTACTTGCCAAAGCAGCTGCGGTAGGTAGAGATGGCCACCTCAAACTGGGCCTGGACCGCCTCGCCGTAGGAGGTGTAAAAGGGCAGAAAGGCATGGGTGGCCGCGGTGGCCAGAATTTCCAGCCGCCCCTTCTTCTGGTAGTAGTCAAAGCCCCGGAGGATGTTTTTTTCGTAGCGCTCGGTAAAGAAGATCCTCCGGTCCAGGATCTTGTCGTAGTGCATCCTGGCCAGTTCCAGCTCCTGGGGCATGTTCTTGCAGCGCTCCAGCTCCTGGCTCCCAAATTCTATCTGCCGGTCCGTGTAGTCCAGGTAGCGGCTGATCAATAGTTCATCGGTCAGCATATGACAGAGGGTGGGCGATAGGGAGAGGCCCATCCTAAAGGGGATATGGTCCCGGTCGAGGCGGTCAAAGACCTCCAGGAGGGGGATATAGGTTTCCGAGAGGGATTCATAGAACCGGATCTCCTGGGGGGCAAAAGCCTGCTCGGGGTGACGGACAAAGGGTACATGGCCGTTTAGGACAAATGAAAGGACCGGTTCCTTGCTCATCCGGGGCGTCCCTTGGAACGGGGGGTCCTCTCGTTTCGGCGTATAATCTGAAAGTCCTCAAAACCCGAGAGCTTCACCAGGGGGTTTGCCGCCGCGGTCCTCCGGGAGCCTGTTTTAGCCGGCCCCGGAAGGGCCTCGGGCAGGGGGGGGATCTCTATCACATTGGATGAGGCCAGGATGGTCTCGGTCTCCCCCAGGGCCACGCAGAGTTCCACCCTATACTGCCGGTCCTTCTTATCGGTCCCCGGTGCGGGAGCGGAAAAAAGGTCCAGGTTGATATAGCGGGCGTGGTCTTCGGGGCTAATCTGGACCGTAAAAAGTTCCTCGGTCTTCTGCCCCGCCGTGAGTTTGAGGTAGTACCCTTGAAACGAGGGGGACTTTTCAAACTGCTCTTTATCCTGGGTCTTGATTTCCCAGAAGGCAAAGGCCCAGAGGGGATCCCGGATCATGAGTTCGATGAAGGTAATGTTATACTGCTTGGGAAGAGCCGCCGTTTCGGTCAGGACCGAATCTTCCAGATCCGGCTCCTGTTCCTCATCGTCCAGGGAATCGTCGAGAGAACTGAGCTCCAGGAGCTCTTCGATAATGAGAATCCGGTCCAGGTCCAGGGGCATATAGACCCCAAAGGTATCTGCCAGCCTAATGAGTTCCCCGGTGCTCAGACTATCAAGATAGGCCCTGGTGATAAGAGTCTCTTCCATAAGCAGAGTATCATGGGAAAAGGGGGGGGAATGTCAACGCCTCAACATTGAGGGCTCTATATAGAGCTCAAAATACTCTGGGGGAGGGGCGGAAATTTCCAGACCCCCGGGGCAGAAGGCCGAGGGGGGGATGGTCAGGGCCCAGGCATGGAGGAGGAGCTGCTTAAGGCCCATGGTTTTTTTTAGGGCCCTGTTTAGGGCGAAGTCACCGTACTTCTGATCCCCCAGGAGGGGGTGACCAATCTGGGCCAGGTGACGCCGGATCTGGTGCATCCGGCCGGTCCCCAGGTCCAGCTCCAAGAGGGCCCAGCTCTGTTCCCCCAGGGCCCGGTGCTGGAGGACCCTGTAGCGGGTCTCAGCCTTTTTCACCTTCCCCCCCTCTTCCAGGTCCAGGCTTATACGGCCCTCTTGTTCCCGGGGGATCCCGGTACAAACCCCCAGGTAGCGCCGCTTAAGGGCCCCCCTGGCAAAGAGGGCCGCCATGTCCGCCGCGGCCTTGCCGTTTTTGGCGGCCAGGATGAGCCCCGAAGTATCCCGGTCCAGGCGGTGAACCAAAAGGGGCCGTGGGGTATAGCATTCTTCCAGCAGGGAATCCAGGGACACCTTGATCCCCGCCCCTCCCTGGACCGCCAGGCCCTGGGGTTTATCGAAAATAAGGCAGTGTTCGTTTTCCCAGAGGAGGGGGACACCCTTTAAGGTTTTCTGCATATGGTCCATAATTATACCATGAAGGCCGCAAAGTTTTTACTTCCCCTCCTCTTTCTGGGGGGGCTCCTCCTTTACGGGGAGCCCATGTACTCCCCCACCTGGGGCTTCCGCCTGGATCTCCCCGAGGGCTACTACTTTACCGAGGGGGACGGGAGGAACCGCTTCTCCTTTGAGGGGCCCAGCGATGCCCGTTTTGATATCGTCGTCTACCACTCCGAAGGGGGGAGCCCCTCCCCCTATGACAGCCTCCCGGCCCTGGTGGCCGACATCCAGGGCCGCCTGGGAAATGCCGGAGATGCGGAGTTTTTCATCTACCGGGACAAAGAGGCCTGCATCATAGAACTGGACTTTAGCCTGGGGGCCGGGTCTCTTTCCGGCTGGGCCCTGGCCATAGAACTCCCCCTGCCCCCCATCCCCCTGGGCCCCCTGGCCCAGAGCCAGAGGCCCCTGCTGCTCGCCATGGCATATGGCCCCGCAGAGATATGGGCCCTCCAGGTCTTCCACCTCTCTGCCCTGGATTCTCTGGCCCCCGAAGAGGCGGATAGGCGTGCTCCGGGGCCCATCACGGACTTTACCTTTCCCCGGGAGAATCCCCTCCGGGTTCCCATCTATGGCCTGGGCCTCCATGCCTGGATAGACGCCGATGATGCCCTGGCCTCCCAGACCCTGATAGACCGGGAGGCTTTGGTCCTGTTAAATTATGAAGCAGAACCCACCTGGCAGGAGGCCTGGACCAGGTTTTACCGGGCCATCTACAGGGATTCCTTCGAACGCCTCATAGACATCGCCTTCCAAGTGGAGCGGCACTTTAATGTCCCCCCCCTGGACAACCGGCGCTTTGCCGAGCAGGTCCTCTCCTGGGTCCAGTCCTTTACCTACGAACGGGATCAGATGGGGAGCGATTTCCTAAACCTGGTAAGCATGGCCGTCGAAGGCCGGGGGGATTGTGATCCCAGGGCCATGCTCTGGGCCCTGATCCTAAGACAGAACAACATCAATGCGGGGATCATGGTATCCCGGCACCTCTCCCATGCCATGGGCCTGGGGGATCTGGAAGGCCCCGGGGCCCGGTTCCCCCTCCAGGGCAGAACCTATATGGTGGCCGAAACTACCCGTGTTGTGGACCTGGGTCTTATCGCCCAGGACCACAGCAACATAGAGCATTGGATAGGGATTTTATTTGATTAGGCCCGGGACCCGGTGAGGATCTGACAGACCTCCTGGGGGTTTTCCGAGGCCAGAAGGGCGTTCCGCAGTTCCCGGTTTTTTAAGCGCCGGCTAAAGAAGGCCAGGGCCTGAAGGTAATAGGCATGCTGGTTGTAGGCCGCGGCGATCATCAAAAGGAGCCGTACCGGCTCGTCGTCCAGGGTCTGGAAATCCCCTATGTCGGTGCGGCTTATCCCCACCGAGACCACCAGGTCGGTGATCGAAGGAAGCCGGATATGGGGAATCGCGATGCCCCGGCCTATGGCGGTGCTCATGAGTTCTTCCCGCTTGAGGATCTCCTGGGCCAATTCCTGGCGGTTTTTGATCTGGGGGGCCGTGGCTATGTTATCCACCAGGGCCAAAAGGGCCTCCCGCTTGGTGAGGTCGCTGATAAAAATGATCCGGTCCGGGGATATGATGGTTTCCAGCTGGATGTTCCCCTCGGGCATCTCCAGGTGGCTGGTCGAAAGGCGGGTATTAACCCAGTTCTCTAAATCGGACCTCTTAAAGCGCCAGGCCGTGCCAATTTTACCCGAGGGGATTTCTCCCTTCTGGGCCCAATCATAGACCGTCCGCTCCGAAACCCGTAAATACTTGGCTACTTCGTCGATGGTGAGGATATCATCACTATTCATCTACCCTTCCTGCCCATTCCTGTAATATTAGTCAAAGGATAGCACATAACCGCAAAATTTGCAAGAGATTTCTATTATACTCAATCTCGCAATTCATGGAGGGAATCGAAGGGATAGAGGGCCCCTATGGTGGTATCCACCCGCTCAGGGCCGGAGCCCCCAAAGCGTACCGGGGCATCCCCTGCCATGAACTCGCTTAAGACCTGCCTGCAGGCTCCGCAGGGTCCCACGGGGGGCTCCGAATCGGGGGTAGAGACCGCCAGGGCGATAAAACGCCTATGCCCCTGGCTGACGGCCTTAAAGACGGCGGTTCGCTCGGCGCAGACCGTAAGCCCGTAGGAACGGTTTTCTATGTTACAGCCCGTAAAAAGGGTTCCGTCCTCCGAGAGGAGGGCCGCCCCCACCCGGAACTTGGAATAGGGGGCATAGGCCCCCTCTGCGGCCTTGAGGGCCTCTTGAAACAACTGGTCCAGGTTGATGCTACTCATCCCTTTCTCCCTTAACTAATGTCCGTTAAAATTGTTATACTAACAGTATATTACTATAAAAATTGAAGCAGTTGGGAAAAAATATGGCAAAGGGAAACAAAAAGTGGCTAGGCCTGGGGGGGCTTCTGGTTTTCATCATCTATACCTTTGTCCCCTCCCGTCCGGTCCCCCAGGAAACCATCCTAAGACCCCGGTGGATTAGCTCCCTGGAGGGGCAGAGCCCGGCCCTCATAGGGGACAGGGACCTGGAGGGTACCGGGGAGCTTATGCCCTTTAGCCTGGGGGAGCGCTACGGCTACCTCTACGAAAACGGGACCTTTGCCTTAAACAATATACGCCAGACCTATGTGGCCCTTTCGGATACCCTCTGGGCCGAATACGAAGCCCAGCCGGACCGTATCCAGGTAATGAACAGCCGCCAGGATCCGGTCCTTTCCATAGAAGACCCCCGGGGCTACCCCCTCTTTTTAGACAACCGGATCTTTATCATAGGGTCCGATCAGAACATCCTTAGCTCCCTGGACAGCCGGGGTCAGGTCCTCTGGACCTACGACTTTGCGGCCCCCATCACCAGCATAGATGCCGCCGCCGGCCAGGTCCTGGTGGGCACCCTGGACGGGGTCATCCTCCTCCTCGATGAGGGGGGCCAAGCGGTCTTTAGCCCCTTCGAACCCGGGGGCTCCCGGCTCTCGGTAATCCTGGGGCTGGCCATGTCCCGGGACGCTTCCCGGCTGGCCATTATCTCCGGCATAGACAGCCAGCGCTTTCTCCTTATGGAACGCTCAGGCGATACCTATAGGGTGATACACCACGAGTTTATCGGGGAAGGGTTCCGCCGGCCCGTACACCTGGCCTTTACCGACCATGATACGAAGATCCTCTTTGAGCTCCAGGGAGGGCTGGGCATCCTGGACATCCCCTCTCGGGTAAGCCGCCGCCTGGAGATAGAGGGGGAGATCCTGGCCCTGGATGCTACCGGCGGCAACGGTTACCTCTTTGTGCTCAGCTCCCCGGGGGAGGATAGGATGGTCCTCACCAGCATACGCTACCCCGGCTACATCATGAACCGGGCCCCCTTTGCCAGCTCCCATGTCTTTCTGGGCCGCCGGAATGGCAGACTCTACCTGGGGGGCGATAAGGCCATGATCTCCTTTGCCCTGGAGAGACGATGAAGCATACCCTCTGGCTTTTGTTGATTAGCCTAAGTTTAAGCCCCGCTCTCCCTGCCATGGACTGGCCCTCATCCACCGGCTCGGTGCTGCGTAACTTTGGCTACAACGACCAGGGCCTGCCCCACCTGGGCATGAGCTTTAGGGACCAGGGCCCCCTGGGAGCCGCCGAAAACGGGGAGCTCCTCTTTCAGAACCATTCTGCCGGCGGGGCCTCCCGGCTCCCCTCCCCCCTGGGGGCCTGGCTGGCCCTGGATCACGGGGACGGCATCATCAGCATCTACAGCCGCTATGAGTATGATCCCTCCCTGGTGGTGCCCTATAGGATCGAAAGGGGCCGAACCCTGGGTGTTTCGGGCCTATCGGGCTGGACCGGCGAGGGGGGCCATTACTTCCAGCTCTTTGACCGCCGGGAACGAAGATGGAT
Source organism: Treponema sp. (assembly GCA_009777335.1). Lineage (GTDB taxonomy): Bacteria > Spirochaetota > Spirochaetia > Treponematales > Breznakiellaceae > WRKT01. The sequence continues at coordinate 149,055 of WRMC01000003.1, read as the reverse complement.
TAACCCCTCGATGATCATCCAGTCCATGGAAGACATACGCCAGCCTGTGATCGTCCAGGTCCTCCTCAGCGACAGCCAGGGAAGGGTCTTCGATCTGAGCGAGGTCCGGAGCCTCGAACAGGGCCGCTACCTCCTGATGGTCGAGGCCTTTGACACCCTGCGGCTGGCCAATGAAGCGCCCCTGGCCCCCTATAGAATTATCTGCTACCTCAACGGATCCGAGGCGGCTCTTCTTAGCTTCGAAACCTTCGCCGCCCGGGACGGAACCCTCATGGCCTTCCGAAACGGTCTGGTCCCGGTGCGGCAGGTCTTTGCCCCCGCCCCGGCCTACGAGGTGGCGGACCTCTGGTTTAGCCGGGGCCAGACTTCGATAGAGATCATCGCCCAGGACATAGCGGGGAACTCCCGGAACATCATATACCGGTTCACGGTGGAATAGGCCGTGGCCAAAAGCAAAGCCATTAAGACCTGGTCCACCGCCCCAAGGGCCGAAGAAAAGCAGCCCGTGCCCTGCATCCTCTGCGGAGGCACAAGCTTCAAGGCCGCCCTGGCCTGCGAGGGCTTTTCATACGTGAAATGCAGATCCTGCTGTCTGGTGCAGATGAACCCCCAGCCCCTGGAAGAGGAGGTCCGCCGCCGCTACCAGGGGGACTACCTTTCCTACGAGATCCAAAACGAGGCTCCCTTTTTAAGGCTCCAGCTTCTGGCCCTGGCCGATATAGGTTTTGATGATCTGGAAGAGGAGCTTGTGTCCTCCCGGAGGCCCGCCAAAGCCCGGGCCCTGGACATAGGCTCCGCCATAGGGAGCCTCTTGGTCCACTTACAGAACCGGGGCTGGGAGGCCAGCGGAGTTGAGATAAGCGGGCCCCAGGCCAAATATGCCCGAAGGGAGCGGAACCTTGTGGTCTATGACCAGGCCTTAGGTGAACTACACCTTCCCCCTGAATCCTTCGAACTGGTCCATGCCTCCCACCTGATCGAACACCTGAACGAGCCCCGGGCCCTCCTCTCTGAGGCCCATCGCATCTTGAGCCCCCAGGGGAGGCTCCTTATCACCACCCCCAACATAGGGGGCCTTCAGGCCCGGTTGTTTGGGGGCTCCTGGAGGTCCGCCATCTTTGACCACCTCTATCTTTTTTCAAAGAAGACCCTGGCCCGGATGCTGATCGAAGAGGGTTTTACCATAGAGATGATCCGGACCTGGGGGGGCCTGGCCGCCGGTACTGCCCCGGGGCCCATAAAGAGCCTCGCCGACCGGGCCGCCAAGGTCCTGGGCTTTGGAGATGTGATGATAGTCCGGGCTAAAAAAAGCGGAGCTTCCTAGCGCTGCACCCTGCCCGAGGCGTCCCCACCCGCTAGGGCCTGGGCTTCCTGGACGCTGACCAGGTTGTAATCCCCCTCGATGGAATGCTTGAGGCAGCTTGCTGCCACGGCAAACTCCAGGCCCTCCTTAAGCGGCCAGCCCTGAAGCTGGGCGTAGATGAGCCCCGCCCCAAAGCTATCCCCGCCCCCCACCCGGTCGACGATATGGATGCTGTATTTTTTTGAAAAATGAAAATCCCTGCCATCGTAGAGCATGGCGGCCCAGTTATTGTCGTTGGCCGAGATAGATTCCCTAAGGGTAATGGCCACCTGGGAAAAGCCGAAGCGCTCCGCCAGGGTCTGGGCCACCTCCTGGTAGCCCCCATGGTCCAGGGAGCCCTGGCTCACATCAGAACCCTTGGCCTTAATGCCAAAGACATCGGAGGCATCTTCTTCGTTGGCGATGCAGAGGTCCACCTGGGGCATGAGGCGGCTCATCACCTCCTGGGCCTTTTCCCTGGACCAGAGGTTCCGCCGGTAGTTAAGATCACAGGATGTCTTGAGCCCCTTGGCCTTGGCGGCCCCCAGGGCCTGGGCGCAGATCTCCGCCACATTATCCCCCAGGGCGGGGCTGATCCCCGTAAAGTGAAACCAGGAGGCCCCTTCGAAGATGGCCTCCCAGTCAAAGTCTTCTTTTCGAGCGGTCGCAATGGACGAACCGGCCCTATCATAGATCACCTTGGAGGCCCGCTGGGAGGCCCCCTTTTCGAGGTAGTAGATCCCAAGACGCTCCCCCCCCCGGACTATACAAGTGGTGTCCACCCCATAGTGGCGAAGGCTGTTGAGGGCCGCCTGACCTATCTCGTGGGGGGGCAGCCGGGTCACAAAGGCCGCATCGATGCCGAAATTGGCCAGGGCGATGGCCACATTGGCCTCCCCGCCCCCGTAGAGGGCCTGGAAGGAGGAGGCCTGGACAAAACGCAGGTAACCCTCGGGGGCCAGGCGCAGCATTATTTCGCCAAAGGTAATGACCTTGCTCATGGGGACTCCTAGGGGTTCTGGATTAGGCGGACCGTAAATCCATTGAATTCTTCTTTAAACTCGAGCCCCATGCGTTCAAAATAGGCCCGGGCCCTAAAGGGGCTGTTGGTCCCCAGGGTGATATAGCCCCTGGTTCCCTGGTTCCCCTCCTTAGCTGCTTCGGTAATATCAAGATGGACCACCTTAAGGCCCAGCATGTTCAGCATGGCCTCCTGGCAGAGGGTTTTGATTTTTTCAAAGTTCCCGGCATTGATCAGTTCCGGGTTCACCATCCAGGAACCGCCGCAGGCCAGGACCTTATCAAACTTAATATAGTTGACCAGATTCTGGGCATTGATCCCCCCGGTGGGGATAAACTTCATGGTGGTGTAGGGGCCCGCCAGGGCCTTGATATACTCAAGACCCCCCAGGGGCTCGGCGGGGAAGAGCTTCACCGCCTCCAGGCCCAGTTCCAGGGCCTGCTCTATGTCCGAGGGAGTCGAGCAGCCGGGGGTGATGGGGATCCCCCGATCCAGGCAGTGCCGGACCACCCGGGGATTAAAGCCGGGGCTCACGATGAAGGAGGCCCCGGCCGCAATGGCCTGGTCGGCCTGCTCGGGGCTCAGGACCGTCCCGGCTCCCAGGAGGATCTGGGGGACCTCCTGGGCTATTCTCTTCAAGGCCTCGGCGGCCTGGGGGGTACGAAAGGTTACCTCCGCGCAGGGGATGCCCCCCTCCAAAAGGGCCCTGGCCAAGGGCACCGCCTTCTCTGCATCGTCTATCCTAATGACGGGGATAATCCCTATCTTGGACAGTTTCTCCAGCAGGGCCTCCACCCTAGACCCCTAGGGATTTTTGAAGCTCGTCTATCTCTTTACAGAACCCGGAGATATCGATCTTCTGGGGACAGAGTTCCAGGCATTTGCCGCAAGATTTACAGCTTCCGGCCCTCTCCTTTTCGTCCAGGGTCCGGTAACTATTAATAAAGGCGTAGTTGTTCTTGACCATCCGGAAGTGGTTATAAACCGCAAAGACCCGGGGGATCTCGACCCCAAAGGGACAGGGCAGGCAGTACTGACAGTCCGTGCAGGGAATGGTCCCGGAGGATCGATACAGGGCCGCCGCCTCTTCCAGGACCTTTCTCTCTTCATCGTTGATAGCCTTAAAGGACTCGAAGGTGCTGAGGTTATCTTCGACCTGTTCCATGGTGCTCATCCCCGAGAGGACCGTCATGATATTGGGAAGGGACCCGGCATAGCGGAGGGCCCAGGAGGCGGCACTGGCTTGGGGGGCCGCCTTTTTCAAAACCGCCGTGGCGGCATCACCCAGGTTCGCCAGGGCCCCGCCCCTGACGGGCTCCATGGCCACGATGGGAATATTTTTTTCGCTTAGGGTCTCGTAGAGGATCCGGGCCCCCAGGGCCTCCCAGTCCATGTAATTCAACTGGATCATGGCAAAGTCCCAGGCATAGTCCTTAACCAGTTCCTTCATAATGTTGGGATGATCATGGAAGGAAAAACCGAGGCGGCGGATTAGGCCCTCTTCTTTCTTCTTGGCCAGGTAATCGTAGACCACTGTTTTAAGGGCCCCGGTCCGGGTATGGTCCAGGCTGTGGACCAGGTAAAAATCGAAGTAGCCGGTTTTACAGCGTTTGAGTTGTTCCTCAAAGATCTGACGGGCCTGATCAAGATTCTCAACCTGCCAGGGGGGCATCTTGGTGGCCAGGTAGTAGCTGTCCCGGGGGTATTTTGTCAGGGTATCCCCGGCAAAGACTTCGCTCATCCCTCCGTGGTAGACATAGGCGGTATCGAAATAGTTCACCCCCCCCTTGATAGCTGCATCCACCAGGGCCTGGGCCTTGGGGTAGTCTATCTTAGAGTGATCCTCCCCTATGATGGGGAGCCGCATAAGGCCGAAGCTAAGAAGGGAAAGTTCGGCGTTTAATGAAGGGATTTTACGTTTTTCCATGGTGCCTCCTGGTTCTTGCTTACATGGGGTCCCTCAATTATAGTATAGAAACATGAAGAAACATAGGGCCCTCATCTTTGATCTCGACGGAACCCTGGTGGACACCCTGGGGGACATTGCGGCCTCCATGAACCGGGCCTTGTCCCAGAGGGGCTTCCCTGAGCTGCCGGTAAAGGACTTTGCCCAGCGGGTGGGCTGGGGAAGCCGCCGCCTGGCCTACCTCTGCCTCCCCGAGGAGGTACGAAACGAGGACCTGGCGGCCCAGATTTCCGAAGAAGCCACGGTTTACTATGCCCAGGAGCCCCTGGTCCATTCCCGGGTCTATCCGGGAATCCTGGAAGCGGTGGCGGCCCTGGGACAAAAGAAGATCATCACCGCAGTCCTGACCAATAAGCCCGATCCGGTGGCCCAAAAAGTCATTGCCGGCCTCTTTGGGCCCCAGGCCTTTACGATAGTCCAGGGGGAAGTCCCCGGCAGGGCCCGGAAACCGGACCCCGGAGCGGTCTGGGACATGCTGGTGGAACTGGGCCTTAACCCGGCGGATACCATCTTCTTTGGGGATTCTGAAATAGATATGGAAACCGCCCTGGCATCGGGCTGTTATCCCCTGGGCTGCTCCTGGGGCTACCGCTCCCGGGAGGCCATCATGGAGGCCGGGGCCCGGCGGATCATCGATGACCCGGCGGAGATCCTGGAGTTTTTCTAGTCCAGACCAAAGCTTAGGGGGAGCCATGGGAAAAAGCAAAACCAATGATCCGGTGATACAGGAAAACCTCTCCGAACTGGCCCTGGCCCTCTCGGAAACCCGGGACCCGGCCCTGATCCTCAGCTTCCTCCAGCGGATCCTCACCCCCATGGAGACCCGGAACATAGCCTCCCGCTGGGCCCTGGTAAAGGCCCTGGAGCAGAAGATCCCCCAGCGGGAGATAGCCCGGACCCTGGGTCTTTCCCTCTGTAAAATCACCCGGGGTTCCCGGGAGATGAAGAACCCCGACCAGGCCTTTAATAAAATGCTCGCCGCCGCCCGGAAGAAGAGACCCAGGCCCCCGCCAGAAAAAACATAGGGAATAAAAAGCTCAAGTACTTTACTATTGTGATGGAATTCCCTACGATGAGGGATATAGTTATACTAATAAGAAGAATTTAATAATAAATTCCTGGGAGAAACCTTACATGGCAGACGAAACATCAAGCAGCATATTGAGTACCATCTTTCTTGGAAGAAGGTACTCACGCATCACCAGCCTTAACATGCGGGCCCGTTATGCTACCATGACAGGGATCTTCACCCTGGCCATGGTTCCTCTGGGCATCTTTGGCCTCAACAGCATGGCCGATGACCCAACCAGGGCTACAATAAACTTTGGCATCGTTGGGGTCTGTATCCTCTCCCTGACCCTCATGAGGACCCGCCTCTCACTGCGGATCCTCCCCCTCTTTCCCGTGAGCCTCTTTGGGCTCTACTGCCTCTTCCTTCTCTACGGAGGGGGCCTCTACCTCTGGCTCTCGGTCTGGATCTTCGCCTTTCCCCTGATCGCCATCTTTTTACTGGAAATGTTCCGGGGGGTCATAGCCTCGATCCTGGTCATAGGAGCCGCTTCGGCCCTCCTGTACATGCCCGGAATCTCAGCAGCCTACGAGGCGGACCCTCAGATGAAGTTCCGCTATATCGCCGGTTTCGTCTTCGTCCTCTTCTTAACCATCATTTTTGAGCGGGTCAACATGCTCAAGGACAAAAAAGAAGAGGCCCTCCATGAGGAACTTACCCATGAAAGGGATAAGTTACAGAACGAAATAACCCGGGCCACCAGTGATATTACCAGCCACCTGGAAAAGGCCACCAACGACAGCACCCAGTTAAACAAGGTTATCCTGGAATCTTCATCGGCCCTGGGGTCCATCAGGGAGAACATGGAAGGAACCCTGAGTGAAACCAATGTGCAGCTTAGCTCGGTAGATCAGACCTGGGAGTATGTGGCCAAAATCGTCACCTCCATCGATAACCTGGAAGAGTCGGTCATATCCCAGGCTTCCCATATCAGCGATTCCTCGGCCTCGATAGAAGAGATGGTGGCCAACATTGAGTCCATCCGCTCGGTGGCGGCGGGGATAAGCAAAACCGTCGACACCCTCACCAACTCTTCGGCCAATGGAAACGCCATGCTCCAAAAGCTAGCCGAAGAGGTAGAACATCTGCACCAGAGATCCGAAATGCTCCAGGAAGCCAACAAGATCATCGAAGACATCGCCGCCAAGACCAACCTCTTGGCCATGAATGCCGCCATCGAGGCCGCCCATGCGGGGGAGACCGGCAAGGGCTTTGCGGTGGTGGCCAGCGAGGTCAGGAAGCTCGCCGAGTCGGCCAGCAAGGAATCCAAGAGCATCTCCGAAGAAATCAGCAAGATGGAAGATTCGATAAACTCCATCACCTCGGTGACCGAACAGACCGTAAAATCCATGAACCTGATCTTCAACGAGATCACCTCCATGGACAGGGCCTTTAGCCAGGTAAACAGTGCGGTGGACGAACAGGCCTCCGGGGGGGCCCAGATCCTCCACGCCCTAAAATCCATTAAAGACGAAACCGAAAAGGTTAGAACTGGCAGCGAAGACATCCATGTGCAGAGCGGTTCCATCTCTACGGAGATGCAGAAGCTTCAGGAAATTTCCATGAGTGTCACCAAGCGGGTTACGGAGGTAAATGATGCGAGCAAGCAGATCTCATCCTTCCTCGACAGTGCCAAGGAGATAGTTTCAACCTAGTATGGAAAAAAGGCTTATCATGCTCGTCGACGATAACCCCACCAACCTAAGGCTGGGGAAAAATGTCCTGGACGAAAAGTATTTTGTAGCCACCGCCCCCTCGGCGGATAAGATGTTTGAGCTTTTGGCCAATAACACCCCCTCCATGATCCTCCTGGACGTGGACATGCCCGGCATGACCGGCTACGAAGCCCTGATCATGCTGAAGGAAAATCCCGCTACCCAGGACATTCCGGTTATCTTTGTCACCGCCCGGGTCGATTATGGGGATGAGCTTCAGGGCCTTAGCCTGGGGGCCATAGACTATATCACCAAACCCTTTCAGCCCGCCCTGCTCTTAAAACGCATCGAGGTCCATCTCTTGGTGGAGGATCAGAAGCAGACCCTCTCAAGGCAGACCGAAGAGCTCCAGGACTTTAATCAGAACCTCCAAAGGATGGTGGACGAGAAAACCGAGAACGTCCTGGATCTGCAAAGGGCCCTTTTAAAGACCATGGCAGAGTTGGTTGAATGCCGGGACGATACCACCGGGGGTCATATTGAAAGGACCCAGCGGGGCCTCAAAATTCTTTTAGAGGAACTCTTCAAGATTGATAGCTATGAGGAAGATCACAGGGACTGGGACCTGGAACTCCTCCTGCAATCCTGTCAGCTCCACGATGTGGGAAAGATCTCCATCGATGACAACATCCTCAAAAAACCGGGAAAGCTGACCGACGAAGAATTTGAAATCATGAAGAGCCATGCCACCTTTGGAGAAGAGATCATAGAACGGATCGAAACCATGGCCAAGGAAAGTGATTTTCTAAAGTACGCAAAAATTTTCGCCGCCTATCATCACGAGAAATGGGACGGCACCGGCTACCCCCGGCGCCTCCAGGGGGAGAATATCCCCCTTCTGGGCCGCCTCATGGCCATAGTCGATGTCTACGATGCCCTAAGTTCCGAGCGGCCCTACAAGAAGGCCTTTAGCCATCAAGAGTCGGTGAAGATCATCGCCGAGGGGAGCGGAAAGCAATTTGACCCCGCCCTGGTGGAGGTCTTTCTGGCGGCAGAGCAGCGGTTCCAGAACGAGAACCCGGTTATATCTGCTCCCTAAGTCCCTAAGCACCCTTCAATTTATTCCGGTTTAGATTGATAAGACTCCCCTGTAAGAGCAGCTCCGCTTCGTCCCTGCTTAAGTCCGGCAGATAGAGGCTAACATTCTGGGCCCCGGCATTATCGCCCTTTAGCACATAGGCGGGAATCTCCTGCTTGCATTCCATGAGGGCCTCCCTAATGCCGGGGATAAAGACATAGTCCCCCCTCTGAAAGGGAGGCTCCCCCTGGATAATAAAGGGGATGATCCCCCAGTTGATAAGGTTCGATCGGTAACGCTTGGTGGCATACTCCTGGGCAAAGTTGGCGCTGCCCCCCAGGACCCGCTGACAGCTGGCGGCCTGTTCCCGGGCGCTCCCGTCCCCGGGTTTCCGGGCGAAGATCCCCGAAGCTACCTGTATGCCCGGGGCCCGGGCCAGAACCTCTTCGCTGACCGCAGCTTTGGCCCTTTCCAGGACCCCCGGCAGTTCCGGGAGATCCCCCGCCGCCACCGCCTTGGCCTGGCCCACATAGGCGGGGTCCTTGCGGGAGAGGGTGAACTCTGCGAGCCCCACCGGGTTGGACCGGAAGGAGGAGGTGTCCCCCGAGGGGATCAGCTCGTCGGTGGTGGTCACCGGGTCGTTGATGTAGGAGATCACCTTGATAAGGAGGTTATCATCCAGGCTTTGCATCTCGGGCCAGTCGGTGATGTTGGGGCCATAATGGAGGGGCGCCTCCCTGTCGGCCTTGCCTATGCCGTTGTAGGTCTTTTCTTTATAGGGAAGGGGATCGAAATGAAAGACCGGCCTCTCTTCCTTCCAGTCCAGCTTGTCTATCGAAGTAAGGAAGCCCCCGTTAAGGGCCGTGGCGGCGATGCTCCGGGCATCCATCAGGGCCACCGAGGAGATCTGCCCCTCGTTGGGCTTGGAGCCCTCCCGGTTGGGGAAGTTCCGGGTACTGTGGCGTATCGACAGGCCCCCATGGGCCGGCACATCCCCGGCCCCAAAGCAGGGCCCGCAGAAGGCGGTCCGCACGATGACTCCCTTTTGAATGAGGGAGGAGAGGGCCCCGTTCCGGGACAGTTCCAGGAGGATGGGCTGGCTTCCCGGATAGACCGAGAGGGTAAAGCCCTCGTTGCCCCCCGGGCCTTCTTCCGGGGCCAACTTGGCTCCTTCCTCCATGATGGACTGGACCGCCATGAGGTTCTCGAAGGTCCCCCCGGCACAGCCCGCCACCACCCCCTGATCGACCCGGATCCTCCCGGAGCTGTCGATTTTGCCGGTGAGGTCGAGCTTCACCTGGCTCTCTTCCATCAGCTCCTGGGCATCGATTTCTACTTTCCGGAGAATGTCCCCGGGGTTGGCCAAAAGGCTGTCCAGGTCGTAGACATTACTGGGATGGAAAGGAAGGGCTATCATGGGCTTTACCGCCCCCAGATCCACGTAGATCATCCCGTCGTAGTAGGCCAGGTCTTGGGGAAAGAGGTGGCGGAAGCGCTCCTGGCGATGGTGGGTTTCGTAAAAGGCTCTGATGGTTTCGTCGGTCTCCCAGATGGAAGACCAGGAGGTGGTCTCGGTGGTCATCACGTCTATGCCGGCCCGGAAATCGGCGCTGAGGGATTCTATCCCGTCCCCGATGAACTCCAGCACCGCATTCTTGGCTATCCCCCCCTGGAAGACCGCCCCTATGATAGCCAGGGCCACATCCTGGGGACCCACCCCGGGCCGGACCTTTCCGGAGAGGTTCACCGCCACCACCGCCGGCCAGGGGGCCTGGTAGCTCTGGCCCAGGAGCTGCTTGACCAGTTCGCCCCCCCCCTCCCCCACTCCCATGGTGCCGTAGGAACCATAACGGGTGTGGCTGTCACTCCCCAGGATCATCCGGCCCCCGGCGGTCCGGGCCTCCCGGATATAGGAATGGATCACCGCCAGGTGGGGGGGCACAAAAACCCCGCCGTAGCGCTTGGCCGCCGAGAGCCCAAAGAGGTGGTCATCGGCATTCACGGTGCCCCCGACAGCACAGAGGGAGTTATGGCAGTTGGTCAGAATATAGGGGATGGGGAATTCCTCCAGGCCGCTCACCTTGGCGGTCTGGATGATGTTGACGAAGGTGATATCATGGGAGGCCATGGCGTCGAATTTGAGTTTGAGCTCCCGGGGCGGGGCGGTGCGAGGGGTCTCAGCAGAACTGGAGCCCTGATCCTCATGGTGGGCCAGGAGGATCCCCGCCGCCATGGTACCCAGCCGGCCCAGGTCCTTCTGCTCCTCCCCCTCCTGGATGGAAACATTACGCAGGCGGCCCTGATTCTCTGGTATGTCTTCGATAATTTCCCGGCCCTTAAGGATCCAGACCCCATTAGTGCAGATTTTAACCATAGTACGCCCCTTAGGTAATAATACTCTCTAGATAAATAAAGTTCCACCGTATTGGTTGATCTCACCACCGACTAGGTACATCCGCAAGAGGGGTGGGGGCCGCTCCGGCCCAGGAATTGAGATGAACCCGCCTACGGAGCCCCCGGCACCCAGTCTCTTGTCTTGTACCATTGCGTTCAGCTTTTCTCGCACATACTGGATGCCGGAGCTTCCCTCATTATCCTATTCTGCTTTTCTCGAGGTCTCCTACAGCGGAGAACTCCCAGATATTCCTGGTCCAAAGCAACCCCCACCCCTCCCCCATGTGTCCCCCCAACAGTGGTGAGATCATCGAATAAAAGTCCAACGTTGGACTTTTTCTGACCCACCAGTTCCAACGTTAGACTTTTTTGCATGTGGTAATCTCAACGTTGAGAATTTTTCTGACCCATCAGTTCCAACGTTGGACTTTTTTGCATGTGGCAATCTCAACGTTGAGAATTTTTCACTAACAGTAAGCAGCATCAAAAATCATCTTACCCCCACCTTGGGAGCACATGGTGACTGACACCTTTGCCAGTAAACCCCATTTTTTTTCTTCCCCCTTCACACTTGTAGGATTGGATTATTAAAGGCTCTTCTTGATCTGCCCGAGCATAGTTATCTCAGCTGGAGCAGGAACTTCGTCCATGACGAGCCTCTGGCGGGCAGATAAGGCCAGCTTAGGAGGCAACGATTTTAGGGTCAGACCGCCAGCCGAGCTCGGCAGGGATGAAGGTTCCTGTCCAGCGTGAGCTGAGTGTGCAGGGTTGGTCTTAGTTTAGAGAGTTATTAATCTTAGGTCTAATTTTAACAATCAACCCTTGCAAACCCATCTACTCAGATCCGATACTTTAGTTATGGAAAGCGTAACCTACTTGAGCGAAATAGACATGATTATCCGCCTTGGGCTGGGCTTCCTTGGGGGGGGGCTCATAGGGTTGGAGAGATCCAGCCGCAGGCAGGTGGCGGGCTTAAGGACCCACATCCTCATTGCCACGGGGGCTACCCTCCTCATGCTCCTCTCTATCTACCTGCCCCAGGAATTTGCCAGCCCCTTAAGGGGGGGTGACCCGGGAAGGATCGCCGCCCAGGTGGTCTCCGGCATAGGCTTTTTGGGGGCCGGAGCCATCATCCGGCTGGGGAACAATATCCGGGGGCTCACTACCGCGGCCTCCCTCTGGTTTGTGGCCGCCCTGGGGCTGGCCATAGGGGGCGGCATGTTCCTGGTCGCCGGGGCCGCCCTGGTCCTGGGGCTCTTTGCCCTCCGGGTCCTGGCCATCTTTGAGCGGCGCCTCTTTCCCTCGGGTAGGATCAAGACCATGGTGATCTCCTATAAAATTAACAACCCCAACACCCGGGAGGCCCTGGCTTTAATGAAAGAGGCGGGGATGGAGATCCAGTCCATGGACATCAACCAGGGCTCCAAGGACCGGGGCACCCGGCTCAGGCTCCTGGTACAGATGGCCAACCAGAGCGACATAGCCAGCATAGCCAGGAGCATCAAGAGCCTGGACAACGTGGGAAAGGTGGAAATAAAAGAACGATACTAGGGAAGCAGTTTAAGGATGGGGATCACCGGCTCGCTTAAGGAGATGTTCACCGGAAAGTCTTCCTTGCCGAGGCTGGCGGTCTCTCCGTCCATCTGGGCCAGCATGGGATGCTCGCTGTAGATCTCCAGGCCATGGGCATTCCAGAGCAGGGCCTCCTTATGGTCCATGTGGGTCCCATAGGCCAGTAGGCCCTTGAGGGCGATCTTGCGGTGGAGGGGCATCTGGGTAATGGCGCAGACATTCCTTTCATCGGGGAGGATCCATTTGTGGGCCCCGTAACTGCGCCGGCCGCTCTCCCCCATGGCCACGAGGAGCAGCTTTTCTTTAAAGGCCAGGGTCTCCTTCCCCTGGGCATCCCGGCTGCGGACATCCAGGTATCCCACGGTGTAGAGCTTGTCATAAAAGAGGGCCGCCAGATCTATCCAGAGTTTGTAGGAATCCCCGGGAAAGCGGCTCTTCATCCTGTTGGTCATGTGGGTCACAAAGGCATCGAGGCCCACCGAAAGTATATTAAAGGCCAGGAAGGTCCGCTCCCCCCCCTTATTTTTTAAAACCACCGCCCGCTGCTTCCTTACCTCCGCCTTATCGTTGATAAGCTGAAGGGCCCGGTCCAGATCCCAGGCATCGGCCCCGTCGTTGCCGGTCCCCATGGGGAGCCGAAGGATGGCCAGGTGTTCCCGTATAGATGCTGGGGCCTGGTAGAGCTGCTCCATCACCTCCCGGCTCGTCCCGTCCCCTCCGGCGCAGATGATGAGGTGAAAGGGCCGCTCCTGGCCCTCGTCCTGGGCTATCTCATCCAGAAGGGCCCGGCAGATCTCTCCCCCATGGCCCTGGGCCCTGGTAAGAAGGAGGCCCTTCCGGGGGCCCTCGCTGGGGAGGCTCAAACTGGTCCTGGAGGGTTCTGCCGGGCTGGGCCGGGAGTTTAAGCGGGCCCTGGCGCGCCCCTCTTCCAGCATGACCAGGTGCCTCTTCCAGCGGGTCTTCATGGTAAAGCCCCCGGCCTTGGGGTTGGCGATGATAGTCCAGCGCAGGGGGCGCTGGGCCTCCAGGGGGCTCGCCCGCAGCATGTCAGAAAGGGCGGAGGCAAATTCTTCAAACATATTTCTCGTCTCCTTTCCTGCCCTTTAATTCTCTAGAATGATGATCTCCACCCGGCGATTCCGTTCCATCCCCTGGGGTGTAGCATTGTCGGCCAGGGGCTGCTCGGCCCCATACCCCCGGATGATGAGCCGCTCGGGGCTCCGGACATTCCGCCGGAGGAGCTGGTCCGCCACCGCCTGGGCCCGCTCCAGGGAAAGCTGCATTCTCCCGGCGGCGGTCCCCGCCAGGGCCGTATGGCCCCCCACCATGATGTCCCGGTCCGGGTAGGCCAGGAGGATCTCGGCGATCCGGTCCAACTTGGGATACTCGGTGGGCCTCAAAACCGCCGAATCGGGATCAAACTGAATGTTCTCGAGGCTTATGATCACCCCCTCGTCGGCCACCCGGACCGAGATATCCGGGAGGGCAGCGACGGCCTGGCTAATCTCGGCCGCCAGGGCCTCCCTGTCCATGGGCTGGGAGTCGACGATCTGGGCCTCCGCCTGGCCCCGGTACTCCCAGGTGCTTCCGTTGGTGAGGTAAATGATGGTCCTGAACACTTCCTCGTAGGCTATGATCCTGCCATCCTCCCAGTAAAGGATCTGGTCCGAGGCCACCAGGATTCTCCGAAGGGCAAGCTCACTTAAGCCCTGCCTTGCCTTCCCTTCATCCCAAAAAATCCGGTAAGAAACCCTAAAGGCCGGATAGCTCCTTCCCTGCCAGACCTGGGGACCTAAGTAGGTATAGTCGGCCATGAAGGGCATCATGAAGGGTTCCTCTATGCTGAAGTTGGCCCGAAAGTCGTGGACCTCCATGCCCGGGGCACTCCAGGTATCCCCGGGGTTTAGGGGTCCCCCGGGAAAGAGGGGGAGATCCCTCACCATGGGGAAGAAGAATCCAGGGGTTACGTTCATCTGCCCCGAGGGGCCCTGGGAAAACTCGGAGTAATAGTCCCGGGACCAGGTAAAGAGGGCCCCCCGGTCGGCCTCCTCCCCCACGGGGACGGTCCGCTCGGCGGTCTGGAAGGTGGCGCTGTGGAGACCCCTCTCCCCCTGGGTGGAGTGGACATCCACGGAAATGCGGTTCAGGATCTCCGCCTGGAAGCTCAAGACCCGGTCTATGTAGATATCGTGGTGGACCGTGGAGAGGATCCGGTACTTGTCCCCGGCCCTAAAGGTAAAGTTAAATTCGGCGGCCCCCAGGGCTTGGGTAAGGAAGAAAAGAAAAAGGAGGGGGAAGAGGATCCGTAGCCGGGACATGGGTTCATTTTAAACCCAAAAATAATAGTTTACAACCGAGGTTCCTGGGAGTACTATAGCTTCATTATTTTCCATAGGAGTATGAATATGAGTAATCCGGTATTACAGGCCATTGCGGACCGCCGAAGCATCCGGTCCTACACGGACCAGAAGGTGAGCAAGGAGCAGATAGACACCCTGCTTAAGGCCGCCCAGGAGGCCCCCAGTGCCAGGAATTCCCAGCCCTGGCATTTTACGGTGGTGCAAAACGAGGACCTTTTAAAAGAAATAAATGACGAAGTCTGGGCCTCCCTGAATGAGAAGGGGGGGGACATTTACCACGGAGCCAAGACGGTTATCTTTATCAGTTCCGACCCGGTGGCCCGCTGGGCCCGGCTGGACTGCGGCATCGCGACCCAGAACATAGCCCTGGCGGCCCATGCCATAGGCCTGGGGACGGTGATCCTGGGCCGCCCCGAAGCGGCCTTTACGGGCAAGCGGGGGGAAGAATTAAACAAGAAGCTGAAGTTCCCCCAGGGCCAGGCCTTTGCGGTCTCAATAGCCGTTGGGGTCCCCGCGGGAACCAAGGATGCCCACCCCATAGAGGCGGACCGGGTCAGCTTTGTAGATTAGTTGCAGAATCTGCTCCGGGGTAACCCATCTCGGCCAGGGCCCGCTGGGCTTCCTGGGCCTCATCGTAGGGGATGGCCCCCGAGGCATAGATGATCGAGTTCTCATGTCCCTTCCCCAGAAGGAGGATCAGGTCCCCCCCCTTAGCCAATGAAAAGGCCCGGCGCAGGGCCTGGGGCCGCTGGGGGATCAGAAAGAGGTTCTTCCCCCGAATAAAGGGGTTGGTGACCTCGCAGCCCAGGCCATCGGCCTTAGACCCCGGCCCCCCCTGATTGGCAGTGCAGCCCAGGGCGATCTCCTCGAGGATGGCCAGAGGGTCCTCGCCCCGGGGGTCCTCATCGCAGAGGATGATCAGGTCCGCATAGCGGGCCGCAATCTCCCCCTGGAGATAGCGTTTTTGGACATCCCGTTCCCCCGGGGAGCCAAAGAGGACTATCAGGCGGCCCCCCAGGGGCTGGAGCCTTTCCTTCAGGGGGGGGAGGACCGCTTCGAAGGACGAGGGGGTGTGGGCATAATCGATCAGGACTTCGAAGGGCTGCCCCTGCAGCACCGGCTCCATCCTGCCCCGCAGGGGCTGCAGCTGGGGCACCAGGTCCTTGAGGGCCGCTACATTTATATCGAGGATCCTGGAAACCACCAGGAGGGCCGCCAGGACATTTAAGACATTAAAGGAGCCGCTCAGGGGGTCTTTCATTTCGATGCCTTCTTTTCCGGCCAACTCCCCCTGGACCCTATAGGAATTCCCCTGGGGGCTGCTTGTAATCTGGGGTACCCAGAGATCAGCCTTCCCTTCCCTCCCTGGTTCTGATGGGCCCAGGGGGGCATAGAAGGAAAAACATGGTTTATTAGTAGCAGCACAGAAGAAAGCCCCGCTGGGGTCTTCGAAATTGTAGACCCCAAAGGAGGGGATCTGCTTTGGCCCCCCGGGGAGCATCTTGAGGTGGCTGCTGGGAGAGAGGTCCAGGGTCCTAAAGAGTTCGGCCTTATCATAACGGTACTGCTCCCAGCTGCCGTGGAACTCCAGGTGTTCATGCCGGACATTGGTCATGACCCCCACATCAAAGTCTACATCTTCCAGGCGGCCGGTTTTTTTGGAGAGCCCGTGGGAGCTGCTTTCGACCACCGCAAAGCTGCAGCCCTTTTCGGCCATACCATGGAGGAGCCGCTGTATGATGGGGGCCTCGGGGGTGGTCTGGTGTTCCGGGTTCCACCAGAGGGAGAGGCCGTCACTCTGCTGGACCGTAGAAATGAGACCGGCTTTATGGCCCAGGAGGTTAAGAAGCTGATAGATAAGAAAGACGGTGGTACTCTTCCCCTCGGTGCCGGTGACCCCTATGACCGCCATCTTCCGGGAGGGCTGATCGTAAAAGGCCGCGGCGATGGGGGACATGGCCAACCGGGAATCGGCCACCCGGATGTAGAGGATCCCCTCTTTGTACTCCTGTAGCTCCGACTGGTGGACCACCGCCTGGGCCCCCTGCTCTATCGCCCTGGGAACATAGCTGTGGCCGTCGGTGTGGAGCCCCGGGAGGGCAAAGAAGAGGGAACCGGGCCCCGCGGTGCGGGAGTCGAATTCCAGGGCGTTAATCTCTATGGGGGGCCAGGCAAAGCCGGGGCCGTAGGCCAAGAGGGAGGGGCCCAGCCGGACTTCGATGACCCGGGCCCCCGCTGCAGATGAGGGAAGGAAGTCCCCCACAGGCCGGGAATATACAGAAGGGGCTTCGCTCTTTTTTTCCATGATGAGGGATAGTATGATGGGTAAAAAAGTATATGTCCAGAAGGAGTGAGGAATGGCAAAACTAAAGGGTACCAGGACCGAAGCAAATTTACTGACCGCCTATGCGGGGGAGTCCCAGGTCCACACCAAATATATGTACTACGCCGACAAGGCTGAGGAAGAGGGCTACCCTCTTCTGGGGACCATCTTTCGGGAGGCCTCGGGGAACGAGCGGGAACATGCCAAGATCTGGTTCAAGTTCCTCCATGGCGAAAAAATCCCCAGCACCAGGGAGAACTTGAGGGACGCCATGGAGGGCGAGGACTTTGAACATAATGAGATGTACGCCGAGTTTGCCCAGACCGCCCGGGAAGAGGGTTTTGAAAAGCTGGCCTTTCTATTTGAATCCATAGGAAAGATCGAAAAGGAACATGGGGACCGGTTTAGGAAGCTCCTGGATGGCCTGGAGCAGGGCCTGGTGGCCCCCCACGATGACACTATTCTCTGGCAGTGCGATTACTGCGGCCACGGCATAATCGAAAAGGAAGCGCCGGAGCTCTGCCCGGTCTGCGAATACCCCAAGGCCTTCTTCGAGATCCGGGCCACCAACAAGGCTGAAGAATAAACCAGGTATTGACAGAGGAGTTAGAATAGGCTAACTTGTAGATAGTTAGTCTAATCTAACTACCAATGTCTTATACCAGGGGGTTCTTCCATGACGAGGGTCGATCAAACACAGGATAGCCGAAATCTATATGAGGCTAGGCAGGGGGGGACCTTCTTCCTCTGTTCGGTGCCTCCCATTCCCCTCCTCGAGAATATGGGCCTTAGAGCCGGGACCCAGGTGAAACTGCAGAACCGCTATGCCCTGGGGGGACCGGTTCTTTTGAGGGTCGAGGGAGCCTTTGACCTGGCCCTGGGCAAAGAGGTAGCCCAGGGGATCAGGGTACAGGAGTCCTAAACGATGGGTGATATGCGGCAGGGCCTGGACCCACAGAGCATAAAAAACTCCAGGGACATACTCCTGGTGGGGAACCCCAATGTGGGCAAGAGCGTCATTTTTACGGAGCTCACCGGGGTCCATGCCATTAGCTCCAACTACACGGGGACCACGGTGCAGTACACCGAGGGGCCCTGCACCATAGGGGGGAATAGGTACCGGCTCCTGGACCTCCCCGGAACCTATTCCCTAAAGCCCGCCTCGCCGGCCGAGGAGCTAAGCCTTAATACCATACAAGAAGGAGCCAGGGCCATCATCTTCGTCCTGGATGCGACCAACCTGGAACGGAACCTGGCTTTGGCCCTGGAACTCCAGGGCTATGGCATCCCCCTGGTCTATGCCCTTAACCTAAACGATGTGGCCCAGAGGCGGGGCATAGGCATAGACTCTCAGGCCCTGGAGGCGGAGCTGGGTTCGCCGGTGACCGCCACCGTGGCGGTGAGGGGCGAGGGCCTCAAAGAACTGGTGAGCCGGCTGGAAGAGGTCCTGGCAAAGGAGCTCCCTGCCGGGGGAACCAGCCATCAGGACATCTGGGGCCGGGCCAGGGAGATCAAGAACCGGGTCAGCCAGGGGCTGGAAGCCCGGCCCGGTTTCCTCGAAAGGCTCAGTCTTGCCATGATAAAACCCTTTCCGGGGATCCCCATTGCCCTGGTGGTCATGGCCCTGAGCATAGGGGTCATCCTGGGCCTGGGCCGCCAGCTCCTCCACGAGACCCTCCTCCTTCCCCTGGTAGAAGAGATCATCGTCCCCTTCTTTCAGGACCTCTTTAGCCGCTTTATACCCCCAGGGGTTTTTCTGAACATCCTCATAGGGGAGTACGGGATCTTTGCGATCAGCTTCGAATGGATCCTGGCCCTTATCTTTCCCTATGTACTGGTTTTTTACATTGTCTTTACCTTCCTGGAGGATACGGGGTTTCTTCCTCGCCTCTCGGTCCTCTTTGACAACCTCATGAGAAAGGCGGGCATCCAGGGAGGGAGCCTCATCCACATCCTCCTGGCCTATGGCTGTGCAGTGCCGGCCATCCTAAGCTCCAGGACCGCCACCTCCCGAAAGGAAAGGATCATCATCACCACCGCCATCTGCTTTGCCATTCCCTGCATAGCCCAGACCGGGGCCATCATCAGCCTCCTCTCGGCCTATGCCTGGTGGATGCTTCCCCTCATGCTGATCACCTCCTTTGTCCTCTTTGTCAGCATCGCCCTGGCCACGGGGAAGCTCATTAAAGGCCGTGTGGACCCCCTGATCCTGGAGGTCCCTAACCTGCTCTTGCCCAACCCCAGGGCCTACGGAAGAAAGCTCCTTACCCGGATGAAGCACTTCATCTACGAGGCCGAGGCCCCCATGCTGGTGGCGGTGGTCCTGGCGGCCCTCTTGAGCGAGACCGGTCTTTTGGAGGGTCTGGCCAGGGCCGCCCAGCCCCTGATAGGCACCTGGCTGGGTATGCCCCCCGAGGCGGTCATGGCCCTCTTGCTGGGCATAATCCGCCGGGAGATGTCGGTGGCCCCCCTCTTGGCCCTGGACCTCAGCAGCCTTCAGGCCTATGTGGGGGCCCTGGTGTCCCTCATGTACCTCCCCTGCATCTCGGTCTTTGCCATCCTCTATAAGGAATTTAAGATGAAGGTAGCCCTGGGTATTGCCGCAGCTACCGTCGGGGGGGCCCTCTTAACCGGCGGCCTGGTAAACCAGATAGCACAACTTTTTATTAAATAATTCTCATTTCCTATTGACAATTACTCTTAATTGCTATATATTTCTTATTGACAATGATACCAGATAAGGAGATATTGCCCATGGGGAGAAACACGGTGCAAAGGCGGATTATCCTGGCAGAATTGCAAAAAATGAACACACATCCAACGATAGAGGAGGTATGGACTGAAGTGCAAAAGGAACATCCTGCGATCAGCCGTACAACGGTGTATCGCAACTTACGGCACCTAGCCGAAGGAGGTTTCATTCGGCAGGTGGTACTGCCGGGCGGCCTGGAACGGTATGACAGGTCAACCATGCCGCATCATCACTTTAAATGTAATAAATGCGAAAATATTGTAGATGTGGACATAGAATATCACGGTGACATAGACCAGGCCATACAGGAAAAATACGGCCTTATGGTTGATAGACACGATATCGTGTTCACTGGAATTTGCCTGTCCTGTCAAAAAAATAAGAAAAAGTAAATAAAGTTTTCCTAACAAAAATGTTAGCCTCGTCCTTTTTTTGACGGGCAGTTATTATTCTCATGGAGTAAGGATATGGATGAACATACAAATACCGTAGGAGGATATAAGAAAATACTGGATCTCTCCTATGAAGAAGTGTCTGCGGTCTGCTCTAACCTGGCCCGGGGCTGCGAAAAGCAAAGGCTCAATGCCGAGAAGGAAGCTTTTACTACCCTGGCGGAGTATTTTAAGAGCCAAAGGAGCTGCCTCAAAGACCCGGGCCAGGAAGCCCTCAGGGCCGAGAGCCCCCTAACCAGGGCCTCCCGGATGCTCGATCTGGACATGGGAAGCTGGATTCCCTCGGCCAAAGAGGCGGCCCAAAAGCAGGGAGACCGGGGAGCCCAGAGGTCCATCGTCTGGTCCGAAAAGGTCAGCACCATGATGCGCTCCCTCTACCGCCGTTATGCCAAAGAGGGTGAGGCCATGCTGGAAAACACCAGCATCTATGTCTGCCAGACCTGCGGATTTATTTACCTGGGGGACTCGAGGCCCAGGGTATGCCCGGTCTGCAAGGTGCCCCGCCGTATGTTAGTTTCCGTCGAAAGGAGGGTATACTAATGCCTGCCTACAGGAATATCGATCTTTGTGACAAGAGCTGCATGTGCCTCTATGTCTGCCCCACCGGGGCCACCGACACAGAGAACAGCATCATCGACGTGGATAAGTGCATCTCCGGCTGCATGGTCTGCGTCCACGCCTGTCCCATGGGGGCCATATCGATGATCCCCCTGGAATATCCGCCCCAGCAGCCCAAGGAGGAGGCGGTTATCCAGGCCCAGCGATTTTTGGCCTATAGTAAGCTAATCCAGGAGGGCATAGCCGAGGAGTGCGCCCAGAAGGCCGCGAGCCCTGTGGTCCGCCAGTTTGCCGAGGCCCTCAGCCTTTCGAACCGGAAGATGGCCGAAGACCTCATTCGGGAATCGGGGTATCTATTGCCCCAGAGTTTTAACGTAAGAAAATTGCTCCTGGCCATGAGCAAGGAGGCGGAGCCCGGCTTTCCCCGGGAAGCGGCGGAGCTGCTCCTCCATAAACTGGCCTTTGTGTAACCAGGAAACCTTATTAGCAGATTGCTAATAATACTAATTCAAGGAGAATGATATGGCACAGATTGCAGGAACCAAGACTGAGCAGAATTTAAGGGAGGCCTTTGCCGGTGAGAGCCAGGCAAGGAACAAGTACAGCTACTTTGCCTCCAAGGCGAAGAAGGAAGGCTACGAACAGATAGGGGCCCTCTTCGAGGAAACCGCCGGAAATGAAAAGGAGCATGCCAAGCTTTGGTTTAAGCTCCTCTGCGGCGGGGATATACCTCCCACCATTGAGAATCTGCGGGCCGCCGCAGAGGGGGAGAGGGAAGAATGGACCGAGATGTATAGCCGCATGGCCCAGGAAGCCAAAGACGAGGGTTTTACAGACATCGCCTTTCTGTTCGAGGCGGTGGGGAAGATCGAAAAAGAGCACGAAGAGCGGTACTTGAAGCTCTTAAAGAACATCCAGGAGGGGGAAGTGTTTGCCAAAAAGAGCAAGTCGGTCTGGATCTGCCGGAACTGCGGGCACATCCACGACGGGGAAGAAGCTCCCCGGCAATGCCCTGTCTGCATACACCCCCAGAGTTATTTTGAGCTTAGGGCGGTAAACTACTAAGGGAACTGGAATGGGCGGCGCAGATCGCCGCCCCCAGGGCATCGGCAGCATGGTCCGGTTTTGGCAGCTCCGGAAGGGCCAGCAGGAACCGGACCATCTCCTGGATCTGCTTCTTATCTGACCTGGTAACCCCTACCACGGCCTGTTTAATCGCATTAGGGGTCAGCTCCCTGACCTCCAGGCCCCTCTGGCTCAGGGCCAGAAGAAGGATCCCCCGGGCCTCAGAAACCATCATGGCGCTTGATATATTCCTGCCAAAATAGAGATTCTCCATGGCCCCTTCGGTGGGACTATAGGTATCGAGAATCTCGTTAAAGGTCTTATAGATGATCACCAGCCGGGCGCCCCGCTCGTCCTTGCTGGAGGTGGGGATACAGCCGTGGGCTATGTAGCGGAGGCGGCCCTCCGCGTAGTCCACCACCCCCCAGCCCGTGGAGGCCAGGCCCGGGTCAACCCCTATGATACGGCGGGTCTTTGGGGAAGGCCGCCTAGTCCGGCTCGTACCCATCGGGGATACTTATATTACTGTACACATTCTGCACATCGTCATTTTCTTCGAGCCGGTCGATTAGTTTCAGGGTCTTGGACACCCCGTCATTGTCCAGAGAGACTTCAATATCGGCCACCATGGAAATTTGGGCGCTCATGGTTTCGAAGCTCTTTTCAGAGAGGGCGTTAACCACCGCTTCGAAATCCTCAGGGGAGGTGGTGACTTCGATGATCCCCTCCGATGCGGTGATATCCTCGGCGCCCCCCTCCAGGGCCACTTCCATGACCTCATCTTCGGTATACTTGTCCCCGTCCAGGGTAATGAGGCCCTGGCGCTTAAAGAGCCGGGACACTGAACCGGCGGTGGCAAGCTGCCCCCCGGACTTATTCAATATATTGCGGACCTCCGCGGCGGCCCGGTTTTTATTATCCGTCAGGACTTCGATAAGAAGGGCCACCCCGCCCTGTCCGTAAGCTTCGTAGCTCAGCTCCTCGTAGGTTACCCCTTCGAGTTCGCCGGTTCCCTTTTTAATGGCCCTGTCTATATTGTCCTTGGGCATGTTGGCGCCCCGGGCCTTGATCATCGCGGTCCTCAGCCGGGGATTCGAATCGGGGTTGCCCCCGCCCATCCTGGCGGCGATAGAAATTTCCTTAATTAGCTTGGTAAAAATTTGTCCCCGCTTGGCATCAGCGGCGCCCTTGGCGTGTTTGATTGTAGCCCATTTACTATGGCCAGACATGCTTACTCCTCTCTCTTAAATGAGTCTATCCGGTCTCCAGATCACAGAAGGGTCTATGGAACGGATGTCTTTGGATCCGGTGGCAACCATGGCCCCGGCTAGCTCTTCGGTCATTTCGATGATTAGTTTGCGGACCCCCTCGGCCCCTTCGGCCCCCAGGGGAGGCATGATAATCCGCCCCGCCGAAACCGCATCGGCCCCCAGGGCCAGGGCCTTAAAGGCATCCATGCCCCGGTCTATGGAACAGTCGACAAAAATCGGTATCTGTTTTTTCACGATCTGGGCAATCGAAGGAAGGACCCTTAAGGGGGGCAGGGAATAATCAAAATGCCCGTGGTGGTGGGAGACCACGATGCCCCCTACCCCTGCATCCAGGCATTTTTTGGTATCCAGGGTGCTTAAGACCCCCTTGATAATAAAGGGAAGCTTGGTGGCCCCCGCTAGCTCTTGGATTTCCTTAAAACTCTTGGGCCGCATATGGAGGTCGTGGATCAGGTCATAGCCCCCCTTGCGGTTAAAGGCATGGTCCACATCCATCCCCAGAGCTATGCAGCCGCATTTTTCGGCGTGCTCCATCTCTTTAAGGATGTCTTTGTTGTCCGCATAGGGCTTGATGATCTTGATGGTCTTGGCCCCGGTGGCAACGATGCCCTCCAGTTCTGCCTCGTCCCCCATGCCGGTCCACATGACCGCGTCGGCGGCCTTGATCCCCCGGGCAGCTTCCACCATCCCCTCGGGGTGTACCCTCTGCAGATGAGAGAGGGCCGCCAGCATGATGGGGGTGGAAAAGCTATGTCCGTAGAGTTCCAAGGTGGTGGAAGGCAGAACACCGTCTATATGACGCAGCTCAATCAGGAGAGAATCAAAATAATCCCTGGTAAATTTTGTCGAGAATCCTGCGTTAGCAGTTTCCGCCATAGAAACGACTCCTTGAGTAGGAAGAAAAAAAACCTAAAAAAAGGAGCTACTTTACGTCGAACTTGCCTTTGGTAACGGCCTTTTCGATGGATTCCTGAACAAGCTTATTATACCAATCGTAGTCGAAGGGTAATTTGGTCCTGACTATGGGTTTAAGTTGGTATTCTAACTTGTCATGGCAGAATTCACAGAGGTCCCGGTGAGCCACATGGAAGTAGTTACGCCCCATAAAGGGGGTTTTAATAATGCCCCTGCATACATCACAAGTAAGGGTTTTCATAATGCACTCCTCATCTTAATACATGGTAGGATTGCATGGTTCGGCAATCGCTATTATGATACTATATCGTATTCCGGGAAAAAAGTCGAGGGGGAAAGCCCTGAAAAAAAGTTTTTTTTGCATAAACGGCCAAACCTATAGCCCCGCTCAGGTCCTCCTCATTGCCGAACTGGGGACCTCCCATGGGGCCGATCCGGTCAAGGCGGGGGAGCTCATCGATGCCGCCGCCGAGGCCGGGGCGGACTGCATCAAGTTCCAGATCGTCTACGCTGACGAAATTCTCCACCCCCTGACAGGGGAGGTCCTGCTCCCGGGGGGGAAGATCCGCCTCTACGACCGCTTTAAGGACCTGGAAGTGCCCCTGGAATTTCTTGCGGACCTGAAAGAAAGGGTAGAAAAGAAGGGGCTTATCTTCCTTTGCACCCCCTTTGGCCCCAAAAGTGCCCGGGATCTCTCTTCCCTGGAGCCCTCCTGTATCAAAATCGCCTCTCCGGAGCTCAATTATACGGCCCTTATAAGGGAAATCGCCCCCTTAGGGCTCCCGGTCCTCCTTTCCACGGGGGTTTCCCGCCTTTCTGATATAGAAGAGGCCCTGGATATCCTAAAAAAAGCCGGTCCCCCCCCCTGCCTCCTCCACTGTGTCACCGCCTACCCTGCCCCGGAAAGGGACTATAACCTTAGAATTTTGCAAAATCTGGAGAACATCTTCGGCTGCCCCGTGGGGCTCAGTGACCACAGCCTGGACCCCTGCCTGGTCCCCGTCCTGGCCGCCGTCATGGGGGCTTCGGTGATCGAGAAACACTTCTGCCTGTCCCGCCAGGATCCGGGCCTGGATGACCCCATAGCCCTGGACCCCCAGGACTTTGCCCTCATGGTCAGGGCGGTCCGGCAGGCCCAAGCCCAGGGGCCCAAAGAGACCCTGGAAGCTCTCTCCAAGGACCGGGGCCGGGACCTGGTCGAGGCCATCCTGGGAGACGGGGTGAAAAGACTGGCCCCCTCGGAGGAGGCTAATTACCGGAGGACCAATAGATCCCTCCACGCCCTGGGGGAAATTCAAGAGGGAGACATCATTACCCGGGATTCCTTTGCCTCCCTTAGAACAGAGAAGATCCTGAGGCCCGGCCTGCCCCCCTCTTTCGAAGAACAGATCATAGGCCGCAGGGCCCGGAAGACCATACCCGCCGGAGAGGGAATCCGGCTGGAAGATATCTGAGCCCATAGGCCGGGCAAACAGCAGGCCTGGTATAAATTAAAAATTCACCCTTCCCTTGAAAAAATAAATTCATCCACTAGAGTTTAAGTATTATTTAATTATTTAAAAAACTGAGGAGTCCGCTATGAAAATCAAGTACAAACTAAGCATTATGGTGATCTCTATCATGGCCCTGGTCATGGCCGGCCTGTCGGTCATCGTGGTCATCCAGGCCCGGAGCATCAGTCTTGACCTAAGCCTCCGGGGGCTCCAGTCGGTGACCCAGAACGAGGCCACCTACTGGAGCGGCCGGGAGAACGGCTATATCCAGGTCCTGAAAACCCTGGGGAACATCATGGCCGGCTATGAGGACCTGGCTCCGGAGCGCCGGCGGGATATCTACGATGAGATCCTCTTTAACCTGGTAAGCCGGGAGGCCAACATCGTGGCCCTCTACACCATCTGGAAGCCCAATGCCATAGACGGCATGGACCAGGCCCATATAGGCCGCCTGGGCTCCAGCCCCCAGGGTCAGTACGCCATAAGCTATACCCGGGAGAGCGGGCACCTGGAGGCCCAGTTCGCCGAAGCCGACCTGCTCGAGAGCATGGCCTATTTTAACGGCCCAGGCTCGAAGAGGGACCGGGTAGAGAACCCCATCTTTAGGGAGATAGGAGGGGTCCCCCAGCTGGTCTTTCGGGTCATGGTTCCCATCGTTAACCCCCGGACCAACGAGACCGTCGGAGGGGTGGGTGCCCTCCTGAGCACCGCGGCCATGCAGGCCCAGGTGGAGGAGACCATAGCACATCACGAAGAGATCTCGCTGATGATCATCTACTCGAATAACGGAACCATCCTGGCCCATTTTATCCCCCAGCGTATCGGCGCCCAGATGACCGATGTGGACATGGAGCATGGCCCCAACATGGATGCCGCTTCCCGGGCCGTAAGGGAGGGGG
The DNA here is from genome assembly GCA_009777335.1 of Treponema sp. Taxonomy (GTDB): domain Bacteria; phylum Spirochaetota; class Spirochaetia; order Treponematales; family Breznakiellaceae; genus WRKT01. The sequence goes on along the minus strand of WRMC01000003.1, from coordinate 122,870 downwards.
AACCCTTCTTTGCCATCACCTACGATCCCACCCTGGACACCTATGTGGAATACTTTATGGAGCCCATAGAGATAGGGAACTCGGGGCACTACTGGTCGGTAGTCATAGGCACCGCCGATGCGGTGATCTATAGGGAGGCCAACGACCTTACCCTCTTCGTGGTGACCCTGGCGGTGGCGGCCATGGGGATCAGCGCCCTCATTGTCTATGTGGTCCTTAACCTAATGACCAAGCCCATAGTGACGGTGACTGACACCCTCAAGGACATAGCCCAGGGCGAGGGGGATCTGACCAGGAATATTACCGTCAGCTCCCATGATGAAATCGGGGATCTGGCCACCTACTTTAATCAGACCCTGGATAAAATTAAGACCCTGGTGGTAACGATTAAGGGCCAAACGGGAGTGATGTCCGACCTGGGGACCGAGCTGGCCAGCAACATGACCGAGACTGCCGCGGCAATAAATCAGATTACCGCCAATGTGCAGAGCATCAAGGGGCGGATCGTCAACCAGAGCGCCAGTGTGACCCAGACCAATGCCACCATGGAACAGATTACCGTCAACATAGACCGGCTTAACGGCCATGTGGAAAACCAGAGCAGCAACATTACCCAGGCCTCTTCGGCCATAGAGGAAATGGTGGCTAACATTCAATCGGTGAACCAAACCCTGGTGCATAATGCGAACAACGTAAAGATGCTCATGGAAGCCTCGGAGATAGGCCGCTCGGGTCTTTCGGGGGTGGCCCAGGATATACAGGAGATAGCCAAGGAATCCGAGGGCCTTTTAGAGATCAACTCGGTGATGGAGAACATCGCAAGCCAGACCAACCTGCTTTCGATGAATGCCGCCATAGAAGCGGCCCACGCCGGAGATGCGGGGAAGGGCTTTGCGGTGGTGGCCGATGAGATTAGAAAGCTGGCGGAAAATTCCAGCCACCAGTCCAAGACCATCTCGGCGGTCCTAAAAAAGATAAAGACCTCCATAGACAAGATTACCAGTTCAACTGATAATGTCCTCAATAGGTTCGAATCCATCGATAACTGTATAAAAACCGTGGCCCAGGAAGAAGAGAACATCCGCAACGCCATGGAAGAGCAGAACACCGGGTCTAAACAGCTCCTTCAGGGGGTGGGGAACGTGAACGACCTTACCCGGCATGTAAGGAGCGGCTCCGAGGAGATGCTCGAAGGCTCCAAGGAGGTTATCAAGGAGGGAAAGAACCTGGAACTGATGACCCAGGAAATCACCGGGGGAATGAACGAGATGGCCGCCGGGGCGGATCAGATTAACACCGCCGTTACCCGGGTGAACGAGTTAAGCAGTAAAAACCGGGAGAACATCGACCTGCTGGTAAGGGAGGTATCGCGGTTCAAAGTTTAAAAAGCGAGGAATCATGGCTGCATATATTGAACCGAAGATCCTGAAGGGGTTTAGGGATTTCTTACCCCCCGCCGAAATAGGACGGCGAATGCTCCTGGAAAAGATCGAAGCATCCTTCCGCTCCTATGGTTTTGTCCCCATAGACACCCCGGCCCTGGAGTATACGGAGATCCTCCTGGGCAAGGGGGGGGGCGAAACTGATAAGCAGATGTACCGCTTTAATGACAAGGGGGGCCGGGATGTGGCCCTGCGCTTTGATCTCACCGTCCCCTTTGCCCGCTTCCTGGCAGAACACCGGGGGGAACTTAGCTTTCCCTTTAAGCGTTACCATATCGCCAAGGTATGGCGGGGCGAAAACACCCAGCGGGGGCGCTACCGGGAGTTTACCCAATGTGACTTTGACACCATAGGCAGCGACAGCGCGGCCTGCGACTTTGAGATCCTCCACATGATGCGGAATACCCTCCTTGCCATAGCCGGGGGCCCGGTGATAATACGCCTTAACCACCGGGGGGTATTCAACCGCTTCCTTTCCCAGCTTGAAATCCTGGATAAATCCGTGGAAGTACTCAGGACCGTGGACAAGCTCGGTAAAATTGGCAAGGAGGAGACAATAAAGCTCCTTTCGGGAATCGCCGGGAAAGCAAAGGCGGAGGCCCTATACGGTTTTATCAGCATCGAAGGCAATTTTGAAGAAACCCTCCGGGCCATGGAGGCCATCATAGGGCCCTGCCCCGAAACCGAAAGACTCGGCCTTATCCTGTCCTATATCAAGGACGCAGGAATTACCGGCAGCTATATCCTGGACCCCTCCATTACCCGGGGGCTGGATTACTACACCGGAGTGGTCTTTGAGTCCTTTTTGGCCGATTTACCCGGCATAGGCTCGGTATGTTCCGGGGGCCGCTACGACAACCTGGTGGCCCTGTATTCGAGCGAGCGCAGTGCCCCCCTAAGCGGCATAGGGGCCAGCCTGGGCATAGACCGGCTCATCGCCGCCCTGGAAGAACTGGGCCGCATCAAACCTGTCAGCTCCTACGCCGCCTGTGCCATTGCCTGGGTGAGCGAAGGATCTGCCGGAGCCTGCCAGGTCCTGGCAGAGAAGCTCCGAAAAGAGGGGCTCCCCTGTGAAGTATTCCTGGAAGAAGACAAACTCACCAGGCAGTTCCAGGCAGCCGAGAAAAAGGGCATTAAGTGGCTCATCATAGCGGACCCGGAAAACCCCCTTAGCAGCCCCCTGGTACTCCGGGACCTAACAAAAAGAGAAAACCACGAAGGGCTGAATATCGAAGAGATTATTGCAATGCTGACCCTATTTTAAGATCAAGACCTCACTACCCCTTCACCGCTGGACAAAAACATGGCCCCCGCGGCTCCAGCGCCCGGGCCACACAACTGGTGACACAATCATTGCATATAGGGTTTACCAAATTTAATTTTAATTATGTTGTGTGGCCAGGTCGAAATCGCCGCAGGGACCATTTTTTGCTCCAGCTGAGCAAGCGATGAGCGGTTGGACTGAGAAGAGCCTATCATAATCATCTCTACATATGAGGATGATGGGGAAGATATGCTAAAGAGCAGCAATTCGAATTATTAGAATATACCCTCGCCTATGAGGGTAAACGCAAATAAAAAACCCTCATTAGTGAGGGTAATAATAGGGTGACTGACACCCATGTCATTAATAAAGAGCCTTTCCTGAGATCTAGCTAGAGCGGCTTTCTTCTCCCTCCTTTGTATGGATGAAGATGGTACTACATCGGCTATACCATGCAGGTGGTATTCGATGATCATCTTCTATCGAACCACGCATAGCTATCTGTGCTGGAGCAGGAACTTCGTCCCGGGCGAGCATTTTGAAGCTCGCACGGGGTGAAGGTTCCTGTCCAGCGCCAGCTGGATGTGCTCGGTTGGTCTTGGTCTTGGTTCTGAGTTAGTAGCACCATCATTAAACCTGCCATTTTAGTCTCCATGTGAAGACTAAAATCCCCCCTCCTTCTTCCTCCGTGTCCTCCGTGTCTCTGTGAGAGCTCTTCCTCTTCCTCTTCCTCTTCCTCTTCTTCTACTTCCCCCACTCTTCCATGGCTTTTTGGAATGCTGGACCGGAAGCTTCGATGATTTTTTCGTCTACACAGTAGGCAAAGCGGATCCAGCCGGGCTTTCCGAAGCCCGACCCCGGCACCCCCAGGATTAAATGCTTCTTTAGGTGCTCCGCAAAGGCCAGGTCGTCCCCCCCTGAGGGGACCTGGCAGAAATAGTAAAAAGCTCCCTCGGCCTTGGAGTACCTGATGCCGACCTGGTCCAGGACCTTGGCAAAGGCCCCGCGGCGGCGGGCGTAAATGTCTACATCCACCCTGGCAGAGACCAGTTCTGCCACGATCCGCTGCATCAGGGCCGGGGCATTCACATAGCCCAGGATCCGGGTAGCATAGATGAGGGCCCCGATCAGGTTCTGCTTGTCCTCCGCCTCGGGGCCCAGGGCGATATAGCCTATCCGTTCCCCCGGGAGGGAAAGGCTCTTGGAATAGGAGGTGACCACCAGGGATTCCTTGTAGGCCGACAGGATCGGGGGAACGGCGATGCCATCATAGGCGATTTCCCTGTAGGGTTCGTCGGAGATAAGGTAGGGCATACGGCCCGATGCCCGTCCGTGGGCTTCCATCACCTGGGCCAGATGGGCAATGAGCTCGGGGGGGTATATTTTTCCCGTGGGGTTATGGGGTGAATTGATCAACACCGCCGCGGTTTTAGGATTCAGCTTCGCCTTTATGGCATCCACATCCAGGTTAAAGTCATCCAGGGCATCCACTTCAACTATCTTGCCCCCGTGGTTAGATACATAGGGCCGGTACTCCATAAAGTAGGGCCGGGAGACGATCACCTCGTCCCCGGGGTTTAAGATAGATTTAAAGACCACATTAAGACCCCCGGCGGCCCCGCAGGACATGATGATGTGGCTGCCGTCTATGTTCACCTGCTGTTCCGCCGATGCCTTCTTTGCCAGGGCCTCCCGGACATGGGGGTAGCCCCCATTGGGCATGTAGGCGTGGGAACCCTTTTCATCCTCGGAGGCCATCTTTACAAAGACCTCATGGAAGGCCGGGGGGGGCTCCAGGTCCGGGTTCCCCAGGGAAAAATCAAAGACATTATGGGCCCCATGCTGCTGCTTAAGCAGGGTACCTTCTTCAAACATTTTTCGTATCATCGACTGGGAGCCAAGGGCTTCCCGTACTGCATCGGCCAGGGGCATAGGACTATCCTCCTTCTTCACTATAACCAAAAGCAATGATACAGTACATCATGATCCACTCTACGAATAAAACCGGTCAGGGTCCCCTTTCCCTTAAAGAGTGCCTGGCCCATGCGGACGAAACAAAGGAACTCATCCTTGCCAAAGATGCCCTGGAGGCCATACCCCGCCTCATCACCGAGTTCTTTGACCACAAGACCCTCTGCCTAATCGCTGACGAAAACACCTATAAAGCTGCCGGAGAAAGGGTCAAGGCTATTGCCGAAGAGGGGGGGCTCAAGGTAGGGGCCGTCCATATCTTTCCCGGGGGGGATCATCTTCATGCGGAGTACGAGCATATACGCTTTCTTACCAAGTGGGTTTCTTCCCTGCCGGACTTTCCCGCCCTGGTCCCCCTAGCCGTAGGAGCGGGGACCCTCAACGACCTGGTAAAGAGGACGGCGGAGGAACTGGATCTTCCCTACCTCTGCGTGCCCACCGCCGCCTCGGTGGACGGCTACACCCCCAACGGGGCCTCCCTTTTAATGGACGGGTTTAAACAGAATGTCCTCTGCAAGGCCCCCCGGGTCCTGGCCGCCGACCTGGGAATTATCGCCGCCGCTCCGGCCTACCTGAGTTCTTCGGGGGTGGGGGATCTGGCCAGCAAGATCATCGCCGGCACCGACTGGATCATCGCCGAAAAGGCCGGAGCCCTGGGGGCCCCCGAAGCCCCGGCCATAGATCCCATCCCCTGGACCATGGTGCACCAGGGCTTTAGGGAAGCTCTGGAAGAGAGCGTTCCCGCCCCCCGGGGGGATCAGGATGCCATCAGGGTCCTCTTTCAAACCTTGGCGGTAACTGGCTTTGCCATGCAGTACATGAAGAACTCCCGGCCCGTATCGGGGGCCGAGCACCTATGGAGCCATGTCTGGGAGATGGAGGATCTGCGATTTAAGGGGGCCCCGGTGACCCATGGCTTTAAGGTGAGCATAGGGACCCTGGCAGCCACGGCCTTTACGGAGATCTTCTTTGCGGACCCCAAGGGCCCCCCGCCCCAGGACCCCTCGTACCGGCGGCCCAGCCGGGATGAACGGCGGGCCCAGGTGTCAGCGGCCTTTAAGGGCAGCCGGGCCCATGACAAGATTATAGAAGCTTCCATGGACAAGATGATGGATGAGCCATTGGTAGAGACCATAAACGAGGCCTTCCGGGATTCCTGGACCGCAATAAGGGACCGGGTGATGGACCTCCTTATCCCCTATGGGGAACTGAAAGATATCCTGGGCAGGGCCCTCTGCCCCCTGGTTCCCGAGGCCATAGGCCTCAGCCGGAGCCAGGCCATCGCCGATTGCCGGCGGGGCCAGATGATCCGCAACAAGTACAGCATCGTCGACCTGGCCTGGGACATGGGCAATTTCGAAGGCATCTTAAAGAACATCGAGGACTCAAACCTCTATTTGCGATAATTATACCATTATTTATTTTTCTCAAAAAATGTCAAATATGTGGACGATGGGGGTGGAATTTTATAAATTTATAGGGAGCTAACGATGTAGGGAGGAATCTATGGAAAAATCCCCCTGTGAGGTCACCTGGGACACCCAGCTCCTTTTGGACATTCCCCTCATGGATACCCAGCATGAGGAGCTGATAAACATGATCAACACCCTCTGCCAGATCTGTGAGGACTCTGAAAAATCAACCAAGAGCCTCTCCCTCTATTCCCAAAAAACCATCAGTTTGACGAACCGGCATTTTAGTCTGGAAGAGAGAATTATGCTCCTTTTAGAGTACCCGGAACTTTTAGAACATAGGAGGGAACACCGGGAATTTATGAAGAGGGTCTTGGGTGAAACAAACAAGTTTTACTCCACCGGCCTTTATGACCCAGAGCTGTTTATACAGTACCTGAGGGACTGGGCCCTGGACCATATACAGACCTTCGACAAGAACCTGTCGGCCTTTATCTCGGCAAAGCTAAAGAGGGCCTAGACCAGGGTCCGGGCTATCCTGACAATGTCTGCAAAGATACCCCCGGCGGTGACCTGGGCTCCCGCACCGGGACCCTTAATGACCATGGGCAGGGTGGAATACCGGTCGGTGGTAATGACCACCATGTTGTCCGAATCCACCAGTCCCCTAAAGGGGCTGTTGGCCGGTTCTTCCCGCAGGGAGAGTCTGGCGCTGTTTTCTTCGATGACCGCCACATAACGGAGGGCCTTTCCCTCCAGGGCCGAGCGGGATCGCCGGTCTTCGAAGCTCTGGTCGATTTTTTCCAGCTCCACAAAAAACTGCTCCACATCGGGGGCTTCGAAACAGGCCGGGGGCAGGATGGGATCTATCTGGACCGAGGCGAACTCCAGGGCCATGCCGCATTCCCGGGCAAGGATGAGGGCCTTCCGGGCCGCATCCATGGCATTGAGATCGTCCCGGGGGTCCGGCTCGGTGTAGCCCTTGTCCTTGGCCTCCCGGACCAGGGCCGAGAAGGGCTTGGTGCCATCGTAGTTGTTAAAGATGAAGCTCAAAGTGCCCGACACCACCGCTTCGATCCGGCGGATCCGGTCCCCCGAAAGGGAGAGGTCCCTGAGGGTGGAGATCACCGGGAGGCCCGCTCCCACGGTGCACTCGTAGAGGTAGGGGATGTTCCGATCCCCCGAGATGGCCCTTAGCTTCCGGTAGTAGTCCAGGGAGCCCGAGTTGGCCCTCTTGTTGGGGGTGATAACCGGTATGGCTTTAGAGAGGCAGGCCTCGTACATGAGCGAAACTTGATCACTGGCGGTGCAGTCGCAGAAAGCCGAGTTGGGGAGGTTAAGATCGGCAATGGTCTGGACAAACTGGTTTAGGTCCAGGGCTTCCCCCTGCCCTTCTTTTAACTGATCCCGGATCTTAAGAAGGTCCAGGCCCTGGGGATCGAAGATCATCCGGCCAAAGTCGGCGGCCCCCACCAGGTTGATCCGGATCTTGTGCTGGGAGGCCAGGTTGTCCCGCTGGGCGGCGATCTGCTCCACCAGGGTGCCGCCTATGAGTCCTATCCCCACCAGGAAGAGGTTTACCGACCGGGTCCCATCTAAAAAGAAGGCCTCGTGGATGGCGTTTAGGGCCTTGTTCTCATCGGCGCTGGAAATAACCGCCGAGATGTTGATCTCTGAGGAGCCCTGGGCAATGGCCACCACATTGACGCCGTTGCGCCCCAGGGCCTGAAAGACCTTGCCGGAGATCCCCGAGGAACTCTTCATCCCCGCTCCGACCACCGCCACGATGGACAGGTTCGTTTCGGAAATGGGGGGGTCGATTTCTGCCCGATACATTTCCCGCTCGAACTCTTCGGCTATGGCCGCCTCTGCCTCCTCTGCATCGGCGGGATGGACCGCAAAGCAGATGGAGTATTCACTGGAACTCTGGGTGATGAGGATGATGCTGATCTTCCGGCGGGCCAGGGACCCGAAGAGGCGGGAGGAAAATCCCGCCACCCCTACCATGGCCGGCCCCTGCAGGCGGATGAGGGTCACCGGGCCCATGGAACTAATCCCCCGGATGGAATAGGAACCGGACCCGGCGTTTTGGATGATCCGGCTTCCGGGGCCGCCGGGGTTAAAGGTATTTTTAATCACGATGGGTATACCCCTTTCCAGGGCGGGCCGTATGCTGGGGGGGTAAATGACCTTGGCCCCAAAGTGAGAAAGCTCCATGGCCTCCTCGTAGGAGATGGTATCAACCGTAAAGGCATTCTTAACCTGCCTGGGATCGGCGGTGAGGATGCCGTCCACATCGCTCCAGATCTCCACCTCCTGGACATCCAGGGCCGCCCCGAAGATGGCGGCGCTAAAGTCCGAGCCCCCCCTGCCCAGGGTGGTGGTGGTGCCGTCGGCGGCGGAGGCGATAAAGCCCGTAGCCACCACCAGGGGGGTAACCCCCCGGGGAGAAGAGGTAAACCAGGAGCGGATGAGGGTAAAGCTCTCCTCTTCGAGAAGCTGGGCCTGGCCGTAATCATCGGTGGTTTTTATTAGCTCCCGGGTATCCAAAAAAATTGAAGGAATGCCCCGGGCACAGAAAATTTCTGATATAAGGGAGGCCGAAAGCCGTTCCCCAAAACTCATGACCAGATCGAGGGTCCTATTAGACAATTCCCTAAGGATAAAGGCACCTTCGAGGATCTTTAAAAGCTCCTCAATTTTGAGGTCTATTTTTTCTTTCAGGGCCTCCAGATCCTTCCCGGCCATAAAGTGGGCCGCCATGTCCAGGTGCCTTTTTTTTAGGACCCCTGCGGTTTCCAGATAGGAACTGTCCCCGGAGGCAGAGGCCCTGCTCATCTCTATAAGACTGTCGGTGATCCCCGAAAAGGCCGAAACCACCACCAGGGCCGTATCAGAGCGGCGGGAGGGATCCATGAGCAGTTCTATCACTTTTTCTAATGCGGCGGGGGATCCTACCGAGGTACCCCCAAATTTCGAAACAATCATTTCTTCTCCAAAACCATGTTAGTAGGTGTACGATTGTAATAATTTAGGGGGAAAATTACAAGAACAGGGCTGGAAGAAGGCAGCTCCTGGACCAGGGGGCGACCCTTGCCATGACCGGTGCAGTTTTCTATGATAGGGCATGGTAGAAAAAGCCCCCGGCCGGCATTACTTCGATTGGGCTGCCGCTGCGATTCCCGATGAAACCTTAACTAAACCCGCTTCGGGCTCCGATTTCCCCTTTGCTAACCCCTCTTCCCTCCATCTTGAGGGCCGACAGGCCCGGCAGGCCCTGGAAGATGCCCGAAACCGCTGTGCCGCCCTTCTGGGGGTGGAGGCCCAGACCCTCTACTTTAGCTCCGGCGGGACCGAATCGAACGCCCTGGTTCTCCATGCCCAGATCCGCCATCAGAGCCGGGGGGCCCTGCTCTATTCGGCCATAGAGCACCCTTCGGTCCGGGAAAACTGCCTGGTCCTCGGCAAACTGGGCCTCCCTGTGTCGGCCATCCCCGCCGGAAAAGACGGCCGCATTAGCGAAGCCGCCCTGGAAAAGGCCCTGTCCAAAAACCCGGGGGCCCGGTTTATTACGATCATGGGGGTAAACAACGAAACTGGTTCGATTAATAATATAGAAGCTCTGGTCAAAGTGGCCCGGGAGGAACAGAAAAAGGGGGGCCCTGCCATCCATGTTCATAGCGACCTGGTCCAGGCCCTGGGAAAGATCCCCATCGACTTAAAAACCTGGGATCTCGATTCGGCCTCCTTCAGTGCCCACAAGCTGGGGGGGCCCCGGGGCATAGGGCTCCTCTACCTGCGTAAGCCCCTGCAGCCCCTCTATACCGGGGGGGAACAGGAAAGGAATGTCCGGCCCGGGACCGAGAACACCCAGGGGGCCGCGATGATGGCAGAGATCCTCCAAAAGCGCATCTCTCCCCAGGCCCTGGAAGAGGAGAGCGAGAAGGCCCGCCAAAGGATGGCCTATCTTTTAGGAGCCCTCCGGGAAGTCAAGGACAGCCAGGGCCGCTTGCGCTGCCGCCTTATCCCCGAGGACCGGCAGGACCAGGACCCCCGCTTTTCGCCCTGGATAGTCCAGGTCAGGTTTAAGGATGTCCCCGGGGCGGTGATGGTCAGGGCCCTGGACGAAGCGGGGGTAGCGGTCTCCACCGGGTCGGCCTGCTCCTCGGCTTCGGAGGAACGGCCGGTCCTGGCCGCCATGGGGCTCGACGAATCGGCCCGCCTGGAGGGAATCCGGATCTCCCAGGGCTGGTCCACCACTAAAGACGATCTGGATGCCCTCATCCTGGGGGTAGAAAAGGTCCTGACCTTCCTGTGAGCAGCCTCTACCTTCTCAAGCCCGGGGAGCTTACCCTCAAGGGGGGCAACCGGCCCTTCTTTGAACGGCTCCTCCAAAAAAACCTGGCCGCCATGCTTAAGGGTTCGGGGGCCCAGATCCGCATGACCCGGGGCCGCTTCTATCTCCACTGCCCCCCCGAAGCGGAGGCTCAAGCCGAGGAGGCCCTGTCCCGGCTCTTTGGCATAGCCGGTTGGGCCAAGACCAGGGAATGTGAAAAAACCATGGAGGCCGTCATAGCTGCGGCGGTGGAAGAGGGAAAACAGCTCTATGCCGGGGGAGCCAGGAGCTTCAAAATCGAAGCCAAACGAACCGACAAGAGCTTCCCCCATGATTCCTACACCATCCGCTGCCAGGCCGGAGAGGCGGTGGCCCGGGAAGTGCCGGGGCTAAGGGTAGATGTCCGCAAGCCCGAGGGGATCATCGAAGTGGAGATCCGGGAGCGGGCCTTTGTCTTTGGCAATACCCGGCAGGGAAGGCAGGGCCTGCCGGTGGGTTCCGCCGGGAAGGGGCTCCTTCTTCTGTCGGGGGGCATTGATTCGCCGGTGGCCGGCTACATGATGGCCTCCCGGGGCATGACCTTGGAGGCGGTGTATTTCCATGCCTTTCCCTATACCTCCGACGAGGCCCGGCAGAAAACCATAGACCTGGCCAGGGTCTTGGGGACCTATACCCAGGGTTTAAAGCTCTTTGTGATAAGCTGCACCGCCATCCAGGGGCGCATTAAAGAGGGGGCCCCCGAAGCCTGGCGGACCGTCATCCTTCGCATGGCCATGATGGACTGTGCAGAAAAGCTGGCCCTAAAACGAAGGGCCCGCTGCTTGATTAGCGGCGAGAGCCTCTCCCAGGTGGCCAGCCAAACCATAGAAAATATTTCCTGCACCCAAAGCTTGATAAACCTGCCGGTTCTGCAGCCCCTGATAGGAATAAACAAGGAGAGGATCACCGCCCTGGCCGAAGAGATTGGGACCTATAAAATATCTATCCTGCCCTACGAGGACTGCTGTGTCCTCTTTACCCCCCCCCACCCCATCATACGGGGAGACCCCCAGGAAGCCAAAAGGATATACCTATCCCTCGATCTGGAGGAACTCATTAAAGAGGGTCTTGAGAAAGCAGAAATGATCGATTCCGGAGCTACTTCTGAGAACTATCGGCGGCCTTAACGTGGGCGGCCATGCGGAAGTCATCACCCTTGATATGGTTTAAGAGCCAGGAACCAACGGCGGAGCTCACCGCATCGATGACTTCCGAGGTGGGGCCCTCGGTTTTTACCCTTTGAACCATCTCGCCCACCACGACCTTGAAGTCATCGTGGATCTTCTTGTGGTTGAGGTAGTCGGGGTAATTATAGTCGACCTGCAGCTGTTCCTCATCGGCGAAGTGCTTGATCGCATAGCCGGTTAGAAAGTCCAGGGTGTCCATAACTGCGGCATCACCCTTTCCGCTGGAGCTGGCCTCCATCAGGTTGTTCAGAGCAGCCACAAGCTGTTTATGCTGATTGTCAACCTTGTCGTAACCCGATTCTAAGCTTGAATCCCATTGATATGCCATTGGATCCTCCCAAAATGCATTATAGTGCGAGGAACGTTCCTGCTTTTCAGTTTCTTTTCCCATTCCTCATTCCTTTCCCTTATTATACACACTATTCCAGCGGTGGGAAGTAGCCCGTGCTGTCCCTTCCGGACCGTTCCATGAGGTAGACCTCGGCCTCCAGGGGCAGGTAGTTCCGGCCGAAATCGGTGGGCAGGCTGGAACGGTAACTGAGGGTATAGGAGCCCGAAGACCTCTGCCCTATGGCCTGGATCACCGGGATGATCCCCTCACTCCGGTAAAGGGAGATGACCTGACCGCCGGTTTCTTCGGCCAGGTAGCTGACTTCCCTGCCTGGAAGACCTCCCCCCACGATGATGGCATAAAAGGCCACATTATTATTTGTCAAATAAGCCGAAAGCTCGGCAATGCTGTAGTGCTCAAAGGCCAGGTCCCCCAGGCTAAAGGGTGAACCCGGCGGAGCCCCGGCCCCCACAAAGACCACGGCCCGTTTTTTGGATCCCCCCAGGAGATCCGTGGCGGCCAAACGGAGTGCCAGGTCGAAGCTCCAGCGGGGGCTGTAGGATGCGGCGGAACCCCGGGCCGCCGATGCGAGCCGGGCCGCGGGGGTAGCACCCTGGGCGCTGGCGGGGTCTTCCCGGATGGGCTGTTCGGCGGCGCTGATGATGCTCAGGACCCTCCCAGCGGCGGAGTCGATATCCCGGACTGCGGCGGCCAAATCCTCCCCCAGGGCCGCTGTGGCGGGGGACCGCTCGATAAGGATGGCCAGGTCCGCCGACTCGGCCCTATAGCCCGCCGAGAGGAAGTTCTGCTCCCTCACCGGGATACCCCCCTCGCTGAGGAGGAAGTTCCGGGCGTCCAGGCCCATGACGGGCCGCCGGAGCCGGTCGCTCACCTCCAGCTCCACGGTGACGAGGGGGAAGTTGTCGGAGACCACCCGGGTGATTTCTACGAAGAGCCCCGCAGCCATGTCATCGATTCGGGTCATGACCGATACTTCGCCGGACTGGAAATCTGCGGCCAGGACATTGCCGTTGGAATCCATCTCGGCCCCGGTGATCCGGACCCGGGAGGGGTTACCCAAAAGGCCCAGCTCCCGGATGATGGCCGAGTCGGGATCGATTAATAAGATGCGGTTGGAGTCCACCCCCAGGATCCTTCCATCCGAGAGGAGCCTTAGGCTTTCGGGGCTCTCCAGGCCCTCGGTCACCAGGGGACCCAGGTAGTTCCCGTTCTGGTCAAAAATATAGATGGCCCTGAGGATATTGTCGGCTATGTAGATCCGCTCCCCACGGGCGATGATCCCCGTGGGGGACACAAAGCCCTGAAAGCCCGGGGCCCTTTGGCCAAAGGACAGGATAAAGGTTCCATTGGGATCGAATTTGGAGATCCGCCTATTGCCGTAATCTACCACGTAGAGGTAGCCCTCTTGGTCGACCGTCAAATTCTGGGGCCCCATGAGCTGCCCCGGCCCCTGGCCCCGGCTTCCTATGTGATAGAGCCAATCTCCAGCGGGGGAGAGGACCGAGATCCGGTTGCCCCGAAACTCGGAAAGAAAGAGTCTTCCGTCTATGCCCCGGACAAGATCGTAGGGCCGGTCAAAGCCCACCAGGGGGCCCCGCCGCCTTTCGCGGATGATCCCGTTAGGGTCTATGCGGACTATCTCATTGCTGCCAAAGGCCACCACCCAGGCGGATCCGTCATCCTGGGTGAGGATGGCACTGGGCTGGCCGTAGAAGATGATCTCCCCGTCCCTGGAGGGGAAGCCCCCGGACTCCACATAGCGGACCTCATCGTCGGGGACCGGCAAGAGGCTGCGGCGGTTCCGGAGGGTTTCCATCCGGCTGGCGACCAGGATCCCCGGGCCGGTCCCCAGACCGTATGCGGCCGAGGCGGCCTGCCAGGCCCTGAAGGCGGCGTTCTCTATCCCCGAGCGGTAGTAGGCCCTGCCCAGCCAGTCCAGGATCAGGGGCTCCCCAGGCCTAAAGGCCAGGGCCCGCTCCATGGAGAGGATCGCCTCGTTATAGGAGTAGCGGTTATAGGCCTGAACCCCGATGCGGAACTCTTCCCGGGCCCGAAGGGTATCCAGGTCGGCCCCCTCATAGCCCAGGGGTATGCTAATCCCCGGGCCCGGACTTTGCTGGGCCCCCAAGCTTAATCCCGCAAGAAGGAGAAAACCAACAATAAAAAGAAGACCCGCTTTTGGAGTGTTCACTTTGCCCCCGTCACGATCTTAAAGTGTTCCTTTATCTCCGGGGCCTCGGGGGCCGCATCAAGGGCCCGGCGCAGCCAGGTGCGGGCCTCCAGGAGATCGCCGTTCTTAAAGTAGGCCCAGCCCAGGGAGTCCAGGTAGGCCCCGTTCTGGGGCCGCAGGTCTACGGCCTTCCGGCAGCAGCGGAGCCCCCGGTACAGATCCATGTCTTCATCCACCAGGATATAACCCAGGCCGTTAAGGGCATTGGCATTGTCGGCATCCAGGTCCAGAGCTTTCTCGTAGTAGTCCACCGCCTGCTTGTACTGCTTCTGGGCCCAGGAGGCATAGGCCAGGGTGGAATACAGCTGGGCCGATTCAAAGCCTATGGTAGAGAGGCGGCGCAGCTCAAATTCGGCCATCCTGGTGCGGCGGGTTATCACATAGATATAGGCCAGGGTCATCCGGCACTGGTAGATCCTTAAGGGATCTGCCCCGGAGGTGACTACCTGTTCCAGGTAAAGGAGAGCTTCATCGTAGCGTTCGAGTTTGGTATAACAGAGGCCCAGGTAATAGGCCAGTTCGATCTGTTCGTCCGGGTTGAAGCTTTCGGCATCTATGGCCTTTAGGGCCGCCAGGGCCTGGTCCCAGCGTTTGAGCCGGTAAAGCCTGATTCCTTCGGTTAAGGGCCCCTGGGCCCTGCTGATCTCTTGCATCCCCCCCCCTCTGAAAAAACCTAGGTCTGAAGCTCCGGAGCCACAGACACTGGAGCTTCGGGACAAAAGTCCCTTTGAACTACCGGATACGAAAAGAGTACACTAATTGAAACATGATTCCTAGCTATGGCATAAAAATCGGAACCGGGTTTTGGGTCCATGGTATTATGCTCGGTATCTAAAAAACACCAGCGGTCCCCATCGGGGGCGGTGTAGATGGCCAGCTTGTCCTTAAAACTGCTATGGGGGCCGGGCCAGGTATGATGGACCCCCTCAGGCGCTGCGGGCCCGTCGGGGATGTTTACGTTCACCATGGTGCCGGCCCGCCAGCAGGAATAGAGGGTCTCCAGGTTCTCGACTATCCACCCCACGGCCATGTCCCAGTTATAGGGACCCCGGCCCGAGAGCGAGAGGGCTATGCCGGGGATGCCCCCGAAACTGGCCTGCCGGGCTCCGGCGGCGGTCCCGGAATACATGATGTCCAGGCCCAGATTGGCCCCCTGGTTAATTCCCGAGAGGACCAGGTCTGGCCGCAGCGGCAGGACCCCGTTGAGGGCCGCGATGACACAGTCCGCCGGGTTCCCCGAACAGCTCCAGCTGTCCTCTCCTAGCTGCTTAAGCCTTAGAGGGTTTAAGATGAAGGACAGACCATGGGAGATGGCAGAACGATTGCTGTCGGGGGCAAGGACAAAGACCCGGTGACTGGTTTTTTCCCGGAGCTCCGCCGCCAAGAGGGTGAGCCCCGGTGAATCTATGCCGTCATCGTTGGTCAAAAGGATGTTCACCGGGCGGCACTCCGTTCCAGCTTTTTGTCCGCCACCTTTTTTTCCGGGGCCTTTTTTTCGACTATCTTGAGGGAAGGCTTCCCTTCCTTTTCTTCCCCTAAGTTGCGGCCCGCCTCGGAGACCAGGCGGGTGCCGCTGGAGAGCTTCATTTCGTAGATCACCGGGTGGAATCCGAAGATCCGCTCATAATCTTCCAGGCGCTTCCGGTATTCCTCTACCATGTCTTCCCGGATAAAGGTATAGGTGCAGCCCCCAAAGCCCTGGCCGGTCATCCGGGAGGCCAGAACCCCATGGAGCTCCTGGGCCCGCTTGACCAGCCAGTCTATTTCGGGGCAGGAAACCTCGTAGAGATCCCTTAAGCTTTCGTGGGAATGGCTTATGATGCGGGTAAAGGAGGCAAGGTCGTTCCTCCGCAGGGATTCCCCCGCATCCTGGACCCGGCGGATCTCCTGGACCACATGGAGACAGCGGCGCCGGATCTCCTCGGGCAGGTTGCCCATGGATTCGATGAGGTCGTTGGCGGCAAAATCCCGGAAACTGCTGCCGTCCTTCCGGTTGGTGAGGAGTTTTAAGCCCTTCTTGATATCCGACACCCGCTGGCGGATCTCTTCATCGGCCCCCATCTTGGGTACCCGGGAGTCCATAACCAGGAGCTTATACTTGGAGAGGGGTGATTTTATTCTTTTTACCGATACATTGGCTTCATCCACCAAGAGGAATTGATCTTTCCGGGCGGAGAAGGCAATTTGATAATCTACGGAGTTACTCTGGGCCCCAAAAAAGAGGGTCTTGGAGCTAAGAAGCCGGGAAAGCAGGTCCTTTTCGCTTATATTGGCCCTGAAAAACCCCTTAAGGGCCATGACGGCCGCTGATTCTATGGCAGAAGAGGAAGCTAAACCCACTTGCTGGGGTATATTACCCGCCACGGTGAAATTTAAGCCCTTTACAGGGTAGCCCAGGTCGGCAAAAAGGTGTATGGCCACCTTAATATAGTTGGCCCAGCGGTCTTCCCGCTTAAATTTAAGGTTTACCAGGGTTGTCCGCTTCCGTTCACCCAGATTGGCGGCATAAAAACGGAGTGAATTATCCTTTCGGATGCTTACTGCCACCTGGACATAGCGATCTATGGCCGAAGAAAGGTATAAACCCGCTTTGGGTTCGCCATGTTCGCCCAGGTAATGAATTCTGCCTGGAGCCTCAGCTATGACAAGGTTTTCAGTTCGGTCCTCCTCTATCTCATATTCCCTACGGTGGATAAGACCGATGTCCATCATTTATCTAAACCCTCTCTATAATTATTACCCCCATCATACATGAAAATGGAGATTTATACAACAAAAATCAGTGACAAAATGACCCAATATAGGAAAATTTTAGATAAATTCCCCCCTAAAAAGGAGTTTTCACCGATAATATAGAATTATTCTCTGGCCACAATTGACAACAGGGGGACAAGGAATTAGCATGGATATAATGAAGAAATTTCGCTTTCCCCAGGGACTGGGATTATTCCTCCTTATAATGGGATACTTCCTGACCCTAAGACCCGCCGCAGCCCAGGAAAGGGTGGCCATGCACCCCCTTCGAAGCACCGCCGAAGCGGAAGAGATGGCCGATCTCTTCTACCGGCGCATGCTGGCGGTCCTGCCCAGTTCCGGCGATGGAACCTACGGGGTCTTCCCCATAAGCCTGACTAACCTGCCCGAAGATGTCCCCGAAGGGGGCTTTCCCCCCTGGATCTGCCCCAGCCCCTCCATCACCGGAGCCTCTGCCTTTGCCATCACCGGTGAGGCCGCCGAGGACCCGGATTTCCCCGATTCCTATAGAGTTCGCCTCTACCTTTGGCGGATGGAAGGGGCCCGCCTCCTGGGCAGTGACGAAACGGTGGTACGGGATGCCTCGGATCTGGATCTGCTTCCGGCCTTTCTGGGCTGGGTCCTCTCCTGGATAGGGGAAGATCCGGAACCCATCGTGGTATATGCGGAACCGGAAATAATTTACATCGACAATGGCGGGACCTACCAGGAACGCTGGCTCTATCTGGGCCTCAGGGGAGGCGGAGGTTATTCCCGCTGGACCCGGGACCTGGGGCAGCCGGGCCTTACCTCCACCCATCCGGTAACCTCCTTTATGAGCGCCGACGCAGCTTTTCAGGTCTCGGTCCGCCTCAGCCGCTTTCTGGATATTCAGACCGAAGCCAACCTGGTCTACTACTTTGGCACCGTCCAGGAAATGGTGGGCCCCGGAGAGAGCGGCAGCTACAATGCCCTAAGCTTATCCCTCCCCCTGATATTGAAAATTTCCCTTAGGGAACCCCGAATCAATACCGGGGCCTTTGCGGGGGTCTATTACTACATGCCAATCAGCCAGGGGGGCTCGGCCCGGATGCAGGAGGAGTTTCAATACACAGCCACCTTTCCGGGCTTCCTCTTTGGGCTTACCGCCGGGATCAAGGCGGGGCCGGGAAAAATCTTCCTGGATGGGCGCTTTACCTACGACGGCCGCTGGGCCCACCGGGCGGACCGGCGAGAGGTCTTTTACCGCAACTCGGTCAGGCTGGGTATAGGCTACGAGATGGGCTTTTTCCCCAAGCGACGTTAAGCGAGCCCGGCGTTAAGCAAGCCCGGCGTTAGGCATTGACATTCTGGAAGGCATCATAAATAATTAAACCACAGGGTCTTCCCTGAATCCGAGGAGGTATCATCATGCTGTGGGGAATTTTTGCGCTCATTGGTATTGTCGTTGTTGTCGTACTGGTTATCAGGCTCATCTAGTTCGTCCTCTTACTGCCCCTCCTTTGAACTGCCAAGGGGCCCATAATCCATATCCCTATGGATGATCTTCTCATCTTCTCTTCCCTGGTAAAACGCTATCCCCTGAATAAGGCCCAGAGGGCCCTGGAAGGCTCCAGGACCTTAAATGCCCTCAAGGGCCTCTCCTTTTCGGTAAGGGAGGGGGAGATCTACGGACTTCTGGGACCCAACGGGGCGGGGAAAACCACCGCCATGCGGATTGCGGCGGGTCTTATTAAAAGCGATGCCGGGGATGTCCTTGTGGATGGGGACAGGGTTGCCGAGGACCCTCAAAAAATCCGCCGAAAAATCGGTTTTTTATCGGGGGAACTAAAACTGGATGAATTTTTTACCCCCGCCTATCTCTTTGATTTTTTCTCTGCCCTGAGGGATCTATCCAAAAAACAGACCAAAGAACGAAGGGACTATCTTTTTAAACATTTTGGCATCCACGAATATGCCCACCAAAAACTGGCCGCCCTCTCCAGCGGCATGAAGCAGAAGGTGTCCCTGGTGGTGTCCATCGCCCACGATCCCCGGATCATCATTTTTGATGAACCCACCAATGGGCTGGATCTTCTGGCGGCCAGGACGGTCCGGGACTTTCTCCTGGAACTTAAAGGACAGGGGAAAACCATCATCCTCTCTACCCACATCTTTAGCCTGGCCGAGGGTATCTGCGACCGGGTGGGTTTTATCATCCAGGGACAGATGCTTCGCTCTGGTCCCCTGGATCTCATGAGGGGGGACATGAGTCTCGAAGAGGCCTTTTTCAACCTATACGATAACCATGTGACAGGATCTGCCCATGCCTAAAAAATCAAAGGTCCTCCTTCTGGCAAAGAAGGAACTCCACCGGTTTTTTTACGACCGCCGCATGGTAATCAGCGCCCTGGTGTTTCCGGCGGCCCTCCTCTATCTTATCTATGGCCTTTTGGCCCCCCTGATCATCGATTTCTCCATGGGGGAAGAAAAAACCCCTACAGTCTATGCCCTTAACCCCCCGGCCCCCATCGAGGAGCTTCTCGGACAGGGGGGGATCACCCTTACACACATCAATGAAGCTGAGCGGGATCTCATCCTAAACAAGATCGCCGAAGAAAAGGACAGCTTCCTTGTAATATTCCCCCCCGATTTTATCACCAGGGCCCAGACCTATGAAGCAGCTTCGGGGGAGGGGGCTCCGGAAATTTGGCTCTACTATAATTCCCTCTCCAGCGGCTTTGCCCTCCACTACGGAAGGATGATCGCTCTCCTGGGGGCCTATGAGCGATCCATCGCCCATGCCTTCGAGATAAACCAGACCGGAGGGGGCGATCTGGCCCCCCCCGGTGACCCGGAGCGGAACTTCCTGGCCGCCGTCCTGCCGGTCTTTCTATTAGTCTTTATGTTCCATGGGGCCATGGCAGCCACCACCGAGGCCTTTACCGGCGAAAAAGAACGGGGCACCCTTACCACCCTCTTTATCAGCTCCATGGGCCCCATGGAGCTGGCGGCAGGAAAGGTCCTGGGCCTGAGCCTCCAGTCCCTGCTCTGCGGCCTCTCGGGGACCCTGGGAATCTGCCTGGCCCTGCCCCGCTTTATCGACAGCTTTGGCTCCCTTTTAGCCTCAACCCAGGGCCTCTCGGGGATGATAGAACTGGGGGCCCTGGGACTGGGCTCCTATGGCCTTATAGACCTGGGTTTTTTGCTCCTCATCCTCTCTTCCACCGCCGCCCTCTTGGTGACCATCATCGCCCTGGCGGCCATCCAGGCCAAGACCGCCAAGGAGGCCCAGATCCTGGTCTCTCCCCTCCTCATCATTTTTTTGTTCATCTCCTTGGTGAACATATTCTTCGCCGGCCAAGAGGCCCTGCATCATTACCTTATTCCCATCTATAACAGCGTGCAAAGCATGGGGGATATCTTTAATCAGAGCTATAGTCCGGCCCGGCTCCTCCTGGCGGCGGGGGCAAATTTATGTACCGCCTTCCTGGGCTGCATAGCCCTGGCATACCTCATCAAAAGGGAAAGCTTAAGCTAGAATCCTATAGATATGAACAAACGACGTACCACCCTGCGCATTTCCTTTACCGCCCTCTTTGCGGCCCTTACCGCCGGGGGCATGTTTGCCGCCATCCCCATAGGGCCCGTGCCCATCGTTTTACAGAACCTCTTTGCCCTTCTGTCGGGGCTCATCCTGGGGCCCCTTTTGGGCGGAGCCGCGGTGGCCCTCTACCTGGGGGCGGGCATCCTGGGCTTCCCGGTCTTTGCCGGGGGCACCGGGGGCCTGGCCCATCTGGCAGGACCCACCGGGGGCTACCTGGTGGGCTATCTCCTGGCGGCCCTGGCGGCGGGCCTCATTGCCGGGCGGCCCCGGCGGGGTATTCCCACCCCCCTCCCCCGGATCATCATAGCAACAGCCGCGGGGCTCCTGGTCGTCTATCTTCCGGGGCTCTACCGCCTAAAGACCCTCAGCGGCATGGACTGGCCCATGAGCCTTACGGTGGGCCTGGTCCCCTTTCTTCTGGGTGACGCCCTTAAGGGAGCTGCGGCGGTCCTTATCAGCCCCCGGCTCCGGCGGCTCTGTGCCGACTACCTCGATGAGTAATGAGCTGGTGTACCAGGTCCGGGGGCTCAGGAAGCACTTCCCCCCGGGCCTCGCCGGGCCCCAGGGTCTTGAGGCCCTGAGCGCCCTGGACCTGGACATATACAGGGGCGAATGCCTCCTTATCGCCGGGGCCAATGGTTCGGGGAAGACCCTCTTAATGAAGATCCTCTCGGGCCTGGAGGAACCCACCGGTGGGGAGATCCTCTTTATGGGAAGGCCCCTGGGGGAATCGGAAAAGCAGCTCCGGGCCCAGGTGGGGCTTATCTTCCAGGACCCGGATACCCAGATTTTAGGGGAAACCGTAGAAGAGGATATCCGCTTTGGCCCCGAGAACCGGGGGCTCCCCAGGGATGAGATAAAAAGACGGGTGCAAGAAACCCTGGACTCCCTGGACCTCTCTGCCAAGGGGGCCTTTAGCAGCCGCCGCCTTTCGGGGGGTGAAAAACGCCGTCTGGCCATAGGGGGCATCCTGGCCTCCGGTTGTGAGGTCCTGATCATGGATGAGCCCTTTGCCCACCTGGACTGGCCCGGGGTGGTCCAGGTCCTGAGCATCATCAGGGACCTAAAGGGCCAGGGAAAGACCCTCATCATCCTGACCCATGAGCTGGAAAAGGTCCTGGCCCTGGCGGACCGGCTGGTGATCCTCCAGGGGGGAAGGGTTCGGGACCAGGGTTCCAGCGACGAGGTCCTGGACCGCCTCGATCCCGCCTGGGGGGTCCGGGACCCCCGGGGCTCCCAAAAAAAAGCCCAGGACTGCACATGGCTCTAAGCCCCTGGTCCTATAGGAGCCGGTCCAGCCCCCTTCATAAAGCTCCCGCGGGCCTTAAACTCCTGGCCCTCTTGGCCCTCTCTTTGGGGGCCTTCGTCCAGAACCTCCTCGTATTGGGGGGCATCATCCTCATCATCCTGGGCCTCTCTCTTGTTGCCCGCCTGGGCCCCCGGGAACTCCTCCGGGGGAGCCGGCCCCTCCTTGTCCTCTCCCTGGGGGTCCTCTCCCTGGGGGCCCTGGAAACCCGGCCCCTGGGGCTGAGCATCCCGGGTCTTATCGAGGGGGCCCTCTTCTGCCTCCGCCTGCTTGCGGCCTATGGGGCCGGGAGCCTCCTCTTTGCGGTCACCACCACCGGGGAACTGCGGCGATCCTTAAGCCGCCTCGAAGGGGCCCTGGGCCTATCGAAGCTCCGAATGGGCCTTCATCTGGCCCTTATGCTGGGTTTTATCCCCCGGTTCTTTCAGGTCTGGGATGAACTCAACCTGGCCTGGAAGGCCCGGGGGGGCGGCAGGAATATCAGGAGGATCTTTGTGCTGATCCCCCTGGCCATGGAAGGGATGATCAATAAGGCGGCCGAAACCGCCGCGGCCCTTCAATCCCGTCTTCCCTAGAAAGCTTTACCCTAGGGCACCAGGACCATGGAAAAATAGGTCACCGTGTTGGGGCCGTTGTTGTAGAGGACCCCGGCGGCGACACTGAGCTCTGTCACGTGGATCCCTGCGGCCTCCAGGGAGGGATAGGTCTGGCCGGGGAAGCGGCAGCTCTGGGGGTAGGCGCAGGGGGAGCACCTGGTACAGGACCCGGCCCCAAAGACCGGGTGCCGCTCCCCAAAGCGATCATGGACCTCGGCGGTGATGGCATCGTGGATCTCCTTGGCCCTCTGCATCCCCGGAAAATCAAAGGAGTCCTCCAGTTCTAGCATCGTGGTAAAGACCAGGCCCTGGGGAAAGGCCAGGATCCTTTCTTTAAGGGAATCTATGGAACCCACCGCGGGGGGGCAGGTCCAGGAAGCTCCGTAGCGGCCGCAGGTGTTTTGCACGCAGGCCTGCCGGAGCTCCTGGGAAAAAATTAAATCCTTCGTGGGGGCCAGACCCCATTGGTGGCAGCGGCCTTGGAGGAGCTTCAAAATTGCTTCTGCTTCGGGGCTCATGGGGATAATGGTATAATAAAAAAAAGCAATAGTATATTATCATGGCCCATACACCATGAGGGACTTTACCAGCGGCAGCATAGCCCGGCAGTTGATCAGCTTCTCCATCCCCATGCTCATAGGGAACCTCCTCCAGCAGATGTACAGCATCGCCGACATGATCATCGTGGGCCGCTACATAGGGGGGCCCGCCCTGGCCTCCGTGGGGGTCTCCATGAGCATCCTCATGTTTGTCCTGGCCTCCCTCATGGGGCTGACCACCGGAGCCTCGGTGGTGATCTCCCAGTTCTACGGGGCCCGGCAATACCAGAGGCTCACCGACACGGTCTCGGTATCCATCCTTTCCCTTTTGGGGATTTCTCTTATCCTGACGGTCATAGGGGTAAGCTCCGCCCCCCTTCTTTTAAAGCTCTTAAATACGGGGGAAGAAATTTTTAGCCAGGCCCAGCTCTACATGAGGACCATCATGGCGGGGGTGATCTTTCCGGTCTTCTATAATATGTACACCGCCTATATGCGGGCCCTGGGGGACTCCCGGCGGCCCCTCTACTTTCTCATTTTTTCCATCTTCCTCAACCTGGGCCTTAACCTCTTCTTTGTGCTGGTCCTGGACATGGGGGTAGTGGGGGTAGCCATAGCCACGGTGATTTCCCAGGGCATGGCGGCCCTCCTCTGTTTTTTCTATGCCCGGGCCAAGATGCCCCTTTTACGGGTCCGGAGGCTCATCTTTGACCGGGAACTTTTCAGGCTCATCCTAAAATACGGCACCCCCGCGGCCTTTCAGCTCTCCCTGACCTCATTGGCCCAGCTCAGCATCACGAGGCTCATTAATTCCTTTGGGGCCGCCGCCATGGCGGGGATCACCGCCGCCTCCAGGATAGATCAGTTTGCCCTCATGCCGGTTTCCAACCTGAGCATGGCCCTTTCTACCCTGGTGGCCCAGAACATGGGGGCGGGGCTGGAAGACCGGGCCCGGCGGGGTCTGCGCATAGGCCTCCTCTATATGCTGGTCTGCGCGATCCTGGTCTCGGCCCTGCTTTTGGCTTACCGCCACCAGTTTATGTCCCTCTTTTTAAGCCCCGCGGACCCCAATACCCCGGAGATCCTCCGGATAGGGAGCGAATACCTGAACATCATGGTTCTTTTTTACTTCCTCTTTGCCTTTCTTTTTGCCTTTAACGGCTTTTTCCGGGGGGCCGGAGACGCGGTCATCGCCATGGTCTTTCCGGTCTTTAGTCTGGCGGTCCGGGCCCTTTCGGCCCACGGGCTGGTCTACCTTGGCGGCATGGGCCCCCATGCCCTGGCCTGGTCCATCCCCATAGGCTGGTTTTTAAGCAGCGGGGCCAGTTTTGTCTATTATAAGAAGCGCCTCTGGGCGGGGAAACTGGCGGTAAAACCCCAGGGGGATCAAAAATCTGTTAGTCCAAATTCTTGACATTTGAGGACCTGGGAACTACAATATATAGAATAGAATGACTAAGACCGAAACCATACGGGCTGGGCGGATACCAGGCATCGGTTTACTCCTTTTGCTCATCTTCTTGTTCAGCTCCTGCGAGATCTTTTTCCTCGACATGGCTGCCAAGCACCCCTTTGAGGAAGGCATCACCATAACCCTGCCCACAATCCGGGTGGTCTTTGATCCCGCCAATGGCCAGAATCGCAGTGTCCGGGAGGTAGTTAACCCCAGCTATACCATCAGTGATATTCCCAATGAACTAATCGAAGAACCCCCCATAAATTCGCCGCCCCTGACCCTCTTTAGCGGATGGTTTGTTGTAGATGATGACGGCATGATCGATAAGGACCAGCGCTTTACCTCCATGACTCCGGTCCGTGAAGATATGGTAGTCCAGGCCCTCTGGCGGGATTCCATCCCGAACACTACCCCCATCGTCACCTTTGACAGCACCGGTTCCCATAGACCGTCCTATCCTCGGGAAAAGGTGCCAGATGATTCAGGGAGCCTCCCCTATCTGCCGGAGGAACCCCGGCTTACGGGCTTTGTCTTTATGGGCTGGATGGTAGTCCATGCCGAGGGCCCTGGCACTCAAACTGGCTACCTCCTTAATCAGCATACGACCATCAACCATAACATCACCGTCCAGCCTGTCTGGGTTCCCATAGAACCCAACGAGGTGGTGATCACCTTTAATAGTAATGGGGCCCTGGTGGAGGCCCTGCCCATGCGGATCACCGTCCGTCAGGGCAGCACCCTGGAGAGCCTCCCCTCCCCCCCTAGCTGGAACGGTTACGCCTTTAACGGCTGGAACCGGAGGATAGATGGAACGGGAGCCCAGATAGACACGGGCCTGACCATAAACCAGGACATGACCGTCTACGCCCAGTGGCGCAAGGTCGATCCGGACAAAAGGGTGGTAAACTTTAACTCCAACGGGGGCAGTTACATCCCCTCCGCCGAGGCCTACCACAACGAGACCCTCACTCCGCCCCAGCCTCCCACCAGGCGGGGCTATACCTTTGCTCGCTGGTATAAGAACTGGGATTCCGTCAACAATGCCCCGACGGACGAATGGATTTTCGCCACTGATTTCGTAGACAAGCACATGACCCTCTTTGCCGGCTGGAACCCCCGGGAATATAGGGTGGTCTTTGATTTAAATGGAGGCGGAGGAGCTACACCCGGTAACATTAGCAACGCTTCCTTTGTCGATACCGTCAGCCTCCCCGGAGGCGGCGGCATTAGCCCCCCCGCGAGTCCCCCTGACCAGGTCTTCGATGGCTGGAGCAGTTCCATCAGCGGAGGGACCATTTTCCGGGATGGCCAGCACGCCGTAGAAGAACTCCTCTATGGCCTTATGGACGATCGGGAAGAGATCCGGCTCTATGCCCGGTGGCGGCACCAAAACCCCGATACGGTCATCCTTAGCTTTAACAGCCTGGGGGGAACCTTCGTAGAATCCGTAATAATGAAAAAGGGAGAAACCACCCCCAGCCCCGCCGTCCCCATCAGGCGGGGTTATACCTTCAACGGTTGGTTCCCCCAGAATGGCACTGCCCCAGGGGTGGACTGGGGGACACCATGGAGTTTCGGCGGCGATACCGTTGATGCAGACACCACCCTCTATGCCCGGTGGAACCCCATCAGCTATACGATCAACTTTAATGTGACCGGCAGCAGTGATTCCCCGCCGGGATCCCGGACCCGGCCCTTTAACGGCACCATAGAACTCCCCGATGGCAGCAGCTTTAGCCCTCCGGCCAACCAGGAGTTTGCTGGCTGGAGCTTCCAGCCCACCGGAGGCATCAGCTTCCGCCCAGGGGACCATGACATGGAAGTCCTCCTGGCGGGCCTCAACCTTACAGGAACCCCGACCCTGATCCTCTACGCCCAGTGGAGGCCCGTCGGGGGTGGGAGCGACCCGGTCTACTCGGTGAACTTTAATCTGAACGGCGGAACCATGCTGAGCCATCCCGCTCCGGTTCACAACCTGCCCCAGGGGGCCATTGTCCCCGATCCAGGGGACCCCACCATGGCGGGACATAGCTTTGCGGGCTGGTACACCGCTTTGACCGGCGGCTCTCTCTGGGTCTTTGGGACCGGCGGCACCCAGGTGAATGCCAACACTACCCTCTTTGCCCTCTGGGATCCGGTTAGCTATGCCATAGCTTATAACCGGAATGACCTGCACCCCGGGACTCTCCTGGCGGTGACGGGTACCCTGCCTGCTGACCTTTCCGGCCAGCCCTACGATAGCCTGATAGACCTCGGTGCCCAGGGGACCCTGGCCAAACCGGGCCACCTCTTTAGGGGCTGGAACACCGCCGCCGACGGGACAGGGCTTCCTTACCTGGCAAGCCAGGCGGTGCGAATTAGGGACGAGCTAGCCCTGGCCGCCCAGTCGGGGACCATCACCCTCTATGCCCAGTGGGAGGCACAATCCTACAGGGTCACCTTCAACAGCAACGGAGCCCAGACGAGCCCCTCCCCGGCCACCGCCGACAACAGCAACAATTGGGTAGTGGCTAATCCTGGGACCCCCACCCGCACAGGCTACGATTTTAGGTTCTGGGCGGATGGCAGTACCGAATGGGATTTTGATGACCCCCTATTTGAACCCACGACCTTGACCGCCCAATGGAGCCCCAGGCAGTACCGGGTGGTGTATAACTCCAACCACACGGGGACCAACGAAACCCATGAGCAACCGGCCACGGGCTACATCTCCTTTACAGAACCCCCGACTATCGTAGGGGGAAACCAATTTTCCCATCCCAACGGTGATACCTTCCTTAACTGGAACACCGCTCCTGGGACAAACACCCTGGCAACCAGGTACCACCCGGGCCAGAGCCTGGCCCTCCTGGATGATTGGGGGGAGCTCACCAACAACAGTACCATTAACCTTTACGCCCACTGGGAACCCCCTCCCTCGGGGCCGGATATCCGGTACTCGGTAACCTTTAACTTAAACGGCGGAATCATGGATGGGCTCCCGAGCCACCATAATCTGGAACCCACCGCCGACATTCCTAACCCCGGTAACCCCACCCGCACCGGACATACCTTCCTGGGCTGGTTCCCCGCCCTTTCTGGCGGTGAAGCCTGGGTCTTTCAAAACACCAGCGGCGAGACCCCCACTCCCGTAGGGACCAGCAACAGAACCCTCTACGCTCGCTGGCAGATGCAAACGTATACTATCACTTACCATGCCAACGCAGGATCTGAGACAGTCACTGTACCCGCAGACCAAAGCGCCTTATATTCCGACCCGCCAACTATAGGAGATGTGGCCCCCACTGCACGGCCCGGCTGGCACTTCCTTAACTGGAGCACCGTAAGCGGGACCGCCAATTTAGATGCCAACAAGGTCTTCCCCGGCCAAAGCGCCGCCATGCACAGCGGCTGGGGGGGCACCGAAACTGCCCTGAACCTCTACGCCCAGTGGGAACAGCTTAGCTATACGGTGAGCTTTAACTCCAATGGCGGCGACCCGGTCGCCAGTGAGACTGGTATCACCTATGGAACATCGTTTGGTTCATTGTTCACAAATGAAGAGCTGCCCATCGCTACCCTGACAGGGTATGATTTCATGGGCTGGTACACACAGGTGACTGGGGGAAGCCGTTGGCTCGCTGAGACCGAGGTTACCCAAAACATAACCCTCTTCGCCCGTTGGCAGGCTAAAAATTACATGGTTCAATATTTCTACACCGGAGGCAAGCTGCCCGATGGTGTGACCGAAGCGCCCACCAGCCTCCACACTTACAATGTGCCCAAGGAACTAACAAAAAATATCTTTATCCGGGACGGCCATACCTTCACCGGCTGGCTTTCTACAGACAACGTATTCTTTCATGATGAACAAACCGTCGTAAACCTAATGACCACCAACCAGGCCTTCCCCCTCTACGCCCAATGGGAGGAGCTCCGTCATACGGTGACCTTTAACTCCCTCTATAACATCGCCACATCTCCCCAACAAATTCTTGACGGCGAATTAGCCGAGGAACCCAGCCCCGATAACCTTACTCGGACGGGTTATGAGTTTATGGGCTGGTACGAAACCAACAGCACCGGCGGCACATGGGGCAGCCCCTTTGATTTTACTACCCCAATTAAAGCCAACCTTACCCTCTATGCCCGCTGGGATCCCATCGTATACACCGTCCGCCTCCACCCCAACGGAGCCTTAGACGGAGTGGTCTACGATGTCCTTGAACTCAGTGGAGCCCCCCTTACAGTACCAGCCGGCGAAGAACAACCGGCCCCCAGAGAAATTACCCTCCAATACGGCCAGGAGTACCTGCTTCCCTACATTAGCGATACCTTCACCCGGGAAGGTCACAATGCTACAGGCTGGAATACCCGGCCCAATGCCAGTTCTTCCACGGCCTATAGGCCCATAGCAGACGGCCAGATCCTGATCAACCTTGTAGACAGCCCGGGGGTCATAGACCTCTATATCCAATGGCAGGTAATTACCCACCTGGTCAGCTTTAACTTAAATGGAGCCACTGGAAATTTCCCACCCCAGTTTGTCCAGCACGGTAGTAACGCTTTTAGACCCCTGACGGACCCCACCCCCCCGACCCATCCGGTAGCTTCTACTAAATTTACCTTCGAGGGCTGGACCACCGATTACCTCCTCCCCGGTGAACTTCTCGACCCGGATATGCATTACAAGTTTGATTCCACCCCCGTGACAGAACCCATCATCCTCTATGCCATATTAGGGGAAGAACACCTTCCCTTAAATGTAAGCTTTTCCTGGAACTGGAGCGGGGCTCCCGGGGGCCCGCCGGATCAGAAAGTATTTAGGAACGGGATCCTGGATAACCCAAATAACCACCCAACCCGGCAAGACTTTGCCATCACCGGCTGGTACACCAGGGACGGCACCGAGGGTAACTGGGGTGATCTCTGGCACTTTACCTCCCCGGTGCAGACATCAATGCACCTCTATGCCCGCTGGGAAGGTGAGGAAGATATCCCCCCCCAATGGACCAGCACCCTGGCGGGAAGCAGTTCCGGGGATGCCCGGTTTAACGCCACGGCAGTACATCCCGCCACGGGGGATATTTATGCGGTGGGTTATATCACTGGTGCGGACTTCAATTTTGGAAAGGATCCGTCAGGCAATGATGTGAAAATCAGCGGCTCCGGTACCACCCCCAGCCCTGTTATTGTTAAGTATAACAGTGAGGGTGAAGTATTGTGGGCCAAGAGCACCTTTAGCGGCACCAATGCTGGGCGGTACTGGGACCTAGCCATCTCTATAGAAGGATCAAATACTTACATTTATGCCGTGGGGGAATTACAAAATAACACTACCGCCAGTAACTTTGATTTTGGAAACGGCCACACCGTCCGGGGACCAAGTAATTATTACAATCCGGTGGCAGTAAAATACCGGGACGACGGCACCACCATGTGGGCCAGAACCACCGAGACCCTCAGCGGCGATGGCTGGCAAATTGTCTACCGAGGTGTGGCAGTAAATTCCACGGGGGTCTATATAGCCGGGTACTTCGAACCCAGGGTTACTGCAACTTTTGGAAACAACGTAAGCATCAGCTCAACCGATTTAGACGAACAACCCATGATGGTTAAATACAATCATTCAGGCCTGGCCCAATGGGGTTATATCGTGGAATCCGGGGGCGGCAATGGAAACCAGGATTCCCGCTTTAATGCTATCACTGTGACCAATGTAACAGAGAATGGCACCGAAAAAACATATATTTACGCTGTGGGTTACCAACGAAGAAACGGCACATCTGCTTCCGCTATGGCCCAAAATAATTTTAACTATGGGAAAGATGCGGACGGTAATGATGTAAGAATTCTTCCCTTCTATTCGGGTACCACCATGGGTAATGTGGCGGGGCACAATGCGGTGATCGTCAAGTTTGAAGAAATAACTGGGGTAGCCAATACCCCCGCCCACCCCCATGGCACTTATGTAAGGGCCCTTTACGGGGAACATTTACATATAGATCTTGCCTCGGAGTTTAACACCGTCCTTGTTAGCGGTAATTATGTCTACGCCGGGGGTATGTTGGACCACCGGCCCGTAGTTAGCCGCTTTGACAGTCTGGACCTGAGAAACCGCACAAGCATCAGGGCCCAACAGGGCACTGCCAATCCCAACACCAATTTTGGGAACAATCTTACCACTAACAGAAACAACACATTCATAAATTATATCAACAGCCTGGCGGTAGATTCGGAAGGCCACATCTGGGCCGCCGGGTCCCTCCACGGCACCACCGCCTATGAATGGGATGCCGCGGGCGGGTACAGGATGTACCCAACCGGGGTCAGTGGTAACTCGGTGGTCTTAAAAATAAACAGTGACTTTACCCTCACCGGAACTTTTAGTGCCGACCAATATAACGCACCTGCCCCCATGCCATATTCTAAACTCATGCGGCGAACCCTATCATCCAGTGCAGCCAATCTCACAGCCAACGAAGCAAGCAACAATAGAGCAGTCCTTATGGGTATAGCTATACATATAGACGAATCGGGGAACAATATAGTCTACGCCGTAGGCTACCAGCGTTACCCCTTCCTCTACGACCACGGGAACAATAAACCCGCCGCCGCCGCCAACACCGGCAACCACGACAAACCGGTTATCTTGCGATATTAGGCTGCCCAGGGCAGCTTGAAATCCGCAGATAATATTACTATATTTTCCTAGAGGTACTATATGGGAACAGTATATGCAGATATCAAATTACAAAATGTAAAAGACATAGCATTAGCAGAAGAAGGTTATATTAAATCAGATGGGATAAGAGAAGTCACTGTCACTTCGGTTGTAGATACGGGGGCAGAGACCCTGTGTATTACCGAAGATATTTTCAAAAAGCTGGGCCTGGACATAGAAAGGCAAAAATCAGCCACAGTCGCAGACGGCAGGCAGACTGAATGTTCCGTCTCTACCCCGGTAAAGATCCTTTGGGAAGATCGTGATTCTGTAGTAAGGGCTCTGGTTATTCCGGGATCGGAGGAAATCCTACTGGGAGCCATTCCCCTTGAAGAAATGGATCTGATCGTAAACCCAAAAAACCTAAAACTCATAGGTGCCCATGGAGATAAGCCCCTCCTTAGGATTTAGGTGTATAAAATGATTAATACACGCCTAATTATGGTAGAGGGCCTGCCCACCACAGGCAAAACCACCAATTCAGATTTTCTTCGAATGCAGCTTGAACGAAACGGTAAAATCGTGGAATGGCTCCATGAAGACGCCCGCCCGCACCCCCTAATGGCCATGTCCCAAGCCTGTATGACCAATAGAGAGTATGAAGATCTGATAGAAAATAACCCTGAATTAATCTCCATGCTCAATTCTGCAGCCACATTCAGGAAAAGCACTGTCGGCATCGATTTATTCATGTTAGAGAAGAAAAATCGTGATAAAATTGAAGCACCCGTTTACGAAAAAATTCTTACCTTTGATTCCTTTCGTTTGACCCTCGATAATTATGAAAAACACATGATAGAAAAGTGGGAACTGTTTTCAGATAGAGCCAACAAGAATCAAGATACCATCTATATAATGGACAGTATCCTTTTACAGAACCAAATATGGATGTTCTTGTTGAACAACAAACCTTACGAGAAACTCGCCAAGTATGTTAATAAACTCTGTGATGCCGTGAAAGAATTGAATCCTGTAATTATCAATTTTTATCGTGCCAATGCCGAAAGTACCATCGATTTTATTGAACATAATCGTGGTATCCAGTGGCTGGAACACGTTGGTAAAAGAGATAAAACCAAACCCTATTATCAGGGCAAACAAGAAGGAGCAGAAAGCTTCAAGCAATTTTTAAGAGATTACGCTCATATGTCAATGACGTTGCTTCATAATATTGATTGCAATTCACTGCCCATTGAAATATCCAAAGGCAATTGGACTGAGTATGAAAATTCTATTTTACATTTTTTGAATATCGACAACATAGCGAGCCCTGTGTTTTTACCGCCCAGCGGCATTTTCTTTAATCAAGAATATGATTCCAAGTTCATTATTGATGGCTTAACAATCCAATACCCTGACGGCAGAAATCGAAAACTCACCCCAAAGACAGCACAAGACTTTTATGTCGAACGCTTGCCCATTATACTGCGTTTTGATAATCCTGAACATTTTACCATAACAGGTACCCAGATAAACGAACCTTGGGCCACCATTGGTACAATATATACGAAAACCACATAGCTATATCTACAGTATCTCACGGAGTTGATTATTTTTATCAAAAATAGGTAAAAATAACTTGACATAAGCCAAAAATATGTATAATTATATATATAAAACTATAATAATTCGGAGGGTATGTAAAATGATGGTGGAAACAAAACAGATGATACCAATCACTAAACTTCAAAAACAATTAACACAAACAGTCAGAAATTTGTCAGAATCTGGCGAGGCAGTTTATATCTTAAAAAATAACAACATGGAAGCAGTATTAGTTTCATACCAGGAATATGAACACCTAAAGGAGATAGAAGATATTTTTGAACATTCAGAAATAAAAAACATTGTTGATCTACGTACGAAAAAGTATGACCCCAAAAAAAATGTTTCTTGGGAAAAAATTAGGTAAAAAACAATGGAAATAGAATTTATTCAAGAAGCCTCATTTGAATATAAATCTCTTGATGGCAGGCTAAAAATATTGGCAGATAAAATAATGACAAAACTAAAGAAAAATCCTCTCCTTGGTGAGAAACTAGAAAAATAAGCATTCCTGTATGAATAAAGAAAAATAACTCCAAGAAATAAATGCATTAGGTGCTGTTTTTATTCGTCATGGCAAAAAACATTAAAAGAATGTCGGAGTAACAACATCATCCGAATGCTCTTTATCATTTTGAGCATAGCTTTGTAACTCATGCTCTCGGTCTCGTCCGTCAGGATGGCGGTTCTTCATAAAGGAAATACTTTTAAACCACAGTAGCTTTTCATTTGATCAAAATCTGAATCATTATGCAGCAAAAAAACATCCTCCAGTATTGCATAAGAGGCAATTAAACAATCATATGGTTTTCGTATTGTAATCCCTTTTTTTCTAAGTCCTCGATATAGATCAATAGCATAATTTACAATGGTCAAAATAGGAGTGTTTAACATTGTTAAATTATCTAAAATATTTTTTACTTCATTAAAAGTTGTATCATCTCTGATACCCTGTAAAATTTCTTGGTAAATAATAGGGCAAATACATACAGTATTTTCTTCTGTGATTATTTTGCCCAGAATATCACCATGTTTTGTAGTACTCTTTTCATTAAAAAAATCTATCCAAATCGTTGTATCTACCAGTATCTTCACCGGGGGGTTCTCATTTCTTCAATGTCGCCTTCCCAGATATTCTGCCCTCTATATTTTAATATATTTACCAAGCTTGTTGGGTTTTCATTTTTATTAGATATATCAGGAAAATTTACAATGACATCACATTCTTGCACAGGGGGTTTACTTTCCAAAATAACCGTTTCTCCATTATATCTTCCCTTAATAGCAAGCATTGCATTCCTCCTCTTATTATTATACCCTTTATATAGATTTTTTGGAACCCCTTTTTTTCCGAAGTGATTGTTTTAAGGTCCAGGATTTCGGTACGGTTAAGATTCAATGCTTCATCATCAGGGTCCAGCCATCATCCTAACACTCTTTATCGCATCAAGCATAGCTTTATAATTGGCGCTCCCGGTATCGTCCGTCAGGATGGTGGATATCAATAAATAGGTGCCTCCATAATTTGCATGGTAGGCGGTGACATAGTGGTAATCTTCCGGGCCCGGGGTGGTGCCCACCAGGGAGGCATCGGTGAGGGTAAAGTATCTCCCATATCCCCCTTGAACATTTACATCCATATAGATAACCCGGTCTTCCACAGCCTGGGGTAAAAGGTTATGGGCCTGCTGGGTAAGCATGGCTTCAAAACTTTCCCTCGAAATGGGGTCCCCGGTTTGGTTCTGTATAATGGTCACGAGCATCACCAGTTTTTCATCAGCCACGGGGTTAAGTTGAAGGAAATAGGCCCCCGGAACGAGGGTCATGGATTCCATGATTCGAATTGAATCGGGTAAATCTATGGTGATACTAAAGAGGGCCCCATTGCCAAAATATACCGTTTCTGTCTTAAGGGTTTCATCAGAAAAGGTATAGGCCGGCAGAAAGCACAGACAAGCCAGCAGGGCGGATATACGAAAGATTCTTTTAATTTGAAGCATTAGAAAGTTCCTTATGCACCAGTTCGTCAATAATTTGGACTGGGCTTTTATTAACAGCCTTCGCTTTTACGAGCAAGTATTGAATGGTAACATTAGATAGTCCCGATATTCGCAATTCCCGTTGAGAAAGCCAACCACTACCGTTGGGGCCTAATGTGATTTCATTGTTGGCCATATGCTCGCTAAGTTTCAATGCTTCATCATCAGTCATTCTTGCCATATCTTATCCATTAAATAAATATATACTAGAATGAGACCAAAGTAAAGGTAAAAATACCCCAGTTAATGGCATATTAATAAATAGTTCATTTTATGCTATATCTACTATGTTCATTGATAGCAATTTTTACAAGGAGACCCCTGGGTGGAAGCACAGTACCCTACGATTCCGGCCAAGCACATCGTATTTAAGACGAAATCTCCGGACCAGTGGTTTGGCATTGATTACAACATGAACATATACCGGGGTTGTTCCCATGGCTGCATCTACTGTGATAGCCGAAGTGATTGTTTTAAGGTCCAGGATTTCGGTACGGTGAAGGTTAAAGAAGAGGCCCTGAGGATCATCCGGGATGATTTAAAGCGAAGGGTGGTCACCGGGGTGGTAGGGACCGGCGCCATGAGCGACCCCTATAACCCCCTGGAAAGGGAGCTAAACATTACCCGCCATTCCCTGGAGCTGATAAACGCCTACCGCTTTGGGGTTTCCCTCTGCACCAAGTCTGATCTGGCGGCCCGGGACGCTGACATCCTATCTGACATAAAGGCCCATTCGCCGGTGATTGTAAAGTTTTCGATTTCTACCGCAGATGATGATCTCTGCAGGCAGCTGGAGCCCCAGGTAGCGCCCACTTCCCAGAGGTTTAAGGCCCTGGAGCAGCTGGCCAGGCAGGGGATCTTCTGCGGGGTATTGATGGTCCCCCTCCTTCCCTATGTAAATGACACGGAAGAAAACGTCAGAGCAATTGTGCGGATGGCCAAGGATGCGGGGGCCAAGTTTATCTATACCTATATGGGTATGACCCTGAGGGCCGGCAGCCGGGAATATTATTACGATCACCTGGATACTATTCTTCCGGGGGTCAAGGAAAAATACATGAAACGCTTTGGCACCCGCTACAACTGTACGTCCCCCCGATCCAAGAAACTCTGGGATGTCTTTACCCAGGAATGTGTGGAGCAGGATATGTTGTTTGATATGAGGAATATTATACGTCATTATAAGCATGGATATGAGAAGCAGATGATGTTTAGGTTTAATATTTAAACACGATTAAATATGACATCATGATCTAAGACCTAACCAGTCCATACAGCCCTCGCTGGTCAGCAAACAATCCCTGTCGGCTCCAGCTGCAGCGAACTCCTTCATCTATACTACAAATTTATAGCATATTTGTGCTGCAGAAATCGCCGCCAGGAATTTTTGCAGCACCAGCGTTGAAAGATACGGGTGGTTCGATAGAAGATGATCATCGAGAACCACCTGTACGGAACTGTCTACCTAATATCATAATCAATCATACACATGAGGGCGGGGGGAAGAGTGATGGAATCTGTAGACAAGGGTGAAAGATTTCCGTGGCTGGGTCCTAGGGGTTTGGTTTGATCTCGCCACATGAAGGGATCAACACTGGGAGGGGTGGGGGTCGCTTGGGGCTAGGTAATATCGGCGCATACATGCGCAGAATTCTCCGCTGGAGGA
Organism: Treponema sp.; assembly: GCA_009777335.1. GTDB lineage: Bacteria > Spirochaetota > Spirochaetia > Treponematales > Breznakiellaceae > WRKT01. Next base: position 86,468 of record WRMC01000003.1, on the reverse strand, counting down.
GACCACGAGTAAAGCAGAATAGGATAATGAGGTGATCTCCGGCATCCAGTATGTGCGAGAGAAGCTGAACGCAATGATAGAATACAAGAAACTGGGTGCCGGGGGCTCCGTAAGCGGGTTCATCTCAATTCCTAGACCTGAGGGGCACCCACCCCTATCGGCGGTGTGATTTTTTGGTGGCGAAATCAAACCTGGGTTTAATATATACGATTTATTTCTCCTCCTATGATATTATTCTCCTATGGATTCAATAATTTTGGCTTCCTCTTCCCCTCGAAGGGAGGAATACTTGAAGCTTTTGGGGCTGCCTGTGCAGGTTCTGGACCCGGACATTGATGAGTCCTTTGACCCTGCCCTGCCCCCCCAGGAGGTGGTCCGGGATCTGGCCTGCCGGAAGGTGGAAAAGGCTCTTTTTCTCTTGAAAGAGCAGGGAATCGAAGCCCCCTGGATCCTTGGGGGGGACACCTTGATTTATCACGAAGGCAGCTATTATGGCAAAGCGGCGGACCGGCAGGAGGCCCGGGCCATGTTGGAGGCCTTGAGCGGCGGCACCCATGAGGTGCATAGCGGTTTGGCCCTCCATGGGGGCGGGGTCCTGGACCATTGCTCGGTAAGGAGCCGGGTTAGCTTTGCCCCCATGGGGAGCAGCGAGCTGGACTGGTACCTGGATTCGGGGGAATGGGAGGGGGCGGCGGGGGCCTACAAGATCCAGGGCCTCATTTCATGCTTTATTGAGTCCATCGAGGGCTCCTATTCTTCTATAGTAGGCTTGCCACTGAGGGAGTTTTATGTCATGCTCAAGAGGAATGGCTACCCTTACGGGGCCTGGAGCTCCCTTTAGGGGGCACATAATTTTCCGGACGTTCAGGGAAAACCTTCGGTTTTACCTGAACGTACGAGATACAGGGACGGAGCTGATGGGGCAATAAGGTCCATCGGCATACATGGAGGAACACTTGGCTGTTGTTACGATGAAGAGCCTCCTCGAATCGGGGGTTCACTTTGGTCACCAGGTAAAACGCTGGGACCCGCGGATGAAACGGTTCATCTTCGCGGAACGGAATGGGATTCACATTATTGATCTGCAAAAAACCATCCAGGCGATTAAAGACGCCTACGATGCGGTCCGCAAGGTAACCTCGTCGGGCAAGTCGGTCCTTTTCGTGGGGACCAAGAAACAGGCCCAGCAGGCGGTTCAAAAAGAAGCAGAGCGCTGCGGGATGTACTACATCAATAACCGCTGGCTCGGCGGCATGCTCACCAACTTTGTTACCATAAAGAAATCCCTCCTCCGGTTAAAAAAGCTGGAAAAAATGGAAGTGGACGGGACCTTTGAAAACCTCACCAAAAAAGAAATTGCCCAGCTGGCCAAGGAGCGGACGAAGCTCACCAAAAACCTGGGGGGCATAAAAGAGATGAAGGACCTTCCGGGGATCCTCTTCATCATAGATACCCGGATGGAAGGCATTGCGGTGGCCGAAGCCCAGCGGATGGGGATTCCCATCGTGGCGGTGGTGGACACCAATTGCAACCCCGACGGCATCGATTACCCCATCCCGGGGAACGACGATGCCATCCGGGCCATCACCCTCTTTACCCAGATCATCGCCAATGCGGTGGTGGATGCGGATAACGAGGTGGGCCTGCGGATCATCGAGAGCCTCGATAACGAAGATGAGATAGAAGAGGTCCTCACCGATGCCTCGGTCAAAGAAGAGGACGAAGAGATCGACATCGAAAGCTACGCCGAGCGGACCCTGACGGTCCGGGAAGAACCGGAGCCCGAGGAAGAAGAAGAGGATCTGCGAACCGGCATCGAAGCTGCGTACGAGGACGAATAATTTCGAGAAGACTAAGGAGTTAGGTATATGGCAACTGTGAGTGCAGGGGACGTTAAGGCCCTGCGAGAAAAAACCGGAGCCCCCATGATGGAGTGCAAGAACGCTCTGGACGAATGCGGCGGGGACTTCGATAAGGCAGAGAAGCTCTTAAAAGAGAAGGGCCTGGCGGCGGTGGAAAAACGAACCGGCCGGGCCACCAACGAAGGGAAGATCACCATCAAGACAGAGGAGGGGGGCATGAAAGCCGCCCTGGTAGAACTGGTCTCGGAGACCGACTTTGTGGCTCGGAACCCCGAGTTCATCGCCCTGGGGGTCTCCCTGGCAGAGCGGGTCCTCGAAAAAAACTATACCGAAGCCAACGATGAACTTAACGCCATGGTGACCGAGCTGGCCTCGAAGATCCGGGAGAACATGGTCCTTAAGCGGGTCAAGGTTGTCACCGCAAATCCGGGGGAATACATCAGCAGCTATATCCACGGGGATGGGGCCATAGGGGTGGTGATCCTGCTCCGGTCCGACAAGGCCGATGCCTTCGAAAACGAAGAGCTCCGGGCCTTTGCCTTTTCCCTGGCCCTCCATGTGGCGGCCTTTAACCCCCTGTCCCTGGACTCCAGCAAGGTCGACCCGGCCTGGCTCAAAGAGCAGGAGGGCATTTTTGCCGCCCAGATGGAACAGGACCCGGAGATGCAGAGCAAACCCGAAAAGGTCCGGGAAAATATTCTCAAGGGTAAGGTGAGCAAATTCCTTAAGGACATTTGCTTCATGGACCAGCCCTATGTAAAGGACGAAAAGATGACCGTCGCCCAGGCTCTGAGCGGGGCTTCCAAAACCTTTGGCAGTACCTTGAGCATCGCCGACTATGTCTATCTAAGGGTAGGAGAATGAGCGAGACCATTTCACAGGCAGAGGAACGGATGAAAAAATCCCTGGCCAGCCTTAAGGAGGGTTTCGCCTCTTTAAGGAGCGGCCGGGCCTCCCCTGCCCTCTTCGACAAGATCCGGGTGGATGCCTACGGGGAAAAGTCCCCCATCAACCAGGTGGCCAACATCTCGGTCCCCGAGGCCCGGCTAATCGTAATCCAGCCCTGGGACAAGGCCCTGATCGCCGAGATCGAAAAGGCCATCCGGACCTCCGACCTTTCCCTGAACCCCTCCAACGACGGCAAGGTGATCCGCATCTCTATTCCGCCCCTGACCGGGGACCGGCGAAAGGAACTGGTCAAGACCGCCAAGAACAGTGCGGAACAGAGCCGGGTAGCGGTGCGGAACATAAGACGGGACGGCAACGAGGAACTCAAAAAATTGCTTAAAGACAGCCAGATCTCCGAAGACGATGAAAGCAAATCTGCCGATGAACTCCAGAAACTGACCGACTCCTATATAGGAAAGATCAATCAGGTTCTGGAGGAGAAAGAAAAGGAGATCATGGAAGTTTGAGTGCCCAGGCCCCCCCGGCGGACCTAAAACATATAGGAATTATCATGGACGGGAACGGCCGGTGGGCCCAAAGCCGGGGGAAGAATCGCTCCGAGGGGCACCTGGAGGGCCTGCAAACCGCCCAGAACATCGTCAAGGCCGCCAGCGACCGGGGACTCTCCTACCTTACCCTCTACACCTTCTCTACCGAAAACTGGACCCGGACCGTCGAAGAGGTGGGCTTTTTAATGGGCCTTATCCGGGACTACCTAAAAAAGGAATTGAGCTTTTGCCTGGAGAACCGCATCAAGGTCCGCCATGCGGGGGACCCCAGAGGCCTCCCGGCGGATATCATGGCAGAGATTAACGAAACCTGCGAGGCCACCAAGGATTTCACGGGGCTCCAGGTTATCCTGGCCCTTAACTACGGGGGCCGGGACGAAATAGTCCGGGCCATAAGGCGGCTTACAGAAAAGGGCCTGGAAGCGAGCGAAGAGGCAATCGCCGCACACCTGGATAACCCGGACATCCCGGACCCGGACTTGATCATACGCAGCGCCGGGGAATACCGGATGAGTAACTTCCTCCTTTGGGAAAGTGCCTATGCGGAGTTTTATACCTCCCCCAAGTACTGGCCCGACTGGACCGGTGAAGACCTGGACGAGGCCATCGAAGCTTACGCCGGGCGGCAGCGTAAGTTTGGGGGAGTTAAGGGGAAGGCGGGCCAGGGATGAAAAAAATAATCCAGCGTTTAATCACCTTCCTCGTCGGGGTGCCCCTGGTGGTGGGGGTCATCTTCTTTTTGCCCCAGAAGAACCACCTGGTCTTTAATATTGCGGTCCTGGTCTTCTGCCTCCTGGCGGCGGTGGAATTTAGAAACATCCTGGCCCAGAAGAACCTGGAGCTGCGGCTCTGCGAGGCCCTCTTTCTGGGGGGGGCCGGACCCCTGGCCTGGACCCTGGCGGTGAGCTTTGGCCTGAGCCCCATGGTGATCCCCGGGGCCATTACCCTGGGGGCCCTGTGGATCCTCATTTCCCATGCCCTGGGGGGCCCGGACAAACTGGAAAAATACCTGCACCGCTGTACCGCCGGTTTTGCGGTCCTTATCTATCCGGGCCTCTTTATGGGCTGGATCATCCAGATGATGAAGCTCCCCCAGGGGGGGATGGTGGTCATCTTCTACCTCCTGACGGTCTTCTTAAACGATTCCAATGCCTGGCTTTCGGGGATCCTCTTTGGAAAAAACAGCCGGGGCCGGGTGGCCGCCAGCCCGGTCAAAAGTCTGGCGGGCTTTATCGGGGGGATCTTCGCCTCGGTGGTGGTGGCCTTTGGGGGGATCTATATCTTTCCCGAGATTTTCACTTCCTCCTTCCTGCCCGCCCCCCTAAGCGCCCTCATCCTGGGCCTGGCAAGCGGGGCGGCGGTGATATTGGGGGACCTAAGCGAATCGGCCCTTAAACGCAGTGCCGGGGTAAAGGATTCGGGGACCCTGGTCATGGGCCGGGGGGGAGCCCTGGATTCCATAGATTCGGCGGCCCTCTGCGCCCCGGTCTACTATTTTCTCTATCTCCTTCTTTTTTAAGAGCCAGAAACTAAGCGGAGCAGCGGATGTTGATTATTTCGAGAATTTTACTGGGACTCCTGGGGCTGGGAATAGTGGTCTTTGTCCACGAGCTGGGGCACTTTATCGGGGCCCGGCTTATGGGGATAGGGGTCGAAGCTTTTTCCATAGGCTGGGGCATGCCCATTTTTAAGAAAAAAATCCGGGGGGTTGAATACCGGCTGGGTCTCTTTCCCCTGGGGGGCTATTGCAAAATGAAGGGGGACAACGACTACGAAGGGGTCTACAACAGGAGCCTCGAGGGGAAAGACGCGGACCAGGAATCCTTTCTGGGAGTCAGCCCCTTTAAGCGCATCGTGGCCTGCCTGGGGGGTCCCCTCTTTAACCTGGTCTTTGCGGTCCTGGTCCTGACGGTCATCTGGGGCCTGGGCTTTGAGGTCAACACCCTCAGCAACCGCATCGTCCTGGTCTCGGAAATTAACCCCGAGGCCCTGCACCCGGCGGACGAGGCGGGGCTCCAGACCGGGGACCGGATCATTTCGATCATGGGCCGCCAGACCGAAACCTTTCATGACATCCAGGAGATCATCGCCGTCAATGCGGACCGGGAAATGCCGGTCATGATAGAACGGGAAGGCCAGGTTCAGGAAAAAACCGTGCGGCCCCTGATGGATCGCAGCACCGGGGCGGGGCGGATAGGCATCTACTTTTGGACTGACCCCTACATAGAGCGGGTGGTCCACGGGAGCCCCGCGGACCTGGCGGGCCTCCAGGGGGGGGATCTCATCCTGAGCATCAACGGTACCGAACTCCCCCACACCATGGCCCTGATGCAGATCCTTCAGGAAGAGCCGGCCCGGCTCGATCTGGAAATTAATCGAGGGGGCCAGCTAACCGAGGCCCAGCTTATTCCGGTCTATATAGACGGGGCGGTGGAGCTGGGGATCCACTGGCAGGCGGTTCGCTACCAGAACCCCCGGCTGGCCCTGCCGGCGGCGATCCAGAAGGGGGCCGAAGAAACCTGGAAGACCTTCATCGTATCGGTCCGGAGCCTGGGCCTCCTCTTTAAGGGCATAGACCTTACCCAGGCCGTATCGGGGCCGGTGCGGATCACCTACATGGTGGGGGATGTGGCCACCGCGGGCTTTATGGCCGGGGGCTTCTTTGAGGGCCTCAGTACCATGGCCAACTTCCTCTCCCTAATTTCCATAGCCCTCTGTATAATGAACCTCTTACCCCTGCCAGTCCTGGACGGGGGGATGATCCTGATGTTTCTGGTAGAAGGGATACGCCGCAGGCCCCTTCATCCGCGGCTGGTTAGCGCCTTCCAGACCCTGGGGGTAGTATTAATAATTGGACTTATGCTCTTCGCCATCTTTGGGGATATCCTCTTTCTGGCGCGGAGATAGGGGGTGGGGATGAAACGAAAAATACCGTGCTTTTGCGATAATGTCTTCGAAGAGGAGATCCCCGAAGAGATAGACCTGGACAAGGATCCGGGCTACCTGGAAGAGATCCTCCTGGGCAGTTTTTTTAGCTTCACCTGCCCCAGCTGTCAGAAGCTCCATAAGCCTGAGTTTCCCCTCATCCTTTTATGGCCCTCGAAAAAACTGCGGCTGGAGATACTCCCCGAACTGGATCGGGGGGAATTTTACCGCCGGAAAAAACCCCCCAGCTTTTCGGACAAGCTTGTTCTAGAGACCATTATAGGGTACCCCGAAATGGCCGACCGCCTGGCGGTGATCCAGGATGGCTACGAGCCTGCGGCGGTGGAGGCCATAAAGTATTTCCTTCACCTCAAGGCGGAGGAACAGTACCCCGATGAGGAGCTGGATATCTGGTACAGCCCCAAGGAAGACCTGGGGGCCCCCAGGAGCCATGAGACCCTGGAGTTTCATATCCACGGCATCCGGGACAACGAGGTGGCGGTGATGAAGGTGCCCATGGCCCTCTATACCAAGACCCTGGATGATTACAAAAAAAGCCCCAAGGGTGAACTCTTTAGTGCCTTAAGGTCCTCGAGCTACCTCTCGGTAAAAAACACCATGAGGGCAGGAGCCTAAAATGAGGAGGGGCCCCAGGTTCCTCTGGGTTCTGCTTCTTCTGTTCATACAGTTTTATAGCTACGCTGAAGCTCCGGGCCCCCACCGGGGGGCCATACACAGCCTATTAAGTATAGACCAGGGCCTCCTTATCAGTGCCGGCGAAGACGGCTTTATCAATATGTGGAACCAGAGCCAGGCCCTGGAGAGGTTTCAGCTGAGCCCCTGGGCCCTTCATTCCATGGGCCTTAGGCCCGGGCGGACCCAGATTGCGGTGATCGAATCCATGGGGATAGGACGAAGCCGGGTCTCAGCCTGGGACTACCAGAGCAAAGAACGAATTTTCCAGACCGAGTTTTTGGACCAGATCACCTACCTTAACTACTCCGCCGGGGGTTCCTATATCATCCTCTCGGGGAACGGCCTGGGGGGCACCCAGACCTTTATCATCCACGCCGACACAGGGGCCCTTCTAAGCAGCCTGGATCTAAGCAGCCTTAGCTTGGCCATCACCGGCCGGACCGAAAGGGTCATGGTCGCCTACCAGACCTCGGGGCTCCTCTCCTACTGGGATCTATCGACGGGGATGGAAGTTGAACGGGTTCAGGTTCCGGCCCGCCTGGAGAGCCCTGTCCTCTTTGGCAATAACCGCTTTCTTGGGGGCTTCGATTCCCGGGGGCTCCTGATCCTCGACGCCGTAACGGGCCAGGAGCTGGGGCGCCTGGAGGCCATTCCCAGGGGGATCCTCTTGAGCCCAGGGGAGGAACTCTACTGCCTCGAACTGGGGGCCGCGGGCGCCATCCTTCACCGGCTGGAGCTAAGCCCCCCCCGGCCCTTACGGATCATAGAGAGCCGGCCCCTCCCGGACCTGGGGGATCTGCAGAAGATCGCCGGTGCCGAGGGGAGCTTTTACCTGGCCAATACCCGGGGGGAGATCTACTACCTATCGGATGAAACTGAGGAGCCGGCCCGCCTTTGGCACTCGGAGCCCCGGATCTTGAGGGAGGCCCTTCCCTCTTCCTGGGCCATAGGGATCCTGACCCAGGAGGGCCTCTGGGGCCATATCCCCCTGGATTACCGGGAACTCATGAACGGCGATGTCCTCCTCCTGGAAAGCGCCCTTTCCTATACCCATGGGGCCGCCGATACGGAGATCTGGGATGAGCCGGCCTTTCTGGCCTGGCAGGGGGGGGGCATACAAAGAGCCGGGCCCCTGATCATCCGGCCCGGGGGGCTCCTTCCCCTGGGGGGCCTTTCCCTCCGGTACTCCTATCTGACCGGGGATCTCTGGGCCGGCCGGGCCCTGGTCCTGGACAGCTTTGGCCTCCTCTCGATCCTGGACAGCCAGAGCGGGGCCCTCCTTTTTAACTATACTTCCAGCTCCGCCATGGATGCCCTCTTTATCGATGAAGACACGGTCCTCTTGGGCCGGAATGCCGCCGGCGGGCAGAGCCCCTTTTTAAGCGTCAATGTCTTAACCGGAGAAACGGTCTCCCTTTTTCTGGATGCCCTTCTGGGCCATAGGGTCTACAGGGGCCCCGGGGGGACCATCTACGGGGGGCTTATCACCCAGGGGGAACAGGGCTTTAGCAGTGCCATCTATAGCCTAAACTTAAGGGACCCCTCCCTGTCGGAGATCCTGGTCTACTACCGGGGGGAGGACACCGACTATGCCCTGGCCGAGTCGGGGGGCAACCTGGCCACCAATTTGGGGGATCATAGGGTGGGGGTCTATCTTCCCCTCCGGGGGGCCGGAAGGGATCCGGCCTTCTTTCTTCAGAGGACCGAGGGGCTCCCCTATAAAATAAGTAACGGGCAGGATCGATGGTTCATCCTTTTGGACAGGGAGGGGATTATTTCCTGGCATGACAGCTCTACCGGGGAGCTTTTGGCGGTGTTTCGGCTCTACGAAGATTACTGGACCCTGGAGAGAAGGGGCCTCTACCCCGGCCTCAAAGGGCCCCTCAGGGCCCCCTCCTAATTATTCCTCTGAACCTTCCTCTTCCTCTTGCACGTCGTGGCTGGGGTTTTTCCTGACCCGCTCTATGGCGTTATAGACCGCATCCCGGACCGTGGAGGCATAGGATTCCTGATCCATGGCCGTCGAGGCATAGAGGGTGCCCAAGAGGGAGACCCGGTAGATGGGCCGCACGGTGTTCAGGGCCATGGCGGCCATATCGAGGACGCAGTCATTGCAGACACAGAGGGGTTCCTGGTAAATCTCGAGCTGGCGGCCCAGTTCGTTAATGATGAGCTTCTCCGCTTCGTTTATAAGAAGTTCAAAGTCGTATTGATCTAAAAAGGCCATAATTCCTCCTTGGGGAAGGTTTACTCTCTTATCTTTACTATACACGAAAACGGGGGATTCGCAAGGCGAAAGCCCCTAGGCCGTTCCGGTATAGGGGGAAAATTTGGTTAAGTGCCGGGTAAAGGTTAAATCGATGGTTCCCACCTGGCCGTTCCGGTTCTTGGCCACCATGAGTTTTACCTTCTGTTCCAGCTCCCGGGCCTGCTCGTTGGGGTCCTTGTCCAGATCCCGGTCCCGGTTAAGAAAGAGAACCATGTCCGCATCCTGCTCTATGGAGCCCGACTCCCGGATATCCGCCAGATTGGGGGTATTACCCTCGGCCTCCCGGCGAAGCTGGGACAGGGCCACCACGGGGATATGAAGCTCCCGGGCCAGGTTTTTAAGGGACCGGGAGACCTCGGAAATATGCTCCCACCGCTGTCTATGGGTGCTTTCGGTCCCAATAAGGCCTATGTAGTCGATAAAGAGGATCTCAATTTTTTCCTGGACCTTCAGCATCCGGGCCATGGCCTGGATATTAAGCATGGTCATGTGGGGCAGGTCGACGATAAAGAGGGGAGCATCGTGGAGCAGCTCGGCGGCCGCAAAGATCCGGTCAAAGTCGGAGTGGGCAAAAAACCCGGTCCTGAGCCTATGGGAATCGATTTCGGCCTCCGAGGAAAGAAGCCGGAGCATGAGGGCCTGGTCGGACATTTCCAGGGAAAAAAAGGCCGCCGGCCGGTTCTGCCTGATGCTGATGTTGGCGGCCATGTTTAAGCCTATGGCGGTCTTTCCCATCCCCGGCCGGGCCCCTATGATGATGAGCTCCGCCGGCTGGAAGCCCGCGGTAAGCCGGTCCAGGGCATGGAAGCCCGTGGGAATCCCCGTAAACTCATCAGGGCTCTTGTAGACCTGGTCCAGGTAGCTCACCACATCCTTAACCACCGTCTGGACCTTCTTGTACTGGAAGACCCGGCGGGGGTCGGAGATGTAAAAGAGGTTCTGCTGGGCCTCTTCCAGGATGTAGCGGGGTTCTATGGTTTCGTCATAGGCCTTGGCCGCCGATTCCCCGGAGATCTGGATCAGAGAGCGCCTCATGGCCTGGTTATGGACGATCCGGGCATAGTACTCGGCGTTGGCGCTGGAGGGGACCGAATGGGTCAGGGCGGCGATGTAATCATTGCCCCCCGCCTCATCGAGCCGGCCGGCCTTTGATAGCTCCCCGTTAAGGGTTAAGAGGTCGGGCCGGGTGCCCTTGTCGCTGAGGCTTAAAATGGCCTCGAATATTTTCCGGTGCCGGGGGGAGTAAAAATCTTCGGGCCGTAGGTACTGCTGGGTTAGGCCTATGGCCTTGTCGTCTATTAGCATGGCCCCCAGGACGGCCCTCTCGGCATCATCGTTATGGGGGGGGATCCTGTCCTTGGGTAAAAGGGCCATCTCTTATAGTTCTTCCCCCTGTTCCGGGGGGCTTTCTGATTCGGGGGCCTCGGGAGGGGTTTCGTCCAGGGTGATCGACGAGGCCACCACATTGGCCGCTATCTCCTGAGCGCTTTCCTGGGCGCTCTCGGGATCGGCGCTGCCTTCTTCGTCCCGTCGGCGTCTGGGGGGCCGGGCGGGAGCGCTGGCCCTCGATTCGGTCCTGAGTTCCTGTCCCAGAACGCTGATGCTGATCTCGGCCGAGGCATTCTCGTAGAGTTTGATCAACACCCTATACTTGCCCACGTTCTTTATGGTGGCCCCGGGCAGTTCGATCCGCTTCCGTTCTATCTGGTAGCCCTGCTTGGACAGCTCGTCCACCACGGTCTGGCTGCTCACCGCCCCGTAGAGTTTGCCGTTGGGGCCCGCGGGCATGGTCACTTCCAGGCTGAGGCTTTCGAGCTTTTCTTTAAGCCCCGCCGCATCCTGGCGCTTGTCGGCCTTGCGTTTTTCGATTTCTTCTCGGCGGCTTTCAAAAAGCTTGATGGTCCTTTCGTTGTAGGGAAAGGCAATCTGGCGGGGAAAGAGGTAGTTCCGGGCATAACCCCGGGCCACATCTTTTACATCCCCCTCTTCGCCCAGGGGGGAAAGATCCTTGTTTAAAATAACCTTCATATCACAAGCTCCTATAAAAAAATTTTGAGGACAGGGGCCAAGCCCCCGGGACTAATCCCCCCCCTCAGGAGTTGAAGGGGGTCCCTGTTCTTTGGGCACCCGAAAGGGCACCCAATGCTCGACCGCTCCCAGGAGGACCAGGCCCCCCAGAAACAGGCCGTTAATAACCGGACTAAGCAGGACAAGAACGATGATCACCGAGGTGAAAAATTTCATCCCCGGCCGCACCGAGGGCCGGGCCAGAAAAAACTGGAGGATCCCTATGCCCTGGGCAAGGTACAGGATAGTACATAACACTAAAATGTTCCATAGGACTATCTCGAGGAAGCTGATACCCAGGGACCGGGTGAGGACCACAAAAAGGAGGCTGAGGGAGAAAGCCCAGATGAGCTGGGGCCGCACCCGGAAGCTGATAAAGACCGGGTCGGTCCTTTCCCGCTGGACCACCTTGGAAAGGACATAGCCCCCCTGGCGGCCCAGGGCCAGGATGATGACACTGGTGATGATGGCCCCTCCCCGCAGAAGGATGGACCGGACTGACTCTATCACCGCCTCTATGGTGAGGAGCTCGAAGAGGGGCCCTCCGCCGGAGAGGGATTCTATAATAAAGCCCAGCTGCTCCTGGAAGCCCGGACTATCCAGGGACCGCAAAAAGATTCCCAGAAAGAGGAGGCCCCCCAAGACAGAGCCGACCATGAAGCGGAGGGCCAGGGAGTCCCCCAGGGGAAGAAGGGGAGGCGGGGCGCAGATCCAGCAGAAGATAAAGGCCATGCCCCCAAAGTAGAGGAGATCCCAGAGGGCATCGCCGGGGGGGATGCCCAGGAGGGCCGCCAGACCCAGGCTGATTACCAGGTTCCCCAGGGCGGCCATTATGTAGGCGGTCCAGCAGCATTGCATGCCCCAGCGGTAGGCCAGAAAGCCCAGGGGGATAAGAAAGAGAAAGACGAGAAGGCCGCTTCTGAGAAAGAAGATGCACACAGCCGCCCCTATGAGGGCCCGGAATAGATCTCTTCTATCTTGCATGGAGGATCAATACTGAAAAAGAAAAACTAGTCGGCCACAAAGGGCAAGAGGACGATGATCCTGGCCCGTTTAATCGCCAGGGCCAGGGCCCGCTGATGCTTGGCACAGGTGCCGGTGATGCGCCGGGGAAGGATCTTCCCCCTTTCGGTGATAAAGCGGCGCAGGGTGTCGGCGTCCTTGTAATCTATTTTTAGCTTTTGCACACAGAATTTGCATACCTTCTTTTTAAAGAATACCTTTCCCTTGCCGCCCCGGCGGTCGTCCCCGTCCCGGCCGTCCATGTGGGGATCCATGCCCCGGTCGGAGCGGTCCCCCCGGTCGCTGCGCTCGCTTCTAAAGGGGGGGCGTTCAGTTACTTCAGTTGTTACTCGTTCATCGGACATATGTACCTCTGTAATGATTAAAATGGAATGTCATCGGAAAAACTATCATCCTCGTCGGGGGCCTCATTGCGGCTGCCGGACCCGCCCTGGTTGTTGGCATAGGATGATCCGGAAGACCCGCCCCCCTGGGATGCCCCGCCGGGGCCTCCCCCCAGGAGCATGATATTGCTGGCGACGATTTCTATCCTGGAGCGGTTCTGGCCATCCTGCTGCCAGCGGTCCTGCCTCAGTTCCCCCTCGACCCCTACGGTCTTGCCCTTGGTAAGGTATTGATTGAGGGATTCGGCCGTCCGGCCCCAGACTGTGATATCGAAAAAGTTGGCCTCGTCGACCCATTGGTCGCCGTCCTTGCGGCGGCGGTTTACGGCGATGGCGAATTTGCTTATCGCCTGGCCGGAGGTGATATACTTTAGCTCCGCATCCCGGGTGAGTCTTCCCACCAGGACCACACGGTTTATATCTGCCATGCCTATCCCTCTATGTTGACGAAAAGATACTTAAGAAGATTTTGATTGAGCTTAAAGGCTCGGTCCATGATGGTAATCTTCGCAGGATCTGCTTTGATGGTAAATAAGACATATTTACCGCGCCTTCTTTTTTTTACTTCGTAGGCCAGATCCCGGTCGCCAATTTCGTCGGTCTTGTCGATCTCCACTCCATTGTTGCCCAGGTCGGTGAGCAGGCGCTCCCTTCCAGCTTGGTGCTGGTCTTCTTCCAGGGGGAAGATGACCATCAGTTCGTACTGTCGCATAGGTCCTCCTTACGGACTTTGATTCGGTCCGCCCGGGGGGCGGACAAAGAGGTTAGGCCATTGTAGCGAAAAAAAAGGGAATTATTCAAGGGGTAAAAAGGCCCTTGTGGAAAGGAAAAAAACCGCTAATATATATACCATGAGCAAGCAGATCAATATCGAAGACAGCATCTTTATCCTCATGATGAGGATCCGGGTGATCCGCGATACCATAACCCTGGATGCCGAGGCGGAGCTTTTCCTCCCCAAAATCCTGGATGACATAGAATTTATTGACCAGACCTCCCGTATCCTTTTGGATCAACTATCAGAGGGGGACCAGGGGGGGAAGGATCTGCTCTTCGAACACCTGGGAGAGATGGAATGGCAGTACTCCCAGACCCTGTCGGTCCTCATGAGCAAGGGGGGTAGTTTAAGCATCAGGGATATTCCCACGATAAAAGAAAAACTCCAGGTCTTTCAGCAGAGCTGCCTGGAAAGGCAGCGGCGCATAGAGTCCATTAGCCCCCAAAAGGGAGACCCCCAGAGCAGTCCGGTAGTTAGCTCCAACGAGCTGAATGAGCTTTTAAAGGTCCTTTAAGAAAAAACCCATGAGGATAACCGGCGGTACCCTGGGGGGACTGCGAATTAAGGTCCCCAGGGGCGAGATACGCCCCGCCATGGATAGGATGAGGGAATCGGTCTTTGGAATCCTGGGGGATCTTTCGGGCCTCTCTTTTTTGGACATCTTTTCGGGCTCCGGCATTATCGCCCTGGAAGCGGCCTCCCGGGGGGCCAGCTACATCGAAGCGGTAGAGATGGACCCCAAGAAGCGGCGGACCCTTTTGGAAAACGCTGGGCTTTCCCCGGTCCGGATCCACTGCCGTTTTATGGCGGCGGAACTCTATGTAGAGCGGGCCAGGCGTTCCTTTGACCTGGTCTTTATGGACCCCCCCTTTCCCTACCGCTATAAATGGGACTTACTTAAATCCATTGTAGAATCTTCTATTATAGGTTCAAATTCCCGAATTTTGGTCCATAGACCCAGGGAAGATCCCTGCCCGGCCCTCCCCCAGGGGCTCGTTTTAGACGAATCCCGGGAATATGGACGTTCAATTGTTGACTTTTTTAGTTTTTTTTCCTAAAAACTATTGACAATAATAGAGATTTTTTATATATTATTATTGCATTATAAGAGAATAAGGAAATACTTAAAAAGAGGGAAGTATTTCGAAAGGATTTAATATGGATGTTAAAAAGATCTTCGAGAAACAAAAAGATCAAAACACCTTTATAAAAGTAACTGCTAAACCCGCCATAGAGGGGACCCAAAAGGCGGCTCTCAACCGCAAGGGAAACCTCCTTTTTAATTCCGGTGACATTGAAGGAGCACGCCGCATCTTCCTGACCACGGGGTATTCCGATGGCCTAAGCAGGGTCGGAGATTACTATCAGTCCAAGGGAAGATCCCTGGATGCTCTGAAAATGTATTGGCTGGCACCGAACAGGGGTAAAGCCGAACCCATACTCGAAAAGCTTTCCCTGGTTATCTCAACCTTGATCCGTGATGATGGGAGTGATCACAATGAGTAACGATGGAAACATTTTACTGCAGCCAGAATTCGAACAGGGGCAGAATGGGGATCACCTGGAAGATCCTACCCTCTTGGATCTGGAAGAAAACGGCAGCCAGGAGAAAAACGAGATCTCCGAGCTGTCCAAGAAGGGTTACCAGTACCTGAAAGAAAACCGCATAGGAGAGGCGGTGGAATGCTTTACCAAGATCCTGGCCATGGCCGAAAACAACAACTACGCCCTGGTGGGCATGGGGGATGCGGCCCGAAAGCAGAACCAGTTCCGCAGCGCCGTCACCTACTACCTGCGCTGCCTGGGTTTTCATCCGGGGAACAACTATGCCCTCTTTGGACTGGCAGACTGTTACAAGGCCCTTAATCAGTTTCATAAGGCCATAGAAATTTGGGAACAGTACCTGGTCCACGATGACCGGAACATCACCGTCCTTACCAGGGTGGCCGATGCCTACAGAAAGGTCCGGGACTATACCCACTCAAAAAGCTCCTACCTAAGGGTCCTGGAAATGGATGCCCAGAACCCCTATGCCATCATAGGCCTGGGGCACCTTCACTACGATTTTAAGGAGTACAAGGAGGCCCTGAGCTACTGGCTCAGGATGCTGGAGCGAAACAGGGAAACCGTGGACATCCGGGTCCTGACTTCCATAGGGAACTGCCACCGGAAGCTTAAAACCTTTAAAGAGGGAATCGTCTATTTCGAGATGGCCCTGGAGCGGGAGTCCCATAACTTTTACGCCCTCTTTGGACTGGCCGACTGCTACAGGGGCCTTAACCAACAGGAACGCTCCCTGGAGTATTGGGATAGCATTTTAGAGAGGGATCCCAAAAACAAGGTCATCCTTACCCGGGCGGGGGACGCCTATCGCAGCCTGGGAGAATACGACCGGGCGGTAGAGTACTACCAGCGGGCCCTCAATATTGAATTTGATACCTATGCGGTCCTGGGTCTGGCGGTGGTGGCCAAGCATCAGGGCCGCCACGAAGAAGCCATAGAATCCATAGGGCGGATCATCCAGCAAGATACCCGGAACCACCGGCTCTACCTAGAGCTCTCGGACTGCTATTTAAGCAAGGGAGACAAGCGGGGGGCCATAGAGGTCCTGGAAGATTTCCAAAGGCTGGGCATCAAGAACCACCTGGTGAACGATCTTTTGGATGACCTAAGGGGGTGAGTAAACCCGTCCTGGGGGGCCTAAGCTTGGGGGCCCTTGGCGAAGTCCTAAAGGATTATCCGGCCTATAGGACCCGCCAGATCTATGACTGGATATGCCGGGGGGCAGAGGATTTTGAGGGGATGAGCAATCTCCCCCTCTCGCTCCGCCGGGACCTTGCTTCTTCTTACGAGCTATACGCCGGAAGCCCCGGAGCCATCCTTAAAAGTGCTGACGGCACGATCAAGATGATCCTCCACCTGGAAGACCAGACCGCCATAGAAGCGGTGATCCTCAAAGACCGGGGGGGCCGCCTGACGGCCTGCCTCTCGACCCAGGCGGGCTGTGCCATGGGCTGCGTTTTTTGCAAGACCGGAACCCTGGGGCTTGATCGCAACCTGTGGGCTCCCGAGATAGCGGGCCAGTTCCTCCGGCTCAGACAGATAGAACCCGGGATTAGCCATGTGGTGATCATGGGCATGGGGGAGCCCCTCCAGAACCTGGAGGAACTGAAAAAGGCCCTGGACTACCTGATGGAGGGGCCGGGGGTCTCCCGGCGGAGGATCACCGTATCCACCTGCGGCATCACCACCGGTATCCTGGAGCTGATCGATAGCCCCGTAGGGCTGGCCCTCTCGCTCACCAGCGCCAGGGAGGACCTGCGCCGCCGCCTCATGCCCATAACGACCCAGGAGCCCCTGGAAGGCCTCAAGGCCGCCCTGACCGAATACCAGAAAGCTACCAAGCGGCAGATTACCCTGGAGATGGTCCTCTTGGCAGGGATCAACACCAGTGCCGCTGATGCCCGGGCGGCGGCGACCTTTGCCCAGGGCCTGGACACGGTGGTAAACCTGATCCCCTGGAACCCCGCGCCGGGTCTTAGCTTTGAGGGAAAGCCCCTGGAGACCCCGGGCCGCCAGGAGATCCTGGCCTTTAGCCAGGCCCTGAGCGGAGAGGGCCTGAGGGTCTTCCGCCGCACCGAGCGGGGCCGAGACATAGGGGGGGCCTGCGGGCAGCTGGGCGGCGCTTAAACCAGGGTTGACTGGCAAATTGACAGAGTTTTTTCCCTGTGCTAATCTAATCCCACATTTCGAATAGGGGTGGTTGATGAAAAACCTTGGGTTTTTCATTGGCCTGAGATGACACCCACAGAACCTGATCCGGGTAATGCCGGCGGAGGGAGGCACCATGAACTCTTTCAAGAATCTTTTTACGGGAAAATTCGCCGTTCCGCGTTTTTTCATCATCATCATCCTCTTGGCCCTGATCCTGCCTGTCCAGCTTATGGCCTTTCCCCGAAGGGACAGAAGCAGTAACGAGGTGGTCATCTGGACCTATAGCTCCTTCATTTCCCGATGGGGCCCCGGACCGGAGGTGGCCCGGATCTTCGAAGAGCAGACGGGCATTAAGGTGACCTTCGTGGAACACAGGGACGCGGGGAGCATCCTCGCCCGGCTCCTTCAAGAGGGTTCCCGGGCCAATGCGGACATAGTCCTGGGGCTGGATCAGAACATGATGTATAGGGCCCTGGATTCGGGGCTCCTGGAGGCCTATAGACCCATAGGGGCCGAACACATTTTACCCGAACTCGTCCTGGACCCCCAGTGGAGGCTCATTCCCTTTGACTATAGCTATTTCGCCATCAACTATGATGCCCAGAGGCTGACCAATCCCCCCCGGAGCCTGGAGGACCTTACCCAGCCCCGCTTTGCCAACAGCCTGGTCCTCCTGGACCCCCGGACCTCCTCACCGGGGCTGGGCTTCTTTGGCTGGGTAAAGCATGTCTACGGCGATGCCTGGCTTGACTACTGGGAGCGCCTGCAGCCCTCGATTTTGACCATCTCTGAAAGCTGGAGCACCGGCTATGCCCTCTATACCCGGGGTGAGGCCCCCCTGGTCCTCTCCTATACCACCAGCCCCGCCTACCACCTCGAGAATGAAGACACGGACCGCTATAGGGCCCTTATCTTTGCCGAGGGGCATCCCCTGCAGATAGAGGCGGCGGGGCTTTTACGGAGCGCCCCCAACTGGGAGAACGCCCGGGCCTTTCTGGACTTTATGATCAGCCCCGCCTTTCAGGAACTGATACCCCTGAACAACTGGATGTACCCGGTGATAGACCTGCCCCTGCCGGCCTCCTTCACCGCCAACCCCAAGAGCGACCGGCCCCTCATGCCCACCCCGGCCACCGAGGCGGAGCTTAACCAGTGGGCCTCTCTGATGCAGAGGCTGGGCCGTTAAGTCCAGGGGGGGCCATGAAACCTCATCGGGGATCCATCTCATCCTCCTTTTGGTTTTTGGCCCTCCCCCCCCTATTGGCGGTGAGCTTTTGCTTTGTCCTCCCCTACGGGGCCAGTTTTTATAACGCCCTGAGCGGAGGGGACAGGATCACCGTCTTCCAGGGGGCCTATATATGGCGCATCACCGCCTTTACCCTTTGGCAGGCCTTCTACAGCGTATTGATATCCCTGGCCCTGGGGCTCCCCGGGGCCTGGTTCATAGGCACCAGCCGCTCCCGCTTTGCCCCCCTCCTGCGCACCCTGACAGGGGTCCCCTTTGCCATGCCCTCGATCCTGGTGGTCCTGGGCTTTGTCCTCTTTTTTGGTAACTCCGGCTGGGTGAACACCATCATCCTGGCCCTCAGGGGAGAACCCGAGGGCACCGGACCCTTGAGGATCCTCTACAGGCCCCAGGCCATCATCCTGGCCCACGGTTTTTTTAACTTTCCCCTGGTGGTGCGCCTGGCCGGGGACGGCCTGGGGCGGGCCCAGAAAGCCTACGGAGCTGCGGCGGCCTCTTTGGGGGCCTCCCCCGCCGCAAGGGCCCTGACGGTGATCTTTCCCCTGGCCTGGCCGGGGATCCTGTCGGCGGCCCTTTTGGTCTTTCTCTACAGCTTTACCAGCTTTGCGGTGGTCCTGGTCCTGGGCGGGGGTCCCGCGGCCAGCACCCTGGCGGTGGAGATCTACCGCCACGGGAGGATCTTCCTTAACTACCACAATGCGGGGGCCCTGGCCCTAATGGAAACCGCCATCGCCGTGACGGTCTTTATGGCTTATGCAAGCCTGGCAAAAAAAGCCCGGGGCATGAGCCTGGATCTGCAGGAGAGGGTCCTGGAAGGGGAAGGCCGCTCCCCCCTGGGCCGGCTGGTCCTTGTTATTTATGGGATCGCAGCGGCCCTCTTTATCCTGGGTCCCCTGGCCTCCATCCTTTTGGAGTCCTTTTTACAGCAGACCAGCCGGGCCTCTGCCCAGAGCTTGAGCCTCCGCTGGTGGGGGGCCCTGGGGGACAGCTACCTGCCGGCCCTCTTAAGGTCCCTGGTCCTGGCCCTGTCGGCGGCCTCCCTGGCCTGTGTTCTCGCAATCCTGGGGGCCGCCTTCGTAAAGCTCCTGGAAAACCAGGGGAAGGCCAACTCCTTCGGGGCCCTCCTCATCCGTTTTGCCTCCGCCTCACCGGTGATCTCTTCGGGGATAGTCCTGGGCCTGGGCTGGCTCATCATCTACGGCAGAACCTTTTCCCGCTCTCCGGCGGCTTTGGTCCTTCTCCATGCGGTGGTGGCCCTGCCCTTTGCCTTTAACTCCATCTCCGAGGGCTTTCGGTCCCTGCCGGCCAATACCCTGAATGCCGCCATGGTCTTTGGGGCCGGGCCCCTGAAGGCCTTCTTCGGCACCGCCCTCCCCCTAAGCCTTAAACAGGTCCGCTCGGCCTGGGGCTTTGCGGCGGCCCTCAGCCTGGGGGAACTTAATGCGGTGATGATGCTGGGTATGGAGGGCTGGGAGACCCTGCCCCTCTTTATCTACCGGGCCGCCGGGGCCTACCGCTATGGCATAGCCTGCGCCGCCGGGACCCTTCTTATCCTCTGCTGTGCCGGGGCCTTTATACTCTCTGACATGGGGGCAAAACGCTATGACTCTTAAGCTAAGGGACCTAACAAAAAGCTACGGGGATTTTTCGGTACGTCTGGAATTTGAGGCGGGGCCCGGGGAGACCCTGGCTCTGGTGGGGCCCTCGGGGTCGGGGAAGACCACGGCCCTTAATCTTATCAGCGGCCTGGCCCTCTCTGACTCAGGGCAGATCTTCTCGGGGGATGAAGACATCAGCGCCCTCCCCCCCTGGAAGCGGAACATCGCCGTGGTCTTCCAGGATCTGGCCCTCTTCCCCCATTTAGATGTAGAAAAAAACATAGCCTACGGTCTCTTTCTGCGCCGGGTGCCCCAGGCAGAGCGTAAAAGGATAGCCCAAAGGATGCTCGACCTGGTCCGGCTGCCGGACTTTGGGCCCCGGCGTATCCACACCCTCTCGGGGGGGGAGCGACAACGGGTGGCCATAGCCCGGGCCCTGGCGGCGAGCCCCCGGGCCCTCCTCTTGGATGAGCCCTTTTCCAGCCTCGATGCCCCCCTGCGGAGCAGCCTGCGCCGGGAGTTCCTGGCCATCCGGGCCTCTGATTCTGCGGCCGCCGAGGCCCCCTGCATCTTTGTGACCCACGACCAGGAAGAGGCGGTGATGCTGGGGGACCGGGTAGCTTTAATGAAGGACGGCCAGGTGCTGGAGATAGGCACCGGGCAGGATCTGGTATTGAGCCCCCGCTACGAGTTTACCGCCCGCTTCTTCGGGGCCGGCCAGGTCCTCCCCTGCCAGGTCCAGGGCGAGGGGAACCAGACCGAGATCACCTGCCCCCTGGGGCTGCTGCACCTGGATGGCCAGGGCACTTACGAGAGGGCTTCCCCCAAAATCTTTATCCCCAACGATGCCCTTAGCCTGGAAGAGCAAAGGGGCCCCGGCTGGAAAAAAATCCCGGCCCGATTGGCCCACCGCTACTACCGGGGCCAGGACTTTTTAATCGATCTTGTCCTTCCCCCCCAGGGGGGCTTCCCCGAATGGTCCCTGGAGCTCCAGAGCGGGCCCCGGACCGAGCTTCCCCCCCAGGGCAGTACCCTGGACCTCTGGGTCGATCAGAGCCTTATTCGCTTTGTGCTATAAAAAAAAGGAAAGAAAGACCTGGACGGCTCCTATCAGGGCCCCCAAAAAGGCCCCGAAAAGGTTAATCCATTTTAACTGATCCGCCATGATATCCAGGATCATCTTTTCTACCCGGATCATGTCCAGGGAATTAATCCGGTCTATGACCAGTTTTTTTATGTCGATGGTCTGGAGGATCTTGTCCAGGTTTTCTTCCAGGGTCCCCAGGGCCCGGCGGCTTAGGGCCGCATCGACCTGCCCCTTATGGCCCTCATCCAAAGAGATAAACTCCCGGACGGTAAGGCCGGGCCTTCGCTCCAGAACCCGCTCCAGGGCCTCCCTATAGGCCGGGGCATCCCCCTTACCCTGGCGGTTTATTTCCTTGCTTAGGCCGTTTTTAATCAGGTCCCGGGCGGCGGGGGCAAAGAGGGTATGGAGGTAGCGATTCAAAAGGGAGCTATCCTTGGCCCGGCTTCGGATGATCTCTTCCAGCAGGGTCTCGAAGATCCGGGAGT
This sequence comes from Treponema sp., assembly GCA_009777335.1. GTDB lineage: Bacteria > Spirochaetota > Spirochaetia > Treponematales > Breznakiellaceae > WRKT01. Next base: position 64,878 of record WRMC01000003.1, on the reverse strand, counting down.
TCACAAAGTCCCCGACGATGTCTCTAAGGGGGAAGTCCTGGCCCTCTTCTTCCAGGATCTGGGTCAGGGGCCGGTCCAGGATTTCGCCCGTATAGGCCCCCAGGGCGGCCCTGGTTTTTTCCTGCAGTTCCGGCCCCTCCAGGCGGCGGCGCAGGACCTCTTCCGAGAGAAGTTCCTGTTCCACCATGCGGCCTATGCTTAAGGCCAGCTTGTCCCGCTGCCGGGGGAGGATGCCGGGGGTAAAGGGGAGCCGGAGCCCCAGGATGCGGACTTCGCTGTGGGGCCGAAAGAGCATGCGGATGGCCACCATGTTGGTCATGTAGCCAATAAAGCCCCCCACCAGGGGGGGGATGAGCCAGCTTAGGTTCATGGGCCCATGGCCCGGGAGGCCGTGTGGGCCTGGGCCTCGGCGGTGAAGAATTCTATCGTCGCCTCCGGGAGCCAGCCCTGGCTGACACTGGCCCCCTCCTGGTAGTTCGCCTCCGCCAAAAGCCAGGATTCCAGGTTCCCCCTATTGGTAACCATCCGCCGCTCCAGGACCCTTAGGACCGTCCCCCGGCGGAGGTAGCTTAGGGACTGGCCCTGGGGGCCCGGCTCGTTAAAGAGGGGGGCAAAGGAGGCGTTTACCACCGCAAAGCCTATGAACTCCCGGGCCAGGGGGTGGGTGGCCGGGGGGCTAACCGGCAGTTCCTCGGTGCTCCGCCGGCAGGCCGTAAGGGAGCTTAGACATATAATGAAGGGCAGGAGGATGAGGAAGCGCCCGCCTTGATTAGGGCCCCGAATAGATCCTATGCTCATGATATGCCCATTATACGATGGATAGGCATCTTAGTCATCCTTGGAGCTTTAATCCCAGGGCCAGCCCGGGCCGCCCCCCCCGCAAGCAGCCGGGGCCTGGTTCTTTCCCCCCTGGGGGGGCTGATCTACGGCCAGGGGGAGGAATTCCTCTATAAATACCGCCGCCAGGGCCAATTTGCCAGTGAGCTTATCTGGGACTTAAAACCCCTCTTTTACCTGGGCCTGGCCCTGGATTACGGCCCCCTGGACCCCTACAGCCAGGGGGGCCTTAGCTTTGGGGGGGCCCTGCGCTTTGGGATCCCCGCCTTTAGCGGAACCATCGAGAACCGGGACTGGGTAAACCCCCTCCATGACCGGCTCAGCCATTATTCCCGCCACGATGCCTCTGTGCAGCAGGCCGTTTTATGGGATCTTTCCCTGGCCTATTCCTTTTTACTCAGGGAAAACCTGGCGTTTAAGGTCTCTTTAGACCTTCATGCCATGTATTTTAACTGGATCGCCGAGGATGGCTACATAGAATACGAGTATTTTGGCCCCCAGTACCTGCCCTGGGAGCGGATCCAGGTCCATGGGCCGGGGATCCGGTACATGCAAAACTGGTTTATCCTAAGCCCTGGGTGGAAACTGCTGGTCCGGCCCGCCCCCATCCTGGGCCTGGAGGGCCATTTTTCCTATAGCCCCCTGATCTATGCCAGTGACAGGGATGACCACCTTATGACCAGCCCCCCCAAAACCTTTACGGGGACCTTTGTTTTTGGACAATTTTATGATATTGGAGCAAAACTGAGCCTCTTTTTGCCCCGGGGCCTGGACCTATCCCTGGGTCTTTCCTATAGACAGATATGGGATCTCCGGGGTGAGACCTTTGTGCGGGACAACCATATCCTGGGCACAGCGGGCCAGGTCTTTCAGAACGGCTACGACGGGGGCATGGGCTATAGGGCCCTAAGCATAGAACTGGCCCTGGGCCTGGCCCTGGGTCCTAGAGAAAGAGGGCCCCGGGAAAGAGGAAGTGTAGGACCGCGGTAATCAGGGCCGCGATGCCTATGATCCGCTTGTTCCGCACCAGGAGCCGGTCGATCTTCTCGGTATGCTCCGTTTCGTCCAGGGTCGTCCGGTTCCGGAAATGCTCGAAAATAAGGATGAAGCCGGCTATAAAGCCCACCGCCGCGGGGATCAGGTCCCCTACGATGGGCCATTTCCCCTCTACCGGGGAGAGGAGCTTCATAAGACCCGTGGCAGCCCCGGCGATTCCAACTATTAGTTTAAATGTTTCATCTTTTAGAGAGACCGGGCCCCCAAACTGTAAAATCCCCTCCCCCTCGCCGGAAATGAGGAGGTATCCGGCCAGGGCACAGGTAACTACCGATAAGAGATAAAATTGTACCATAGACATTCCACCTTTATGAGGGGGATACTAGCATAGAATGACCCTAAAGAAAAGGGGTTTTTTTTGGCCAAAACATTGACATCGGACCTGTAAAGCTATATATTTTAAAGGTGGGAGTGGTCTATATATAGTAGATACCCTATGTAAAGATTGCCATAGTTTACATAATAATTTGTGCTGATATGGAGGAGAACATGAAACGGTACCTGCGAAAACTCGCGTTATCCCTCATGGTTCTAGGCGTCTTGGTTTCCTTTTCTGCTTGTCTGGACCCCATAAGTCTGGGTGAGCTGGGGAACGTAAACCTCAGGTTGGAAGGAAATTTTGTCATGACCGACGCGACCAGCGGGGTCTTGGTTATAAACAACCTTTCCCGGACCGTGGATGTCACCGAGGTATACATCACCTACAATGCGGTTGATTGGGCTGTAGCCTTCTCACAAGATAGGGTTAATAGTCCGACCGCTTCCTGGTGGCGCTTTACCGATAGGCCCCGGGCCCTGACCAGGAAGGCCCAGTACCTGCCCCCCACGGACATTACCTACGAGATCAGTGTAAAATACCGGCTGCGGACGGGGCTCGAGGGTGAACTCCCTATGGTTTCGGCGGTTATACCCCTGCCTGGTTCAGTCTATAATCTATATATTTACCGCGATAGAGACGGTAATGTGATCATATCTCCTGAAAAGCCTGATGGCCCGGAGGATCCCAACGACACCGGGGACCCCGGGGATGACCCCCTCGAGGGCGAAGGTTCGAGCCCCCCGGTCATTACCCCCGGGAACCAGCATAGGCTTTCTACCTTTGTGGTCAACAACATGACCCGAAGTATGCACATAGACAGCGTCCGTTTTAGGAACATGAACGATGGCCGGACCTACGAGATGGGCCCCGTAAGCATCCGGGACGAGTTAGCCATAGCCCTGGGTTTTGGGAACTGGCAGACTACGGTCCGTTATAGGGATAATAACCTCGTACAAATCGGTCCCCGGACTGTAACGGTGGTACCCTCCAACGATCCCCAAGCCATAAACCATTATCTCTGGTTCTATAAAACCAATAGGGGTAGCTACGACATCACCACCTGGTGGCCGCCAGGGGACGAAGATCACCAAGACTTCCTTCCCCCTGAAGATGAAGATGACCCCCAAGGTAGAGGTGCCCTCTATATCGTCAATAACACTAATTACCCAGTTACTTCGGTTCTTATAGAAAATTACAGATCCGGAGCTGACTATGCCCCCCTCTTCCTGGACAGCGAAAGAGCAGTGGGTAACCCCTTTGTCCCCGCCCGGCCCATAAACGGCCGCCAGACAGGTTATGTCAACGTAGTTGGCACCTCAGCCTTCCCCATAGAGGCCCACGTGAATTACAAGATCACGGTACTCTTTAGCTCGGGAGACGAAAGGGAACTCACCTATGAGGTCCCCAGTGTTTGGATCAAGGATACTATTGTACCCATCATTATTGACTCGGTGACCGGTACCATACCGGGGGGTGAATGCGGCGGCGGTACCAACTGTACCTGTACCATAGGCGGCGGCACCTGTAACTGTACCGGCGGTGGGGCCTGTCCGCCCCCGGCCTGCGGAGGTGGTCCCGACTGCACCTGTACCACCGGCGGCGCAACTTGTGGCTGCTCCGGCGGCAGTACCTGTCCGGTACCCCCCTGTGGCGGCGGTGATAGCTGCACCTGCGGCACCGGTTGTGCCTGTTCCGGCGGCGGTTCCTGTCCTGTCATACCCCCCGGCTGCGGCAGCACCTGTACCTGTGGTGCTACCTGTGCTTGTGGCGACGGCGGCAATTGCCCGACACCCCCCAATTGCGGCGGCGGAGCTGGCTGTACCTGTTTAGGTAACTGTGCCTGTGTCAACGGCGAGCCCTGTCCCCCCGCTCCTCCTGCCTGCGGCGGCGGAGCTGGCTGTACCTGTGTGGGCGGCTGTTTCTGCACCGGCGGGAACCCCTGTCCTCCTCCGATCATTATACCCCCTTCCGATCCCGGTGCCTTCTCGGCTACCCGGAACACCCTGATTGATACAGGCCTTGCGCTCAGGGACGGTCAGGTATGGGTCTGGGGCTTTAGGGGCTCTGGCCAGCATGGTACGGGGAATGGCCATTTTACTACCAATAGTGTGAGTAACACAGCACCCCCTGCACCCGCTAATATACCCGGTAACCCGACCATAACCCAGGTTACGGGGAGTAACTACACCATTGTGGCATTGGAAGGTTCTTCCGGTCGCCTCTGGGGCTGGGGCCTTAATGGCTACGGTTCGGCAGGGGTCGGTGCCTCAGGCATCGTAAATAACCCCCGGCGGATTAACTTCCCTGACTATGTTGTAGGAACTAGCAGGATACCAGTCGAAATAAAACAAATTGCCGCGGGTGAAAACTTCTTTATCGCCCTGGATCAAAGAGGCGGGGTTTGGACCTGGGGACATAACCTCTATGGCCAGCTTGGCACCGGGGGCCACGGGAACCACCCCGTACCGGTAAGAGTTAACCTGGGTACCATAGGTAGCGGCGCAGCTGCGACCCCAAGGACGGCCCGGCTTATAGGGGCCGCCTACGAAGGGGCCTTTGCGGTCACCGATGATGATCAGGTCTGGGTCTGGGGGGATAATGAGGCTTCAGGTCTTGGGTTCGCTGGCTCCAGCTACGGGGTTCAGAGGATCCAAAGAGCTCCCACCAGGGCAGCGAATCTGGAAACCCATGCCAGCCAGATTGATTACATTGCTGGCGGTAACGGCTGGGGTCAGGCCTTGTTAAAAGATGGGAGTGTCATAGGCTGGGGCCTCAGGGCCTCCCTGGGGCAGGGAACCACCTCTACCGCTAGCTCCAGTGCTACGGTGATTACAAACATCCTTACCAACGTGGATGTCATGCACTCCCGCTACGTGGGGACCATAGCCCTGACTAAAGACGGCAGGGTCTATACCTGGGGTCAGACCGGGGGCTCGGCCTTCCCGACCATCTACGGGGCTTCTGTAACCCTGCGCTCCGTAAGTGCCACCGGAGGAGTAACGGACATAGGGGGCGGTAAGGAGCATGTCTACTATATCGCCAACGATAGGGTCTGGGGTGCCGGCTACGGTGCAGCAGCCAAGCTTAACCTAAGCAGCGGCATTAATCGGGCCTGGCCCGGGGTTGTAGTTAACCTACCCTGGAATTAGTTTGTAGTTCTTACCCGGCAGCCTTAGGCTGCCGGGTTTTTTAACCCTTAAGGGGGAGTTTCCACCGAAGGCTGCAAGAGGATAGGGAGTAGAGGCAGCGGGACTCTTCCATGGAGGAATTTATGAAACCTAGCGTACATCGCCTGGCCCTGGTCCTTTTGGTCCTGGGCCTCCTCTTTGGCCTGTCTGCCTGTTTAGACCCCATAAGCTTGCTGGCCCCTGACGGGGCCCTTCGCATGGAAGGCCACTTTACCCTCACCGACATTACCAGTGCGGTCCTCATGATCAACAACCTGTCCAGGACCGTGGATGTCACCAATGTCCATATCACCTATATCGAAGATATATGGAAGGACCACAACCCGGGGGTCACGGACCCCATACCCTGGTGGTCCTTTACGGGCCGTCCCAGGGCCCTGGAGCGAAGGGCCCAGTACCTTCCCCCCACGGATATCACCTATCAGGTAACCATTGATTACCGGGTTAGGGACGGCTCCAACGGCACGGGGACCGTGTCGGTCAATGCGGTCCTTCCCCGGGAAATTTACAATATATGGATCTACCGCCACCGGGACGGGTCGGTGATCATAAGCCCCCATGAGCCGGTGGACCCGGACCCCAACGATACGGGGACCCCCCTGGACGACCCCTTCGAGGGCGAAGGTTCGACCCCGCCGGACATCCCGGCCCGGAATGCCGGAAGGCTCTCTACCTTCATCGTGGCCAATACCTCCAGTTCCCAGAACATAGACAGCATCTACTTTGTCAACCTGACCAATAGCTCCCGGAACTACGCCATGGGGCCCATCACCATGAACGACAACCTGGCCATAGCTTTGGGCCACGGTCAGTGGATGGCCAGGGTAAACTATACGGTCAATGGCAACCAGATGAGTTCGGTCAGTACCATTACGGTGGTCAACTCCAATGACCCTCAGGCCTCCCGGGATCACTACCTCTACTTCTATAAAAACACCAGCGGGGGTTTTGAAACCCGGCCGGGGAGCAGCTGGCCGCCGCCAAACAGGGACCCCGAAGATTCCCGCCATGGGGATACAACGGCGGTCCATGTCCGGATGCTTAACTCGGCGGTGCCCAATACCTATATCTACGCCGTTGCGGCCAGCAGGGACTATAACCCCGTCCCGCCGGTGGGAGCCACGGTCCCCGTGTCCTTTATCCCCTCCGATGACTTTATCCTCAGCGGGGTCATAGGCGGGGGCGGCATTTCCTGGACCAGGGATGCCAAAAGAGCAATCTTTAGAAGCACCGCCGATGCGGCGGGGGGCGCCTTCATGATAGAAAACTTCGCCCCCTATACCCTGGATGTCTATGTGAGGGACATGCGCCATGATAACGGCCGGGGCTTTGTCATAGTCCGCTACTTTGGCCGGAACTTTATATTAGGGGACACAATTGATCTCATCATTACCGATGCGGACATTAAGTGGGCCATAGAGAACGGTCAGGTCATTACTCCCCCCGAATGTGACTGCGGATGCGAGGGATCCTGCGGCTGTACCATCACCGGGGAATGTACCTGCAGTAATTGCGGCGGCGGCACCTGTCCGGGGTCTTGCTCCTGCGGCAGCGGCGGGACCTGTACCTGTACGGGCACCTGTACCTGCCCCGGCCCGGGGACCTGTGACTGCAGCAATGGCGGCACCTGCACCTGCACCGGAAGCTGTACCTGCCCGGGCTCCACCACCTGTAACTGCAGTAATGGCGGGACCTGTACCTGTACTACATGTAACTGTTCCGGGGGCCCCGGGGGCGTCTTTGTCCCCGTGGAATCGGTCCGGATCATAGCCCGGAGGAGTGGCTTGGGCAGTACTGGAACCTGGCAGGTTTCCCAATCAAATCAGGTTCAGACCGTGACCCGGACTGCCAACACAACGGCTACAGATGTTCAGTACCAGGATTTCCTTATCGAGATCCTTCCCCATAATGCCACCAACAAGAACCTGGTCTGGTCCCAGAGCAGGCTCCCGGTGGAGATCCCCGATATAGTCCAGATCGACTGGCTCCATGGGGGGGCAATAACCGGTTCACCTGGAGCGGCGGCCTATATAGCCAGCCTTCCGGTGGGGGCCCATGGCCGGGGGAATGTGGTGGGATCCCACTACGGGGTCCTTAGGGTAAGCGTTAGTAACCGCTACAGAACCACCCTGAGCGGAGGGGTCAGCATGACCAACCCCAACCTGGTGCACCTGGCGGCCTGGATCAACTACGGGCGGTCCCTGTCGGGGACTACCCCGGTGGGCTTCCTGCCCAATATCACCCTGGACGAGATCATCCTCTTTAGCGGCCACTACTCGGTGGCGAACCAGTTCCTTGGGATAGTCACTGCCGTTCGAGGGGTCCCCTTTAGGAATCCCCAGTTCGGCTTTACCTTGACCTATTAGGAAGGAGAGCTTTCTAATATCCCCGCCCCCGGGCCCTGGCCCGGGGGTTTTTTTTCCAAAAAAAAAGTAAAAAATTTTCAAAAAACTAGTGCACAGGGGCCCGAAATTTTATAAATTCAAGCTGTAAAGATTACTAAAATAGTAAACTTTACCTTGGAGGACAATATGAAAAATAGGGCAAAAACATTTGTGCAAACCATCTTATTAAGCGCGGTACTTTTTGGGTTTAGCTCCTGTCTGGACCCCATCAGCCTTTTAAGCGGAGATGGTTCCCTTAAGGTAGAGGGTAACTTTACGGTTACCGATATTACCAGCGCGGTTCTGCTTATTTCCAATGTCTCAAAGACGGTGGATGTAAAGCATGTCTATATCACCTATGATGCTTCCGAGTGGGACAGCCGGCCCGAAAACTACGGCCAGCAGAAGCCCTGGTGGTCCTTCACCGAAAGGCCCCGGGCCCTGGAGCGGCGGGCCCAGTACCTCCCCCCCAGTGACATCACCTATTCGGTGAGCCTTAGCTATAGGACCAGGGAGGGCCTGGAAGGCCAGGGGGAAATCACCGTTCCCCTGCCCCTTCCCCGGGAGGTGGTGGCCATCTATGTCTACCGGAACCAACAGGGGGAGGTAATCATAGGCCGGGAGCTGCTAAACCCCGATCCAGCCGATACGGCGGAGCCTAGAGATGACCCCCTTCTGGGTGAAGGCTCAAGCCCGGCCATCATCCCCCCGGAGAATAGAACCCAGATGGCCACCTACGTGGTGGTGAATCGTTCATCCAGCCAGATCATCGACGGGGTAAGTTTTAAGGCCAGCGATGGCCGCAGTTACAGCATGGGGCCCATCAATGTCCGGGACCGCCAGTCCATCGCCCTGGGTCAAGGTACCTGGGAGACCACGGTGAACTACACCATCAACCGCCTGGGGGTTACCACAGGGGCCAAAAACGCGGTGGTGGTGCCATCGAATGACCCCCAGGCCATCCGGGAACATTACATGAACTTTTACAAGACCACCCGGGAACACTACGAACTGAGCCAGGAATGGCCCCCCTACCCCGATGATTCTTTGGCCGAGGACCTTCTGCCCCCAGACCGCTGGGGTCAGGGGCGGGGTGCTTTGCGGATCACCAACAACACCGAGGCCATAGTCACGGGGATTAGCATCCACAATCTCCGGCGGCCCGAGCTGGACCCCCTCTATTTGGACTACGAGGATCATTTTAGCCCCTCCAGGCCCATCACCTACGGCAAAACCGGCTATGTGGAGGTCATAGGCATACCCCAGGAGAAAAACAGTCTGGGCTTTCCCATAGAGCCCCACCACCAGTACCTGGCCCAGATCGATCTGGAGTCGGCGGCCGGTTCGGGGAGCGTGGAGCGGCTGGTCTATCTTTACGACCATGTCTACGAGATTATCCTTAACCCCTGGGATTTGAATATAGAGTCCACCGTGGGGGCCGTGATCACCCTGGTGAACGGAACTTCCGGGGACTCGGCGGTGGCCATCATGGGGCTCATCGTGCGGAACAGCACCGATCGTCACTATGCCACCTCCTATGACAGTAACAGCTGGGGTGAAAGCCAGGGCACCCCTCCGGGATATTCATCGTCGGTGCTGGTCCTAAGCAGCATAGGGATGCCTATCCTGCCCGGAGCCCGCTTCGAAGCAGAACTTTTGGTCCGCCGCCTGGGAGGCCCCAACGAGGGCGAAACCCTGAAGATCCGCAAGGAGATCTACCCCGCAGCCCTGCACCCGGGCCTGCATCCCGACACGGGCCTCCCCAACCTAAGGCCCGACCAGAACCTCCGGAGCATCACTTTGAACAGCTCCGACATAGAGGACCCCACAGGGAACATCAACCTGGGCGAAACCATCACCCTGCGGATCTTCCATACGGGCCTCAGCGCCAGGGCCCTCCAGCGGCTGGTCTTTGTAGAAGAGCCGGTCAGCACCTACCCCTCGGTCATGGTGAACCGGACCGGGAAGACGGGAGTGCCCTTTGCCACCGCCTTCCACGAGAGCCGCAAGTGGGGCACCGGGACCAACTACTTTAACAACAACATTGTTATAGGGGATGACCCCAACGGCCCCCGCCAGCGCCTTACCGCCCTGGTAGATGCCGGAACTGCCCATGTGATCTCCCTGGCCAAGGATGTGGTGAACAGCTACGTAGATGTCACCGTCCCCATGCCCAAAAAGGGTTACGGCTATGTCCTCTACTTTGGGAAGAAGGAACTGGGTTACATGATAGGCTACTCCCGCAGCGGCCTGGTAAACCCCGTCCTTTCCCAGAATGTGGGCAAGTTCTGGTTTAACCCCTGGGAGATCCATCTGAATGCCGCTAACCCTGACCTTAGAAAGCAGGTCTACATGGATGGAGCCACCGTCCTTGGGACCAGCGCCTCCCAGGGGGGAGTCCTCCGCTACCCCATCTGGTATAACGCAGATACCGACAAGGTACATTACCTGAACGAGTCGGACAGCTACTATGGCCTATAGGGAGTAAGGCCAATCCCCTTCCGCTGCCCGGGCCGAGGAACCCCCCCCTCAGCCCGGGCAGCTTTTTCTTGGGGGGAGCCTTCGAAGCTTTATTAAATAAAAAAGCAATGCTATATTATAAGGAGTGGAGATATGCAAGAAAGCATAAAACGCAGACGGGAAGAATATTTTCACGATTTGGGGAAATGGCTAGTCGATGTATCAAAACTTGCTTTTGGCAGCCTTGTCCTTGGTTCTGTTATTAGCTGGAATATATCACAAATAGCAATATTTGCTATAGGTGTTATTTTCTCAGGGGCTATAGCTTTTATTGGGATTTTTATCTCGCGATTGTATAAAGGAGACTAACATGAATATCCAACCATTTCATATCATATTAGGATTCATGGGACTTTGTATCATAATCGGTATAGCTGTTATCCTACTAGCCCCATGGATAAAAGGCGAGAGATAAAGGATAAATTGCAAATTAACTCTGGGCCCCCTGTGACTTGAACACAGGACCCGCGGATTATGAGTCTGCTGCTCTAACCAACTGAGCTAGGGGCCCTAATTGTATATGGTGTATAGACTTACGAAATTCGCCCTCTCTCTTCCATATTGTAGACATGCTTACAGACCTATACCTTTAGTGGACATAAGTGCACTAAGAGGACATAAGTGTCATAAGTATACACGATGCGTGCACGGTGTCAAGATAGAAAGTAGGCCGGGAAAAACCACGCAAAAAAGGCCATAAACTATTGCATATTTCCGCCGGGTGGGGTATAATTAAGGCATGAGCAAACGAATAAAATTACCTGGGCTAACCAGTTCCGAGATGATTGCCAAGTACGGAGTGTCTGAGGCTTTGGTTCGGCAGTTCGCAAGGGAAAATGATATCCCATACTTTAGTGAAAACGGCAGAAACATTACAACCTATGTCTTTGACGAAGAGGCAGAAAAAGCCTTTGTCAACAGGAATACCCGCCGGGGCCGCCCGAAACTTGAGACCAAGCCCAATAAGGAACCTGCCAAGATAGGCCGTCCAAGGACCAGACCGATACAGGAAGGGCCTAAACGCTCAGTGGGCAGACCGCCAATGGACCCCGAGGTAAAGGCTGCCAGAGAGGCAAACAAGAGGCCACGGGGGAGGCCCAGGAAGGACCCGGCAGAAAAGAAAGCCCAAGGCCCTAAGCGTCCACAGGGGAGGCCAAGGAAGGTGCAGAAGGACCTTTTCTAGGGGCCTACCTGTTAAAAATCAGGACCCCGGTTATGATGTTATTTAATTATCGGCGTTATTAGCTGGCACCTTACTTGCCCTAATACGCAATAATTCCCACATACCCTGGGGCATCGAGGGCCTACCTAGTACCCATCGCCGGAAGGTCCGAGGGGTGACAGAGCATAATTCTGCTGCTTTATTTTGACTTAAGTTATTATTAGATAGCCAAGTCCTTAATTGCTCCCCCATTAAAACATCCTCATTCTTTGAGAGGATTTTTACCGAATTAAAATCCATCCAATGATCAATTTTACCCCTCAGCAGAATCCCTGCTAATTCCGCCATAGCCTTTTCCTTGGCGGATTCGGCAGTTTCTCCTCTTTCCACTACCAATACCGTCTTCCCTTCGCCTTCCTCAAGGTCATAGATGCAACAAGTGTAGAGTTGATCCTCGGCTATGATATCTGATTCTGTCCATTTTGCCGTACTATCCTCATGGGCCACAGCGAAGGACCCCGATTGTTCCCTGGCATCTTGTAGGGTGGAATAGGTATAGGACAAATATCTATATCCACTTTCCCTAGCTTCTTTTATCCGTTCTTTTTTTCCTTCGAGTATGGTCATGGTATTTACTCCTATTAGATGTAAATAATTTCTGCTTTTTGGAAATTATTCATGGGCTTACAAGCCTTATACGCAATTCGACATTGGCTTTCTACTGTTTCCCCAAGTCCCTTTGTCATTTTACCATATTCGATGATCTGCCCGGCATCCATTGTGTTTACGGTATCAATAATCCATTGCTTTCCATTCTCGGCAGTTCTAATCCATGCTTCCCAGTTTTTTACTTCTTCTTTTTCCTCTTCATACCCCATCCGGCGTTCTGCGGTCGCAATACTCTGGTCAACTATACTTAACCAGGTATTAATGTAGGACATTGCATAGTCCCTTTGTTTTTCGGATTTTGCGTAGAATTTAAGATCCATGGTAGGTTCCTTTTGGCCTCGATTGGGCCTTCCAGTTTCGCCCTTCCCATACAGGCGGGCTTGGCTTATTCAGCCTATACTTATAATATAGGACATTTTGTCCTATTTGTCAAGCATATTAATTAAAAATTAATTAAAAAAAACTGGGGTCAAGCTGACACTTGACACCCAGGCCAAAGGAGAAAAAAGAGCGAACTCGCTCCATTTATTACCACCACTGGAAGATATAATGCCCGGCTGCCCATACTATCCCTGTACCAGTAATAACTCCAGCCCCAGCCCAGGTCATTGTCCTATTATCGGAACGTAAGCCCTCCACTATCAGAGGAACCCCTACCCCGAAGGAAACACCACCGAAAGCCAGTCCAACAGGCCCCGACCGCCTTGATTGCCTTGCCTGGGCCCTTAACACCTCGTACTGAGACTCGACCCACCACGCATAAGCCTCAGCATCCTCCATACGATCAACCGCCACGTCAATCGCCCAGAGAGCCTCGTCCAAACTCAGCCTCAAGGATGTCAACAATCTCTGCGATTCCTCGTATAGCAATCTCTGCTCGCTCGTTTCCACCCTGAGCAGACCCAATTCCTCTTCCAATTGACTCAACGCTTCGTTCGATTCGCTCAATCCCTGCAAGCCGTCTGCTATCAACGCCCTCAAGTCGCTCCACGGACTCTCTAGACTCAGCAAGTTCGGCACGGGCTCGCTCAAGTTCTGCGTTGACGAGTCCAAGTTGCCGTTGTAATTCTCCTGCGTTAACTGACTCGAGGGTGCTTTGTAACTCAGTGTATCGGACTCGCTGGTGAACACCATAGAAGATGGAAAAAACAGAGATAACACACAAACTAACAATAAGAACCTTATTTGCATTCATTTAACCTTCCTTTCCCCTAAGGCCCTCAGGATCTGCTTTGGATGATGCTGGATAGGCCAGATCCTATACCACTTTCCTATCCTCACCTCTTCTCCATACCTATCTCAAACATAAAGCCTCCTAATCCGCCGTACCGCCGCTCAGGGGTGGCACAATGTAATACTCAACCTCTAAATTGGCAAACCTGGGCCGGACATAGCCTATTCCATTGGTCTTACCTGCCCCGCCTACCCGGCAACCCCTATCGGCCCGGAAGGTCTCGGTATCAAACAACACAGTCTCAACGTGGCCCGAGCCATTAGGGTTATGGGCCATGGCAATGACTACCAGGCCATCATTTGCACGGCATTGGGCCTCCACCGGGCTTAATTGTCGGCCTAGGGTGGCACGAGCCTGCAAAACCATCCGATTGGCGGTAGTCCAGTTGATACCCTTGGGCTCAAGTATCAGGTCCGCCTGAGCCCCCAGCATGACCAGCACCCGGTGTAAGGCCCTGTTGCACCAGGTGGTATTGGTATTCCCGTTGGCATCGGGATAGCCCGGCTGGACATCTTCCATGGCTATGACGTGCTCAACTGCTTCAATGACCCGTTGTGCTTTATCGTTCATTCACGCCTCCCCTTTTTTTGCCATGGACTTGATGATGGAAGACATCTCCCCATTTAACTGCATACTGGTGTTTAACTCGGCTTTTATCTGAGCATTGCCCACGGCTTTTTCAAAGGCTTTATGCAGTACCAAGATGATAGACAAGGCCCCCCACACTCCAGCCAGTATGATATTTACCACGCTGTCAATGTCACCGTTAGACAAGAAAAGCATGACTGCCACGAAAGAGGTGGAAATAAACCAGATAAAGTTCCGCCAGCAGAAGGTCTTTATTTTGAATACGTCCCAGCTCCATTTTTCTGGCGTTGATTCTTCGCCATTCTTATCTTCTTCCATCACATCACCCCCCCGTAAATACTCTTGCGTATCTCGTCCATGACCCGGTCGTAGTAGTCCTGATTTATAACCTTAAGGCCCATGTCCATGGCTAACACCTCAAGCCAGAGGTCTTTGTGGTCAAGGACAATCTTCATTCCCCGTTGCTTGATAATGCCGTTGACCCCCATAGCCAGTAACCGCCGGAACGCCTTCAACCGCCTAAGAGGGGACACCGTATCATTGCAGACCATGTTTTCTAGGGTGCCCCGTGACGTGTCTTTGGCAAATTCTTCGTGGTCTGCGAATATGGCGAATATGTTTTTTATCTCAGAATCAATGGACTCAAACTTAGAATCCATCTGGGCTTGCCGTTCTTTTCTTTCCTCAGCATCCTCTGCAAACTGGTTCTGCACCTTTAGCGTTGATTCTTCCAAGCGGTCCAGCCTCGTTGCTACTTCCTTTACCATGGCGTTGGTTTCAATTTCCATGTGCTGGTTCTCTTGATTCAACTCTGCCATCTTATACTGGTATCGTTTATCCAGCCACTTAGGCCCTAGTTTGATCATGAGAATGACTGCAAAAATTAGAATGATAATTAAAAACAATTCAATCCCAGAGAACAGGGCCAGGTTCTTAACTGTTTCTGCTACTTCCATCTTTACCCCCAAATCTTAACCCTTTCGATTCTTTCCTTTTCCCTTTTCCTTTTTGTAATGGTTATGTAGTCCGTATGATTCAACGGTTAGTTCAATGAGCATGGTTCTAAACTCTTCGGGGTTTCTTCCCAGTTCAGTTAGACTAATCACTTCCCTGAGCTTCCCCGCTTTATGGCCTACTGCTTCTAAGTGTTTCTGGCTATTCACCCCATTGATAAAAATGGATTCGATGATGGAGCCGTGCCTAACTGTAGTGGTGGAGCCGGATAGTTTTTTGCCCTGTACCAGGATGTCATTCCCCGGCATGGTGATTTCTTCAATGGGAATAGAAGAGGGCAGGGACTGGAGGATTAGGGACTTAACATGGTCGAGAAACTTAAACTCCCCGCTTCTTGCTGGATGGATGAATACCAGTAGTAGATCGCCCTTATCGCAGACCAAAGCCCCGCCCTGCGTAGGGAATGGAGTAATAGCAATGCCGTTTTTCTCGCAGTATTCCCGGTTTACATAGTCCCCTTGCATTCCGCAAAAAACCTCTGGGCCCTGGGGTTCGTATACTATGAGTTTCGTTTGCCTTTTCTTTATGGCCCTCGCAACGATAGGGAATGACCACTTGATATCTTTCGATTCAATCACAAAGGTATCGTCAAAGTCCTTGGCCTCGATACTCTGGGCCTCCAGTAGTTCCAGCCCTTCCCTATAACTTTTAAGTACGTTTTTCGTGCCCTTTAATTTGTCAAATATGCTTTTCATGTTAGAAACTCCCTACTGTTTTAATGTGCGGAATGAGCATTAAGTTAGATCCCTTTGACCCGTAGATACCCAGGGGCATGACGGTTACTGGATTGCTTGAGTTTTCCACACTGTAACTAAAGTCCATTTTAAGACTCATGAGCCGGGGATTGATCTGGTCTATGATGTTTAGCATTTCAAAAATCTGCGTCATATAGTCATAGATATTCTGATCGTCATAATTATCATAATCAAATGGCCCGTACTGCTCGCAGTAATTGTGAATTTCCTGGAACATCCATTCTAGGCTGGAGTAAGTATCGCCGGGGTTGAAACCGAACAATTCATCTACAGGGTCAAAAAGTTTACTGTCAAGTATTAAATGACTTTGCAGATCGATGTCTTTAGAGTTAGGCACTCCGTTAAAGGTAACCTCGTACTGGAGGCCCCCGGTCATTGCCATTAGGTTCTCATTCGGTTTTAAGGTGACAAGGCTACCCTGCCAAAAACTGGTCATGGCATCGGTGTTCTCTTCCTGTTCCAGTTTATCCCTTGCTTCGGGTGATAGATCGGATATGGGGATTCCAGTTTGCGGGAGGATATAACTGGGGCCTACATAGAGTTTATCATCCCTTACTTCCAGCCGATTATTAGGCGTAGTGCTTACTAGGTCATTTACATCGTCTATGCCAGCCCCACCCCCACCAGCAGGGATGATGGTCTCGGTTGCGTGGAATGAGTTACTGGTAAAATTAAGATTGCGGATTTCGATATTATTGTTATCATGCCGGGCCACCCTTACCTGTGGGTAATCATCGCACCAGATCGCATAAATTGTACCAGTAAAAGAGGGGACAGTGCCGTTATTCTGCATCCACCTAAAAAGCCCAGTTGCGGGGATTGCTTTTTCAGAGTATGTAGCCCCAACTGCTTCAAGTGCAATCTTTATATTGCCGTAGGGGATTATATTGCTAGATGGGATGTCAAACAGTTTTTCTTTGCTTAGAACAGAAAAACTTAGTTTGTAATAGTCTGCACCGTTTTCACCTCCACCGCTACACTGCCCGGAAATATCGTACCTGTAAAACGGTTTTCCTTCACCACCGTTGCCAGCCCCGCCATGGGCACCTATCCGAAAAACGCTATGACCATAGAAACCGCTGGAATAGGCATTGTCAAAGTGTATCTCGCCATCCTGGATTCGGTACTCTAACTCGTAGGTGCCGTTAGATCCCGATATATGCGTATAGGCATAGTCCCCATCGTTAGTTAGACCAAAGACCGCTAGGCCCTCCCATGTACCTCCCTGGTTACCGTATTGCATATTGATAAGGTACAACTCGTCATGGGTAAACTGGTGGGTATCACTTCGTATAGCCCAATGGCCCTGGGATTGGTGGAATTCAAAATCGTCAATGCGTATGTGGTTCCCTGCGTCACCCCCTCCAGCGTTTTTGATCAACTCTTGCACCTCGGGGGATAGATCGGTTATGGGTATGCCGTTGGGAGGGGGAGCATACCCGCCTTCTATTTCCTGAGTTACCTGATTACCTTTTAATCTTGTATCCATGTTTATGCTCCTTTATGCCGACCATGCAAATGCCATTCGTACCCAACGTCCATTTGCAACTTTAATTAGTCTGATACCTATGGGTTCTCCCATTCCAATTCCAGGGATGGCTCTACCAAAAAACTCACTTCCCCATACGACACCTGTAGTATTACCCGCTACACCACCACCAGTAGAAACTACCTGGAAAATAAACGTGATCTCTTTCCCCAACGGAGCATCTGCCGAATCTACAAAATTAGGGATTGTAGTAGTGTTTCCTCCATTGGTAGATTTCTGTAAATAAAAAGTATCGTACTGGGAAATATCCAATGGCACTGTATGATTCCCGCCAGGTACAGTTATTGACTGGAACCTCGGCCCCACCGCACCCCTGGATGCCTCCACCAGTATCAAACTCCTGCCCTCTAATGCGTCAGGGGGAGTGCTTAATAACGTGGTGATTGTCTTAGCATCCATATCCAGCGTGTAGTTTTTGTTGACCACTAACCGCTGCCCTGCGTAGTATAAGGCGAGGATGCTCATGGGGGATATGGTGGGGTCTATGTCAAACGTGGTCTTAGTGCCGTCAAGTTGATCGGTTAGGTCAAACTCACGATAGACACTGCCCTGACCGCTGGCAAACTCTGCTTCTACTGGAGCGACAAAGCCATCAGTGCCTATGCCTAGCAACTTACCTGCGTTGGCGGTGCCTTGGTCTTTTGCTACCAGGTCATCGGTATTGATATCTAGATCATCAGGGTCTAGGCCATTGATTCTTGCCTCTTTAGTAACAGGGTCTAGGTTTATTTTGCCCTTTTCGGTGCTAGATACCATGTCAACGCCAGTAAGGGCTATGGGGGCTGTTGCTTTCGGCGGGATAAACTTAGCAGTTACCTGTGATATTGCTCCGGCAGTTATGCTATAGCGGACAGTCTGCCCTTTTGATACTTGCACAATTTTTTGTGCAAGGTATCCAGCACTCATATAAAACTGATCAAAAGGTTCATCGTTGATAAATATCCGCCCATAACAGGCAGAACTAGACGCAGAGCCAATGAGCATATACCCATCGCCTATGTCATTCTTCCACTCACCGTTGTTCGCAGTGATACGATTGATACTCTCCATGTTATCGTGATCGGGAGGCCCTATCAGTTTAGTGTGGAATTGTGCGGCATCGCTGGTTGCCCATACGATTCTTGGATAAAATAAGCGTAGTTCATAATACTGCGGTGTCGTTCCACCCGAAATCGTTACCATTACCGTGTCGCCCTCTTTTACTTGCGTAGGAATACTGGTAGAGTTTTGCGGTGCTGGGTCGATAATAAATGCTGCGGTGGTGCTACCATTAATCCGCACATCTGTTCTAACATTTTGCCCAACTGCCACCTGTAAAAATCCGTCGTTGGGTACGGTTACAAGCGTGCCTACTGTTGTGCCTATAACTTGAAGCGGTCTTGCGTAATCAGGAACAACAGTAAAAGTATTCCTTCCACCCGCATCTGGGTCTATTTCCCTAATAGCCCCCAGCAGTTCCCTATTATCCCACCGCTTCGTGTGCCCTGCAGGATCGCCCACATAGGCGTAGAACACATTGTCCCAGTCGCCGGATGCGTCAACAAAGATATCGTCAATGGGAACCACCGAAGTATACACATCGCCGAAACTGCGGATTACAACATTATGGGTACTACCAGATAGGCTAATAACCCCGCCGTAGGGTTGGAACTCAATGACGTGATGTTCAAAGTTTATAGAACCGCCGCCGGGGTCTCCATAAGGCTCGTGCATCTCTAGGCTGACAACAAAGTCCCCCGGTTGTAATTCGTCAATGCGTTTCTTTTCTGCGTCTATGTGTTCGTTGTAGACACGGCTGATATCGGGGCCTATGGTTGCGTCCCCGCCTACAAAGAATTTATCGTTGATAACCTCTAGGCGATTGTCTGGTTCATCGGATACCAGATCGTTGATATCGTCAATTCCACCCCCGCCAGAGGCAAGGGTACACCATTCAATTTCTATGTTTTCGTATGCAGAGCCGTAGCCCTCTGCGATGATGCGTACCGGGCCTTGATAGGATTCAAGTCTAAACTGTTGCCCAGAATTAGTAGTTAGGGGCTTTTTATTGCTAATGGTATAATCAGCAGTACCTTGACCGGGGATAGTCATGGCAATGTGGTAAGTGTCTACCAGGTTTAGGTGATGTCCACTCTGGGAGTACCAGGTAGGGTATTGGTTAGGGCCCTGCTGGATGTATTCCTTAACGAGGGGGATATCGGCTATAGTGTCGAAGTTACGGCCTGAGCCTACAGCCTGACCATCGGCATCGGTGACAAGTAGCTCCCCGTCAACAGGGCTGTCCACCAGGTTCATCTTCTCGTCTTCAAGGCGGTCAAGTTCGGTTTGTACTGCCGCTTGGTAGGTGATAAAGGTTGCTACATCGACTTTACCAGCCAAGAGGTTTTCAATCTCGGTCTCGGTCAAGTAATCGGTCAGGTCTACTTTCTCGGTTTCCAGTTCCTGGGCCTGGGTCCCATCCCACCAGTAATCGGGCACGTCAAGGGCGATGATATAAAGATTATCCCCCACGTTGAGGCTGTCAGCATTGGCCTGATCGGCAAGCCATGTTTCCATAGCCTCAAAGGTGGCGAACACCTTGGCCTGAGCCCGGCCCTCGGCAATAGACCTGGCATCGTTGATATCTTGACGCATATCAGCATGGGCTGTGCCGCTGGTATTGTGGGCCTCTATCAAAGCAGGGACATTGGGCAGGTCGGCCTTATCGGCTTTGTCGTTTTCCAGCCGGGCCAGCTCTTGGTTTATAGGGGTCAAGTCGGGCAAGTCATTTGCACGAATGAACGGGTTGACCGTGGGGTTATTCAGATCTTCAAGTGATTCTGGGATGTCTATTGCGGAGAGGGCTGTATCTACGTTACCTTTCCATTCAGCGGTAACCCCGCTGTTCATGGCTGCCGTCTGGGCCGTACTCGGGGTAAAGCCCCCACCTGGGGACTGGGCTGGAACCTTCAGTTTCTGCTGAGCGTCAAGGATAAGGGTATTGTCTGGGTCGGCTGATATCAGGTCAGCAGGGTTTATACTGCCCCCACCCTCGGGGAAGGTGTAGATATCAGTCCAATCTGGTGAAGGCGGGTAATTTACCTGGAGGGTACGGTTCTCGGCCCCGCCAGCACGGAAAACGGGGTTAACGCCGTCTTTACCCTCTGCCACCACGCCCGTATCAATGTAGTTACCAGTGGAAGAGTTAAAGACCTCCCAGCGTTTGCTGGTAGGGTTTACCCTGGGGTATTGTATAGCCACCCCATTCAGGGCAACAGAATCAGTATATTTTTTCGCCTCTTTAAGGGTTACTACGTCCATTAGAGAACCTCCCAGCCCGTGGCCCACAGGACGTAGGTCGTATCGGTCTCTTTGCAGATGGCTATGGACCCGCCGTCAAAGTCACGGGTCGGGACCTGAGGCAACAGGGCTCTATCTGCCAGGGTGTCAATCCAGCACTCCATAGTCCGCCCAACAGCCCGGTATGTGTCCTTGGGGTCGTAGGTATACCCCCTAAATTGCATGTATACAGCCATTTCAGCCCTCCTGCTTTCCAATCATGTTAAACAATGCCGAATAAACTTCTTTGGGGACATTTTCTATGGGAACATCAGTTAGTTCTATTTCAACGAAGGTTTCGTTCCTTTTGTCCCAGCAGTATATTTTTCCTTTATGCCTGACGCATCCAATAAAATCCTGCATACCAGCCCCCATATTCTGACAAAACTGTAAGACCCCGTTTCTTTATGTGCAACCCCGCCATTTTGGGCGGGTAGCCAATAAAAAAGGCCCCCAATCCTCCTGCCACTGGTTAAAGTCGCAAGGGGATTGAGGGCCTCCGCATATCGGTCAGCACCGTTATACCCAGTATACCATACCGGGCTTTTTTGTCAAGGGCTATTTACTTATCCCGGTGGCTGGGCTATAATTAGAGTATGAAACATCTACTGAGAACCTTTACCATTGTAAGCATCTTGCTGATGGCCCTGCTCCTGTCCGCCTGTGACGGGCTGGGTCCTGATACCACTACAACCACCGATACCACTGATGAGGAACAGCTACCGAGTAAGGTGATAGAGGACGTGCTGATAGGTCAGTGGGCGTGGACTTTGCAGGATATAAACTTCACATTTACTAAAACAACTGTTACTGGTCCTAATGTAGGAGGACAAACAACATTCAATGCGTACTCAGAAGATGGTAAAGTCTATAACTATGACACCGATGAATTGCTTTATGAATTCAGACAATTAGATCCATCGGAGTTTGATGCCGAATTAGCTGCAGCATCTCCTGGTGGACAACAAGCAATGGTCTATATGAAAATAAACCAAGCCAAGACTGGTTATTTTTACAGATTCACAGGGTTAGGCATAACTAATTTTTTTGATGTCGGTAGATGGGATAAGATAAAAGACGTTATTTAATTATTACGCTTCTGTTACTTCCTGCCCTCTTCTAAGTCCCTCATGCAAGCCAGACACAAACAAAATCACGTCATCAAGGTTTAATATGGCCCGCTGGTTTGCATATTCTACTTCGTCAACAATCCAGTGGTCATCTTCCCATATACTTGGTTTACCCAGGGGTGGAATATCGGTAAACCCATCTGGGATGGGAAGGTCATAATCACGGATAGTAATATCAACCGTATAGTTTTCTTTGCTCCAATATCTGCCACGGTTGTCAGTTCGTATACCCATTTCCACCAGCCTATCATCGGGGATACGCTTCCAGTTGTCGTCATACCAGGCTACAGGGACACCTACATTAGCCTCGGAGTTCCAGGGGGTTTCTATCATGCCAGGCTGGGCCACGGTACTATGATGAGTGTCAACGATGATACCGCTTTCTACCCGTATCCATAGGGGGAATCTGCTAAGCCTCACGGAGGGCCTCCAGAGGGTCGCACCCTATGACATCTATGATGGTTTTCTCACTTTTCAAATCCCTGCTACAGCGTAGAACCTTGACCCGCATCCGTCCCATGGCGTTACGCCGGGCCATGTATTTTTGAATAGCCCTCATCTGCCGGGGAAGTTCCATGGTGAAGTCTATATACCCTGTACTAAACAGTTTTATCTCATCCCACCTGAGCCCCTCTAATTCGATGCCACGGATATAGGGCCGGACCTCCATAAAGTTTTCAAGGACAATCTTGGCCTTTCGTTCTGCGTCCTCTGGGCGTACAAGAAAAGAATCATTGTGGTATTCCTTTTCGTACTTGTAGACATCGAGGATGGCATTACGCAAGGACTTATCAATCACCGATTTGTACTCTTTCTCGGTGTACTCGTAGGAATAGTTTATGGTGGCAAAAGATGCGTAGGCATCGCCATTCATTTCGGGGGCTATGGCATCACGGTTGAGAATCTCTGACCAGTGAATATCGAAATCCTCTTTCCTATTGGGGTTGTCTACACGGGCTGAGAATCGGTCTTTGTATATCAGTACCTGGAACCCTAGCATGGAACCATTCTGTATCTTTTCCACCCATGAGTAGATATCATCGGCCTTGTCTAAGCAGACACCAATTTCCTTGCCCCCCCTCATTTCTGTTTCCCATTCGTCCATATCAAAGAACTGGGCCACATAGGGTCTGTCCCCGTAGTAGTGCATCATGTCACTGACTATCTCGCCGGGGGTGTGGAGGTCTACGAACACGCCGTCCATCTTTACCACTTCGGGGTTGCCGTTGGCCCTGTGCAAGTGCCCTGGGTTTTCTTTCGTGGCCTGGGTACGCCAGATAGCAATCCGCCCATCGTTAGGGGTCCCATCAGCATTGGTGGGGAGGTTTTTACCAGACATATCGGTTATGACTGATAACACATCATTGCCTAATGCGTCTTTGGTCACTATTCGGGGTCTTGTACCTACAGGATGGTGTTCTTGCCAAGTTTCAAGTGAATCACCACTAGTAACTAGTCGATTATCAGGTATACCAAGACCGGGGAATATCTGCGTCCATACGTCAGACTTCTTGACCCATATTTTGTCTATCTCCGATATCGTCCTCGCAAACTTGAAAATAAACCAGTTGTTCAGGGTGTCTTCCGTGGGCTGGGCTGGGTTTTGATACAACTCATTCCTGTTTACGCAGGTCCCCGGCACCCCACGGCAGTAGCCATAGGCATCCTGTATAACCTTGCCTATCAGGTTTTCCTCTATATCGGGGAACTCTTCACGGGTATAGAACGTGTTCGGAGCCTGGAAGGTCAGCCTCGACCGCTTGTCTTTCACCGTCAGGTCAATCTTCGTCAGCCCCAGGGTGTACCGCTCGATGAAGTATGACCGTATGATGTCTAGCTCGTTGTTCGTGAACATCGACAAGTTCACATCGTTGCCAAACAGCTCAACCAGGCTGTCCAGCATCCCCGCTGAGTTGTCTATCGTGATGTTGCCACTGCTAAACCGCATCTTCTGGTAGGTGAAGTTATCTGACTGGTCCTCCACCTGGGGGAAGGATTCTAGCAGGGGGTAGGTCTTGGCATCCCCCAGTTGCACGGGGTTGCCATGAGAGAAAGCAAACATGATGCCGTTTTTATATGAGATAAAGCTAAATGACGGATTATGGTCTTCAAAGTGAATATATATCAGGGAGTTATCGTCTGGGTCTACCATCCATGTCCTGTCATTGGCTCTTAACCCATTAGGCCCATCGAAGGATGTTACTTTCATGTAGGGGACGTAATCAATTATTACAGTGAACAGCTCGAAAGCAAAGTTATTCCTCTGCTCATCATTCATGAAAGGCAGTTTCTTTTCGTAGTTATAGCACCATAGCCTTGCCCTCCATATGGGGGAGTCATAGGCTGTGAACTGGACGTTGAAGTCTAATACGTTTTCTAATTGGACTACGGGGGTGTTCATAGGGTTCGGTATACTCCGCAGATTGTGGTTGCTCCTGTGCCTCCAGTTCCGCCGTTCGCACCTGGCCTACTCTGGTCATTGCCAGGACCACCTCCTCCTCCTCCTCCTGCATTACGAGATCCTATCGTTCGTCCTTGACCACCTATGCCTCCATTTATCAACCAATAATTTATAGTTACATCTATCCCATTGTTACCGTTATCAGGAGGAACGCCTCCATCACCACCTGAACGATGGAAGATTGTCCACATAGTTGGTGGATAATAGACATCACCGCCATCACCAGCCCCGTTATGACCTACTCCACCTAAAGAATATATATTGTTACTTTCTGCGTTGCGACTACCACCACCACCACCACCACTTCCTCCATTAACAGAATTGCCATTGGCATTTTGCCCATTAGATCCTTGTGTATATACTGTTGCAGTACCTCTGTGAGATCCACTTCCACCACCACCACCATGCCCAGCACCACTTATTATTGTAAGATCGATACTTGGAATAGAAAATAAAGCTGGCAATCCACCACCACCACCACCACCACCTGGTAATACTATATTATTATAATTTATAGTAACATCTGATGCATCTAAGCCATTTCCACCATGACGGCCCACCAAAACTTGTGCATTAACTGATGAAGCTGTACCTATAATAATTTCTTGAGTAACAACATCACCCTGTGAACCTAAACCACCTAAACCACCATTAGCGCCAGTGAATGCATTCCCTCCTCTGCCACCGTTGCCACCATTACCACCACGGAGAATAATGGTGTACCGCCCTGGGGCAAGAGTTAAGGTAGTATCCTGATTGCCTTCCCATATAGTACCTACCACCGTTGAAATAGTGTTCCAAGGTTGCAGCCAGTTTATTAAATGAAACCTATTATCTGCCTTTATGCCAAAAGCCAAGCATTTATTATTATTATGATACAGCCCACCTCTAATCATGTCTCTTATAGGAGCAGTTAACGAAAAATAGTATTCAGACATTGGAGACAGGTCTTCAGCATATAAATATACATGAGCCCCTTCGGGCCAGGATTCAAGAAAGCCTTCTATCGGTTGATCAAAACTATTACCTCTCATAGCCCCGTTGCTTTCATAAATGGAATTAGCTCGCATAATGTAAGAGCCTTCTATATCAGCATTTATATATCCTCTCGAGGCCAGAGAGATCATCTGGTACCGATTCCGTATCTTTTCAATGTATTCTGTAACGAAGAACGACTGGTTCATCTTGTGCCCACAAGCTATGGCTCTATCGGTTCCCCTGTACATGCCGTTTTTCTCTGGGCTAAAATCTGGTTCAGTAAGACTAAAATAGAAGGTGGCAGAATAGGGCAAAGGCTTTGCGTACACATAAATATCATGGAAGTCGGGCCATGTATTATCCCATTCTTCTATTTCTTGGTCCTCTTTCACAACATAAAAACTACCGTTTATTCCAAGCCTACTTCCTTTTTTGAAGGTCTGGTTATTGATGTTTATATCCAACAGGTTATAACCAATGAACGTGTTTCTAAAGAGGTTTCGTTGCCAATCGGTGTTGTCTGGGTTCTCGTCTGCTGGTTCACTTATTATTTCGGTCATTACTTAGCCTCCTGCCATACGCAACTAAAGTTCCAAAAGAAATTATCTTCATGCCTTTTTTCCGCTGGGCTATAACTATCTACGGTAGCGAAAAAGGGCTTAACCTTATCAGTAGCTTCTGGGTACGGGTTTATTACATGGGGTAGAACATTCTGAACACCATGTATATAATCATCAAACTTTGCTTTCATTTCATGGGGTACTCTGGTAAATATAGCAGTAAAAGAACGTAAGGGCTCTGCTATAATGCCTGTTGCCTGTCCTGAGAACGACCGACCACTATCTCCCCTAAGCCTTATTTCTTCAATAGGTATTATAGAAAACCTTGGCAATTCCCACGCTTCACCTAAGAACAGCAAGCCTATTGCCAGGATTTCATCACCGCTTAGTTGGATGCTGTATTCGGTAACATCCATGGTAATGAAGTTATTCCAGACATCCTTAAACTCCACGATGGTAATGATGTCAGTTACAACGAAGTGTTTCTCATAGATTAGAGTATTATGGCTGTATAAACGGATGACCCCGGTCTTGGCATTCGTATTGCCCACGATAATTGTGTTTATGGGAATAGGATTCTGCCATGTACCAGATATCTCTATAATTGGCTCGTTAAAATCAACTTGATAGGCGAGATACCTGTTGTACAGGTCCATCATATTAGAACTCATGGGTAACTGAGCAGATACAGGGATTGATGCTTCAATAGCGTTTACTGGATAAACGTACATATCAAACAATCCCCCTGCCTTTTATAACTCCATACCCGTTATTGATATGTTCTGCCACTACTTCGGTTAGTATCCTCCCATCAAGGCTTACGGGAACTATTATAGTAATGTTTTTTTCTTCATTTGAACCTGATACACCATTCTTTATCATTTCCCAGAGATTTTTCTGGTCTTGCATGTCTATTATCATCTCCCCGCTGTTTACCATGGCATGGACATTATCACCCCGGTAACTACTACCAGATACTATACCACCCTGGGCGTACTTCTGTGGTTTACTTCCTTGTATCGCTTTTAGATTAGCAACTTGATTAGCTTTAGCCATAGCAATCATGGCTACAGCAGGGATAGGCCATTTATTTACCATGGCTTGCATGATGGCTGATGCTCCGCTTACTCTTGCTGTGTTCAATTGCGTTTGCCAATGTGCCATGGCAGTATCATATTCGATCTGCTTTTTTTCTTGGGCATGTTTTTCATCATTTTCTATCCGCTTTTCATTGTAAAGACCCTCTGCTTCTGCTTTTAACTGTCGATATTCCTCTTCAATCAAGAACCTTTCCAGGTTGCTATGGGCAAGAAATATCCGTTGCTGGTCCCCTGATTCAATAGCTAACTCTAGTTCCCTCTGATGCTGTTCTTCGGTAGCGGCATCAATGAACCCCATGGCGTAGAGTTTTTCCTGTAATTCTCTATCAAGGATGTCCTTCCTTGCTAAGTAGGCTTCCTCTAATAAGGCCATCTCCCGTCTATGGTATTCATCCAATAGCCTCAGTTTTTGATCATTGGCTCGTTTCGTTGCTTCGTAGTTATTCTGGGCAATCTGAGAATATAACGATGCTAATTGTGGCCCATAGTTGCTGATTAGCCCTTTCCAGTCTTTCAGGAAGTCCTTAATCTGCTGACCCCATGGCTTAGGGTCTGATGCTTTCCATAACTCTTCAAAGGCCGCTTTCAAATCCTCTATCTTCTTCTGAGACTCTTCACATTCATCATTAGCCTTTTCCATGAGGGAACGAAACTCTTCCGTCTCCGTTATCCGCTTCCATGCTAGGTCTTTCTCCAGTTGCCGTATCTCTTCCAGGGTCCCTGTCCGTCTAAGTAGCTGGTTATTTATGTCCTGCAACTGCTTTTCGTAGAACTTCTCATCCCGCTCAATGTTCTTCAGCTCTACCTCGGCCTTGTACAGGTCGTTAATCGCCTCAACCCGCTTGTAGATGGCCTCGTTGGCTTCATCTTCGTGGTCTACGCCATACTGCTCAAGCAGGGACCGGGCCTGGTCAGCGGCTGACTTTTGGAGCTGGAACATCCGCTCTTGATAGTCTTCAGTGGATATCATGCCCAGCTCATACTGCCCCCGGAGACCTGTCATGGCCCGCTCTGTTGATTCTTCAATCTCACGGAGCTGGTCTAGGATACCTTTCTCACCGCTTCCCTGGGCAAACTCTTGGTACTTAGCCGATGCCTCGTCAAGGCTCAACACCAGGGAGTCGTAGAAGTCCTGGGCCAGTTGCTGTATCTCGGGGTCATACATGGCCTCTCGAGCGGCAATGACATTGGTCATCAGCTTGTTTATGGAGTTAGCCTCGGTCTGATGAGCTGCCATGCGTTGCTGGGTGGCTTGCTCTTCGGTGATAAGGCCAGCCTTCAAAGCCCGTTCGGTCTCTTCGAGGGAGTTGGCAAGGACGGTTCCAATTTCTCGGTAACTGGCTTGGAGGGCCTCGAGGTTGTCTACGTCCTCAGTTTTCCTGGCGTGTTCGCCCATGGTCTCAGCGAGTTTAGCGGTGTTTTCATCTACTAAAGCGGTTATATCTGCTAGAGCCTGGTTACTGATTATCAGCATTTCATTTGCTTGGAGGTATTCTTCTACCATTACACGGCGTTGCCTGGCTTCTAATGACTCGAAGGCACGGTGTGATGGAAGTTCACTAAGCCTCTGGTGTTCTTCGATTATTTCTTGGATTTTTTCTTCTGTAAATCCCCAACCCATCATCCTGGTTCTATTTAATGCTTTTTCAGCTTCCTCTTGAACTTCAGTAGCTTGCGTAAGTAAATGAGTAAGCTCTCCTCCACGCTTGCGTAGTTCATTTTCCTCATCGAGCATCACCAGCCGGGCCATGGCATTTCTGTCAACTGCTTCGCCAGCCCTTATGGTTTCATAATAATGCTCCAGCTCTTCCCTCGTGGTGATGTAAGCATTGGTCAGCATCTCTACCTGGGCAATGTGGGTGGAATAATCTGGGCTTTCGTTTCTTCGAGTGGCATTCCGTAATTCCAGGGCCTCTGCTCGGGCCTCTTTCCATTCTGCCCTGACCTTAGTCCACCATTCGGTCATCTTGCTGGTAGTCTCGCCCTGGGCTACCGCCAACCGCTCGGTGGCAATCTCCAGCCGGGACTGGGCACTAACCTCGTTCATGGCCTCGGCAGCTCCCTTGTAGA
Organism: Treponema sp.; assembly: GCA_009777335.1. GTDB lineage: Bacteria > Spirochaetota > Spirochaetia > Treponematales > Breznakiellaceae > WRKT01. The sequence continues at coordinate 35,986 of WRMC01000003.1, read as the reverse complement.
CGCTCTCCACTTCCGCCAATATCAGGGCCTGGGCCTCTGCTACCCTGCCCATTTTGGTAAACTCAACAATCTGGTCTTTCAGCTCCCCCTTAAACCTAAAGCCCTGTCTGGTCAGGGCCGTTAAGCCCTCTATGGGGCTGTCCAGGGCTCGCCCGAGGGTTTCCGCTGCAGAGGTGACATCCATCCCCATGACAGCAGCCATATCAACAGCCGCTTTAGAGGCCCTGTCAAAGTTTTCTCCTACGATCTGGGTATAGCCCAAGAGACGGGACTGCATCTCCATGATGGAATTAAGGGAATTACCTGTAGCAGTGGCTAAATCAACAGCAGCATCCTTTAACTGCCGGGTGCTGGTCCAAGCGGCAGCCCCAGTAGTGCGGAAGACCGCATCCAGCCGGGCCAGTTCTACCCGGTGCTTGATATAAGCCTGGGAAGATTCTTTAATCCAGTCCATTGTAGCGGTGAATAGTTTTTTAATTACTCCGATAATAGCCTGAATGGCTCCAACGATAGGCACCGCCATGAAGGCTTTTTGCATCCCAGTAGCCATGGATGCCATCTGGGATATGCCGGAACTGCTCATCTTCTTGAGAGCCCCGCCGACATCAATGCCCATTACTTGAAAGTTTTTCGTCACCGCATTGGAGGTTGTCTTGGTGGGCTTTTCTATGTCCCGTATCATGTGGGAGGCTTGGTCTACGTCTTTTCCCAGGTTACCGAGGCCGAGTCTTATTTCTGCGTATACGGTTCCTGCATTCTCGGACATGGGGCCCCCTACCGTTTTGGTAATGCTTTAGCTTTACCGCCCATAAACCATTGATGCTTGGCACTCTTAAAGGTATCTTGGTCTTTAAGGTACTCCTGCAATATATGGGTGGCATACGTGTCGATGTCTTGCTTATTGTGGTCGGTATATATCCCAGACACATAGTCAGAGGGGGCCTTGTTATGCTGTTTCGCCAGGGTCGCCGCTTTTAAGAGGCTGTCCCTGTTCAACCGCTTGATGTCTGATATATCGTTCCCCATAGCCCACTTGCAAACAAAAGCCATGGTGTCATCGGGCAGGATAAACCCCAGCTGGAGGTTTATGGTCTGTATCTGCTTTTCAATGATGCTTTTCTCTATCTCTGACATTTCGTCTTTATGCTCTTCAAAGCGTTTGGTCAAAGCCTCTAACTCGGCCTTTTTTTCGGATATCACAAAGTCATTGTCATTCACCAGTTGGGTGATATGGTCAAAGGTGGGGATATTAAAGACAATTTTACAGATATTCTCTTGATAGTTCCGTACCTTGATAATGTCGTCATAGCTATATTTAACGGTTTCATTGACCTGCTCGGCGGCGATACTGGATATATCCCCGCATTGCTCTATCTGGGTGGCGTTGGGGCACCGTAGCTGGCACCAGACATCAACCCCTTCAAAGGGAACCATGACCCAGCAGTACATGGCCCCCCTGATTTTCTCGATGGGGTTGTATCCAACAAAAGATACCTCGTCTTGACCAAAGGCGTTTATTCCCGTGAGCCGGGCTTTAATCTTCTCTTCGATCAAGACTTCGAGGTTTCTTTCTTTCATCGCTTAACCCTTGTAGGTGATTTCCTTCACCTTAAGGCCATCAAACTCCGTCAAGGATAGGGTCTGCTCTTCCCATGCGGGGAACCGGGTGTTGTTCTCATCGGTGTACTCCGTGGCAGTACAGTTGTACGCATAGGTAGCCCAGGCTTTTGCTTCAATGGGGACATCCCCTTCAATACCAGTCATGGTGCGAATGAGAATCTTCTCATAGGCTGCCATATCACCGATGGTATTAGACCCAGCAGTGTAGGTAGGGGAGTATATCTCCGTATAGAACGAAGGAGTCTCCGATTCGTTGCTTAAAGGCGGGTTATAAGTCCCGGTCTCACGGTTAAGACTACCCCCCTGGATAAGCTCAAGCAGGGAGTAGTTCTTTTCCTTCACGGTAATGACCGGGGACAGGCCCTGTAAGGTGGCCCCTATGACCATGCGTGTGATGGTTCCCATGGCACCTTCCAGGTCGATTTCTTCCTTGTCCTTTATGTCTTTGGGGAGGCCAATGGAGATGGTCTCGTCATCAAAGAAAGAAAGGATTTCCAGCCCGTTGCCACCGAATCTAAGGCCCTGCCCAAAGTCTAAGGCACAGGCCAGAGGCCCCAGTACCTGGATTTTCTTTCCGGGTATGGCAGGGTTTACCCCCTGGGTCGTGGCAAGCACCGTGGCCTCGAGGTCAGATGGCAAGGACGGGCTGATGTCAGATAGGCTGATGGGTGTGTCATTGGCAGGTAGCCCTGATACCACCCCAACGGTGGAGGCAACGAAGACAAGCACCGTGTCGTCACCTTCGGGGACATTCAAGATGCTGGGCACGTTAGCCACAAAGGTACTGGTCCCTATGGTCATGGCATAGCTTCCGGCGTTGATATTCACAGGCCCCGTGCCTTCGTTGGCAAGCTGGACCCGTATCTCGGCAGCACTCCCACTGGTGAACCGGCCCATGAGGCGGGTGGTCTTTTCGTCTTTGGAAAAAGCCATCTCCGGGAAGTTGGCAGCGTTAAGGGCGGTAATCGCCTCCTCAACGGTTACCCGAGAAAGGTTATCAGCCCCGGCAAAGCTCACGCTCCTGGTTACAGCAGCCTCAGAGTCGATCTTAATCGTCAACGGGGCTACTCCGTCTGTTAGTACCCTGGTAAGGTTTACGGGGTTAGCAAACCCCAAGAACCTCTGCGGGGTGGGTATGGTGCCATCGGGATTGTGCCTCTGTACACGAAACCCCGAGGTAGCAAACCTAGTTTTTCCAGTCAAATCAACCATTTTGTTCCCTCCAATTGTTAGTGCATCCCCGGTAGGGGAGAAACATAAATTCGTTCCATGAAGTAAGTATCTCCTCCGGGTTCTGCTGTAATATCTGTCATCCCTGCCTTATACAAGGAGTATCGCCTACCTTCATCATCATCTATCCAGCCGGGTAATAGATGCTCAATTTCGTTTGCCACATACTTTTCAAGGGCATCAAACATCCCCGCAGTATGATGAACAATGATCCGTATCCGCCTGGTGTTTTCTATAACCCCCGTTTCTGGCTTCACCATGACAAAAGGCGGTGGCGGGATTTTCATCCCATCTGAAAACAAGACCACATCCTTAATTGACCCGTGCTTTAATCTGCTAATAACTGCATTAACCAAAGACACGTTTCACCGCCTCCATGAACTTAGGCGTAACCTCTTTTATAGTGGGCTCAAGGACGGCATATTTCCGGCCCTTGCCCAACTCCAAAATAACGCCGTATTCCATGGTATGGGAAAGTCCAAATCCAATAGAATCGTCTTCATCAATGGTGAATCCCCGTATTCCTTGGATTGCCAGAGAAGTCCTATTGGTCCAGTAAAACCCTGCCCCCTGGGCCGTCCCCTGCTTTTTCTTGATGTTCAGGCTCTGCTCGAGGGCGTACTTAGAACAGAGGGCTTTAGCGGCAATGGTCCTACGTCCCATCAGATCCTTCATACGGGCTTCCACTGCCATGAGGCTCTGCTTATTGATACTAGCCATTCCGCATTACCTCGCTTAAATTGGCTCCCTGCCCGGCCCTCCGGGTTTGCAAGGCACTGGATAACTGGGCTATAACCCCAAGGGCCTCCTGCTCTGTTAAAGGAATTGCCATGCCCTGTATGTATAGGGGCACGGCATCCAATTCTGGCCTAATCTGTGTAACAGGGGCCTTTTCCCCGGGTCTGGGTGGTAAAGGGGTGCTATCGTTCCTATCCATCTGCCCTCACTAATGGGGCTTGCTTGGCATAACACTCTCCCTCAACGAAGAGTTCATCCACTACCCCGACTTTCCATGTCCTAATAGGTCCAAAATCGACCGTTATAATTTCATCTTTCCTTAAATCCACGTTGTACAGCATAAGCAAATACATCGACTTATTAGTGGTAAGCCCAACAGAGGCAACCGAGGTATCCTGTACCCCACCAGCTTGATGGCTTAACCTTACCCAGGCTTGATGCTTTTCAGGGGGGGCACTGGGATCAGGCACCATTACACCCCGACCGTTGTCAATGACTGGATACCGATCCCAGGTGATGGAAACGGGGTTTATATCAATGAGCTGTTCTACCCCTTCAACATGGTTTTCCCACAAGCCCATTACATAAGCTCCATAACTCCACCAATCGCAGATCGTCTTGTCCGCAAGGTTCTGCCTGTACCTGCCCCGGTCTCTTCCATTAGGATGGCCTTCTTTTCTTTCAATAGGGCTATCTCATCTGCAAGGCTTGCCCTGGTGACACTTTCTGCCCCAGCGGAGAAACTAACTGCCCCAGATTGTAACCCCATGATGATGAAGTCAATTAAAGCAATTGCACCCCGTTGAACGCCTTTCTCTGCCACCGTCTCTTTTATGTAGGCATCGCTTAAGCGTAAAATAAGCAGTTCCCAAACGCCTCTTCGGTGGTTGAATTTTTGGTAAACACCCAGGCTGTCTACATAGTAAGCAACCTGGGCATCAGGCTCGACAGGAAGGGAATTCGCATAGATGATATCATTCACCTCAATGGGGTCTCTGAGCATCATCCGTATTTTTCGTACTTCTGCGAATTCCGCTTCTGTCATCGGCTTATTCCGGGAAGGTCCCCTTGATAATACCGCCGTAGGCTACGCCGTCTTCGGTCTTACCAATGAGCCAATCCATGAAGGTGACACCAATCCGATACCAAGCCCTTTCCTCACGGGAGAGCTGAAGCACCGAACCAGTCCCAGTTTCAAGGGTCAGGTCCCGCTTAATGAAGGTCATTCCACCGTAAGGCGTTACCGCCACCAGATAGAATTCGTTTTCTTTCACGCCGGGGAAGTCTAATGCTTCCACCTGGCCCCAAGGTAAGCCGTGCTGGATACCGTGGGCATAGGGGATAATCCCGTCTATGGGAAGGGCATTGACCATCTGGCGGAGCCCACCTGCACCTACAAGCCCACCAGAAACCACGGGCTGGACTTTACGCCTGTCCATGGGGTTAAGGAGCATGTAGATCCGGGGGTTCATCTCACCAATCCGCTTCCGTATGAACTGGGGATGGAAAAGCCGATACAGCTTGTCTATGGCCCTGTCTACGGTTTCGTAGATGCGTAAGTCCCTGGTATCCGAAGTGGTAACAGGGGCCTGGGAATGGTTCGCATCATAGGTGGCCTTGACTATCTTCCCAATGACATCATCGTTACGAGAGTCAATGCGAATGGTAGCCGCAGTTTCCATGAGGCGGTTGATATCCCAGAAGGGATTAAACACCACGTCATAAAGGCTGTTTTTGTGTCCGAAAGCCTTAATGACCAGGGAGATCAACACCTTTTCGGCAGCCGCTTCTTCAATGAGGGGCACGCTGTCGTTAGACCCGTTAATCTCCCGTTCCATACCAGTGTAGGGAAGGAAGTCACGGAGGTTGATATCCTTGGGCATATCAGGCCGATTGAACACGGTGGTCAAGGTCCCGGTGTAATCGGGCATCTCATCGGAAAGCCGTACAATGTCAATAAAGTAGGCTCCCATGAGTTCCGATATGGTAGCAGAATCGAGGCCCTGATTGGCGTTCTTCTGGGCTTCAAGGCGGGCTCTTAAATCCCGGATGGAGTTGTGGAGCCTGGCCCTTCGGTCGGAATCCCTCCAAGCAGCACTGGTAACCACAATGTCCTGGTTGTAATAAGACGCAACCTGCTCCATGTTCAGGTTGTCTTTGGCGTTCCCCTGGTACACACCGATATTACGGCTCAGGCGGGTATTCGCCATCCGCTGGTGTAATACATCACCGTCAATGACAGGGATGAGTTGATCTTTTTCCATGTATGTCTCCTTAAGCCACCGCTTGGGGGTATTTGTAGAAGGTTACGATACCTTCAGGATTGAGACGGTTATGGGCAATCTGCCCCACCGCTACGAAGCCAGCCCCAGCAGCATCGGCGAACAGGCCCGTGGTCTGGTTGAAAAAGATAGTCCTACCTTCCCCATAGGCATTGGCCTGGGGGGCAAGGTCTTTTTCGTTGACCTGTATTTCCATGAAGGGCTGAATCTGTAAGCCTACAAACTCTCCGTCCTTGGTGTTACGGTCAACAACCCCGGATAACTGGCCCATGATAAGGAACTCCATCTGCTCCAGGTCCCGGCCCAGATTGTTCCTGATGCGTACAACATCGTTGTACTGCTTTTCAATGTAAACTTTAGGCATGGGTTACACCTCCATCACAGCGGGGGAAGCCGCATTGCTTTGGGCACTTCCACCGCCTTCAAGGCGGTTGAACTCCGACTGATGGTCAGCCTGGGAGGCCAGAAGGGTCTGCATGACCGAATCGTTCTTGAGAGCCTCAAGAGCAGCAGTAAGGTCAGACCCTACCTTGCCGTTACATATACGCATGGCGTATTGGTACGCAGGGTTTTCCACCTCTTCACCCTTGGCATTGCTAATCCTTTCGGTGCCTACCTGGGCTCGAACGGCATTCTGTACCAGGAACTTTTCGTTCTCGGCCTTGGTGTTAAGCAGTACCTTAAGGTTGTCCAGGGGTTTATCCCCAAGCAACTCTCTTACCGAATTGGCAAGGGCGGTATTGGCATCATCCTGTTCATTGCGAAGGAAAGCGGTGGCCTTGGGGCCTATCCCGTCAAGGATATCCTTCACCGTTACAAGACCGTTCATAAAAAGACCGTTAAGGACTTTAATGGCCTCTTCTTTGGTTACGACTTTTTCATCGTCCATTTTATGTCTCCTGTTTCGTAGTTTATCTGCCAGAGATACGAGGTCAGTCAGTCCGGGTGTTCGGTTATCGGCATTAGCGGCATATCGGCGTAATGCGGAATAAGTTACTAGGCCATCCTGAATGAGTTCATCCCCTTTCGATTTATAATCAATCTGACCCTTTTCAATCAGACTTCTTACCTGCTCAATGTCAAATTCGCTATTACTTACCCTCTGTGGCATGGCTCCCCCTTCAAAGGGAACCGCATCGTTGCGTTCGTTTCCAATGGATTTTACGAAGTGTTTCTCCATCTCCTTGGTCTTGGCATTTTGCCTAAGCTCATATTCGGGCAGGGTTACAAGAGAGAAATGGACATTCCCTGCCAGTACGTCCCGAATAAAGCCGGAATTAGTGGTTTCATAGCCCATGGATGGTATTACGATTTTGAAAAAGACCGTCCCCGTTCCATCTCCGTTTTTCTCTATCTTGCCACCGATGGTGTAAAAGTCATTCTTTTCAGGGTAACTATGCCCAAGCTTATTCCCGCCAAAGGGATGGGCTTTCATGCGGTTAAGAAAAGATTCAAAGAAAGCCTCGGTATAAATGCCACCAGTACCTGCTACGGGGTAATCTATGGCCTCGGTACGGTACAAGGGGCTTTCTTCGTTCCTGGTGATGGCAGACATGGCCTCAGACTTTATTAGTGTAGGAAGGCCCTGCGGATCGGGCAGATCAGCCTTCGATGTGCGGTAGTTAAAGTATACAACACCGGGGGGTGGTGCATTGTTTTTATACAGCATTTTCATGTACTCCTTGGGCAATAAAAAAAGGCGACAATGAGCCCACGGGAAGTTCGGCTGGGTTTTCCAGCTGAGTTTCCTATGGGATCACTGTCGCCTCCGCATATCGGTCAGCAACGATAATACCAATTATCAGTATACGATATATACCGAGTTTGTCAAGCCTCTTTTTCTACTCGTATTTTTTCCTGAGTCTCAATAACAATTTCCTGCCTAGGGGCGGTTTTATCAAGCTTGATTATTACCTGCCCGTAATCAGTGGAATGTGCTATCTTGCGGATGGCTACCAAAATAGCCTGTTCCGTTGCTGGACCTAATTCCATACTCCCTCCCGTGGCCCTGTTACTTATCACTAGGTGCAGGTGGAGTTACTTTAGGGGTTGCATTTCCTCCGTTACCTTCACCTGCTGAGGGGCCTCCATTGCCACCTCCAGCCCCGCTATCGCCACCTTTGGGAGCAGCTGCATCCCCGCCAGCACCGCCTTTAGGTGCGGGCCTTAAGATGTCATCGACTGGTGTTCCATGTTTCACGAAAAACAATCCGTCTGATTCCTTGGTAAGGCCATGGTACTGGGCCGTTACAAGGGCATCGGCTAGGGTGGGATACTGACGGGGCTTGCCATCGGCATCTTCGTAGAACCTGGTCTGGTTCTCTTTGGTTACTGCAATGTTGAACATATTGTTCCTCCCGGTTTTATATTATGAGGATTCATCCTCGGTTTACCTAGAAATACTTTTCATAGCGTTCTGCTAACTCTTCATCGGACAGAGCATCCATCTCGCTCTTATACTCCCAGAACTTAACTTCCTGTTCCTCTGGCGAGAGTTTCTTGAATGCTTCAATGTCTTTTTGTAGAACCTTGGTATATTCTAAGGCCAACAAAAGTGAAAACCCATCTGCTTCATCACCAGAATCTAGCCCTTTCCGCCCTTGTTCTTCTAAGTAACGTTCAAGGTCATCCCGGCTGTTTTTTATTGTACTCATTATTTTACTGCTCCTTCTTATTTGCGAATGCCTAAACACCCAATGTAGTTTATTTGATAATCGCTTATAAAGCTCATTCATAAATTCTTCATTAGGTAGCAACGGGATTTCGTTTAGCATCTTACTTTCAATAAGGCTATATTGCATGTTAAAAAAACGCAGGTCACGAATTCCAGATTCTGGGACCTTCATCGAGTAGAAATTACCATTTACACCGTATGCTATCAATTCACTTACACTCTTGTTTTTACGCAAGGTGCGAATATCTCTTATTGAAAATGTTGAGTCATCAAGATGCGTATGTATAATCCTCAATGAACTAATATCAGGGTCGTTAAGGATACTCATAATATCATGATTTAAGTATAGGTTTATTCCTTCTTTCGTCCCTTCCCATGACCCAAGAACATTATTACCAGACATTATTGACATAGCTTCTTTGCCATGGATTTCGCTATAATTTCTAAGGTATTCACTTTCAATACTGACCGCTGTTGATATGTCATATTTTGAATAGTCAGGATTATGGTCTAGAGCGACTGGAGGCGTTTCATCTGCTGAGAACTGGCTAAAAGGACTAGATAATCCATCCTCCATCAAATTATTCTCCCGTGCCCATTCCTCTATCTCATGGGCTCCCGGTGAATCGTCCCCATTGACGAAATCCCTTAACTGTTGAATGAACTCATCATCGTCCTTTAAGCGGGGCTGGACACTGCATAAGCAGTTAGCGTGGGGATACTCCGGCACCGTCTCGGCGGTATAAGGGCTACCAGCAGCTAAAGCCATGCAAACTGAGCAGGTATCTTCCCGTCCACCGAAACGTACCCAGTCGTAGAGCCCTGTACAGGCTGGGTTGTTCTTGCCCTCTGCGATGGACTCTTCCTGCATATTGCGGTACAACTCGGAACGGTAAAGCCGTATGGCCCGGTAGTCGGGGCCTAGCCCGCCTAGCCTCCGGGCATATTCTCTGGTCCCAGGGAGTAGTTTACCCCACCTACCGGGCATGGCAGCGGGGCCTCCCTGAGCGAATGCCATAATGTCCTGGGAGATGGTGCGTATGTCTCGGCCCTGGGATATGCCTCCCCATACTACGTCCAAGAGCCTTTCCTCAGTCTTATTGACAGTAGTCCACACAGACGTGCTGAGTGGGTAAGACTGCCTAAAGGTGCGTTGCCTCTCTGTTTCACCCCAGGTGCCATCAGGCCGATATGCAAACCCCGTGCCCCGGTAGGTTCGGTGAATGCTATTGGCCTGTAACTCTTGGTAATGAATCATGCTATTGGCTTGCCGTACCTTTTCCACATTGGCATCGAACATGGCTGCTATCTTTTCTTTACTGAGCCCGTGGCCCTTTACCTTGTCCAGTAACCCAAAGAGATGCTTTTTATTGATATCCGCTACCAACTGAGCGGCCTTGCCCCTGCCGTCCTTCACGAGGGCAGTGATAAAGTCATGCAATTCTTTACGGGGAAAAGCGGCTCTAACGGTCTCTTCGAGGAACATCTTATTAGGACAGGCCCGTATGGCCTTGGCAACAATGGAGGCTATGCGGATATATTCCCGGCGTATCTGCTTCCCGGCCTGTATGGTGAGACCCTTACAGGTGGCCCTCGCCTGGTAATGCTCCCGGCGATACTGGGTCTTAGTCACCTATGTCCTTCTTTTCATCGGGGTCCATGTCATCACCATCCCCCTCAGTGGAGTCTTCGGCCCTGGGCTCTCCCTCGGGTTCGTCTTGGGGCTCTGGTTCATCTTCTTCGTCTATGCCCCCGTATGTGTCCCCCTTGAGTATGAGGGTATGGTCCATCATAAGCTCGGTCATGTTCTCTTTAAGCCTGTTTCTGGTCCTGTCCGGCAGATCTGGGTAGAACTTGTCTATAAAGTATTGGATATCGTCATACCCCATAGAGGCATTAGTGATAATGGAGCCCAATGCCTGGGTGAACATCGTGAAGATGCGGGCCTGGACTTCCTTACTTACCATCTCGAACTGGTCCCAGTCATTTTGAACCTCGGTGTAGCGGGTCTGCTCCATGAAGGCTTTGATTGTCAAAGACTGGTTAAAAAGCAAGGTAAAGGCCCGGTTTAACTCCCGCCGTTTCCCATGGATGTAGGATATTCCCAGGTCTTTCTGAGTCTCAGTAGAGGCATGGTTCCCCGTGGCTAAAGAGGGCCAGAATAACTCAGGCACCCCGGACCCGATAACAAGCAGGTGGTTATTCGCCGTAATAGCCGCTGTATGCTGGCTAGTAGCATCACCATTAAGGTAAAGGAAGTCAGTGGTCTCTTCCCCGGTGTTGACGTAGAAATCGTCTTCGTAGGGGTCTACCCTGGCAAGGTCGTCATAACCGTTATTCTTGAGCCATTCGGACACATTGGTGGTCTTCTGTACCAGCTTGGGCTTAAACTTGGCAAGTATCTCGTCCCGGCTCAATTGAATGTCATGGGTTGACTTGAATAGCCGAAGGTTTCGCCCAAAGATGGAATGACCCCGCCATTCATCTTCCTTGGGTTCGTGGCTGAAGGGAATGGGGATAAACCCAAAGGGGTTTTTCATGGTCGTGCTTCTAATCTCTTTCTGGTTATTGGTCTCTATCCACCAGATTTGAATGTAGTCCCGGCCTATTCGGCGTTTGCGTTCAGCATATTTAACCTGGTTATATTCATCGGTGTACTTGATGCGTACATGGTCCCATACCACGTTGATCTCATTAGTGTCCAGGTCAATCTCGATATCGGTGATATTCTGGTCTGGTATGGCCTCCCAGATAACCCTCCCCAGTTTCTGACTAAACCGACACCACCGCCATGCAGTGCCAATGAGCAAGTAGGTCTGCACGATGATAGGACACTCGTCACTTTGGCTGTCAATGATGCTCTTTATTGCCTCTTGAGTCTTCTTATCCCTGGCCTTCGGCGTAGGAATACCAATAAGGTTCGTAGGCACGTTTATGGGTGTATATGCCATAGGAGAGGCAAATTGTAACTCCGGGATGTCCCCGTAGTAGAGCCCGTAGAGAATATCTGCATTTGCCTGTAAGCCACCGCTCATGTCAACGTGCTGGGGCCTATGGGGCCGGTCCCGTTTGCCCAGGTCCCGTTGTAGGTCTCCACCTTTCTTCCAAATACCTAACGGGCCTAATAGTTTTTGGAAATGCCCACCTTGCTGTAATGTGCTACTCATACCGCCTCCCTCATCCGCCTGGATGCCATTTGATTACGATGCTCTTCATCGAAAGCAATGTTCTTGAAAAATGCTTCACGAAAGAGTGAAGCGGCACTGTCAGGTGCATCATCGGGTGTACTTCCTTCCTGATAGTCGATGATCTGTGCCATGTATTCATCATCTGTCTCAGGTGCCCATTCTATATTACGCCACACCTTGTATAAGTGGGTGCTAATCTTGTAATGCTTGCTCTGTCTTTCACTATAGGAAATAACATTGAGCCCCTTTTTCGTAAGGTCATTAGCACTCATTCCCTTATCAGCATTCGATTCTTCGTGCAAGGCTGTGACCCGGTACTTCTTGCACATCGAAACAATCGTATCATACCAATCCCGTATGTTACCAGGATAAGTAAAGCCAACTACTTGGTAGACCGTGTTTTCGCCTTCACCCTTTATTGCCGAAGCAATGGTGAGAGCACAGAAATGGTTCCCATCGTAGGCAGTATCAAGTTGGGCTACAGATCGGTTAGTGTAATCCCACCCCTTTGAATAAACCGGGTCCTGGAACAAGAGGGATTCGTCAGATATAAGGTCTAACTCATAATTAGCGGCATATAGGGCTGGCGTGGTAGTTGCCTTTTTATTCTTTACCTCGTCTTCACCTACAATGCTTCCATACCTGCTAATAGGGTACTTTGCCACGGGACAGAGACTGTTGACATACTTCCAAGCATCATCCCGGTGCCACGGGGTGCCGATGTAGCCAACTCCCTTCTTAGGGTCGATGATGTTTGTTTGTATTTCCATTAGGGATAACTTGGTGTGCTGTCTTTCTGCTCTGCTTACCCTATCTCGAATTGTTGCGAAGTCATCAATGATTATTTTATCAAAATGCTTACCCGTGATATCTCCACTGGACACCCCAAGGGCAATGACATTCGGCTCCGGGGTTATCGTCTTTTTGAAGGTGTATTGCAATGCCCCATTCCGCTGTATCTTTGCATTGGGGTACTCTCCAAAGCGATACTTGAAAATCTCTGCTACCTCGGTATATTGCATTGCCTGAGCCACGGTATTAACCACATCAGCAGAATGACCCACGTTTTTCCTGAAAATGGCTATGCGGTCATCCGGGTTAAAGAGCATCCATCGGATAGTTCCAATGGTGCATATTGCTGTAGTTTTATAACTGCCACGGTAAGCCATTAGGGCTCTTTGCTGGTTCGTGTCCCAAATGTATCGTATCCAGTCGCTGTGTACTGGGGTAAGTTTATCCTTGCCGATGATATGACCGAGTAAATGAGGTTGCTTAGCCACCATCATGATAGCCTTTTCTGAGTTAAGTAACCCTCTCCAATCACCCATCGTCCGGCTCCAAATACTCCATTTTTTCAGCAATAACATCGGGTTCTATTGCTTCCGATTCAATAAAGGTATTCTCGAATATATTCTTAATCCTTACCTCTGATTCCTCTGATATGGTCCCAGATAGTATGATTCCTGTCTCCACGGGCTTCCCAAAGCAACGGTCTATCATATACTTCACCGTATCAAATGACCTTTCTCTCTCAGGCCGCAATTCTGGTTCCATTATCATGTTACCTTCCGAATCATGCTTCCCGGTCGGTAATAACCTCCCCGTTGCCTCCATCCTGCCCGTTAACTTCCCTTTAATTTCTTGGGTCAGCATATTAGCCAAAGTAACTGTTAAAACGGTCGGATATTTTGCTACCACCTTTGACAATTCACTTGGGTCGCTTTTTAGCAGGTTTTTACAAATTTTTTTGACATCCTCATTCGTAAGATTATCAGCCTTCGCCAGTGGTCCAAAGACATTTTTAGGTCTTCCTGGGCTACGTTTAGCTGGCTGGTTTTCTGATGAAAACCTGGTCAATTTGCCAGGTCTTTCTCTCGGCATAGTTATTCTCCCGTGATATAACCCGCAATCCACTACTCATAAGATACGCCGTACTCATCAGGGTGGTTTTTTAAGTATTCAACCCTATGAGCCGCCATTTTCGTAGTTTCCCATGCTTTCCCGTATTCCTTGTCTTCGAAAAGCTTAGAAAACCCAGTAATATGCTTTAACCTAAGTACCTCCTCGGCTTCCATCCCTAATTCATTGGCGATGTCTTTTTCGTCCATCCCCTGGGAGAGCATATTAAAGACAAGTTTAGACATATTAGATATTCCATGGGTTCCCCTGGCCCTATTGTGCCGTACTGTAGCAGCCATACGCTCTTCCATGGTTTTTTCTAAGACAACTATAGGTAGATATCCTTTATTCCTGTCCTTAATAGTATCTACTGACTTACCCACGAAATATCTATGAAACCCATCGATGATGCAGTATCTGCCATCTTCGTCTTTTACTGTGACTATGGGCTGTGTATACCCGTCTGCTTCGATACTCTTTTTTAGGAGAGCCAACTCCTTTTTTGCTACAGAGTTGGGGTTATATGAATTAGGGTAAACTTTCTCTACGGGCACCCAGATAACATGGTCTATCGGTTGGCTGACTGCTTTTATATGGGCTCTTATTTCATTGGCTCTTTCGATGTCATCACCAATATATTCGTTAATAATTTGAATGGCTTCGTCTATGCTCATATTACACCCCCTGTCTTCTTAACAATTGCTTGGTCATATTTACCCGTTAGAGCCTTAAGGTTAGTCAAACCTGTTAAATAGTAATCATCTGCTAAAATTGTTTTAATATGAGTCAAATAAACCCGGGAGGCTACGTCTTTAGGGTAAAATGGTGTTTTTTTATCGTCTCTCTCAAATGCTTTTTTCATACTTTCCAAGTGTTTTTCATCTTGGATTAGTTTTATTAACAGAAAATCTCTATATTCTCGCCAATTTTGGAACATAACAGGTAGTTTTTTTGGTATTTGATAAGCTTCTGGGCAATGTTTATATGTGTTTATGCCATGGATACGTTCTGTAAGCTTTTCCCACATCTCTCCTTCTAGTTCCTGGGCATAATCTAAGGCTGTGAATGCGGTTTCGTGGATTAAAGAAGATACCCTCATTCTGAAAATGGGTAATCCCTTGGCATATTGAAAGTCATATAATCTGTTATAATCGAGGTCATGTTCACTTATGAATTTCCAGACATCGCTTGTAGACCAGTCATAAATTACTGCTGCTCTTTTTGGCTTACTGACGGCTCCCCACACCTCGGGGCCGACAAATTTCTTAATGGTTACTAGCCCCAGGTACCTATTTGGACTCTCTTCACACCTCATCCCATATATGGTACACCCGTCTTTGAATAGTTCTTTTTGAATCAAATCTAACGTGTCATAAAATACCTTGTCTTTACTTCCCGGTATTTCATGTATTGAATTCGGGTCTTTTTCACGTATGGTATCACCTTCCCAGCATTTTAAGCCCCCGTCATGTCCATTTAAGGAGCAATCCAATATAAACGGGGTTTGAATCCAATATGGTTTTACCCAAGGTAATGAGAATACTCTTTTCGCATACTCTACTGTCATTCCCCATTCTGCTTCCTGATCTAGCCACATAACATTAACTGGTAAAAGGCCCATTTCTTCTGCAACAATATGAGCCAACTCAAGGCAAACGGTGGAATCCTTCCCTCCAGAAAAAGACACATAGGTTTTATCACCAAAATGTTGATAGATAAATCGGGTCCTTTTAAGAGCGGCTTGAACAACATTGTCGTTGTAGTAAACTTTCATTGGGCCTCATAAACAATGTGGACGGTGCCGCATTTTGGGCAAATTATGTCCCCTGCTGGGTATACCGTTGGCACTTCCTCTGGTGACATGATTAGTTCATCTAAACTAAGGTTTTCTAGCATACCTTTATAATCAATACCATCCATAAAATTGTCTGCGGAGGTGTCGGTAATATATCCAAATCTGGTATTACACAATAGAAGTATCCTAATTGCCTCTTTGGTATCAGTCGCTTTGACATAAACCACTGGAACAGGAGGGATAGAATGACCGTCCTCCTCCAGGCTTTTAAGTGCCTCCAATCTTCCATGTCCATCAATGACATATTTTTTACCCTCACATTCCCACACAAACATAGGGAAAGAAAACCCGTACTCCATAATTTTGGACTTAATTTCATTGATGTCCAAATCTGTTCTAATTTTGAAGTTGCCCTGAAACTCTGTAAGTTCATGAAAATCAATTAAATCACTGCCACAATCATTCACTTTCATAGTAGCCTCTCTCCCATTAAAAAGTGTTTTTTTTGTATTTTTCCAATCGGTGCTTCGATAATAATGACTACGCAAGAACCGCCAAATTTAAATAAACCTATTTCACTTCCCTTTTTAATAGTATCTCCTTCTTTACAGGTTATCTCAATAGAACCTACATGGGACATCCCTACTGGGACTATCCAAAATCTACCTATGGTTTCATTACAAGCTTTGACAATAACTCTGGTCTCAAGAGACTGCCACCCATACTCTGAGCTGTCTAATACATACTTGCCATTGATATATTCAACAAACCCACCTACAAAATTACCACCCTTTACCTTGCGAATACTCGTTACCGTCATGTCATCGGGGGCATGAATACGGTGATAATCATAAACATCTAAGAAAAGACTTATTAGAGTACCATTATTTAGTGGTTCCTGAATCAATTCTTGAATTTGCTGATAAATTGATGATTTAATTTTAGTAGCGACAATCCCATCATTTATAGGGTGTACGTTTTGAATCACGCCATCGACTGGAGAGACAAATCCTTCTCCTATTGGCCTTTTTCCGTTTTTTAACCTCCTGGTAAAAAACTCATTGAATGTATTGTACCCCTCCTCATAATCTTCCATCTTAAGTCTTTTATCATTGCAAACTAATTCATTATACTCTGGCTTCCATGATTCGGTTGAATCCATAAAATCACCATAAAGTTTAACATAGCCAGTTATAAATCTACTTATCTTTTCTAGGTATTGTGGTTCCGGCCTGTATTTTCCTAGTTCGTCTATATGCCCACCAAATAACCAATAGAAATAATTTAAGCTTTCATTTATCCTATCTGAAATATCACCGTTATTAAATCCTTCCCACGGCGGGGCACATAGAGTATTTTTAATATATTTTTTAAGGTCTTGAATTGATATCCTGCTTAAACGCTTTAATTCGTCTATTGAGTCAATGCTTTCACATAGATTTTCATAATCCTTTGGCATCTACGCCCCTCCCTTTATGGTGATGAGCCCAAGGCCATACTCTTCAAGTGGAGGAGACATCTTGAATGTTTTAGATTGCCTTTTACTGCTACGCCTTGGGTCTATGAGGGATTTTCCTTCCATGTGGTCTACCAAACTAGGAACTACTACAAGATACTTCCTTTTTTTCATCTTAAAATAGTCTGCAACCATTACATCAGACCATCCGCCAAACTTGTTATCCCTATCTTTCCAGTTTAAGCTAAAATGATACATTTCCTTACTCATCCCAGGTGGCAAATAAAAACATTGGGCCCATAAAAATTTTGCACCTGTTTCATACCTAGTACCTTTTTTTTGGTCATCGCTTCTGGTCCCGCTGAAAAACTGTATAATATCATTGGGGCGTTCGTTAACTATGATTTTAATACGGTTATAGAAATCTGCACATAAAATTATGTCGTCTTCCATGTGGACAGCCGAATCATCACCTGCTATTGATAATGCGTTCTGAAAGTTTTTATACCCGCTTCGTTCTGATATTGTTGAAAATATAAGTCCCGGAATGTCTTTAGGGTATTCATCTACTTTTCTTTCGTAAGTTGTCCTCATAATAAACTTCATGTTTTCTGCCCCTCAAACTTGCTCGAAATCGAGAATCTTCATCGTTTTTTCTGCTCTTTGCGGGTTTAGTTCATTCGCATAGCATATAGCCCCTATTTCTTTGCAAGCCCTAGCAGTTTGCCCTAATCCTACACAACAATCAAAAACGCTTTTGGGCTTATTTTGTATAGACCCTAAAACTGTGTAAGGTATTTTCCAATCCTTAAATGCTACTGGGCTGTTTGCTGGCACTGCCCCGAAACATAAAACAAAGAAAGGTAACCCAGCACCATATTTACATTCATACTTTGCTGACGGGGTTCCAAAGACTTGTAATATATCGTTAACGAATCGTGGGCCACACTCTAGAAACAATGGGCCAGTAACATGCCGATTATAAAGGAATTTAATTCTTCCTAAGAACGTAAGCCAATCATCACTCTGCTTATGTTTCTGCCCGTTTAATGTCCTAAAATACTTTATATGGCCTATTCCCCAAGGTGGGTCACAATACATAGCCTCTGCTTTCTCTCCCTTAAACAAATCATCGAGATTATCAACCATAATATCTCTAATTGATATCCTGTGGTTCATATTACTGCTCCTTGGTATTAGCATATAATGATTCTTCTATGAGTTTTTCAACATCGTCTATTGGGAGGTAATTAAAACCCTTCCTGAAAAATTCAATATCCATGATTTCTAAGTAATTCCAAAGAATTTCTTCTCCTGCCTCAATATCCCTTTTTGCCGTAAGATAAGTGTCACTATCATTTATATCTTGCGTAATATTCGAATCAGCAGAATGATTCAAGAACCTTAATCCTACATCAAAATCTAACCTATAAAGATTTGTCCGCTCGTCTTTATACCCATAATGTATAATCTCTTCCTGGTCTACATTAGGCAAATATGCAAACTCTTCTTCCGTTAAAGTTTGATCAAGATTCGGGGTAGAAACAAAGCATACCTGTCCTTTACCTATTTTTTCTTTCGTGAATAGACCTAGCCCGTTATTCTGGGAGACACCAATCCTGTAATCAAATAAAATCATCTATACATTCTCCACTATAGCATCAGAGTTAATACCAATTTCGTAAAGATATGACTTATGCAATTCATAGAAAACACTGGTCTCGACCCATTGTTTTTCAAATATGTGCACAAACTTATACCCCCCCCCCCCCATTATTTCGTTGATTCGTTCATTTTTCCACTTCTTGCTTCGGTTGTATAATAATAAACCATACCCATCCGGGTAATACTGGGTTTTTCCTGAAAATATGATGTTCACTATATCTTGTTCATTATGCTCTAACGCTGGGTGTTTACCATGCTTTTTTAAAAACTCCGGGACTACTCTTTTATGGATTGTTCCTGGTAATACAAATAATACTCCACCATTCAAGTATTTATCCATTGTGGATCCGAATGCATTATTCAACTTTTCCATTTTTCCTTTTTTTATCTGGGCACTGTCGCATAAAGATGCTATTGGTTTTTCGGGCGTGAGGAAAGATATATCATCTATTTTGGAAAAAAATAACACATCTGCATCAATAGCCATATAAGGTAGTTTAAAGTGGTCGCCAATTAAAAGTCGTGCATAAACGATGGGGGGCCATGAACGTGAATATCCTTTGAATGCAGATATTCCATTAAGTTTTACTATTTCAATTTCCTGCCCATACGTCCTAGTAATTCTATTGACTATATCCTTCTGAAATGCAGTTAATTCTTTACTGGTTATTATGTGGTATAATATATCATCTCCATGGTATTTCATACATGAACAGATGCTACTACTTGCCCCTAGAAAATACTTGTCACTGGCATCAAGACACCAAACGGCAGAAAACAGCTTTTTAGTCATCTAAGCCACCATACTTACTTTTCATCTCTTTGTTTACTTTTTCGACTGCTTCTACTAATTTAGGTTCAATGCCAATTGACTTAGTGAATTTCAAGAATGCTGGTACATCTTTATTAAAGCAATGATTGTCGTAAAATGGCTGTTCTGGATATGAGATAGTATGAGACGGGCTTATTCTTTCATCTAAGATAAATAATTCTCTTAACTCCTGGTACTCAACTCCAATTTTATTTGCTACTAAAGCAAACTCATTGCAAAATGTTACCTTCATCGCAAGGTAGCAATTTAACATATATTTTACCAATTCTGCTGTAAGAGAATCAGTATAATGTATACGATAGTTCCCGGTTTTTACTTTGGCGAATACTTGACCTACGGCATATTTACTCGGCCCGTCTGCCCCCAAAATGATGAAATCAAGGTTTCTCTTGCTGTGCTGTGATACTCCATAAAACTCGGGAGCTGATACTATGGTTTTTCCTGTTATTTTTGTTAGTTCTTTGTTCGTGCCCGGAGGAACAGTAGAACGTATTGCTATTACCTTTGCATTGGCATTCTTTACCGATTCTATTACTATTGAGATATTACAACTCCCGTCATGATTCATTTCAGTGGGAACTGCAATAAAGGCTACATCATAATTTTCAGTAGGCATTTTAGAAAATTCGGGTATATACGGGTCATAAATATCAGGGTCTAGTGGTTTTAATTCTTCATGTATATGTTTACCTATATTCCCATATCCTATGATGAGTATTTTTCTGTTCATTTAATGTCCCTCCCGTGTGTTAGCAATTCCTACTTACCTACAGTGAAAATATGTCCGCAATTATGGCAGGTTACTGTTACATATTCTTTCTCTTTAGTAGCTACAATTTCAGTGATTTTTTTCTCTGCTTTACTTATGTCTTCTTCTGATATATCATGCCCCCCAATTTTCGGTTCATAACCAGTGTTTAGCCATTCGGAATCTAAAGATATTTCTGGCATCTCAGCCTCGACTTCGTTCACATACTCAAAAAATGTAGTATGGCAATTTATATAGTCTACGCTATCCCCTGATAATTTACTGTATTCCTCCAGTGTATCTTTATCAATCTTCCCAAACATAGAGTTTACAAGCAATACCTTTTTCTTTGCCTCTTCTAATGAAGTAGATTCAATATAAACTACTGGGGCTTCTTTTACCTCTTCCCCTAGATTATTTTCCAATTCCCCATTAAGGTTAAGGCCAATTAAATTATCGTTTATAGCTTTTATAGCAAGACACCTTCCTACACCGTCAACTACCTCATTAACTTGATTATTTTTCCATACAAAAATAGGAGTTAAAAATCCATGAAGAAGCAGCCTTCTTGCCTCTTCATTAACGCTCTGTTTAGTCCGTATTTTTAACTTCTCGGTCATTTTTATGGAGAGTTGGCTAATGGGCAGTAATTCTTTATATGTACAATTAATTTTCACTTGTCCCTCCTAAAATAACATCCCTTGTCTGTAAATTATAGGTTTGTCTTTATAAACTACTGGTTTCTTTTCTTCTGTATAATTACTTTTTACTGTAAATTTGCAATGCTCTGGGTCCAAATTAAATTCTCTAATCGGGTTCCCATTAAATGGGTTCTTGTCTAAAGGTTTTCCGTTATAAGGATTACAAGGGTAGGGGTAACTTTTAATACTGGGTTTTCCAACAATTGCCCATTTCCCTTCAAAATTAGTTTTATACGCTTCTTTCGGTGGGGTATCAATTCTAGAACGGTTTATCAATTCCCATGAGTCCGGGTACAATGAACTCCAGTAATAAAAGTCTCCTAAAATGAGGTATTGGTGCAATTCACACCAATAATACCCAAAAAAACCATATTTCCCTATTGCTGAAGTTATTGAACTATATTCTATGCCACCTGTATCCTTAAAATCTTTCATCAATGTATACTGGTGAGGGCTTGACTTCGCAGAAATCCAATACTGGTTTAAAAGACATTTCTCTAATAAAGAGCTATATTCATCGGCAATGGGATCGCTCTTAATAAAATTTTCTACATGGGATTTTTCTAATTCTCTTTGCTCGGCTTGCCATTCCTGGTCATTCCATATTTTAGCTCGCCTGTAATGCTCCCGTGTGTATTCTTCCCTTGTCATCCCACCTTCCCCCAAAACCGTTGCACCACATCATTGGTCACCATGTTTACAAACGCATCTTTCTCTTTCCCGCTCAGGTTGTAAGACCGAATAATCCCTAAAGCGAGCTTCTTCGTCAACGGTTGCCTGTACTCGAGCAAGCTAATATAAGGGGCAGTAATGCCTAACTTCTGGGCCATCTCTTCTTGACTTTCGTTATGCTCAAACCTGAGCCTTCTGAGAAATAACCCCACTGGAGTAACATCACTTTTCTTAGGATTCATCTTATCGCCTCCGTTCACGTTCCATTAAAGATTATTTTATATCTTCTTTACACTAACTGTCAAGAAAATTAAAATAATTTTAATTAAATTCTTGTCTCTTATGTACCCTTATGTCCACATATGTCCACATATTGCACATAATTATTTTTCGGACATGCTAAAAAATTCCGCTACAAACTGCATTGTCTCTTCAAAGGACAAGCCTTTAGCCATATCCTTAGCAACATCGCTGTCTCTTTGAAATGAGTAGACCCTATCATTCCCACGGGCTACGATGATGTGATCCACAACAGGAATACCCAAAACCTTTCCTGCCAGTGTCAACATTTTGGTTATCCTGATATCCTCTTCGGATGGGATAAGTTCACCGCTGGGGTGATTATGGGCAAACATGACACTCAGGGCGTTGTCCCGAATGGCATGGTAAAAACACTCCCTAGGGTGTACTATAGTCCTATTCAAGACCCCCTTAGAAACATGGTGACACTTGATAACCTTATGAGAAGAATCCAAGGTCAAGGCCCAAAAGTTTTCCTGCTTTTTATTGCGGTATTTCTTGACAATGTTCCCTGCATCTTCTACTGACTTTATCTGCTTTTTTGTCATACCTGGTCCCCCTCTTCGGCGAATAGCGATTCTTGCTCTTCGTTAGATTCGGGCTTTCCAGGACGTAACTCTATATGCTCAGGGATGATAACTATCTCACCACCTCGGGGAATACCCTGCTTAGGATGGGAAAATCTCCCCACAACCCGTAGGCCCCTGCCGATTTTACCCTTGGCGAGTAGTTGCTCAGCAAGGCTCCCATAGGCAGTTATGGTTATATAGAGCTTTTCCTCATGTACTTCGGGGTATCTGGGATACCGTTTGTGAACTATCTGGCAGGCACACACAACTGTGCCATCGGGCTTTTGGTGCCTCTCAGGTTCACTTGCGATGCTCCCCTCTAACAATAGGCTGTTTAATTGGTTCATGGCTTTACTCCTTTTCTGTTACCTCGCCATATCGGCGGCGTTTTATTTCTGCTCTGGTGATACCCCCAAAATGCAGGTCAAGATTGATAAGGGCAATTTCGCACAACTCCCCTACATGGACATACCCAAACTCGGCATTATGGTCATCAAAATCCCCAGACAGGGTTACGAACCCAAAGCCCTCCATGGTTTCCATATCCACCTCGAAGATATACCAGTCCGCTGACCCTGCTATATTAAAATAATGAAGGTAGCAATGGGCTTGTTCATCCTCAAGGTTTTCGGTTTCATATAAGACAGGAATATGGTCTATTCTCTCTGCCATCCTAGCCAAAACCTTGCTCAGTTCTCTGCTTCCCTCGATAACCTCTAATTCTTGCCAAGGCACCAGCTTCTTAAGATCGTCAACGTTCATACTTAATCTCCTTTCCGTGTTCTTTAATCCAGGCTATCTGCTGGGCATTTTGCAACCTATAAAAGGACGTATCATGATGGGGACATATGTGGCATCCAGCATCGCAGGTCGCATCTGATTCATTCCTGCTTTCACACTCGTCATAGTCGTACCAGCCCCCATCTGACCATTCGGGGAAGGGCTCATCTAGGTAGAAGAAGGTGGGCCTTTCATATTCGTTATGCTCTAACACATAGACCACGGCATTTTGCCCCTTAACATACTTTCTGGCCCGGCTTTCGTTCCATTCTTCCCCTTGGTAGAGGGTTTCAACAACACTCCAAACATCCCCCTTATTATGCCCAATACCGTTGTCATAAAAATGCCTGATTCTCACTAGCGTCATACTTTACCTCCAAAATGGTCTTTGATTATTTTATCTTCAGATCCAGGCCCATATTCATTTATGGAATACTGGTCTAATAAAACCCAACTAGGTTCAATTATTTTATTTTCTACTAACCACTTCTGACGATTTTCTAGTATTCCCATATATTCGCCAAAACTTGCGTGTCTTAAAGGTATTCCATACCCAAAGGTAAAAGTATTATCTGTAAGTCCTGGGGTTGTTTCTAACCATTTGAACCCATGCCTTCTAAGCCATGATGGATGAACCAATGAGTAGGCGATTTTCAAATAATTCAATGGCTGTCTATAATGTTTAAGCATGACTATATTGCAAGCGACTTCACTTCTACGGGATACACTGCATTTCAAGGTGTAAAGGCCGATCCTGTACCCCTGCGTTTCGAGGGTATAAATGATATTAAGGAGCATTTTCCCAGCATTTATAAACTCTTCACCATCAATATGAGCGGAACCACCATTTTCATATACAATGGTAACGGTCTTATCCTTTACTTCCCTTTTCACCCTGTTGATCATGCTGTAGGGTTTTCCAGCAATCGCATTGGGAACATGGGGAGTAAACCCAACAGGTTCAACGCTGGGAAAGGCTTTGGTTGCGTTGCTTCGATATTGTGCTTTTGCATTCTCACTCATTAAAGAGTCAAACCCTTCTTTGTAGCCATGGTACGCCAACTTGTCAGCATCTTCGTAAGATGAAGTATTTGCCCATCCCTCGTCTTCACTTTCCCATTTTTGGGAACTTTTAGATTGAAATTTGAACACTTCATTAGGCTCCCTAGTGTTTATTGTTGTAAGGTAGTCCTCTAGGCTTTCAAATCTTTCGTATACAATGGTCATGCCACTTCCCTCCCCATCTCACTCAGGGCTTGCTTAAACCCCTTCGTATAGGCCGAATCTTCGGTTTTAAGGTTATCGTACACAATCCTTGCATCATGGTGTTCGAGCCCCTTCAAGAGGACTATCTTGATGGCCTCTGCATGGGCAAAGACGTTCTCCAGTTTATGCAACCTCTCTATGGCCCGGTATGAGACAATGAACTTGAGGTGCTGTTTATTACAGGCTTCCCTAAAGTCCCTGACAAACTTGACCAGCTCAGTGTTCCCGCAAGCAATGGCAGTCTCAATGGCCTCGTCATAGTCAATTTCCACGATGGCAAATCGGTCTAAACTGGAAGCATCCAGTTGATACCGCCCGGTGTAGGTTATGTCTGCCCCTGACCCGAAAGTATTTCCGGCAGCACAGATGCGGAAGTCCTCATGGGCCGTTACCTTACCAGTGGGGAAGTCAAAGTACCCGTTGGCAATGGCAGCGTTTAGAATGACAAGCACCTCGGGGGTGGAGGCATCAATCTCGTCCAGCATGAACAGGCCCCCATTGGTGAAGGCTTTATAGAACTGGGTCTCATGGAACCGCCCATTGGCATCAATGAACCCGGTTAGTTTGTACTCTTGGGTTATGGCATTGGAGAAGTAAAACTCCATGTTCAGGGCCTCTGACACCTGCTTACAGATGACATTTTTACCACTTCCCGCTGGACCTGATAAAAATACAGGCACATTGGCATTGACCAGTTTCAGGACCGTTTCAAACTTATGGTGGGCCACGCCTTCAATGACTTTAGTTTCCTTCTCGGTCTTTATCTCGATTCTCTTAGGCAAGGTGCCATAAGTATCCCGGATATAACTGTCAATCATGGGTTTCGTGACATTCACCACCTGGTCAACTGCTTCTTTTTTGACGCAGTGAACTATGTAGGATTCCAACGATGTAGTCCCTGGCATTATTTTCATATCAGGGTCATCTGCCTTAAATAACTGTTCCTGTTTCATAGGCTCTTCCTCCTCTATTGTTTGTGTATGAGCTTCAATTCTTTGCTGAGCCCGCTCGGCTTCATCCTTTATGTCCATGTAATTCTTCAAAGCAAGGTCAAGCAACCCGGTGGCTATTTCAGCATATCGATGATAAAGTTTTTTCACCCTGGGAGGGGCGTTTACCGGCCTATATCCCGTGGCTGGGTCATAATAGAAAGAACAATCACCAATCTTAGCGTAGGGCCTATACCTTTCGGCTTGCAGGTCGCAAACTATCCTGACCTTTCCCTCTATGGCTATGCTTACTTCATGTTGCATTACTAATGCCATGCTTTCCCCCTTTATTGCACTCTTGGATGGCTTCATCGAGTACCCGTAGAAGATGGTAATAATCACCTGTCATGGCCTTATCCATCACGGCTTGGATCTCGTCCTTCGGGAACCCACACTCCCGCATTGCCTTGCGGGTATAGCCCATCAACGCAAAGGCGTTGCCGTCCTGACCGACTAGGTTGTATTTCTTCTTCATACCGCACTCCTTGAAATAATTTTCCAGCCTTGCCTTTTATGGCTCTGTAACTCAGCCTCCCATTCACTTCGGAGGTTATTGGACATCCATATCAGGGTCTGGGCTATTTCACTAAGGGTTAGGGTTTCCCTTGCCTTCTTGGTCTCTGGTAAAACATCCCGGTAATTAAGGGCCTCATTGACGGAGTAGATAATGTCACTCATCATCTTCCTCCTCATCGTTTTCTTCGGTGCACACGCAGTGTTCAGAAGGATATCCACAGTCATCACAGAGGACCTCATCGTCTTCGTCCTCGTCACCAGTCCAAATGGTTTCGATGACCAAGCCGTTATGGGAGAAGGTGAAAGTTCCCTCGCCATCGGTCTCTAGGGTTATTTCCCCATCAACATCGAAATACTTACCAAGCCTTTCAGCGTCTTCATGGCATTCCATAGGGATGAGGTAATCTGGCACAACACCGAGGGTCCCAGAATCGACACCATATTCATAAGCGGTTTCTGACTGGTATTCACCGTCACCGTACATGGTCCCGCACTGGAGGAACTGCAATGGTGCATCTTCGGGGGGAAGTAGGATTTCTGCATCTTCCACTTGGTCCCGGGTGAAGGTAATTACAAACGCTGTTTCTTCGTCACCTGTGAAGGTCTGCTCACATACGCTATCCCATAATGTATCAGAGATAACGTAGCACGGGTCGCCAATCCATACTTTCTTGATATGGTCTGACTTGATAGTAACCTTTACTTTGTTCTGGCTCATCTTCTCCCTTCCTTCATGTTTTTTTATAGGATTTTCAATTTCCTATATATATTATTATATCGTACCCGTTATAGTTTGTCAAGTCTTTTTTATAATTTTTTTTAATTTTTTTGTAAAGTTTTTTTACTGGAATTATTGGAAGAAAAAAGATTTTGCCAATGGGCTTTACATATCAAGGTCGGGGTCTTCGTGGTTTTCGTTTTCATAATTGGAGAATGATGCTGTGTACATATCAGCATGGCATAGCCCACACGTCATTGATATTGGGTCAACGTAATAATCGCCACTTGCTATCTGCGGGCATTGCTCGTTGACAATAAATAGACAACCGCAATTCTCACATTGAAATACTCTCATTCACCGCCTCCTTTTAAGCTTTCTATTATCTGTTCTATCTTCCTTTTTGTAATTTCTGCTTCGGCTTTTTCGATTTCCACAAGGGCATTTACGATAATAGATAACATGACGATAATACCCAAAACGAACATGACGCTCATATTCACCATCTGCCCCAAAGAGAATGGTTCGCCACTCATATAGGTAAGCCAGTGCCAAATATGAACTGCAACCGTGCTAATTATGCCTAGTACGCCCATGACGAACGTGAACTTCCACCAAAACATTCCCTACCTCCTAGGAAAATATACAAACACAGGGGCCGTTCCCCCTGATAGTTCCCAGTACAACGCCAGCACCTTTGACGCATACTCAATGGACGATTCTGGTGGGTTATTCAAACGGCTTAGACCCGCATTATATGAAACAGCTACGGACCAAAACGTGTCGCCCTCTAACTGCTCCATCAGCCACCTGATATGCTCAACCCCGGCCCGGATGTTTGTCTCAGGGCATTGCCAGTCGATATGCCCAAAGTAGGCATTATTTAATTGGAAGATACCCAAATCTACCGTGCCGTTGCTATTCGGCTGGCTCACGGCTAATGGGTTCAAACTGCTGTTCTCTACCCTGGCTATGCTGATAGCAAAATTAGGCGGAACCCCGACCTCGACAGCTATCATAAAAATCATTGCTAAAATTGTTTCCATGTCCCCTCCCTAGGGTTTTTTTAATTGTTTGCAAGCATTAGTAGGATATCTGCATGACACGGCTTTTCTAATGAACACCAACAGGCAAGGTCTTTACCTCGCAGTTGATCAATCAACATTTGCATATAATTTGTTCGTGCTTTATTATTAGCCATCATCAATTCTTCAAATTGCTTCACAGCATTCGGCCCGGTAAACGGATTGCCCCACCTACTGCCACGTCCTACATAGATGGTATCGGGAGGCATCCGCCAGCCCTTAGTCCTCTTGCGTTGTATTCGTTTCGGCATCATTCCTTCACCTCCGCATCAAAACAAGACTGGCACCTTAAGATTTTCAAACTCCCATCAATTCCACCAACCTTACGGATCTCTAGTTTGACCCTACCAAATTTTCCACAATGGCTACCGTCAGGCTGGTTTATGCTTGCGAGCAGGTTTACGCACTTACCACAGAACTCACCATCACAGGCGATAATCTGCTCAACCCTTATCTTTGTCATCCTTCTGCCTCCTGGCCTTGATTGCATAATCCTCTCTGCTTTGGCCTCTTTCACCAATTCCTGTATTACAATTTCAGCACCCTCTCGGGTTATCAGGCCACGCAGAAAATCTTCACCTAGGGCAATAACACGGTCTGCTAGGCTACCATTACTCATCTCCATCCTCCTTAATCACCGCCACGGGGCTCTATGTAATCAGCGAGTTTGAATATGACATTCTTGCCGTCTTGGCGAAGTTCAGGTGTGCAATTTAGCCCCCTCCTTACACAATAACGTCTACGCTTATCCCAAAAGAAACACTCTTGACAATCCGTACTATCTTCTACAGGCACCAGGGCCTTGCCTAATGGGATATCAATCATGGTCAGCCTCCTTTTTTTTACGCTTTATCAAACGCCGTACAAACAACTTATTTCGGAGATGTAGCTCGTGTAACTCTTTATCTTTAAGTCCGGCTTCTCTCCAGTCTGTCATCCACTTAATTTCACTTTGTAGATTTTCTGGTATACTGATATCTTTTTTCATCTCACTCCTCCATCAATCTGCCTATCCAGACTTTCTACTATTTTGAATACAGCATTTGATGGATGTTCCCTAGAATCCCACGCCGTTTCGATAGCATTTGCAAACCACGCTCGCATAGTATCTTTTTCTATTGGAACTAATCCTTTCTCATAATACTGAATAAAGCACTCTGCCCATTTTTCTGCGTCATCTTTGCAGTAGTTTATTATCTCTGCACCACCGTTAAATTTTAATTTCATATCTGCTCTCCCCACTTTTCATGTTGCCGTTGACGCTCGGCGACGATCTGTTCAAATATGTGGTTCATAACCTATACCCTCCGACCACTCTTTACAGACATGGTGTGCCATGACCTCCTTCAATCCATCTACACTATCTAAATTTTCACAATAGAACAGTTCCTCTTTTACCCAGTCGCTGTGCATGCAGTTTTCGCATGACTTATCCACCTCACACCTCCTTTGCGAGCCTTTCCATTTTCATAGATTTTATATAGATATTACTTGCTAAATTTCCAATAGTCTCAATTTCAGTTTTCTTTAGCGTAATAACATGCCTTTCTTTCCAGTTCTCATTCAAAAAAGCCTCAATCTCATCAAGGGCTTCTAGGGCCTCAGCTACTGTTTTAATTTCCATTATCTTCCTCCACCCTCCTAAGCCAATCAGCCACAGCCGAGGATGTGATGCTGTCAAAATACTCCCCGTACTCTTCCCTAAACCGTCTTTCTGCCTCGGCCTTGGCTTTACCAGCACTCTTAGCGGTTATGCGGAACGTGTTATGGCGTAGACCCGTTACCGTCACGGTGTAGGTTCTTTGTTTCACTCTGGTCTCCTACAAGTTCTCAATAATTAAACCAGATGCTAAAAGCAACATTCCCAAACCGACCCCCACTGCCAGTGATAAATAACTTGGGGCATCTTTACATTCAAGAAAGCCGTTGCTTATACCAAATACAGCTATAAAAACGATGGGGTGTATTATTTTAACAACCAGTTTCTTCATACTGGTCGCCAATCGTTTGGAGGACAGCCCCAAGGGGTACAGGCACACACAATAATGAACCGTTCATCGTCTTTTGCATCTCCATAACTAGTAATTCCCCAGACATCGTTAGGGTCATTGCCGTCTATGTAATAAACAGCTCCCTCATCAGGGTACGGCCTCCAATGCTCCCGCTCAAACTCTCGGACGGTGAGCCACTTCTTCTTATAGTTTCTGCAAAATTCGCATTGGTTATTCTCCTTGCCGTGACAGTGTATTTCCCCGGTCATGGTCTTTATCATCTCACCTGTGGAGCAGAAATGCGTCTTGTTAATCTCTATCATTCCGACCTCCTTTTTTCACATTGTTAGGCTCCACCTCAAGCAATTCATCTGCTTTTACCAGGTCCCATCTAATCGTATCAAAGGCATCCGCAAATTTCCTCTGAGCCTTAAACTGGGCTTCTTCTAACGACAGAGCACCATACACTATCACGATATCGTGCAATATCCCTCTCACTCTAAAGGTGTAGGTCTTGTTCATACTTCCTCCTTCTCCCCGCCATCGCCCCACACAAGGCCCGTGTAGGGTTCAAAATCATCTGAATCTGCAAGGACAGACACTACTCTTTTACCTCTTATAAGTACCATTCGTACAATCATCATGTTGTAACGCTCCAACTCATCGCCTGGTTCGCCTCTAACGGCATATTGGTATTCGTCCCACACCTGCACCACGAGACACGGGTCACCATGTCCTTTAATGTTTCTACCTTCCTTCGGGGTGATATACTCTCCCACCTTGTAGGGTTTGCTTTCTTCAAGCAGGTACTCTTGCATGAGCCGGGTTGCGGTGTAGTTGTCTACCTCGGGTTCTTTGTCGGTATCGCTGAGACTTTTTAATAATGCCTCTGCGAGCCCACCATTCATCGTTCCTTGTAATATCATCCTACGTCTCCTTTGTCTTCGTAACCGAGGGCCTTAAGTTCATCAATGACTTTGAACCGTTTTTTTTCAAAAATAGGTTTTAAATCATCCAAACTTACTTCAACACCATTAGCAAAAACATTCTTCGGTGTTTGTATATTAAGTGAATAGTCAATATCCTCTAATTCACGAACCAGTTTATTGATTTTCTCAAGCTTCTCTTTATTCAGCATCGTTTTCTCCTTCTGTTTATCGTTCAACACGGCCTCTGCTTCGGCTGGGTCGACTAGTTCAAAATCTTCGGAATCAACATTGTATATTTCCCCGATGCGATAATTTTCTTTATGGCTGATAACTTTCACATCTATATCACCGCCAATACGATAGGGAGGGTGTAACCATGTTACTCTTCCTAGATTCATTTCACTGATACTCTTAATGGCATATCTATTACTCGATGGTAACGCTCGCACATAGTCACCGACCTTAAACTTATGGACAGTTTCTTGCTCACTCATTTCTTTTACCTCTACCTCCATGGGTATTCCTGTATCAATGGCTCACCCCACACAGGGGCGAGGTTGTTTTTCATGAATAGTGGTATATTTTTCATTTGACATGTTTCAACAATATCATTTTTCAAATCACTCTTAGATGGAGTTATTTTATCTGCCCGTGGCCCCGTTTCTAATCCACAAATAATCCACTTGTAAATTGGTTTTAAGCTACTGTCAATAATCCATTCATCAATGCCGATATATCCTTGATAGGGCTCAATACTCAAGAAATAATTATATCCAATCATAGGAAATACATGCTTCAAATCTTTTTCTGTAATTGTGGTCACGCCATACCAGAAATTATCCCTACATGGTAACAATTCTTTTTCCGCTAAATCATGATACCGACTCGGGTTCTTGGTTAAAAATAGGTATTTATGCCAGGGGGCCTTTTCACACGCTTCAAATACCTGTTCTATCCACTCATCGGGAACCCATTCCCCGAATAGGTCAGCCATGGAACAAACAAATATATTCTGCGGCTTCTTTATCTTTTGCGGTTCGTCTAGGCGGTAGCGGTGAAAGGTGGGATCAAACCCGTAAGGATACGGACTTCCTTCTGTTCCGTCTATTTCATGTAACTCGTTTTTTTCACACTTTTTACCAATACTATGAGTATCTTGCCCGTATCCATCAAAGCGAAATGCAAACCTACGAGCTATTTTCCGGGCATAGCAATAGGGGCACATCGCTTTACACCCGGTAACAGGATTGTACGTATAATCACACCATTCAATGCGGCTCTTATTCATACAGCCTCCTTTTCTCGGTACTGCTTCACTTCATCAAGCCACTTCATGACATCCGCCTTCTTAATTGTTCCCCCTTCTTTGGGAAGGTTGCTGACAAACTTAAACTTGAAAGCCTGATACAACCCGCCACTTTTAGCGGAATCTTCACCGATATAGCAGGACAGGATATTGAACGCAAAATCTGCTGGGCCACTTCCTGCGTAGCCCCATTCGAATCCGTCAGGGCTGTGCCGTATAATTCGGCGGGGCACATTGGTGTATATCTCACCGTTTTCTCTGCGACAGATAACATCGCCAAAATTGGGTATTGCCTCAACCATAAAATCTAACTCTCCTTGTTTGTCATCAATTTCAATTCCCTTGGTGCTTCTGCACACCGGGCCTATCCCTAGCTCAACCGATATAGGATTTTTCAAGGGCCTCCCGCAGTTGTAACAGTGGGTAGACCCTCTTACCAATTGCTCCATTCCCATGTCTGCGTTCCTTCGTAATATGAGCAATTCAACTGGCATTTACGGCAATACAGTTCATCGTTGTATTGCCCCAATTCGCCTCCACACTTCGTGCAGGTTTTCGGCTTAGTTTTCTCTCTATGCTGTTTATCTTCTTTTAAGGCCATGGATTTCTCTTTGTCATTTTTCCATTTTGGGTATTCTGACTTCAAATCATCCCAATCTTTAATGGCTGTGACGAATATCTTCTTTTTCTCTACAGAGCTTTTATTCTTGTAAGATTCTTCAACCCGGTTGGCAACAAACTCTATAAAAGACAGAGGGGGCTTTAACCAGTTAGGGTCCATCCCACAACGGACAAACTCAAGGGCCATTTCATTGTCAATATAATAGCCATGGTCTAGTGATTCATTTATTACTTCGTTTAATTTTGATTGGTTTCTGTTCGTATTCCCCACTGGGGCTCCCCCTTTCTTGCCGTTATCACTGTAAACCCTGCTCCGATCTGACGCCGAATCTATCAGGTCCCTCATGGGTATCCATATAGATTGCTCAACGCCCTGGAAGTCTGGTTCTATCCCATACAACCCGTAATTACATACCGCCTCGTAATACCGCAACCGCATATCTTCTGGTAGAGTAGATATCTGGTTATGTGTGGTCTCACTCATGCGGAAGGTACTAAATTGCCTCATATTCTCCCTTTATCCCCTCTCCCTTGGATCTGTTAAAACGGCACATCCTCGTCCGTTTCTTCTTGGGCATCTGCATAGTTATGATTAGTATTGCTGTCCAGCAGTTTTACATGATGAGCGTGTATCTCCACCCTTGACTGTCTGGAACCATCGTCTTTCTGGTAACGGTATTGACGCAACTCCCCAGCGATGCCTACGGGCTTACCTTTTATTAAAAACTTGTGCAGAGACTCACCCATCCTTCCCCAAATTACGATGTCGAAGAAATGGGCATCGTCTGTATAGACATCACTGCCCTCTTGTCTCTTTCTGCGATTGACAGCGATGGAAAACTTGCACATCGCAAGGCCATCGGTGGAATACTTCATTAACGCATCCCTTGTCAGTCGCCCTGTCAGGGTAACATTGTTCAAATCGTTCACGGGTTCTCCTTTTAGAATATAGGTAATTCATCACCAGACAATTCCTCTTCTTCGGTTATTTCGGGGATATCATCCTCAAAGGGGGGTTCGGGGTTTTCCTTTTTTGCCAGCCTGTCTTCAAAGCCCTTAACGAAACTCATGGGCTCTTCTTTAGAGGCGGAAAGGCGTTTCTCAATGGTGGCCTTGGCTGTTGCGATTAGTTTTAGGATTTCTTCGATACATTCCTGGGGGTTCTTGCCTTTCAGGCTTGCTAGTGATGCTTTAACTCCTGCTACCTCGGATTCAGCGAATATGTTCGCACCGTCCTCATAGCACGATTCCAACAAGTTTTTTAATTCCGCATCATGAACACGGTACTGCTTTACCATTTCTTCACGGCTTTTTTGTAATGTTTCTCCGGGATTGTCCGGGGCTTTCGGCTGTGGCTCATCGGGGATATCACCCTCATTCAGCCAGGCTATAAGGTCTTTGCCGAAGTCTTCACCGGGCAATTCGATATATTTATCTTGGAACTTTCCCGTGCGGTCTTTACTGATAAACCCGGTATGTTTCTGGGACATCTCCATCACAAGGGACAGTTCATATTCAAGGCCCTCACGTTGCTTCGGGGCGGTGCCCAGTTTCGTTATCTGGGTTTTCCCATTGTCATTGTTGACGGCATACTCGGCCTTGGTCCGTATGGTGGCAATGATATGACAGGGGGATGATAACATGGCCTCAACCAGTTTCTTTTGTAATTCTCCACCTTCTGCCCAGGCCCGGAAGGTATTCCCTCGATACCGCTGGTCTGCAATCATGTCCACCCGCTCAAGTAACTTTTCCCAGGCATGGCTTAGGCTGTCTATGATGATAACGTCATAGCCCAGATTACCTGCCGATACAATGGCATCTACATACTCTTCGATGGAAAAGGTATCTAATGCACAAAGGTCAAAGGCGAACTTGGAGGCGTATAATTCAGAACTGGAATGTTCGGAATCTATGACCGCTATCTTTTCACCCATGCCAGAGGCAATCCGTAGGGCACTGTAGGTCTTACCAGACCCTGCCAGCCCTGTAATACCTAGCCGTAGTTTCTGCTGTTTTTTGTTTGCAGGTCTAAATGTTGCCATTGTCTTTCTCCTTGTATAATGGTTATCTGGTTTCTACTAATTCCAGTTTTTTATCCCATACTTTTTTGATTTCGGTCCCCATGGTATAAAGCTCATGGTATTTTTTGACTAAGGCTATTGAATTGGTTACCCATGCCAGCTCTTCGATGGTAAGGTCCTCTTCCAAATAGTCGAGCAGATATTCAGCGTGTTCGTAAAACACCTCGGGACACTTATAAACTGGACTACCATGTTGAAAATCTTCAAAGGGGATGTCAGACTGGTTATTGCAATAGTCCATAAAGTCCTGGAGGCTCGGGTAACTATTCAGCTCACTTTCCATTAAGGTTAGTCGCCCTTCTTTGGAGGCTTTCCACCGCTCATAAAATACAGCTTCACTCGGGGGTGGGTTAGCGGCATGCCACGCAGCCTCTTCACAGGGGTAAGTGTAATTACCTAGCTTTTTGGTTCCCTTCAAGGTGTCATACATAGGGCTTCCTTCTTTTTTGATACTGCTTCCTTGCTTTGGCGTAGCATCTCCCTTCCCTGTGCAAGCCCCTCCATAATCATAGATATGAGCAACTGGACAAGTTTGCGTCCGGGGTTCCTTGTACTTTCTTTCATGTAGGTATGGGTTAGATACCCAACATAATCGAGGAACAATGTGGGGTTTTTGTGGAAGTCATTCGCTAAGACCTCACTAACAGCTTCTTCATCGTCAAGGGATAAAAGATGCTCGGTCAACGAATCAAATAAGTCTACTTTCTGCTGGATTGTTGTATTGCTCATGCTACCCTCGCTAGTTGTAGGTGGCCCTCGGCCTCTGCTAAGGTGGGGAACCAGTCAACGTAAAAATCTGCTATGGATGTTTTCCTGTGCTGGCTCTTTGGTCTCTCATTGGTAATGCGGTCGATGATGCAAGCCTTAACGGTTCCATCGCTGTAAAACTCACTGATAACGCCGTAGTAGGTGGATTCTTTTTTCTTCATGCTTCCACCGCCTCTTTTTTAAGGGTATCAAGGTAGTCGTAGACTTTTTCCATCTGGGCATCTAGGTACTTCTCATATTGAGCATTGGCCCTGTCAACCTCGATGAGCCACTGATAAGCCATGTCAATGATTTTCTGTGCTTTTTCGTGGTTGCCATCAAAGACTTCTGCCAAGTCTTCTAAGGTGTAAGCATCAACGTCACCACCGGGGTCATCTAGGAATAATTCCATAATTTCCCATACTTCGGGGTTAGCATCGACTTCCGCAATTCTTTCTCTTATTTCTGCTCTGTAGTCAATCATCTTTTCTTCCTTCCTTCCTTCATGTTTTTTTATAGGATTTTCAATTTCCTATATGTTTTATTATATCGTACCCGATATAGTTTGTCAAGTCTTTTTTATAATTT